>JAHREJ010000016.1 GCA_021733645.1 Bacillus subtilis subsp. subtilis | reverse complement strand
CATCGTGATCATGGACTACCGCGTGCGCGGCTTCACCCGTGATGTGAAGGGCAAGAAGCACTACATCGATCACAAGATCAACTCGATCCAGAACTTCCTGGCCAAGAACATCAAGTCGCGTTACGAGATGTTCGACGTCAACGTCTACCAGGAAAACATCTTCCACACGAAGATGCACCTGAAGGACTTCGACCTGGACCAGTACCTGTTCGAAGAGAAGGCCAAGAACCTGTCGTTCAAGGAACGCATGAAGATCGAAGCGCTGCTGCGCCGTGAGATCGAAGAGCTGTTCCACGGGCGCAACCTGGCCGAGTAATCGCATGGCCACGGCCGCCCCGGGCAACCGGCGGCGGTGCGGTGCCAGGCGGGACAGCTCGCCCTGGGGCGCCTGCGGTTTGCGCAGATGCCGGTTCCAGGGAAGCCAACCGACGACGGTCCGGTGTGAAGACACCGGGCCGTTTTCGTTTTCCGGCAGGTACCGACCGCGGGTCGGTCCGGGGTGCCCTCACAGGCGATAGGCGATGGTCTTCATCACCTTGGACGCCAGCGCCATCACCGACGGGATCGGGAACGGCAGCTTGCGTGCGCCGGCATGCTCGGCGTGGTCGGCATGGCGGGCCTCGTCGATCTTCATCACCTTGATGATCTCGCGGCTGCGCAGGTCGGCCGGGGGCAGGGTGTCCAGGTGTTCGTCCAGATGGGCTTCGACCTGGCGCTCGGTTTCCACCACAAAGCCCAGGTTCCAGCCGTCGCCGCGCAGGCCCGCCAGGGTGCCGATGGTGTAGCTGCCGGCATACCAGAGGGGGTTGAACAGGCTGGGGCGGCTGTCCAGCTCGCGCAGGCGCTGGGCGCACCAGGCCAGATGGTCGGTTTCTTCCTGGGCCGCTTCCAGCAGGTGGGCGCGGGTCTGCGGCTCCCGGGCGACGGCGGCCTGGCCGAAGTACAGGCCCTGCGCGCAGACTTCGCCCACGTGGTTGATGCGCATCAGCCCGGCGGCGTGGCGGCGCTGGGCATCGCCCATCTGTACGTCCGCGGTGGCCTGCGCGGGGTAGGGGCGGCTGGCCGGCGGGTTGCCGAACACCGTGTCCAGGGCGCGTTGGGCTTCGGTCAGCAGGTGATCGAGCGGGGTGATCTGGCGGGTCGCGGTCATGGCGGGGCGGCGTGCAGCGGGGGACCGTGGATTCTCGCCCCCTGCGGGCGGTGTGCCAAGCCGGGACGGGGGCAACTTGCATGTGGCCGGGCGGCCCAGTACAATCCCGCCTCTTCACAACGCGTGGCAGAGTTCCGGCCGTTCAGCGCCGTAATGAGCCCGACCTACCTGAGTTCTTTCATGAGCACTTTCACTGCAAAGTCCGAGACCGTCCAGCGCGACTGGTATCTCGTCGACGCTTCCGGCAAGACGCTGGGCCGTCTGTCCACCGAGCTGGCCCGCCGTCTGCGCGGCAAGCACAAGCCGGTCTACACCCCTCACGTTGATACCGGTGATTACCTGGTTGTCATCAATGCAGAAAAGATTGTCGTCACCGGCAACAAGCTGCAGGACAAGCTGTATCACCGTTTCACTGGCTACATCGGCAACCTGAAGACCGAAACTCTGGCCCAGGCGCTTGAGCGCCACCCGGAGCGTGTCATCGAGACCGCCGTCAAGGGCATGCTGCCGAAGGGCCCGCTGGGCCGCGCCATGTACCGCAAGCTCAAGGTGTACTCGGGTTCCGAGCACCCGCACGCCGCTCAGCAGCCTCAGGTTCTGGATATCTAATCATGGCTATCACTCAAAACTACGGCACCGGCCGCCGCAAGTCCTCCACCGCCCGCGTGTTCCTGCGCAAGGGCGCCGGCAACATCACCGTCAATGGCCGTCCGCTGGACGAGTTCTTTGGTCGTGAGACTGCGCGCATGATCGTGCGTCAGCCGCTGGAACTGACCAAGAACGTCGAAACCTTCGACATCATGGTCACCGCCGCTGGCGGCGGCACCACCGGCCAGGCCGGTGCGATCCGTCTGGGCATCGCCCGTGCACTGGTCGAGTACGACGAAACCCTGAAGTCCGAGCTGCGCAAGGCTGGCTTCATGACCCGTGACGCCCGTGAAGTCGAGCGTAAGAAGGTCGGCCTGCACAAGGCACGTCGCGCCACCCAGTTCTCCAAGCGCTGATCCATCGCGCCTGGCGTGGGATCCTTCGGGATCCCGCTGGGAGGACAGCAAAAGCCCGGCCTCGGCCGGGCTTTTGTCGTTTGTGGCGCGCGCGATGCCGCCCAGGGCGGGGCATTAAAGCGGGCAGAGGCGGGCAGGGGCGGGCAGGGGCGGGCAGGTAGAGCGGAGCCATGCTCGGCTGCCACAGGCGGGCAGGTAGAGCCGAGCCATGCTCGGCTGCCACAGGCGGGCAGAGGTAGAGCCGAGCCATGCTCGGCTGCCACAGGCGGGCAGGTAGAGCCGAGCCATGCTCGGCTGCCACAGCCACAGCCACAGCCACAGCCACAGCGTCTACTCTGCGCATTCGCCTCGGCTCGGCCGGTGCGCATGGGAAGGCGAGGCAAGGGCCTGGCGGCCTCGAATCGGTAGTGCCGGCGGCTGGCCGGCAACCGCGCCGCCCCTCCGCAAGCCGATGACGTCGCTCGCGATGGTCGTGACTGCGATTCCGCTCTTCGATCACCGGGTTGCGGGCCGCGCTGGCGTCATCGCCTGTCAAGCGCGGCGCATCCCCGCCGACGATGGCGAGCGCTGCCCGCTCATCCGTCCCGGTGGCGCCTTGGCGCCTCAAGCCCTCCATCAGGCGAAACAGCTCCCTTGGAGTCCAGGGGCGCGCGCCGACAGGCGCGGGGAGGTGGAGGTAGATGAGGCGGACCCCGACCTTGCTGCGCAAGGTTGGGGTGGAGGGTGCGAAGCGCCCAGCCAGCCATCCATCCAGACAAACAGAAAAGGCCGATCTTTCGATCGGCCTTTTCTGTTTGTTTGGCTGCCCCGGATGGATTCGAACCACCGAATGCCTGAGTCAGAGTCAGGTGCCTTACCGCTTGGCGACGGGGCAATATCTGCGTGCAAGTATTGCACTTTTTCCCTACAAAACCAAGCAGAACTTGGTGGCTATGGGTGGACTCGAACCACCGACCCCAGCATTATGAGTGCTGTGCTCTAACCGGCTGAGCTACATAGCCTAGGGAGCCGGTAATTCTGGAGATGTATCCGAGATCTGTCAACACTTTTTCATCACGCTTGTGAGTGGGCAGCCGGCGTGTCAAAGTCCCGATCAGTAGATTTTTCTAGGAGTCCGCATCGTGATCGATCCGGACGGCTATCGACCGAACGTCGGTATTGTGCTGATGCGGGAAGACGGGCAGGTGTTCTGGGCACGACGTGTGCGCCGGGATGGCTGGCAGTTTCCGCAGGGCGGCATGAATACCGACGAGACGCCCGTCGAAGCCATGTATCGCGAGTTGCACGAAGAAACGGGGCTGTTGCCCGAGCATGTCGAAGTCCTCGGTGCGACGCCGGGTTGGCTGCGCTATCGGCTGCCGGCAAGGGCGATCCGCCGCAATGAAAAGCAGGTCTGCATCGGCCAGAAGCAGGTGTGGTTCCTGTTGCGCCTGGCCGGCGACGAATCCCATGTGACGCTGGACCATACCGACAGCCCCGAGTTCGATCAGTGGCGCTGGGTCGATTTCTGGTACCCGGTCGAACATGTGGTGATGTTCAAGCGAGGCGTCTATGCACGCGCGCTGCGGCATCTGGCGCCGCTGGCCCGCGGGGTGGCCGGTACCGGGGTGGAATCGATGCCCAAATCGGCCCAGGAGGCCTGGATGCCTGGCAACACCGCCGGGCATGACCGGCCGCGCAAGCGCAGCACACCGCCACCCAAGCGGGGCTACTGGCCCAGGAAGGCCAAGGGCGAGCCCTGAACGGTCGGCCGCGCCCCGCGCGGCAGCCGTGGCCGACGACCTCGCTGAACCGTATCGAGAATGATTCAGATACGAAATTGACAACCATTCTCGTTTCGATTTGAATAGCGGCAGGCCATTTCTGGTCTGCCTGCCGAGTCCGCACGTGTACGTCTGTATCTGCAACGGGGTAACCGACCACCAGATCCGTGAAGCCGCCCACAGCGGTGTGACGAGCGTGTCCGAACTGACCATGCGTACCGGCTGTGGCGCCACCTGCGGGTCCTGCCTGGACATGGCCGCCGACCTGCTGGCCAGGTTCGGCGCCACCCATGATCTGCCGCTGCCGGTGCTGGGCCTGGCCCAGGTCGCCTGAGCACTGCCCGCGCGTCTGCGCGGCGCCCGCTGGATATCCCCTTGAACACTTGAACCCCACCGCCTGCAGGGCGGTGCGCTGTGGGCTGCGTTCAGGCCAGCACAGCGGTTGGTGGGCGTGGGGCTCAATGGCGCGGTACGCGCAACTGAGCACGATTCGCGTTCCTTCATGGGTTGCCGGGAAGCGCTACAGTGCGCGCGTTCACACGCAGCAGGAGCAGGCTCATGAAGGGCGACGCCAAAGTCATCGAATTCCTCAACAAGGTCCTCTACAACGAGCTGACCGCGATCAACCAGTACTTCCTGCACGCCAAGATGCTGAAGAACTGGGGCCTGAAGGAACTGGCCGATCACGAGTACAAGGAATCGATCGAAGAAATGAAGCATGCCGACATGCTGTCCGATCGCATCCTGTTCCTGGAGGGCCTGCCCAATTTCCAGGCGCTGGGTAAACTGCGTATCGGCGAGAACCCCACCGAGATCCTGCAGTGCGATCTGGCGCTGGAGCGCGATGGCGTGGTTACCCTGCGCGATGCGGTGGCCCATGCCGATGCGGTGGGCGACTACGTGAGCCGCCAGCTGTTTGTGAAGATCCTCGATTCCGAGGAAGAGCACATCGACTGGCTGGAGACGCAGCTGGACCTGATCGAGCGCATCAGCGAGCCGAACTACCTGCTGACCAAGCTGGACGACTGAGTCAGCCCTGCAACGGCGCGCGCAGGCTGTTCTGATAGCCAGCCAGCGCGATCCGTGCACGCGCGAATTCGGCGATGAGCAGCGCCACCGCCACCGCGGGGCGTTCCAGCGTGCCGGCGCGCGCGTCATGCTCGATCCGGCGCGCCGCCGCTGACAGCGCACTGGCGCCCACATTGGCGCTGGCGGATTTGAGGCTGTGCGCCAGCGCGCGCAGCTGGTCCAGGTCGGCGGCAACCGATGCGTCCTGCAACTGGCCGATCAAGGCCGGGGTGTCATCCAGGAACACGCCGATGATGTGCGCGGTCTGCGCGCCGATCACCTCCAGCAGTTCGTCCAGCACACTGGTGTCCAGGATGGGCAGCGCACCGTCGGCGCTGTCGGTGGCGGCGGCCGCTTCCGATGCCGCCGGGCCCGTCGGTACATCGGCCGAGCCCGGCACGCGGGGTGCACGCGGCGGCAACGGCACCACCCCGTCCTGCCAGCGCTGCAGGCAGGCCTGCAGCGAGGCGCGGCTGACCGGCTTGGACAGGTAGTCGTCCATGCCCGCCTGCAGGCAGCGTTCGCGATCGCCGGCCATCGCGTTGGCGGTCATCGCCACGATCGGCTGCCGGGCCGCGCCGGTGTCCGCTTCCAGCGCGCGCCAGCGGCGCGTGGCCTGGTAGCCATCCAGTACCGGCATCTGGCAATCCATCAGCACCAGGTCCACGCGCTGGATGTGCAGGCACTGCAGCGCCTGCTCGCCGTCGGTGGCGGTGATCACGCTGCAGCCCAGCACCTGCAGCAGGCGTTGGGCAACGGCCAGGTTGACGCTGTTGTCTTCCACCAGCAGCACGCGCAGCCCCAGCTGCGGGGATGCCGCGGCGGGGGCATCGGCAGCCACCTCGGCCAAGAGCGGGGCCGGACGTGCGGTGGGGGTGGCGGGGCGCAGCACGGCATGCAGTTCGCTGTCGGCCGCATCGCGCGGTAGCGGCAGTGCATCGTCGAGCAGCACCGGGGCCAGTGCGTCGGCGCCCTGCAACCACAGCAGCTTGGGCGGCGGGTCGCGCCCGTCGCGCAATACGGCGCGATGCAGCGCGGCGGCGCCATGCCTCAGTGCGTCGGTATCGGCGATCACCCAGCTCAGTACCGGCTCGATGCCTGGCCGCTGTGGTGCACGCAGGATGTCCAGCGCGGCCGAGGCGCTGTCGACCACATGCAGGCGCACATCATGGTGCTGCAGCACGCGATCCAGGCGCTGGGCCAGCACCGCATCGGTGCTGACCAGCAATGCGCGGGTGGTGCTGCTGCCCAGAGCGGGCAGGTCGCCGATGACCTTGAGCAGCGGAATCTCGAACCAGAACGTGGCGCCTTGGCCCGGGGTGGAGTTGACCCCGATGCGCCCGTGCATCAGGTCGATGATGCGTTTGCAGATGGCCAGCCCCAACCCGGTGCCGCCGTAGAGGCGCGTGGTGGACGCATCTGCCTGGCTGAAGGACTGGAACAGCCGCGACTGCAGGGCCGTATCGATGCCGATGCCGCTGTCGATCACTTCAAAACGCAGCTGGTGCTGCGCGCTGGTTTCGCCCTGGCGCTGCACGCGCACGCGTACGTGGCCGCGTTCGGTGAACTTGATGGCGTTGACCAGCAGGTTGCCCAGCACCTGCCGCAGCCGCACCGGGTCGCCACGAACCGACAGGCGTACCGCCGGGTCCAGTTCCAGTGACAGCTTCAGCGCCTTGGGGTCGGCGGTGCGCTGCATCAACTGGACCAGGCCTTCCAGCAGTTCGCGCAGGTTGAACGTGGTGATCTCCAGGTCCAGGCCTTTGGCCTCCAGACGGGAGTAGTCGAGGATGTCATCGACGATGCGCAGCAACTGCTGCGAGCTGACCGTGGCGGTCTGCAGCATCTGCCGCTGGTCGCTGCCCAGCTGGCCGCCTGCGATCAGGTCCAGCATGGGCAGGATGCCGTTGAGCGGGGTGCGGATCTCGTGGCTCATGGTGGCCAGGAACTCGCCCTTGGCCAGCGCGGCGGCTTCGGCGGCCTGTTTGGCCTGCACCAGCGCCTGCTCCAGTACATCCTGTTGCTGCACCGCATGCTGCAGCTGGTCGCGCTCGTCGGCCAACGCGTCGCCGCGGCGTTGCAGCTGCTGCAGCCGCTGCTGGATGTCACGCCAGCGCTGCACGCACGACAGGCTGGCCATCATCGTGGCCAGTGCGGCCCCCGCGGCGATCGCCGCCCAGGGGCCACGGCTGCCGATGGCGGCCATCATCGCGGCCGTGCCTGCAACGGCGGCGGCCATCGCGGCCAGCCAGAGTGCGCGGGGTACCCGTCCTTGGGTGGTCGTCATCACAACACCGCGTTGTGGAAGTCGAAGTTCAGTTCACTGCCGGCCGACTGCACCATGTTGCCCTGGATGAAGTCGACCCCGCCCATCCACATCGCGGCGGCCGCCTGGGGATCTTCGATCTGCTGGCCGATGATCTGCAGGCCGGCGCGGTGTGCGTTGTCGATGGCCGCCCGCAGTTCGTCGCGGGTGCGCTGGTTGGCGTGGTTGCTGGAGAACCGTGCGGCCATGCGCACAAAGCTCAGTGGCAACTGGGTCAGCAGTGCGTTGGCTTCGCTGCCCGGTTCGAACTGGCTCAGGCAGAAGCGCACGCCGGCCGCGCTCATGCGCGAGCAGAACTGCTGCAGGGTGACGGCATGGATCAGGGCATCGGGCAGGCGCACGTCGATGACCAGCGCATCGCCGGTGATCTGGCGGCGTGCCAGCGATTCCAGCAGCCAATCGGCGAACGCATCGCGGGCCAGCGTGCGCAGCGACTGCGACACGAACAGGCTCAGCGGCTGGGTGGCATGCCGGTACAGATCCAGCAGGCCCAGTGCGTGGTCAAGTACCTGCTGGTCCAGGTCGGCGATGCGCCCGGCGGCTTCGGCCGCCGGAATCACCTGGCCGGCGGCCAGCACGCTGCCATCGGCCTGGCGCAGCCGCAGCAGTACCTGGTACTGCGCGGTGTTGCCGCCGGCCACCGCGACGATGGGCTGGTAGGCCAATTCCAGCTGGCCTTCCAGCAGGGCCAGGTGTTCCAGTGAGGCGACATCCTCGCGGCGCACATGCGCGGCCACCCCGGCGCTGAGCAGGCGCGCCTGCAACGTGGTGCGTTCGACCGCTTCCAGGGCGGTGCCGGCGTCGTTGAATCCCAGTGACAACTGGGCATGGCCGACCACGCCGCGCAGGTGCACCGACTCGTCGTCGCGGATGACGAAGGCGCGCGCGGACAGTTGCTCGCGCAGATTCTGCGCAACGCCATCCAGGCTTTCTTCGTCGATGCCACGCGCCAGTACCAGGAAACTGTTGTCGTTCAGCCGTGCCAGCAGGTTCGGCTGGGCGGCCTCGGCCAGCCGCTGCGCGGCCTGCACCATCAAGCGCTCGAACGCGGCGTAGCCGTAACGCTCGCGCAGGCCCAGCGCGCTGGCCACTTCGATGAAGAACAGGCCGCCGTGGTCACGGTGGGCCAGCGAGGCGGCCAACTGCTGCATCACATGGTGGCGGGTGGGCAGGCCGGTCTCGGGGTTGTTCATTGCCGGGGCGCCATTCGCGCCGGGCTGCATGGCCGCCTGCGCGCGGGCACGGCGGATCCGGTTGGACACCGCTGCAATGAGGTGGCGCGGGCGGATCGGCTTGCTGAGGAAATCATCAGCGCCACTGTCGAGCACTTCGAACTGGCGTTCCGGGTCCGGGTCGCCACTGAGGAACACGATGGGCAGCAGCTGCTGGCCGGGTTGCTGGCGGATCAGCGCCGTCAGGCGCATGCCATCCAGGCCGGGCAGGTGCAGGTCCATCAGGATGAGGTCGGGGCGGTTGTCGGCGATGGCCTGCTGCACGCCTTCGGCATCGCTGTGCACGATCACCTCCATCCCGGCGCCATGCAGCACGCTCTGCGCGAACAGCGCCTGGGAACGGTCGTCTTCCACGATCAGCACCCGATACGGGGCATCCAGGCCCAGCGGCGCGGCGGCGTCGTCGCCTTCGGTGGACGACGGGGGTTCCAGCGGCAGCGGCGGCGGTGCCCCGGCGGCGCCGATGGCCGCCTTCAGCGGCACCACGTTGTCCGGCGCAACCGCAACCGGCGCGGCGCTGCCGACCCAACGTTGCCAATGGTCGGCCGGCGGGGTTTCAGCGCGCGTGGCGCGGGCGGATGCAACAACGTTGTCGGTGACGGCCATCAATACTCCCAGTCTGCGGCGCAATTATGCCGTGCATGCCTGCGTTTACGGTGGCAGCACGTCGCGGTTCGACAGCGTGGCCGGGCGCTCGGCGGTGTGCCCCAGCAGCCAGCGCATGCCCTTCCACAACGTGCGCCATACCAGCCACACCACCAGCGCGCCGATCATGCTGCAACCCACCACCACGATCAACGCCAGCCACGGGTGCGCCAGCGCCAGCGCGAGCCCGCCCACCACCACGGTGTCCTCGGCAACCGAGGCCACCCAGTTGCTGGCCGGTTCGGGCGAAGTGTTGAGCAGGGCGCGGGTGCCGGACTTGAGCCCATGACTGGCCAGCGCCACGCCGGCCCCGGCCACCAGTGCGGTACCGCTGAGTTCGCCACCGGGCGACAGCGTGGCCGCCGCCAGGAATGCACCCGCCGGCACCCGGGCCAGGGTCTGGACCAGGTCCCAGGCCGAGTCCACCCCGGGGATCTTGTCGGCGAAGAACTCGGCGATGGCCAGCACCGCCGAGGTCCCCAGCACCCAATACGACTCGGTGGCCTGCAGCGCCGGCGGCAGGTCCACCCAGCCGAGCAACCCGGCCAGGCCCACACCGAACACGGTCAGGTACACCCGGATGCCGGCCAGCCAGGCCAGCAGGATGCCGATGACGAACAGATGGGCTTCGGACATGGCACGCGCTCCGGCTGCAAAGTGTGCACAGGCCCACACTATCGGGGATGACGTCGATGAACGCCACCGCCGGCCACCGCCGCCGGCGCGTGAAATGCCCCGACCCTGATTTACACTAGCCAGTCGTTCGTTCCGACAGGGGCCGTGCCGGTATCGCCAAGCGCGCTGCCGCGGACATCCGCCATGAACAATCCGACACCGTCGCGTATCCAGATCCGCCGGCCCGGCACGCCGCCCGTGCAGGATCGCCGCCGCCTGGCCATTCTGGCCGGGGTGTGGCTGGTCAGCGTCATCCTGGCCGTCCTGATCGGCCGCTGGACGGCCGGCCCCGGTGGGGAGGCCGGCCAGCAGCTGGGCGCGGCACAGGCCCGGGCCGAGACGCTCAACCAGCAGGTGGTCGAGCTGCAGCAGCGCCAGGCCACGCTGCAGGCCTCGGACCGCATCAGCCGCGCGGCCAACAACGAGGTGCAGACCTCGCTGGGCGAACGCGATGAAGAAATTGCCGGGCTGCGCGCCGATGTGGCCTTCTACGAACGGCTGGTGGGGGCCACCAGCCAGCGCAAGGGCCTGAACACCCATTCGGTCGAGTTTTCGCCCGAAACCGGCGGCACCTGGCAGTACGCGGTGGTGCTCACCCAGAATCTCAACCGCGGCGCTATCAGCCAGGGGCAGATGCGTTTCACCGTGGAAGGCGTCAAAGGCGGCAAGCTGACCTCGGTCAGCTGGGACGAGCTGCACCAGCGCACCAAGGTGCCGGGCCAGGAGTATTCCTTCCGGTACTTCCAGCAGCTCACCGGCAGCATCATCCTGCCGAAAGACTTTACCCCGCAACGTGTGCGGGTCACGCTGGGATCAGGCGCGGGGGGCGCCACCCAGGTTTTTGATTGGAAGCAGGCCGGCGCACCGGCGGCACCATCGGCGAAAGAAGGGGAGTAAGCCCATGTTTGGCAGCAACAAATCCAACCGCGACGGACATCTGGTCGTGGACGCGCTGATCGGCGCGCAGGTGGTGATCCGTGGCGATGTGGAATTCAGCGGAGGCCTGTACGTGGAGGGCACCGTGTTGGGCAAGGTGATCGCCGCCGAGGGTGCGGCCAATGCCACCATCACCCTGGCCGAACAGGGCTGCATCGAGGGCGAGATCCGCGCCCAGGTGGTGGTGATCAGCGGTCGCCTGGACGGTGATGTGCACGCCACCGAACGGGTCGAACTGACCCCGACCGCGCGCGTCAGCGGCAACATCCACTACCAGGTCGTGGAAATGAACGCCGGCGCGCAGCTGACCGGCCGCCTGATCCACGGCAACGCGCAGATGGCGGCCCTGCCGCCGCCGGCCGAGGACAGCGCCGACAAGGGCAAGGAAGGCGCGGCCCGCAAGAAGCTGGCCGAGGCGATGGCCTGAACGGCTGAATGCTTGAAAGCGTGCCCATGCGCCCCCATGCTGGGGACATGAGCACGCTTGTTTCCCTGCCCGGCGCCCCTGTCGCCGCGCCGAACTACCAATCGCTGGACCGTCCCCTGAACTTCACCGAGGCCGCTGCGGCCAAAGTGAAGGAATTGATCCAGGACGAGGCCAGCGCCTCGCTGGCCCTGCGGGTCTATATCCAGGGCGGCGGTTGCTCCGGCTTCCAGTACGGTTTCGAATTCGATGAGAACCGGGCCGACGACGACCTGGCGGTGGATACCAACGGGGTCACCCTGCTGGTGGATCCGTTGAGCCTGCAGTACCTGATGGGCGCCGAGGTGGACTACACCGAGAGCCTGACCGGGGCGCAGTTCGTGATCCGCAATCCGAACGCCAAGACCACCTGCGGCTGCGGCAGCAGTTTCAGCATGTAACGCCCCGCGCCGGCGGCCCGATGCGGCGGCCGGCGCTTGCCAGTGTGGGGGAATGTGGGCAGGCTTGCGCCATGTCGAAACTTTCTTCGCCGCTGTCCGGCTTTGCTTTCACCACCGAACCCCTTGAACGTGCTGATCCGCTGCGCCAGGACGCCGATGCGTTGGCGCGGTTATGGCCCGACGCGCAGGTGCTGGTCCTGGACCCGGACGGTCGCGCGCTGGCCGGCGAGGATGGCCAGCCGCTGCCGTTGAGCGGTGCGCAGGTGGGCGGTGGGCCGGGTACGGCGGTCTTCCTGGGCCTGCGCGGCGAGCGCGCGTGGTTCTCGGTGGAAGCGGCCGCGGTGGACGTCAGCGCCCCGCAGCGGGTGGACCTGCGCGAATCGGCCACGACGTGGTCGGCCGCCGATGCCAGCGCATTCTGTTATGCACGCGGGATGTCGTACTGGCAGTCGCGCACGCGCTTCTGCGGGGTGTGCGGTGGCGGCATCGCCTTTGCGCGCGGTGGTTTTGTCGGGCGCTGCGGGCAGTGCGGCACCGAGCACTATCCGCGGGTGGACCCGGCGGTGATCGTGGCGGTGGAAAACAACGGGCGGCTGCTGCTCGGGCGGCAGGCCAACTGGGCGCCGCGCCGCTATTCGGTGCTGGCCGGGTTCGTCGAGCCGGGCGAATCGCTGGAGCAGACCGTGGTGCGTGAAGTGTACGAAGAGAGCAAGGTGCGGGTGCGCCAATGCCACTATCTCGGCACCCAGCCGTGGCCGTTCCCGGGCGCGCTGATGCTGGGGTTTGCCGCCACGGCCGAGGATGACCTACCTACGGTGGACGGCGAGCTGGAAGACGCGCGCTGGTTCACCGCCGAGGAAGTGGGGGCGGCGCTGGCGCGGGATGTCGACGATGACGGCCAGGGCATCCGCCTGTCGCCGCCGATCTCCATCTCGCGCAGCCTGATCGAGCACTGGTACCGCCAGCAGGTCACCTGAGCCGGGCAGGCGTTGCCGCTGGCTGAACACGTGGCAGCGTACATTACCAACGGCCCGGGGAATTGCCGGGTCGCAAGGCATAGTAGCGGCCAGAATCCGCGCCGGAGGCATACATGTTCACCACCCTGGTTGCCGTGCTGGTTGCCTTGGCCCTGGGCCATGTCGCACCTGCCGCGGCCGTGGCGCTGCGCCGCTTCGAACTGTATCGGCGCTGGTTGCAGTGGCTGGACCGGCGCGCCGCCGAGAACGGGTTCTGGCGCAGCCGGCAGGGCGGGATGCTGGCGGTGTTGCCGTGGGTGCTGGGACTGTTGCTGCTGCAGTGGGCATTGCACGGCCGCCTGTTCGGCCTGCCGTCGCTGCTGTTGGGCGTGGCCACGCTGGTGATCTGCTGGGGGCCGCGCGACCTGGACCGTGATGTCGAAGCGGTGATCGACGCCGATGACGCACCGACCCGGCACGCAGCGATTGCACAGCTTCAATCCACCGGCGGCAGCCTGCACGAGGACGTGTCTTCGCTGGTGGAGGCGACGGTGCTCAACGCCCTGCGCCGTTGGTTCGCCGTGCTGTTCTGGTTCCTGCTGCTGGGCCCGGCCGGCGCGTTGGCGTACCGCTTGCTGGCGTTGCTGGCGGTGGGCCCGATGCGGTCGCTGGCCCCGGTCGATTGCGTGGTGGGCGCGCGCGTGGTGCTGGGCTGGCTGGAGTGGCCGGTGGCGCAGTTGATGTCGCTGTCGATGGCGCTGGTGGGCAATTTTGATACCGCCTACAAGGCGTGGCGGCAGGCGCACGGCAACCAGTGGGCGGGCTCGACGGTGTTCCTTGGTGCGGTGGCGCGGGCCAGCGTGAGCGCCGAGCTGCGCGAAGAGGCGCATGACTACAGCGACGCCGGAATGGTGCCGGTATGGCGCCGGCTGCCGGAGTTGCGCGATGCGATGAGCCTGGTGTGGCGGATGCTGTTGCTGTGGATGGCCGCGCTGGCCTTGCTGGTGATTGCCGGCTGGGTCACCTGACCCGGTGATGCCGGGCGCTGCCCGGCAACTGCAGTGAACTAGCCCGGCGCAAGCCAGGCAAACGGCAGCCAGGGCAGGTTGCGAAGCACCGCATATCCCACCAGCAGCACCAGCCAGAACACCGGGTTGGCGAGCACGCGCATCAACGGTTCAAGCGCGCGGATGCGCACCCCGGCACCGTGCAGCAGCATCAGCGCAAGGAACGGCAGCGAAACCACCAGCAGCGGGTTCATCGCGAAGGCGCCCTGCCAGTCGAAATGAACCAGCGAATAAAGGCAGCGCGTGCTGCCGCAGCCTGGGCAGTACAGCCCGGTCAGGGCATACAACGGGCAGCCCGGCAGCGGACTGTTGGCGCCGTAGGGGCTGACGTTGCGCAACACCACGATCGCGCCTGCGCCCAAGCCGGCAACCAGTGCCGTGGGGCCCCAGCGGGCAAGCGTGGTACGGGAAGGCCGTGGCATGAGGAGCGAACGGCCCGGCCAGGCAACCCATGACGGTTGCCTGGCCAGGCCGTCCCGGTGCTGATCAGTAGCCGCTGTTGCTCAGCGCGCCCAGGCCGCCCATCGCCATCACCAGCACGATGTAAAGCACGGCCACGATGACGCCGGCAATGGCCGACCACATGGCCCACTTCTTGGCCTTGTCCGACGAGTCGCGCGCACCGGCAAGGTCACCCGCGGCGATCTTGCCGTTGACCTGGGCGGCGTACACGATCGACACGATGCCGCCCGGCAGGCAGCAGAACAGGGTGGCCAGAATGGCCCAGACCAGGTGGTTCGGGATTTGTGCGGCAGTGGTGTTCATCTGAAAAACTCCATTTTCTTGGGTGGATTTGACGGGCGTGGAACAGGGTGAAGCACACGCACACACAGTGGCAACGTCATCGATCGGTGCAACAAACGGTAAGCATGATTGTCTGCCGCAGCCCGCGCTGGCCTGCGCGGATCGGACTTCCCCGGCGCTAATTTACCCGATGGACGCCCGGATGTATGCGTTTACATCCAGACGGGACTAGGTCTCAGCCGTTTTCACCGCGAAGCTGCCGCACCTGCTGCTCAAGCCCTTCGGCCGTGGCCCCCTGGCCAGGAAGCGCCGGCGCGGCAGCCACTTCAACATGCGCACGGAAGCGACGCGGCACGCGCATGCGGCCCAGCCGGGTATCGCGGCGGCTCCACATGCTGGCCCACATGCCGCGCAGCGCCATCGGCACCACCGGTACCGGGCGCCGTTCGAGAATCTTCTCTACCCCGGATTTGAACGCGGCCATTTCGCCGTCGCCGGTAAGCGCGCCTTCCGGGAAGATGCATACCAGTTCGCCATCGGCCAGCGCCTTGTCCACCTCGTCGAAGGCCGCCTGCATCAATGCCGGATTTTCGCGTGCGCCGGCGATCGGAATCGCCTTGGCGGTACGGAAGATCCAGCGCATCACTGGAATGTTGAAGATCTTGTAGTACATGACAAACCGCACCGGGCGCGGGATGGTGGCCGACAGGATCAGCGCGTCCATGTAGCTGACGTGGTTGCAGACGATCAACGCCGCGCCCTCGTCGGGCACGTTGTTTTCAATGCCATGCAGGCGCAGCCGGTACAGGCCGCGCACCATCACCCAGCTGAGGAAGCGCATCAGGAATTCGGGGACGATGGTGAAGATGTAGATCGCCACCACCGCATTGGCAATGGCCAACGCCAGGAACAACTGCGGAATGGTCCAGCCGAGCAGGCGCTGGGTCAGCAGGCCCAGCATCGCCGCCAGCACGATGAAGCCGGAGTTCTGGATGTTCAGCGCGGCGAACACGCGTGACATTTCCGACTTCGGCGTGCGGCTCTGGATCAGGGCGAACAACGGCACCACGAAGAAGCCGGTGAACAGGCCGATGCCGATCAGGTCGATGATGATGCGCACGCTGCCGTCGTGCTGCACGAACTGCAGGATCGACATCCCGGCCGCGGCCGATTCGCCGGCGCGGGCGAAGTACAGGTCGAGCATGAAGGCGGTCATGCCGAACGCACCCAGCGGCACCAGGCCGATTTCGACGGTGCGCCCGGACAGCTTTTCGCACAACAGCGAGCCGGTGCCGGTGCCGATGGAGAACAACGCCAGCGCGAAGATGTACAGCGTGGAGCCGCCGCCCAGGTTGACCTCGGCATAGGTGGGCAGCTGCGAGGTGAGCATGGTGCCGACGAACCAGAACCAGGACACCCCGAGGATGGCGTTGCTGACCGCCTTCTGCTTCTTGGCCATGCGCAGCACGGCCAGTGATTCGGGCAGCGGATTCAGGTTGATCTTCAGATCCGGCGCGCCGGCGTCGACCTTGGGAATCAGCCGCGCGGTGAGGTTGCCGACCACGGCCAGCGCGATCACCGCAGTGGCGGCCACGATCGGCCCTTGGCTGCCGGCCAGCTGGAAGATCAGGCCGCCGGCGATCATGCCGGTCAAGATCGACAGCGAGGTCCCCATCTCGACCAGCCCATTGCCACCGGTGAGTTCTTCGGGCTTGAGGATGGAGGGCAGTACCGAGTACTTCACCGGACCGAACAGGGTGGACTGCATGCCGGTGCAGAACAACGCCACCAGCAGCACCGGCATGCTCTCGGTAAGGAAGCCGACCGCGGCCAGCGACATGATCACGATCTCCATGCTGGTGGTGATCACGATCAGGCGCGATTTCTCCAGCTTCTCGGCAATCTGCCCGGCCAGGGCCGAAAACAGGAAGTAGGGCAGGATGAAGATCGCCGGGGCCAGGTTGGTGTACAGCGAGCGCTCTTCGATCGGCGTGCCGAGGAAGAACAGCAGGCCGATGATCGCCTGCCGGTAGATGTTGTCGTTGAACGCACCCAGCGCCTGGACGATGAAGAACGGCAGGAAGCGACGCTGTTTGAGCAGGGCGAACTGGCTGTGGCCGGACATGGAAACTCCTTGCGAACCGGCGCAGCCTAGCACTGTCGCCGTTGCCGTAGAGCGGGGCTGTGCCCCGCTGACGGCCCCGGCGCTGTCGCGCGGGGTCAGACGATGTCGTCGACCACGCCGCCGTCCACCCGCAATGCCGCGCCGGAGGTGGCCGAGGCCTGGGGGGAGGCCAGGTAGACCACCATGTTGGCCACTTCCTCCACCGTGGCCGCGCGCTGGATCACCGAGGTTGGCCGGTTGGCCATGACGAAGGCGCGGCCGATCGCTTCCAGCGTCTGCCCGGTGCGCGTGCGTTCGTCTTCCATCATCGCCGCGAAACCGTCGGACAGGGTGGGGCCGGGCAGCACCGCGTTGACGGTGACGCCGCTGCCGGCAACGCGTTTGGCCAATCCGCGCGACAGGCCGAGCAGGGCGGTCTTGGACACCCCGTAGTGGATCATGTCGGCCGGGATGTTGCGCGCCGATTCGGAGGACAGGAACAGTACCCGGCCCCAGCCCCGGTCGACCATGCCCGGCAGCAGCGCGCGTGACAGCCGCACCCCGGACATCACGTTGGTCTGCCAGTACTGCTCCCAGGTGGCGTCATCGGTATCGAAGAAGTCCTGCGGCCCGAAAATGCCGGCGTTGTTGACCAGGATGTCGATGGCCGGCAGGGCAGCCAGCAGGGCGTCCACGCCGGCGGCATCGGAGAGGTCGGCCGCGACGCCGATCAGGCGGGCCTCGGGCAGGGCCAGGCGCAGCGCGGCCAGTGCTTTGTCGACCGAGGCCTGGCTGCGGCCATTGACGACCACCTGCGCGCCGGCGGCGGCCAGCCCGCGGGCAATACCGTGGCCGATGCCGGCGGTGGAGGCGGTGACCAGCGCGGTCTTGCCGGAGAGATCCAGGTGCATGGCGAATCCTTGTAGGGGAGGGCGCCTGGAGTGTGCCCGGCCACCGGTGGTGGGCACGTGCAACAGGCGTTACCCACAGATCGGGCTGCGCACGCCGCCTTACCAGTGCCGGCGCCGCAACGCTGCAGTGCGCCCGGACCCGCTCAACGCAGCGTACGCGCCGCTTCGTTGGCGGCGCCGCGCAACTTGGGCAGCAGGCGCAGCATCAGGCCCATCTGGGTGCGGATCAGCTGCAGCTTGGGCGGCATGTCATCGCTGACCTGCTCCAGTTGCTCGGCCAGGGCGCGGTCGCCGTCGTTGTCGGCGTCGTCCAGCGGTTGACGCTGCTCCAGCGCAGCGGCGATCTGCTGCATGGCCTGCTCCACGCGTTCGCCGCCGGCCAGCGCCTGCGGGTCCTGCGCGTAGCTGTCCAGCTGCGTGCGATGCGCGCCCAGCGCCGACAGATGGCCCAGCAGGGTGTTGGACAAGGCCAGGAAGCGGAACCCGGCATCCAGGTTGCGGCGCACGTGGCCCGGTTCGCGCAGCATGTTCGACAGCGCGGTGGACAGGGCGGCATCGGCGTTGTGCATGTCGCGGCGGGCGATACGGTAGGCCAGGTCGTCCTGCATGCCGCTGCCGTACTGGCCCAGCACCGCATCCAGGTAGCGTGCGCAGTTGGCCAGCACGCGCGCCATCACCAGGTTCAGGCGGCGGCCCTGCCAGTCGGGCAGGATCAGGAACGCGGCGGCCGCGGCGATCGCGCAGCCGAGCAGGGTGTCCACCAGGCGCGGCCAGATCAGCAGGAAGCCATCGCCGATCAGGTTGAAGCAGGTCAGTGCCATCACCGTGATGGCCGCCGAGGCCACCAGATAGCGGTCGCTGCGGGTGAAGAAGAACAGCAGGGCCGACAGCAGGGCGATCAGCAGTTCGATGCGCAGGTCCTGGAACAGCTGCATCAGCGCCCAGGTCAGCACCAGGCCGATCAGGGTGCCGGCGATGCGCTGCGCCAGCCGCTGGCGGGTGGCCCCGAAATGCGGGCGGCACACGAACACGATGGTGAGCAGCACCCAGGAGCCGTTCTGGGCGTTGAACAGGCGGATGGCGGCAAAGCCGACGACCAGCGCCAGCGCCATGCGCAGGCCGTGGCGGAACAGCACCGAGCCGGGGGTGAGCTGCTGGCGGATGCGCACGCCCATCTCGCGCAGGGTATGCGGGTTGGTGTCGCGCAGGCGGGTGTCGACATTGTCCAGCGTGGATTCGGATTTTTCCGCCTCGGACAGACGCCGCTCGATGCTCTGCAGGTTGTTGCCGAGCAGTTCCAGCGAAGACAGCAGGCGCTGCCATTGGGGGTTGTGCTGGGCACGCAGCCAGGTGAGCGAGTCGGTCAGGTCGGCGGTGGCCTGCTTGGTGCGCTCGCCGTACTGGAAGGGGCGGCGCAGGCGGATGGCCAGGCCCAGGTTGGCGCAGGCTTCGCCCTGCAGCGCAAGCAGGCGCTGGCAGCGGTACAGCACGTCGCTGTGGAAGAACGCGTCCGTCAGCGCGCCGTAGGGATAATGGGAGGAACTGGCGCGTTCATGGAAATCCTGGGCCATGTAGTACAGGCGCAGGTACAGGCCGGACTGCACGCCGGGCCGGCCGGAGCGACCGAAACGGGCCAGGATGGCGACCTTGGCAATATTGAGCGCATCGACCACGCGGCGGTTCTGCTCGGCCAGGGCCAGCTGGCGCTTCTGCACGTCGGCGTCGCGGATGGGTTCGAACAGGTCGGCCTTGAGCTGCAGGTAGCGGCCCAGCTCCAGGTACAGGCGCGCGATGCGTTCGCGTACCGGGCGGTTGGCGAACAGGGCCGTCCAGAGGATGGACAGCAGGCCGTACCAGAGGGCGCCGGCCAGCAGGTGGCTGACGGCGGTGAAGGCCTGGGCGCGGTCGCTGGCGCCGTGCTGCTCCAGCCCGATCATGGTGTAGATGGCCAGGGTGACGGTGGCCTGGGCAATGGAGGCGTAGCGCTCGCCGAGGGCGCCGAGCAGGGTGAGGCCGAAGGTGGACACGGCCAGGGCGGCGATGAACAGCCACGGCCAGGCGAACAGTTCGACCACTGCGGCGGCGGCGGCCACGAAGCACAGCAGCGACAGCGCGACCGATTTGGTCCGGCCCCACCAGTTGTCGTCGGTTTCGGCAATGGCGCTGGCGATGATGCCCAGGAACACGCCCGGCAGCGCGGGCAGCTGGTCCAGGTGCCAACACACGCCCATAGCCACCGACAGCGCAATGAATACCCGCAGGCCATAGCTGGCCTTCTCATGCGCCCACAGGCGGCTCAGGCGGGATTCTCGGGCGGACATGCGGGCTCGGTATGCGGGGCAGCCCATTATTGCCGGTGGGGGGTGAAGGGGACAGCCTCACCCGCACCGACCCTGGACAGTGCGCCGATGCGCAACGCAGATGCGGGCAGAACCGAGCCAGGCCCGGCGGCTCGATTGCCCGGTAGAGCCGAGCCATGCTCGGCGGCTCGATTGCCCCGGTAGAGCCGAGCCATGCTCGGCCGCTCGATTGCCCGGTAGAGCCGAGCCATGCTCGGCTGCTCGATTGCCTCCGGTAGAGCCGAGCCATGCTCGGCTGCCTTTCGCGGCAATCAGGCGCGCGCAGCCTGCTTCATCAGCTTCTTCTCGCGGCGGCGCGCACGGCGGTTGACCCAACGTTCGCGCAGGCACGAGAAAATCACGTACAGCGCGGGGGTACTGAGCAGGGTCAGGCTCTGCGAGAACAACAGGCCGCCAATCATCGCGATGCCCAGCGGACGACGCAGTTCAGAGCCTTCGCCCAGGCCGATCGCCAGCGGCACCGCCGCCAGGATCGCCACCATGGTGGTCATCATGATCGGGCGGAAACGCACGATACTGGCCTCGCGTACCGCGTCGCGCGGGCTTTTGCCGTGCTCGCGCTGGGCCACCACCGCGAAGTCGATCATCATGATCGCGTTCTTCTTGACGATGCCGATCAACAGCACCAGCGCGATCATCGAGATCACCGACAGCTCGGTGTTGGTCACAAACAACGCCAGCAGCGCGCCCACGCCCGCCGCCGGCAGCGTGGACAGGATCGTCACCGGGTGCACCAGGCTCTCGTACAACATGCCCAGCACCAGGTACACGGTGATGATCGCGGCCAGCACCAGGATCAACATCGAGTTGGGGTTGAGCTGTACGTTGAAGCCGCCGCCATCGCTGATGCGGATGTCGCCGGGCAGGCGCAGGCCATCCACGGTGGCCTTGATGATCGCTTCGCCCTCACCGGTGCTCACGCCCGGGGCCAGGTTGTAGCTCAGGTCCATCGTGGTGTACTGGTTTTCGTGGGTGATCTGCGGCGGTGCCAGCCCCGGCACCTGGTGCGCCACGGCGGTGAGCGGAATCATCTCGCCGTTGCCGGCGCGCACGTGGATCTCATCCAGCGCACGCGGGGTGGCGGTCTGCTCGGGCAGCGCATTGACCACCACCGAGTACTGGTTGATGTCCGAATAGATGGTAGAGATCTGGCGCTGGCCGAAAGCGCCGTACAGCGCACCGTCGATCGCACCCACCGACACGCCCAGGCGCGCGGCCTTGGCACGGTCGATCACCACGTTCTGGCGCAGCCCGGCGGTGTCCACGTCGGTGCCCACATCACGCAGTTTGGGGTTCTTCTTCAGTGCGGCCTGCACCTTGGGCAGCCATTCCTGCAGCTGGGCCAGGTCATTGCCCTGCAGCGACACCCGGTACTGCGCGCCCTGGCTGTTGCCGCCGCCGCCATCACTGGGCAGGTCCTGGATCGCGCGCAGGCGCAGCTGCAGGTCGGGATAGCGGTCGGCCTTGGCGCTCAGGCGGGCCAGTGCCAGCGCGGTGGTTTCCTTGCGGCCTTCTTTGCGCGTCTTCAGCTCGATGTTGAACTGCGCGCTGGAGCCCTGGCGGCCGCTGCCCAGGCGCACGCCCACGGTTTTCACCGCCGGGTCGGCCATCAGCATGTCGGTGATGCGGCGCTGGCGGTTGACCATGTCTTCAAAGGACACCGTCGCGCTGGAGTTGGCGCGGCCCCAGATCAGGCCGGTGTCCTGGGGCGGGAACGAGCCCTTCTTGACTGCACCGGCCAGCATTACCGTGGCCACGATCAGCAGGATCGGGGTGAGCGAAAGCAGCAGGGCGTGGCGCAGCGAGAAGTCCAGGCACACGGTATAGACGCGCAGCATGCGGTCGTGGGTGGCATCCAGGAAGCGGCCGATCCGCGAGGGTTTCTCCGGCTCGGCATGCGCGCTGAGGAAGCGGCTGCACAGCGCCGGGGTCAGCGTCAGCGAAACGATCATCGACACCACGATCGCCGCCACCAGGGTGACGGTGAACTCGCGGAAGAACGCCCCGACCATGCCGCTGGCAAACAGCAACGGAATGAACACCGCCACCAGGGAAGCGGTGATCGACACGATGGTGAAGCCGATCTCGCGCGCGCCGGTCAGCGCGGCCTGCATGCGCGGCATGCCCTCGTCGAGGTGGCGCATGATGTTCTCGATCACCACGATCGCATCGTCGACCACGAAACCAATGGCGATCACCAGCGCCAGCAGGCTCAGGTTGTTCAAGGTGAAGCCGAACACGTACATCACCAGCGCCGCACCGGCCAGCGACAGCGGCACGGTGACCGCGGCGATCAACGTGGGGGCCAGCCGGCGCAGGAACAGCGCCATGGTCAGGATCACCATCGCCAGACTGATCAGCAGGGTGATCTGCACTTCATGCAGCGACGAGCGGATGGTGGGGGTGCGGTCGAAGTAGGGGGTGAGCGTGGTGCCCGGCTGCAGATAGTCGCGCAGCATCGGAATCTGCGCCTTGACCCGGTCCACGGTCTCCACGATGTTGGCACCGGCGCGGGTGAACACATACATCACCACCGCTGGTTTGTGGTCGAACCAGGCGGCCTGGTAGGCATCCTGCTGGCCGTCGTAGACGTTGGCCACGTCCTTGAGGCGGATCACCCGGCCATCGTCCTGGGTCTTGATGACCAGGTTGGCGAAGTCGGCCGCGCGCGCGACCGAATCGTTGGCGATGATGGCGGTGGTGGTGTTGCCGTCGGTCAGGAAGCCGGTGGGCGAGGTGACATTGGCCGCACGCACCGCATTGCGCAGGTCATCGGGGGTGAGGTTGAGCGCATTGAGCAGGCGCAGGTTCACATCCACCCGCACCGCCGGGGTGGACGCACCGGCGATATCCACCGAGGACACGCCGCTGATCTGGCGGATGCGCTGGGCCAGCAGTGAATCGGCCACGTTGTAGAGCTCGTCGGCCGATTGGGTCTGCGAAGTCAGCGCAATGGCGATGACCGGATCATCGTTCGGGTTGGCCTTCTGGAACATCGGCGAACCCAACCCGGAGGGCAGGTCGGCCTGGGCCGAGTTGATCGCGGTCTGCACGTCCAGCGCGGCCGAATCGATGTCCACCCCGCTCTGGAAGATCATGAACACCAGCGAGCTGCTTTCCGAACTGGACGAGCGCATCTGGTCCACGCCAGGCAACTGGCCCAGGTGGCGTTCCAGTGGCGCGGTAACCGTGGACGCCATCGTGGTGGCATCGGCGCCGGACTGGCTGGCGTGCACGAAGATCACCGGAATCTGGATGTTCGGCAGCGCCGACACGCCCAGTTTCAGGTAGCAGAACAGGCCGACCACGAACAGGCCGATGGCCAGCAGCGCGGTGCCGATGGGGCGGCGGATGAAGGGGCCGGAGATGTTCATGCCGGCACCTTCAGGGCGCGGAAAGGCGCAGTGCTCATGCGCGGTCCTGGGCGCTGGCGTGGCGCAGCGCGCGCTGTTCGCGGCGCTCGCGCAGCCACTCCGAGAACCGCTCCATGTACAGGTAGATCACCGGCGTGGTGTACAGGGTGACCAACTGCGACAGCAGCAGGCCGCCGACGATGGCGATGCCCAGCGGGCGGCGCAGCTCCGAACCGATGCCGGTGCCCAGTGCCAGCGGCAGGGCGCCCAGCATGGCCGCCGCGGTGGTCATCATGATCGGGCGGAAACGCAGCAGGCAGGCGCGGCGAATCGCATCGTGCGCGTTGGCGCCGGTGCGGCGTGCCTCGATGGCGAAGTCGACCATCATGATGCCGTTCTTCTTGACGATGCCGATCAGCAGCACGATGCCGACGATGCCGTCCACCGACAGCGGCAGCCCGCATACCATCAGCGCCAACAGCGCGCCGACGCCAGCCGGGGGCAGGGTGGAGATGATGGTGAAGGGGTGGATGTAGCTTTCGTACAGCACGCCCAGCACGATGTAGATCAGCACAAGCGAGGCCAGCAGCAGCCAGATCACATCGGTCTGGCTGCCGGTGAACTCGGCGGCCTTGCCGATGAACTGCGCATGCACCTGGCTGGGCATGTCCAGGCTGTCCTTGGTGTCTTCGATCGCCTTGACCGCATCGGACAGCGAATAGCCCGGCGCGATGTTGAACGATACCGTCACCGCCGGCAGCTGCTGCTGGTGGCTGACCACCAGCGGGGTGCTGGTGATCCGGCCTTCGGCCAGCGCGGCCAGCGGGATGATGTTGCCCGCACCCACCGGAATGCCGGTGTTCTGTGCGCCGATGCCGGTGGCGGTGGAGGAGTTGGACGAGGTGACCTGGCCGAAGTTGGTGGCGTTGCTGCCGGTCAGCGCGCCGGCGCCATTGGAGGCCACCGCCAGCTGGTTCATCAGGGCGGTGCTGGTACGGAATTCCGGTGCCACTTCCAGCACCACGCGGTACTGGTTGAGCTCGGTGAAGATGGTGGAGATCTGACGCTGGCCGAAGGCGTCGTACAGGGTGTCGTCGATGGTCTGCATCGGCACGCCCAGCACGCTGGCCTTGTCGCGGTCGATGGTCAGCTCCAGCGCCCGGCCCTGGTTGGACAGGTTGTTGTCCACGTCGGCCAGCTCCGGGCGCTGACGCAGCGCCTCGGTCAGGCGGGTAGCCTGCAGTGCGACCTGCGCGCTGTCCACGTCCGACAGCGAATACTGGTATTCGGTGGCGGCCACGCGGGTGTCCAGGGTGACGTCCTGCACCGGCTTGAGGTACAGCGCCACGCCGGGAATGCCGGCCACCGCCTGCTGCAGGCGCGGCAGGATCTGGTCCAGGCCGTCGCGGTCGCCGCGCTCTTTCAGCACGATCGACAGCTGGCCCTGGTTGAGCGTGGGGTTCATGCTGCCCGCGCCGATGAACGCCGATACGCCGGTTACCGCCGGGTCCTTGCGCAGCGCTTCGGCCACTGCCTTGGTGCGCTGTTCCATCTGCGGGAAGGCGATGTTCTGGTCGGCCTGGACCACGCCGGTGATCAGCCCGGTGTCCTGTTCGGGCAGCAGGCCCTTGGGGATCACGATGTACAGCACCACGGTGAGCACCAGCGCGCCGGCGGCCACCGCCAGGGTCATGCGCTGGTGGTCCAGCACCCAGTCCAGGCTGCGCTCGTAGGCCCCCACGGTGCGCGTCCACAGGTTTTCCTTGCCGGCCGCAGCGGCCCGTTCGTGCGCGTCTTCGCCCTCGGGCAGTGCATCGGGCTTGAGCAGGTAGGCGCACATCATCGGGGTGAGCGTCAGCGAGATCAGCATCGACAGCGTCACTGCGATGCTCAGGACCCAGGCGAACTCGTGGAACAACCGGCCGGTGACCCCGGGCATCAGCAACAGTGGCAGGAACACCGCCACCAGCGAGATGGTCAGCGACAGCACGGTGAAGCCGATCTGGCGCGCGCCGATCTCGGCCGCTTCCGGGCCACTCTTGCCCTGTTCGATATAGCGCACGATGTTCTCGATCATCACGATCGCATCGTCGACCACGAACCCGGTGGCCACCACCAGCGCCATCAGCGAAAGGTTGTCCAGCGACATGCCGGCAAAGGCCATCACCCCGAAGGTGCCGGCCAGCGACAGCGGCACCGCCACCGAGGGAATGATGGTGGCCCACAGACGGCGCAGGAACACGAAGATCACCGCCACCACCAGGCCGATGGTCAGGATCAGGGTGAGCTGCACTTCATGCACCGAGGCACGGATGGTTTCGGTGCGGTCGGAGAAGATCTCCAGGTGCACGTCGGCCGGCAGGACGCTCTGCAGCTGCGGCAGCAGCGTGCGGATGCGTTCGACGGTCTGCACGATGTTGGCGCCGGGCTGGCGGCGAACTTCCAGCAGCACCGCCGGTTTGCCATCGGCCCAGGCGGCCAGCTGGTCGTTCTCGACCCCGTCGATCACGTTGGCGACGTCGGACAAGCGCACCGGGCGCCCGTTCTTGTAGCTGATGATGGTGTCGCGGTACTCGGCGGCGCTGGTCAGCTGGTCGTTGGTGCCGATGCTGTAGGACTGGGTCTTGCCGTTGAGCGAGCCCTTGGGCGCATTGACGTTGGCCTGGGTCAGCGCGCTGCGCAGTTCTTCCAGGGTCAGGCCCATGTTGGACAGCTGCGCCGGGTTGACCTGGATGCGCACGGCCGGGCGCACGTTGCCGGCGATGGAGACCAGGCCGACGCCCTGCACCTGCGACAGGCGCTGGGCCAGGATGGAATCTGCGTAGTTGTTGACCTCGCGCAGCGGGCGCGTGTCGGAGGTGAGCTTGAGGGTGACGATGGCCGCATCGGCCGGGTTCACCCGGTTGTAGACCGGCTGGTAGGGCAGCGAGGATGGCAGGGTGGCCTGGCGGATCGCGGCCTGTACGTCCTGGGCGGCGATGTCGATATCGCGGTCCATCGAGAACTGCAGGATGATCGTGGACAGGCCGGCCGACGAATCGGAGGTCATGATCTCCAGCCCGGAAATCTGCCCGAACTGGCGCTCCAGTGGCGTGGTCACCAGCGAGGCCATGGTGGTGGCGTTGGCACCGGGGTACTGGGTGGTCACCACCAGGCTGGGCGCGTCGATCTCCGGCAGCGCCGACACCGGCAACTGGCGGTAGCCGAGGATGCCGAGCAGCAGCAGGCCCGCCATCAGCAGCGAGGTGGCGATCGGGCGGCGGATGAAGATCGTCGAAAAGCCCACGGGCAGATCCTTGCGGTTACGTCATGCGGCGTTGAAGCGGGCAGACGCCGGCCAAGTGGCCGGCGTCGGGAACATCAGGCAGCTGCGCTCAGCGCGGGCCGCCACCGCGGCGGCTTCCGCCGCCCTGCTGCTGCGCGGCAGCCTTGAGTTCGGCGTCGGTCGGCGGTGCGGGGGTTTCGCCGGGCTTCAGCGCGGTGACCTTGGCGCCGGGCTTGAGCCGGAACTGGCCTTCGCTGACCACGCGCTCGCCGCCCTTCAGCCCGTCGGTGATCTGCACGTTGCTGTCGCCCACTTCCACGCCGCTCTTCACGGTCTGCATGACCACGGTGCTGTCGGGCTTGACCACATACACGTACTCGCCATCGGGGCCGCGCATCACCGCCTGTGTGGGGATCACCACGCCGCCGGCGATCATGCGCAGCTGCATGCGCACGTTGACGAACTGGCCCGGCCACAGGCTGTTGTCGGCATTGTCGAACAGGGCGCGGGCGCGGAAGGTGCCGCTGTCGCTGCTGATCTGGTTGTCCACCACATCCAGCGTGCCGCCGTCGGTGAGCACGTGCGAATCGTTGCGGTCCAGTGCGGCGATGGTCACCGGCCCGGCCTGCTGGGCCTTGCGTACCTCCGGCAGCTGGCGCTCGGGCAGGTTGAAGACCACGTGGATGGGGTGGATCTGGGTCAGGGTGACCAATGCGGTGCCGGCGCTGACGATATTGCCGGCGTCCACCGCGCGGATGCCGGCGATGCCCGAGATCGGGGCGGTGACGCGGGTGTACTGCAGCTGCACCTGGGCGGCGCGCATGCTGGCCTCATTGGCCGCGACCGCGCTTTCGAACTGGGCCACCTGGTTGCGCTGGGTGTCCAGGTCGGTCTTGGCCACGTACTGGCGGTACTCGGGCGAATTGGAGCGCTGGTAGTTGGAGCGCGCGGTGGCCAGCTGGGCCTGGTTCTGGCGTTTGGCCGCGGCGGCTTCGTCATAGCTGGCCTGCAGGGTGCGCGGGTCGATCTGCGCCAGCAGGTCGCCCTTTTTGACTTCCTGGCCTTCCTTGAAGTTGATGCTGATCAACTGTCCGCCCACCTGCGGGCTGACGGTGACGGTGTTCATCGCCGCGACGGTGCCCAGTGCGCTGGCATAGACCGGCACGTCCTGGCGGGCGGCCTCCACCACGGTGACCGGGACCGGGCCGGCGTTGCGGTCCTGTCCGTCCTTGCCGGCCGCCGCCGACGTCGCCGCCGCATCGCCCTTGGGCTTGCCGCCGCCGAGCATGCGCAGACCGATGAAGCCCACCACCAGCACTGCGACCACCAGCAGCACGATCTTCCAGAAACGCGACATTCAACTAACTCCTGAGGCTGGCGGAGGGCAGGGCCCGATTGGCTGGTGCAAAGCATACCCGTCGCCCGGGAGCTTTCATGCATGACGGATGGGACGGGCGATCAGACCGGATGTGACCGGCCAGGTTCCATCGATGAACGCCTGCGGGGGCAGAAAGTTACAGCAGCAAGTGCGCCGATGCCCTACATTCAGGTTCGACCGCCCCGTTCGCCTGTGGAGATGTGCAATGCCCCGTCTGTCGCTGCTGCTGTCCGCCCTGCTGCTTGCCTGCCCTGCGCTGGCCGTGGCCGCCCCTGCCGAACGCCCGGAAGTGACCGCCGCGGCCACCCGCCTGAAGGCCAAGGTGATCGACTGGCGCCGCGATTTCCACCAGCACCCGGAGCTGTCCAACCGCGAGGAACGCACCGCCGCCAAGGTGGCCGAGCAGCTGCGCGCGATGGGGCTCAAGCCCAGGACCGGAATGGCCCACCACGGCGTGGTGGCGATCATCAAGGGCGGCAAGCCGGGACCGCGGATCGCGCTGCGCGCGGACATGGACGCCTTGCCGGTGACCGAGCAGACCGGGCTGCCGTTCGCGTCCAAGGCCACCAGCACCTATCGCGGCGAGCCGGTCGGGGTGATGCATGCCTGTGGCCATGATGCGCATACGGCCACGCTGCTGGGGGTGGCCGATGCCCTGGTGAAGATGCAGGCCAGCCTGCCTGGCGAGGTGATGCTGATCTTCCAGCCCTCCGAAGAAGGGGCACCGCCGCCGGAAGAGGGTGGCGCGGCGTTGATGCTCAAGGAGGGGTTGTTTGCGGACTTCAAGCCGGAAGCGGTGTTCGGGCTGCATGTGTTCTCCAGCGTGCAGGCCGGGCAGATCGCGGTGCGCGGCGGTCCGTTGATGGCCGCCTCGGACCGCTTCGGAATCAAGGTGATCGGGCGCCAGACCCACGGGTCGGCACCCTGGAACGGGGTGGACCCGATCGTGGCGACGGCCGACCTGGTGGGGACGGCGCAGACGATCGTGAGCCGGCGGGCCAACCTGTCCAAGCAGCCAGCGGTGCTGACCTTCGGGGCGATCAAGGGCGGCATCCGCTACAACATCATTCCCGACGAAGTGGAGATGGTGGGCACCATCCGTACCTTCGATGAGGGGATGCGGCAGCAGATTTTCGCCGACCTGCGCAACGTGGCCGAGCATACGGCGGCGGCGCACGGGGCCAAGGCGGTAACGGACATCTATGAGTCCGAAGGCAACCCGGCCACGGTCAATGATCCTGCGCTGACGGCCCGGATGCTGCCCAGCCTGCAGGCGGTGGTGGGCCAGGCCAACGTGTACGAGCCACCGCTGCAGATGGGCGCGGAGGACTTTTCGCTGTACGCCAAGGAGGTGCCGGGGCTGTTCTTCTTCGTGGGCGCCACCGGCAAGGGGATCGACCCGGCGACGGCGCCGGCCAACCATTCGCCCAAGTTCCTGCTGGACGAGTCGGCGCTGGACGTGGGGCTGCGCGCACTGTTGCAGGTGAGCCTGGATTACCTCAACGGGACGGCCAAGGCCGCACCTGCCGCAGGCTGAGACGGGAGCTGCGGCAACCGCAACCGCGCTCCGGCCGCCCGGACCGCGGGGCGGTGATGGCGGCGATGAATGCCGGCACGCAGCATCGTGCCGGCGTTGCCGGACGCCGCTCGCCCACCGGCGTAAAATGGCCCCATGAATACCCCCCAGGACTCCAGCCTCGGTCGCGAGGTTGCTTACCCGTCGCAGTACGATCCCGCGCTGCTGTTTCCCATTCCCCGCCGCGGAGCGCGTGAAGAAATCGGCCTGGACGAGGCCGCGCTGCCGTTCGTCGGGCATGACCGCTGGCAGGCCTACGAACTGAGCTGGCTGGACCGGCGTGGCAAGCCGCGGGTCGCGGTGGCCACCGTCAGCGTGCCGTGCACCTCGCCGAACCTGATCGAATCCAAGTCGTTCAAGCTGTACCTCAATTCGCTCAACAGCACCCGCTTCGATGATGACGAAGCGGCCCGCCTGCGCATCACCGCCGACCTCTCCGCCTGCGCCGGGGCGGTGGTCACGGTGCGCTTCGGGGTGCCGGTGCTGGTGGAAGAGGCCGAGGGCCAGTCGCTGGACGGGCTGGAGGTGGCGATCGAGCGGTATGGACCGCCGGCGCCGGAATTCCTGTCGGCCGATGCGGACCATCGGGTGACCGAGACGTTGAGCTCGGCCCTGCTCAAGTCCAACTGCCCGGTGACCGGCCAGCCGGACTGGGCCAGCGTCAGCATCCGTTACCACGGGCCGCAGATCGATCGTGAGGGGTTGCTGAAGTATCTGGTCAGCTACCGCGAGCATGCCGAGTTCCACGAACAGTGCGTGGAGCGGATCTTCAGCGAGATCACCGCCCGCTGCGCACCGGCGTGGCTGGAAGTGGAAGCGCGTTACACCCGTCGCGGTGGCCTGGACATCAACCCGTGGCGGGCCACCCCGGGTATCGACCTGCCGGCCCGCACCGTGCGCGACCTGCGCCAGTAGCGCCGGGCTGGCGCTGCTGGCGGGTTGAGCCACGCCTGGCGTGGCTCAACCCGGTTGGCGCCTGCCAACGTCGCGTTCCGCACGTCTTCACATCCACGCCATGCCCTATTAACAAGGGCTGTGACACCGTGCCTCCCATGTCGTCAATGAAGACGGGAGTGTGTGGATGAGTACCGATAAGAAGGCCGATTTCTCCGGTGTCACCTCCAGCGTGGACAGTACGGCGCAGAAGGTGGAAAAGGCTGATTTCTCCGGCGTTACCGCTTCGGTGGACAGCACTGCCGAAAAGGTAGGGGGCACCTACACCGTACAGAAGGGCGACTCGCTGTCGAAGATCGCCAAGCAGGAACTGGGCGACGCCAACGCCTGGAAGAAGATCTTCGAGGCCAACCGCGACGTGCTGGAGGACCCGGACAAGATCTTCCCGGGCCAGACCCTCAAGTTGCCGCCCAAAGCCTGAGTCACCCTTGCTTGTAGTCCACTGATTCCCAGGGAGGAATTCCATGAAGAAGACGTCCATCAGTACTGCCGTACTCGCTGCCCTGCTGGCCACCGTGGCGTTGGCTGGCTGCAAGAAGAAAGAAGAAACGGCCGACAACAACGCCCAGCCGGCGGCCATGACCCCGGCCGAGCCTGCGCCGATGACACCTGCGGCACCTGAGCCGATGGCGGCTGCCGCCGGGGTGAGCGTGGCCAGCGTGACGGTGGGCAAGACCGCGGCGGCCGACAAGAGCGTGGCCACGATCGCGTTGTTCGCTCCCAAGGACGACATCATCGTCTCGGTGCGCACCGACGGGGCGGCCAGCAACGCCAATATTGGCGCCAAGCTGACCTTCCAGGATGGGCAGGTGGCGGGCGAGCAGAACCAGGCCTTCACCACCACCGGTGCCGACACCACCAACGTCACCTTCAAGAATGCCAAGGGCTGGCCGGCGGGCAAGTACCGCGCGGAAGTCACGGTAGATGGTAAGGCGGCAGGAACGCCGCAAGAGTTTGAGGTCAAGTAAGCCGCCAGCCGACTCTCTCCCGGCAACAGGCTCACGATGGACGCAGCCGCGAGGCTGCGTCTTTTTTATGGGGCTTTTTGCCAATGGCGGAGAGCGTCGGTCTAGGGCGAGCGTCCGGGCCCCGTAGCGGCCGGCACGCCCCTGGGCAAAGTAAAGGAGGAGGACGTCGCCGAAGGCGGCGGCCGGGGGACATTTGCCGAGGGGCGTGCCGGCCGCTACGGGGCCCGGACGCTCGTGCCAGGCGCGTGCCTGGGTGAAGGAGGACGTCGCCGAAGGCAGCGGCCGGGGGACATTTGCCGAGGGGCGTGCCGGCCGCGACGGGGCCCGGACGCTCGTGCCAGGCGCGCCGCGCCCGGAAAGCGCCAGAGCGCGCTGCGTCCCTGCCACGCAGAGGGAAAAAGAATCCTTTTTGCACGCCGGTTTCAGGTGATACGAAACGGCCACGCACCACAGCGTTCCAATACGTTCGCGTATGGCCCGGCTTTGCTCCGGGGGGCTTAAAACGCGACAATGTGTGGGTTTCCCGCAGCGCGCCGCCCGGCGCGGTCACTCATCAGATCCGCAAGAGAGCCTACGTCCCCCATGTCCAGCACGCCCAAGATTCTCTACACGCTTACCGATGAAGCTCCGTTCCTGGCGACCCAGTCGCTGCTGCCGATCGTCGAGGCCTACACCGCCACCGCCGGCATCGCCGTTGAAACCCGCGACATCTCGCTGTCCGGCCGCATCCTGGCGCTGTTCCCGGATTACCTGAAAGACGATCAGAAGGAAGTGGACCACCTGGCCGAACTGGGCCAGCTGGCCACCACCCCGGACGCCAACATCATCAAGCTGCCCAACATCAGCGCTTCGGTGCCGCAGCTGAAGGCAGCCATCAAGGAACTGCAGGACCAGGGCTTCGCCCTGCCCAACTACCCGGACGTACCCACCGACGAGGTCTCGCGCGACATCAAGGCGCGCTATGACAAGGTCAAGGGCAGCGCGGTGAACCCGGTGCTGCGCGAAGGCAATTCGGATCGCCGTGCACCGCTGTCGGTGAAGAACTACGCGCGCAAGCACCCGCACCGCATGGGCAAGTGGTCCACCGAGTCCAAGTCGCACGTGGCGCACATGGACGGCGGCGATTTCTACGGCAGCGAAAAGTCGGCCACGCTGGCCACTGCCGGCAGCCTGAAGATCGAACTGCAGCAGGCCGATGGCAGCACCGTGGTGCTGAAGGAAAAGACCGCGGTCAAGGCCGGCGAGATCGTCGATGCGGCGGTGATGAGCCGCAACGCGCTGGCCAGCTTCGTGCAGGCGCAGATCGCCGATGCCAAGGCAAAGGGCGTGCTGTTCTCGCTGCACCTGAAGGCGACCATGATGAAGGTCTCCGACCCGATCATGTTCGGCGTGGTTGTCGATGAGTTCTACAAGGACGTGCTGGCCAAGCACGCCGACGTGCTCAAGCAGGCCGGCTTTGATTCCAACAACGGCATCGGCGACCTGTACGCGCGCTTGCCGCAGCTGCCCGAAGCCCTGCAGGAAACGATCAAGGCCGACCTGGCTGCCGAATACGGCAAGCGACCGGGCCTGGCGATGGTCAACTCCGACAAGGGCATCACCAACCTGCACGTGCCCAGCGACGTCATCGTCGATGCCTCGATGCCGGCGATGATCCGCGACTCCGGCGGCATGTGGAATGCCGAAGGCAAGCTGCAGGACACCAAGGCGGTGATCCCGGACCGCTGCTACGCCGGCGTGTACCAGGCGGTGATCGATGACTGCCGCACCCACGGCGCGTTCGACCCGGCCAGCATGGGCTCGGTGCCCAACGTGGGCCTGATGGCGCAGAAGGCCGAAGAGTACGGCTCGCACGACAAGACCTTCCAGATTCCGGCCGACGGCACCGTACGCGTCACCGACGAGTCCGGTGCGGTGGTGTTCGAACACGCCGTGCAGACCGGCGACATCTGGCGCATGTGCCAGACCAAGGACGCCCCGATCCAGGACTGGGTCAAGCTGGCCGTCAACCGCGCCCGCCTGAGCGGCACCCCGGCGGTGTTCTGGCTGGATGCCGCACGCGCCCACGATGCGCAGGTGATCGCCAAGGTAAACACCTACCTGAAGGACCACGACACCAGCGGCCTGGACATCCGCATCCTGACCCCGGTGGAGGCCACGGCGTTCTCGCTGGACCGCATCCGCAAGGGGGAAGACACCATCTCGGTCACCGGCAACGTGCTGCGCGACTACCTCACCGACCTGTTCCCGATCATGGAACTGGGCACCAGCGCCAAGATGCTGTCCATCGTGCCGCTGATGGCCGGTGGTGGCCTGTTTGAGACCGGTGCCGGCGGTTCGGCGCCCAAGCACGTGCAGCAGTTCGTCGAAGAGGATTACCTGCGCTGGGATTCGCTGGGTGAGTTCCTGGCCCTGGCCGCGTCGCTGGAGCACCTGGGCAACCGCTACAACAACGCGGGTGCGGCCGTGCTGGCCAAGACCCTGGACCAGGCCAACGGCCAGTTCCTGGACAACGACAAGTCGCCGTCGCGCAAGCTCGGTGGCATCGACAACCGCGGCAGCCACTTCTACATCGCGCTGTACTGGGCCCAGGCCCTGGCCGCGCAGGACGACGATGCCGCATTGAAGGCCCGCTTCGCCCCGCTGGCCAAGGCACTGGCCGACAACGAACAGGCTATCGTTGCAGAGCTGGCGGCGGTACAGGGCAAGCCGGTCGACATCGGCGGTTACTACCGACCGGACGTGGCCAAGGCAAGCGCGGCGATGCGCCCCAGCAGCACCTTCAACGGCGCGCTGGCCGCGCTGTAACAGATCGCTGCCGCACACGCGTTGATCGACAGAAGACCCGCGCTCCGGCGCGGGTTTTTTGTTGGGCAAACCCCCGCGGTGCAGCGCTGTCCGATGGGCAGTTGCCTCAACGCCACAGCCGGAGAAACAACCAGCATGGGGGCGCTGCCGCGGCGTGATCACGGAAAACCGTGATCTCCATCGGCGGCGGCCCGGCAGCCGGTGAAGGTCGCGTCAACATCATTGGTACGGAACTTGCCTTGGCGTGGCAGCGTCTTGAAGGCGCCGTCATGCGCGGTAACGTCAGTTCAATCTGTGCGATGCATCACTTAAGCCCCGATAGTGATGGCATAGCCTATCGACGATCTTTTCTGCAGTAAGTGTGAACTCTCACAGCGCAGGGGAAGGCGATGGCCAGGGTGCTGGTGGTGGGATCGGATATCCAGGGGGAGCACGCCTTGCTGCAGCGCCTGCGTGCGGCGGCCGCGTTGCCGGCCGACAACGTGCGCAGTTGCCGCGATCTGGATGATTGCGATCTGCTGGTGATCAAGGACACGCCCGCGTTGCGCAACGCGGCCCTGCGGATGGTGCGCGAACGGCCAAAGATCCAGTTCTGGATTGAAGACCAGCATGGTCACCTGCGTCATGGTCAGGGCGACGAACATGCCGTGCTGGACGACCATGCCATCGAGCATGCCCTGCGGCAGATGCCGACCGCGCCGCCAGCGGCGCCCATCGACGAACCCTGTGCGGCACGCGGTGCCAAGGCCATTACCCGCGCGTTGCGCGAAAGCCTGCAGTCGCGCCACGGCCACGCGGTGATCGCACTGGATGGGCTGCCGGTGCTGCTGGTGGATTTCGAGCAGGACCAGACGGTGGTGCCCGACAGCAGCGCTACCGCCGAGCTGGCCCAGGGCCTGTCTGACCAGTTTGAACGCCTGGCCCTGCACGGCATCGCGGCCAAGCGCTACCAGCAGCTGGCCGGTGACCTGCCGCGGCAGCCGCTGCGCCCCCTGCTGTGGCAGTGGGGCCAGCATCCACCACATTGGCACGACCTGGATGCACGCCTGCAGCAGCACGCCCGGGTGCGCCTGCTGCGTTGGCCGGACTTCCGCGTGCTTGGCCACCAGCACGACAGCTTCCGTTTGTGCTCGCTGCTGCTCAAGCGCGCCAGCAGCGTGGACGAATGTGCATCGCTGCTGGAGATCCCGCGCGAAGCCGTGCGCGCCTTCGTGCACCCGGCGTATCTGTGCGGGTACGCCGCGCTGGAGGCGCCGGCAGGCGGCAGCCGTTTCATGGGCGGGGCAGGCGACGGCGGCGGCCTGCTGGCCCGGATGTGGCGCAGCGTGCGCCAGCGTGGCGGAGGCTGAGCGTGCGCGAACACAAGATCGTGGTACTGGGCAGCATGGGCTGCGGAAAATCGACCCTGGTGCGTGCCATCGCCGCCGGTGCGGTGATCAACACCGATGTACACAACAGCGACCGCCAGGGGGCCGACAAGGCCTCCACGACCGTGGCCATGGACTACGCCGACATCGACCTGCCCAACGGCGACCGGTTGCGCCTGTACGGCACCCCCGGGCAGCAGCGCTTCGACTTCCTGTGGCCCATCCTGCTGCAGGGCGCCAGTGGCGTGGTGCTGCTGCTGGATGCCACCCGGGCCAGCGCAGCGGACGAGCTGGCCGCCTACCTGACCGTGCTGCAGCAGCATGCCGCCCAGGTGCCGGCGGTGATCGGTGTCTCGCGGCTGGACCTGGCCCCGCAGTTCGACCTGGAGGCGTGCACCCACCAGGCCGGTTGCACGGGGCGGTGGCTGCCGGTAGTGCCGGTGGATGCGCGTGATCGCGAACAGGGACTGTGCCTGATGGACGTGCTGATGAGCGAAATGGAAGCCGGTGCACTGGTGGCCGCGCATGGCTGACGGACACGATGCACGCCGGCTTGATCCGGCGTTGCGCGAGCGCCTGGCCACCCACCTGCAGGGCTTTGCCGATGACATCAACGGCGTGCGCAGCGTGGTGCTGGCCAGCGTCGATGGCTTCGCGCTGGTGCCGGCGGTCGGCACCCACGGCAACGGCGAGCGCCTGGCGGCAATGACCAGCGCGATGCTGGCGCTGGCCGCCGCGGTGGGCCGTGAACTGGCGCTGGGCGAGCTGGAAGTGCTGATGCTCGAAGCCGGCGAGGGCAAGGTGCTGATGCTGGCCCTGCCTGCGGTGCCGGCACCGCTGCTGCTGATGACCGCCTGCGACGCGCGCTGTGTGATCGGCAAGGTGCTGTGGAGTGCGAAGGAATGTGGCCGCAACATCATGGCCGAACTCAGCGGATCACGAGCCGATCCGCAGGGGAACACGGGGCTCGACAACCAACGGGGTGCAACATGGCAGGACTCGACGATACCTTGAACGCGCTGATGACCATCGACGGCGCGCAGGCGGTGGCGCTGGTCGATTACGAAAGCGGCATGCTGCTGGGCGAAGCCGGCTCGGGGATGGACATGGAAGTGGCGGCGGCAGGCAACACCGAAGTGATCCGGGCCAAGATGAAGACCGCCGCGTCGCTCAACCTCAACGACACCATCGAAGACATCCTGATTTCGCTGGGCAAGGCTTACCACATCCTGCGGCCGGTCTCGCGCAAGAAGGGGCTGTTCCTGTACCTGGTACTGGATCGCAACAAGTCCAATCTGGCGCTGGCACGGCGCAAGGTGCAGGACGTGGAGGCCGACCTGGCGCTGTAACGGGGGGTGCGCCGTCGGCCGCGCCACGGGGCGGCCGGCGGCACCTGTCCGGAAGAGGAGCGCCGCTCCAGGCGAACGGTCGCTCGTTCGGCTGCCGACCCTACCCGCGCTGCAGGGGCTGCCGTATGGTGAACGCTGGTCCCTCTGGTGGGTAGGCATGGTCGCTGCCGATAGTCCTGAACATGCCGCACTGGCCACCACGCTGGCCGTGCTCATCCGCGATGGCTTTGAGACCTATCACGCCGGCTTTGCCGCAGTGACCCAACGCGCACGGGTGCGCTTTGAAACCCGCGATTGGGTCGGTGCGCGGCGCGATGCGGTGGAGCGCATCGGGTTGTACGACCACAGCATCGCCCAGGCCGTGGATGGACTGCGCCGCGTGGCCGGTGACGCGGTCGGCACGCGCGCGCTGTGGCTGCAGGTCCGCCGCGACTATGCGGGGCTGCTGGACGGCCTGATCGACGCCGAACTCTACAAAACCTTCTACAACACCCTGGCGCGTCGCCTGTTCGCCACGCAGGGGGTGGATGCGGCCATCGAGTTCATGGCGATGGACGTGGAGCCATCCGATGCGATCACCCATCCGGTGGCGCGGCACAGTTACTCCGTGTCGGCCACGCGCCCGGCCGAAGCCCTGCTGCGCGTGCTGGGCGACTACCGCTTCGATGTGCCCTACGCGCACCAGCTGCGCTGTGCGGCGGCCATCGCGGTGCGCCTGCAGGATGACCTGGCGCATTGGGGGGATTACCCGGTGCGCAGCATCGAGCTGCTGGACACCGTGTTCTACCGCGAGCGCCGCGCCTACCTGGTGGGACGCGTCTTCGGCGAACACCGCTTCTCACCGTGCGTGATCGCACTGGTCAACGACGGCGGCGGCCTGCGTGCGGAGGCCGTGCTGACCCGTCGCCGCGATGTGGCGCATCTGTTCGGCGTCTCGCGCAGCTATTTCCAGGCCGACCTGGCCACCGTGGGCGACGCGGTGGTGTTCCTGCGCAGCCTGCTGCCGGGCAAACCCATTGATGAGCTCTACACCGTGCTGGGCCGCGCCAAGCAGGGCAAGACCGAGCGCTATCGCACCTTCTTCCGGCATTTCCAGGACCAGCCCGGCGAGCAGCTGGTGCATGCCGACGGCACCCCCGGCATGGTCATGGCGGTGTTCACCCTGCCCAGCTACCCGCTGGTGTTCAAGCTGATCCGCGACCGCTTCGCCTGGCCCAAGACCATGACCCGGCACCAGGTGGAGGAAAAGTACGCGCTGGTGTTCAACCTGGACCGCGTGGGCCGGCTGCTGGACGCACAGCCCTACCGCCATCTGCGCTTCCCGCGTGCGCGCTTCGCCCCGACGCTGCGCGAGGAACTGCTTACCCAGTGCCGCAGCAGCGTCAGTGAAGAGGGCGATGAGCTGGTGATCGGCCTGTGCTATGTGCAGCGCCGCTTCCGCCCGCTCAACCTGTACCTGCGCGAGCAGGCCAGCGACGCGCGGCGCAACGCTGCGCTGGACTATGCCCAGGCCATCACCGACATGGCGCGCAACAACATCTTCCCCGGCGACATGCTGCCCAAGAACTTCGGCGTGTCGCGGCATGGCCGCGCGGTGTTCTACGACTATGACGAGCTGTGCCTGGTCAGTGACTGCAGCTTCCGCGCCTGGCCGGCGCCACGCAATGCAGAGGAAGCCCTGGCCGATGAGCCGTGGTTCCAGATCGGCCCACGCGATGTGTTTCCCGAGCGCTTCTGGATGTTCATGGGGCTGCCGGCGGCCGAGCTGGCAGCGGTGCGCGAACACTTCGGGCACCTGTTCGATCCGGTGTGGTGGCAGGGCCTGCAGGCCCGTTTCGCGGCCGGCGATTATCCCGATACCCCGCCCTACGCCGCCAGTCATCGCCTGGCTTGATTGGCAGTACCCACCACGCTGCGCTACGCTCGGGGCATCCACAAGGAGCAGGTGCGATGCGTTCATCCCATATTCTTGCGTTGGCCCTCGCCGTTGGCGGCGTGGGCCTGTCGATGTTGCCCGAGGCCGCCGCGCAGTCCCGGCGTGCGGTGCGCGAACAGGCCGAAGCGGCCATGGTGCTGACCGGCCAGATCGATATCGACACCGAGGGCCAGGTGGAAGGGTTCCAGCTGGACAAGCGCGACCAGGTTGACGACGGCATCGCGCGCTTCGTTGAAGCCGCGGTGCAGACCTGGCAGTTCGAGCCGGTGCAGGTCCAGGGCCGTGCCGTGCCGGCGCGCACGCCGGTCAGTATCCGCCTGGGCGGCAAGACCACGCCCGATGGCAGGCAGCAGGTCACCCTGCTGGCCGCCAGCTTCGCCAAGTACGACGCCGACGCGGTGGACCAGGTGACCAAGCAGCAGATGCGCGGGCCGGCCTATCCCGAAGACGTCTACCGCGTGCGCGGCCGTGGCGATGTGTTGCTGCTGGTGCAGGTTGGCCGCGACGGCAAGGTCATGGACGTGGCAACCGAGCAGGTGAACCTGCGTGTGGTGGGCACCGAGGCACAGATGCGCAGCATGCGCGACAAGCTGTCACGGGCCTCGATGGCCGCGGCGCGCAAGTGGACCTTCAATACCCCCACCAGCGGCGCACTCAAGGACGCCGAAAACTGGACGCTGCGGGTGCCGATTCATTTCGCGTTGAACGATGAGCGTGAGCGCTATGGCCGCTGGGATGCGTACATTCCCGGGCCGCGCCAGCAGGCGCCGTGGCGCGCCGACCAGGCGCTGGGCGCCGATGCCAACGCCGACCTGCTGCCCCAAGGCGGCGTGTTCATGGCCGACGCAGCGGCCCAGGGCCCGCGCCTGCTGACCCGGTTGGGCGGCTGATCACCGCGCGGCGGGGCAGGCGCACGCAACCCGCGCGCCTGCCCCGCCGCTTCGCATCAGGCGGTGCCGGCATTCGCCGCGTCGGGATATACCACCGTGCGGTTGCGCCCTTGTTCCTTGGCCATGTACAGCGCCTTGTCGGCCAGCCGCAGCGCCTGCTGCGGGTCTTCGTGGTAGCTGGGGTAGTGGGCCACGCCCAGCGATACGGTGACCGAACCAACGTCTTCGAATACTTCGGCAGCCACCTGCACGCGCAGGCGCTCGGCGATACCGGCCGATGCCGCGGTGTCGATGCCCGGCAACAGGATCAGGAACTCCTCGCCGCCGTTGCGGCAGAGCAGGTCGGTGTCGCGTGAGTCGTCGCGCATCAGCTGGGCGATGCGCAGGATCACTGCATCGCCCACCGCGTGGCCGAAGCGGTCGTTGATGCTTTTGAAGCGGTCGATGTCCAGTGCGATGATCCCGAACGGTTGCCCGCGTGCCTGCCAGTCTTCCAGCCCCTGCTGCAGGCCGCGGCGGTTCTGCAGCCCGGTCAACGGGTCGGTCATGCTGGCGCGGTTGAGCTTGCCGATGCGGTCCTGGAGCAGGTTGAAGCTGTAAAGCAGCGCCTGCTTGAGGTGGGCCACCTCGTAGTACCAGGCGCGGATGCCGGTGACATGGCGGATGGCGATGCCGGTGTCGCGGTTCTGCACGTTGCGCGCCATCTGCCACAGCGGCAGCGAGATGCGCCGCGCGAACCACCAGGTGACCAGCAGCGACAACACGCCCAGCGGGATCGCATTCCAGATCACCGATGTCATCAACGTCGACAGCGGTGCCAGCGTCGCGGCGGTGGGGCGCTGGGCAACCACGCCCCAGCCCACGATCGGTACCGGGGCGTAACCGGCCAGCATCTGCACGCCGTGGCTGTTGCGCACTTCCTGGGCACCGCTGTGGCCCTTGCTGACCGCCAGCACCGCCGGGTTCTCCAGCGCGAACTGACCCACCCGGTCCGGCTCGATGTGATACAGGATGCGGCCGTGGCGGTCGACCACGTACAGATAGGAACCATCGCGGTAATAGTGCTTGCCCAGCAGGGTCTGCAGGATGCTGCGTTCGCGCAGGTAGATGGTGCCGCTGACATAGCCCTGGTACTGGCCCCGCGCGCTGAAAATGGGATGGGAAATGGCCACCAGCAGGCGCCCGGTGGCCGACTGGTAGGGGTCGCTGATGAACGGCTCGCGGCGCTTCAGCGCTTCGGCGTTGCCGCGGCTGTTGAGCACGACGCCCTGCAGGGCCAGGCTTTGCGGTGACGTGGCCAGCACGGTGCCGGCCGGATCGACGATCAACACCGAATTGAAGCTGTTGGTCTGCAGCTGCAGGCGCGCCGCTTCGGCTTCCAGGTCGCGCCGGTCGTGCCGGTGCTGGCCCAGCGTGGTCGCACTGTAGGCCAGTTGCTGCTGCGCGGACTGGATGAAGTTCTGGGTGCTTTCGGCCAGCTTGCTGGCATACACCCGGTTGGCTTCCAGGGTATTGCCGATCAGCTGTTCGCGCTGCACCCGGTAACTGGCGTGCAGGGTGTTGGCCAACGCGATCACGGCGCTGAGCAGGGCCAGGCCAAGGATCAGCTTGCCCAGGTTGAGGCGGGTGGAAAACGGGCGCATGCGGGCGTTCGGACTGGCAGGGTGCAGCGCCAGCCGGGATGCGGATGGAACGGCAACGGCGGAGCAATCAGGAGCGCAACATCCCGCCCCCGGGCGAACTACGGACTACGGACCACGGCGCGGATTATTGCGGATTACCGCGTCCAGTGGGTGAAGCCTGCCGCCCGCCCGCGCTCAACGCTCCAGGCGCCGGCGCAGCACGCTGCGGACCTGGCCGGCGCTGGTGGCATCCAGCGCACCCAGTACGCCACGTGCATGGGCTGGAACATGCGCGCTGGTGTGCGCGTCGGCGTCGAACACGTAGTGGTCGAAGAGTTGCCGCCACTGCGCGCGCTGCGCGGGGGGAAGTTCGCGCAGCGCCAGCATGGACAGCATCAGCGCGTTCATGGGCGCATCCATCCAGGCCGGTACCGGGCGCCACCAGTAGTTCACCAGCACGTTGAAGGTGTCCAACCCTTCCATGTGGTGCCACCACAGCGAGGGAATGAACACGGCATCGCCGGGTTCCAGCTCGGCCACCTGCGCGTGCCCCAGTGCCTGGGCAAAGCGCGGAAAGCGGTGCAGGTCCGGCGCGGCGAAGTCGACCAGGCTGATGGCCTGCCCGGCCGGGGTGAAATCCAGCGGACCGATATACAGGTTGTCGATCTGTTCGGGTGCGAACAGGGTGACCCGGCGCCGGCCGGCGGCCACGCAGGCCAGGTTGTCCGGCACGTCGTGGTGGGCGGCGATGCGTGAGCGGTTGCCGATCCAGATGCTGGCCAACGGGTCGTCCACGCCGAGCGCCAATGGGTTGGCCGTGCCGAAGCCGGGCAGGAAGCTGTCCAGCGTGGTCGAGGCGACGTAGATACCCGGTGGTGCAGGGTCGGCCTGGTACTTGATCAGGGTATCGAGCAGGACCTTCAGCGCGATCTGCTCGCGACGGAAATTGAAGCCGCTCATGTCCGCGTTGTAGAAGTAGCGGCCTTGCGCCTGCGGTGCGGCGGTGGTGGCGGTGACCGGCAACTGGCCGTGGTCGAACTGCAGCAGGTAGGCCGCCGCGGCGCTGGCGGATCGGCGCGCCGCGGCCACCATCGGCCAGTGCGCCACCAGCCCACGCAGCACCTTCGGCGTGGTCCAGCCGGGCAGCTGCGTGTGCAGCTGCGCCGGGTCCAGTCCGTGCACGTCTTCGATCGGGACCGCCATCACGCCATCGCCCATGTCCTTAGAATTTGTAGCGTACCCCGAACATGTAGCGGGGGCCGGTCTGGGTGGCATAGCGCAGCATGTTGGTGTGGCGTGCGTAGGTGCGCATGGTTTCGTTGGTGAGGTTGATCGCTTCCAGGCTCAAGGTGAGCTGCTCGCTGACCGCGTAGCTGATGTTCAGATCGAGCTGGCCGTAGGCTGCGGTGTAGTTCGGGTTGGGGCCCTGGCCGCCGATGCCGTTGAGGAACTTGTCGCGCCAGTTGTAGGCCGCACGCACCTGCCAGTTGTACTTCTCGTAGAACGCCACCAGGTTGGCCGAGTCGCTCAGCCCGATCATCGGGTACTGGTCGCCCAGGCTCAGGTTGTTGAAGGTCAACCCGGATTTCACCTTGGTGTAGTTGGCCGCCAGGCCGAACCCGGTTTGCCCGAACAGCTGCTGCACGCTCAGTTCCCAGCCATCCAGGTGGTCCGAGCGCTGGTTGGCCGGCACGGTGATGTCAAACCCGGCCACCGGGTCGCCGGGCTGGCCGACGATGGTGCCGGTGAGCTGGCCGGCCGGATTGGAGCCGGTGGCGGTCACCCCCGGCGCGCCGTTGTGGTTGGTGAAGATGTAATCGCGGATGCAGGGCATGTCGGTGACACCGCAGCCGGATGCCAGGGCCTCGTTCCAGTACGTGCCACCCACGGGGGTATGCAGCCCGGCACTGCTGTCGCGCACGATGGTGTTGCTGATGAAGTTCTTGATGTTCTTGCGGAAGAAGCCGAGCGAGGCGTAGCTGGCGTCGGCGTAGTACCACTCCAGTGACAGGTCGAAGTTGTCCGACAGCAGCGGCTCCAGCGCGGGGTTGCCGCGTGAGCCGGTACCGCCCTGGGTGCGTACGATGTTGTCGAAGCGCCGACCGCTGTCGATCTGGGTCCAGCCGGGCCGCCCGATGCTGCGGCTGTAGCTGCCGCGCAGGGCCAGTGCGTCGGTTACGTCCAGCTTGATGTCCAGGTTGGGCAGCACGTAGTCGTACTTGCCCTTGCCACCAATGAAGGTGCCTTCTGCGGCATAGCCCAGGTTGAACTCGTTGGCCGACCCCCAGTTGATGCTGGTCGGCACCCGCACCAGCGCCGTTGATTCCACTTCGGTCTGCTCATAGCGCACGCCGGCGGCCACGTGCAGCGGCATGGACCCGTCGAAGGTGGTGCGGTACTGCAGGTAGGCGCTCTTGGAGGTTTCGGTGGTGCGGATGTCCTCGGTGTACTCGGTGGGCGCCAGGTAACAGGTGGGGCAGGGCGGTTCGTTGCCGTTGGACACCTGGCCGGCGCGCTCGCGCAGGCGATCGAAATCGAACACCAGGAACTGCCCGGTCAGGCGCGGATCGTTGTGCCCGGAGAACGCATCGAAATACTTGGCCATGTCATCGGCGTACCAGAGGTTGTCGTCGTAGTCGGACGCCTTGCCCATGCCGCCCCAGCTGTCGCGCTGCATGATCGCCGACGCCGAACGGTTCTCCACCTTGGCGTGGCCCACGCCGAAATCCAGCGCGGAATAGTCGGCGAAGCGGAAGGTGCCGCTGCCTTGGTACTGCTGCACCTTGGACTTGTTGTAGCTGTTCTGGAACACCGACCCGGTCACCACTGCATCGGCGGCCTGCAGGCCACCGGGCGGCAACGCGATGTTGATGATCGGCAGGTCGCCGCTGTAGTCCACGGTGGTCTTGCCGCGCACGAACGCGGCCACGCCGAGCACGCCGGCCGAGCCGTAGGGACTGTCCGGTTGCGATTCGGCGGTGGCATTGTTGACGTCGAAGGACAGGCTCAGTGCATCGTTGACTTCCCAGGCCACGTTGAAGCCCAGCGCGTCCATGCTGTTCTTCGTGGCCAGCTTCATGCCGCCCATCGACACGTCCGAACCCACCATGTCTTCGCTGTAGAGGGTCGGCGCCGACACCGGGCCATTGGTCCAGGTGCTGTCGCCGGGGCCGTAGTTGAACCACACCGACAACTCGCTGCGCTGCTGCTGCACCTTGTTCTCCACGTAGGTGTAATCCAGCGTGGTGGTGACGTTGTCGGCCGGCTTCCACTGCAGCGTGGCCTGGGCATTGGTGCGTTGGCGCTGCACGCCGTTGACGTTGTAGGCGGTGTTCTGCGGACGGGCGTAGATGTCGGTGGCACCGGGCCGGTTCTGGATACGGTCCGAATAGCCCTGGCCCGGCAGCGGCAACGCGCGCCAGTCGCTGCTTTCATTGCCCTGGAAGGTGGCCCAGCCCTCGGCCACGGTGGCCTGGTTGAAGCCCGAATCGCGCTCCTGGTGGCTGGCGCTCAGGGTCACGCCGAAGCGGTCGTCGGCGTAGCGCTGGCTGAAGATGCCCGACAGTTCGCCGGTGATGTTGGCGCCCTGCAGGGTGCGCGGCAGGTTGTCGTTGGAGCTGTCGTTGACCGCCTTCAGCCCCAGGCTGATCACCGGCTCAGATTCCAGCGGGCGCAGGGTCTTGATGTTGATGGTGGCGCCGATGCCGCCGGTGGGATTGTCGGCGCGGGTGGTCTTGTACACCTCCACCGCCGAGATCGATTCGGAGGCGATGTTGGCAAAGTCGAACGAGCGTGAGCCGGACAGGCCGCCGCCGCCATTGCCCAGGTTGGAAGCGGGCATCTGGCGGCCGTTGAGCAGCACCAGGTTGAAGTCCGGGCCGATGCCGCGCACGGTCACCTTGGAGCCTTCGCCGCTGGAGGTGCGGTCGATCGACACGCCGCTGATGCGCTGCAGCGATTCGGCCAGGTTGGTGTCGGGGAACTTGCCGATGTCCTCGGCGACGATGCCATCGACCACGCCCTGGCTGTCGCGCTTGAGGTTCATCGACGAGGTGAGGCTGCCGCGGATGCCGGTGACCTGCACCGCGTCCAGCGTGGTCGGGTCGGGGCTGTCGGCAGTGGCCGGCCGTACCGGATCCTGCGCCCACGCCGGGCTGGCCAGCACGGCCAGCAGCGCAGAGGTGAGCATCGCCTTGCGGGGTACGACCTTGTACGTCTTCATGGAAAGCTCCCTCCCCAGGGAATTCGGTAATGGCGTTCCTACAGCGTGATGGCACGGTGCAACTGCATACCTGGCCGGATTGGGAGCCATGCCTGACAGCGTTGTCAACAAACGCCCTGGCGACCGGCCCTCCGGCCTGTCGGTGCGCCAGGTCCAGCGCTGTCATCTGCAGCCCGCGCAATGCCGGCCAAACCCAGTGGTACAGGCACTGCCGGGCATTTTCGGGGCGGCATGGCGCTGCGGATTCAGCCGGTGCAGCGCGTTGTGCAGTGCAGAACGAAACTGCGCGAAGTACATCCCAGGAGGCGGTGGCCACGGCGATGGCGCGCATGACTGTTTGACTGACAGCGCTGGACAATCGATGACGAAGCGGGTTCCATGTGTGGCCGCCGCGTGGCTGGCTTTCCCCTATTGAAGGACATGCAATGGACAACCCTGCTGCCGTTCGCGGGCAACATGTGCAAGGCAATGGCGTGGCACTGGCGGTGGTCACCGCCATCTTCTTCATGTGGGGGTTTCTGACCTGCCTCAACGACATCCTGATCCCGCATCTCAAGGCCGCCTTCGCGCTGACCTGGGTGCAGGCGATGCTGGTGCAGTTCACCTTCTTCGGCGCGTATTTCCTGATGTCGCTGCCGGCCGGCCGGCTGGTGGCCGCAGTGGGTTACAAGCGAGGCATCGTGGCCGGGCTGGCCATCGCCGGGGTGGGCGCGCTGCTGTTCTGGCCGGCCGCGCATGCTCATGTGTACGGCCTGTTCCTGGCGGCGTTGTTTGTGTTGGCCACCGGCATCACCGTGCTGCAGGTGGCAGCCAATCCGTACGTGGCACTGCTGGGCCCGGAACAGACCGCGTCCAGCCGGCTGACCCTGGCGCAGTCGATGAACGCACTCGGTACCACGCTGGCGCCGCTGTTTGGCGGGCTGCTGATCCTATCGGCAGAACCGCGCACCGACGCGGCACTGGCACTGCTGCCGCAGGCCGAGGCGCTGGCCTATCGGGCGGCCGAGGCGCAATCGGTGCAGCTGCCCTACTTCGGGTTGGCCGTGGTGCTGTTCGTGCTGGCCGCGGCGATCTGGATGTTCCGCCTGCCAGCCATTCCCGGCGTGGAAGAGGGGGCCAGTGGCGGCCGGTTGCGCGATGCGCTGCGCCATCGGCACCTGCGTTACGGTGTGTTGGCGATCTTTTTCTACGTGGGGGCCGAGGTCTCCATCGGCAGCGTGCTGGTCAACTTCCTGTCGATGCCCGGCATCGGCGACGGGCTGACCGAGCAGGAAGCCACGCGTTACGTGTCGCTGTACTGGGGCGGTGCGTTGGCCGGCCGCCTGGTAGGCACGGTGCTGCTGGCACGGCTGGATCCGCGTCGCCTGCTGGGCGTGTTCGCGCTGGTGGTGATGGCGCTGCTGGCGATCACCATGCTGGCCGGCGGCGGGCTGGCCAAGTGGGCGGTGGTCAGCATCGGCCTGTTCAACTCGATCATGTTCCCCACCATCTTCGCGCTGGCCATCAGCCGCCTGGGCGCGTTGACCGGGCAGGGCTCCAGCCTGCTGGTGATGGCCATCGTGGGCGGTGCCGTCGTGCCGCTGGCGATGGGCTGGCTGGCCGATCGGCATGGCCTGCAGCTGTCCTTCCTGCTGCCGATGGCGTGCTACCTGTACATCGTGTTCTATGCCTGGCGGGGCGCACGCCCCACCGAGTGAACGGCATGCGCGGCGACGCCCTCAGCGCCGCCGCGGTGCATGGGTGGATTCGCGCACCAGCACCGCATGGTCCACCGTGACCATGCGGCCGGCTTTGGGTGAGCGGATGCGCTCGATCAGTTGTTCGGTGGCCAGCGTCCCCATGCGCGAGGTTGGCTGGCGTACCGTGGTCAACGCCGGATAGATATGCCCGGCGATGGGCGTATCGTCGAACCCGCACACCGACAGATCTTTGGGCACGCGCAGCCCACGCTGGCCGGCCACGCGGTATACCGCGGCGGCCATGTCGTCGTTGGCGGCGAAGATCGCCGTCGGCGGCTCGGGCAGGTCCAGCAGCGCGTTGGCCGCCTCGATGCCCGATTCGAACGAAAACTGCCCGTTGACCACCAGCGCCGGATCGTAGGCGATGCCGTGTTCACGCAGGGCCTGGCGGTAACCGGCCAGGCGCCATTGGCACGCACCGTGCGCGCGCGGCCCCTTGATGTGGCCGATGCGGCGATGGCCCTGCGCCACCAGGTGGCCGATCAGTTCCACCACTGCGGTGGTCTCGTCCATGCGCACCCCGATGCGACCGTCCGGATGGCGCGGGGCGATGCTGGAGAACGGAATCTCGTGCTCTTCCAGGTAGGCCAACACCACCGCGTCATCGGTGAGCGGCGGAATCAGCACCACGCCATCCGGGCGCGAATTCTCAAACAGCGCGGCCAGGTCGGGCAGGGTGCTGCGGCCCACGCCCACCGGCCCCAGGATCAGGTTGTAGTGGGTGGCATGGCAGGCCTCCAGCATGCCGTTCTGGATTTCCATCAGGTAGTTGCGCGAGGGGTTGTTGTAGACCAGTGCCAGGGCATAGGAACGCTGCCCGGCCAGGCTGCGCGCCGACAGATTGGGCTTGTAGCCCAGCCGCGCCACCGCCGCGGTCACCCGTTCGCGGGTTTCGGCGCGGACGTTCGGCTCGTTGTTGAGCACGCGGGACACGGTCTTGATCGAAACGCCCGCAACCGCGGCGACATCCTCGATTCGACTACGCATGGTGCGGTGGATCCTCTGAGTGGGGCCGGTCGGCTGATGCAGATGGTAATGCGCCGGTCGGGTAGGGGTGTTGCCGATGCAGGCGGATGTTGCCATGCCACGGTGGCTTGTGGCGCGTCTGTCATTTCCGTGCGGCGCTGCAGCAGCCAGAGCTGCAGCCACGCCCGCCGGTCGGCCCGGCCCCAGGCCGTCGCCGCGGTCCCCGCCGGCGACGGCTGCCCCGGAACGGAAAAGGCCCCGCGATGCGGGGCCTTTTCCGGTTCGGATGCTGCGCGGTTCAGCGCTTCATCGAACCGAAGAACTCGTCGTTGGACTTGGTGTTCTTCATCTTGTCGAGCAGGAACTCCATCGCGGCCATTTCATCCATCGGATGCAGCAGCTTGCGCAGGATCCAGATCTTCTGCAGCAGTTCCGGTTCGATCAGCAGGTCTTCGCGGCGGGTGCCCGAGCGGTTGATGTCGATCGCCGGGAACACGCGCTTTTCAGAGATGCGACGGCTCAGGTGCACTTCGCTGTTGCCGGTGCCCTTGAACTCTTCGTAGATCACCTCGTCCATCTTGCTGCCGGTATCCACCAGCGCGGTGGCGATGATGGTCAGGCTGCCGCCTTCCTCCACGTTGCGCGCGGCGCCGAAGAAGCGCTTCGGACGGTGCAGGGCGTTGGCGTCCACACCACCGGTGAGCACCTTGCCGGAGCTGGGCACCACGTTGTTGTAGGCACGTGCCAGGCGGGTGATCGAGTCGAGCAGGATCACCACGTCCTTCTTGTGTTCGACCAGGCGCTTGGCCCGCTCGATCACCATTTCGGCCACCTGCACGTGGCGTGCGGCGGGCTCGTCGAAGGTGGAGCTGATGACCTCGCCGCGCACGGTGCGCTGCATTTCGGTCACTTCTTCCGGGCGCTCATCGATCAGCAGCACGATCAGGTGCACGTCCGGGTGGTTGGTGGTGATCGCCGTGGCCACCTGCTGCATCATCATCGTCTTGCCGGCCTTGGGCTGGGACACGATCAGCGAACGCTGACCCTTGCCCTGCGGTGCCATCAGGTCGAGGATGCGGCCGGTGATGTCTTCGGACGAACCGTTGCCGCGTTCCAGGGTGAAGCGCTTGCGCGGGAACAGCGGGGTCAGGTTCTCGAACAGCACCTTGTTCTTGGACGCTTCCAGCGGTTCACCATTGATGGTGTCCACGATGGACAGCGCGAAGTAACGCTCGCCGTCCTTGGGGAAGCGGATGCGGCCGGACAGGTGATCGCCGGTGCGCAGGTTGAAGCGGCGGATCTGGCTGGGCGAAATATAGGTATCGTCCGGGCCGGCCAGGTAGCTGGCTTCGGCGGCGCGCAGGAAACCGAAGCCGTCCGGCAGGATTTCCAGCACGCCGTCAGCGGCCACGCCGTCGCCGTGGCGGGTAAGCACCTTGAGCAGGGCGAAGATCACGTCCTGCTTGCGCGCACGCGCCACGCCTTCGGAAATCTGCAGCTGCTCGGCGATCTCCAGCAGCTTCTGCGCCGGCATGCGCTTGAGGTCGCTCAGCGAATAGACCGGGAAGCCTTCGGGCACGTTGGCCTGCTGGCTGCGCACGAACGGCTGCTGCGGCTCGTTGTTGTCCTGCGGCATGCCGTCGTCGTTGTAGCGATCGCCACCGCGGTTGCGGTCGCGGCGATTGCGGAAACGGTCGCGGCGGTTGCCTTGGCCCTGACCTTGGCCCTGGCCCTGGCCCTGGTTCTGGCCTTGGCCCTGCTGGTACGGGTTTTGCCCGCCCTTGGCGGCATTGTTGCCATTGGGGTTGCGCTGGCCACCGTCGCCGGTGTCCTGCTGCGCTCCGCCCTGGGCAGACGACGATTCGCCGGCCGAAGCGGCCGGTGCCTGCTGCGGCGCCGACGAAGCGGCGACCGGCGCCGGCGCGTCAGACGCGGCAGCCAGGGGCAGAACAGGTTGTGCGGGGGGAGAACCCGCCTCGGCAGCGGTGTTGGCGGCGGCCTTGGCGACGCGCGGCTTGCGCACGCGCTTCTCGGCGGGCGCGTCGGCGCTCCCGGGTTCGGAAGTAGTGATATCGGACAAGTGCTGGATTCCTCGCTAGAAGGTGCGAGCGCCCGGCAGGGCAGCGAACGTTGGGAAAGGATTCTGGAAAGAACGTCGTCCAGAAGATGCGGCGCGCGAATGCGGCCGGATGCTGCCGACACTAACACCGGCTCGCGGCGGCGCGCAAGCCGGGTGGGGCAGGGTCATTCATGCGGGCGAAGGCCCGCGGGCAGCCGGCGGGTGCCGGCTGCCGGCTGCGATCAGGCCAGCGCCTTGTCCAGCATGCCGGCCAGCTGGGCCTTGCCGACCGCGCCGATCTGCTGCGCCTGGACCTGGCCGTCCTTGAACACCAGCAGCATCGGGATCGAGCGCACGTGGTACTTGGCGGCCAGTGCGCGGTTCTGGTCCACGTTGACCTTGGCGATCTTGGCGCGGCCGTTGTAGGCGTCGGCCAGTTCATCCAGGGCGGGGGCGATCATCTTGCAGGGACCACACCACTCGGCCCAGAAATCGACCAGCACCGGTTCCTTGGAATTCAGCACTGCGCTATCGAAGTCGGCATCGCCGACATGTACAACCTTGTCGCTCATCTTGGTTTCTCGTCTGGAAATGCACCCGGCCGGGCCGGAGGAGGTTGAATTTGGACGCCACCGCAACGGTGCCATCCGCGTCTGCTGCCTCGTGGCCGCGAGGGCGGCCAGCGGTGCGCCAGGTGGATGCCTGGTCGCTCACGGCGGGCAGTGTACCCCTATCGTCGTGGGCGGACAGGGGCAGGTTGGAACCGAGCATCCCGTCGTTGGCGCGCCGCCCTGGCCGGGCAGCTGAGGTGGATATGCGGGCGGTGGCGGGGGGCTTCCAGCGCCGCCGCCAAGGCTGTTCAACTGCCGGAAAGCGCCGTGAACGCGGTGAAAACGGGCCCCGGGGAGGCGTCTCGAGGGGTGCTGCGACAGACCTGAACGGTTTGGCGCTGACATTGCGCTAAACTGGGGCATTGTGCGGCGCCCGGGACCGGTTGGTCCGGCCCCGCCCAACCCGGCGCAGGGCCCGCAATGGCGGCGGTGCCCCCCAAGATTGCAAGCCTCCCGCGCACCAAGGCCGGGCAGGCCTTACCAAGACGGACACATGAGCGACAAACCGCTGACCGATTTGACCTTTTCCTCCTTCGAGCTGCATCCGGCCCTGCAGGCCGGCCTTGAAGGAGCCGGATTCACCCGTTGCACGCCCATCCAGGCGCTGACCCTGCCGGTCGCGCTGCCCGGCGGCGACGTCGCCGGCCAGGCACAGACCGGCACCGGCAAGACGCTGGCCTTCCTGGTGGCGGTGGTGAACCGGCTGCTGACCCGCCCGGCGCTGGCCGATCGCAAGCCGGAAGATCCGCGCGCGCTGATCCTGGCCCCCACCCGCGAGCTGGCCATCCAGATCCACAAGGATGCGGTCAAGTTCGGCTCGGACCTGGGCCTGCGCTTCGCGCTGGTCTACGGCGGGGTGGATTACGACAAGCAGCGCGAGCTCCTGCAGCAGGGCGTGGACGTGATCATCGCCACCCCCGGCCGCCTGATCGATTACGTCAAGCAGCACAAGGTGGTGTCGCTGCACGCCTGCGAAATCTGCGTGCTGGACGAAGCCGACCGCATGTTCGACCTGGGCTTCATCAAGGACATCCGCTTCCTGCTGCGGCGCATGCCCGAGCGCACCACGCGCCAGACCCTGCTGTTCAGCGCCACGCTCAGCCACCGCGTGCTGGAGCTGGCCTATGACTACATGAACGAGCCGCAGAAGCTGGTGGTCGAAAGCGAATCGATCACCGCCGCACGTGTGCGCCAGCGCATGTACTTCCCGGCCGACGAAGAGAAGATCCCGCTGCTGCTGGGCTTGCTGTCGCGCAGCGAAGGCGCGCGCACGATGGTGTTCGTCAACACCAAGGTGTTTGTCGAGCGCGTGGCGCGTTCGCTGGAAAAGGCCGGCTACCGCGTGGGCGTGCTGTCCGGCGATGTGCCGCAGAAGAAGCGCGAGAGCCTGCTCAACCGCTTCCAGAAAGGCCAGCTGGAAATCCTGGTGGCCACCGACGTGGCCGCGCGCGGCCTGCATATCGATGGCATCAAGTACGTCTACAACTACGACCTGCCCTTCGATGCCGAAGACTACGTGCACCGCATCGGTCGTACCGCGCGCCTGGGCGAAGAGGGTGATGCGATCAGCTTCGCCTGCGAGCGCTACGCGATGGGCCTGCCGGACATCGAGGCCTACATCGAGCAGAAGATTCCGGTGGAAGCAGTCACCAGCGAAATCCTGACCTCGCTGCCGCGTCCGGAGCGCGCCCCGGCCGAGCCGGGTGAAGAGGGCGAGGAAGGCGATAATGAAAGCGTCGGCCAGATCTTCCGCGAAGCGCGTGAAGCACGCGCGGCCGAAGAGCAGCGCCGTGGCGGTGGCAGCAGCGGTCGTGGCGGCAAGCCGTCGGCCGGGGGCCGTGGCGAACGTCGCGGTCCGGGCGAGCGCAGCGGCGCTGTCGGTGCCGATGGCAAGCCGCGCCGCGAGCGCAAGCCGCGTGTGGAAGGCGAAGCCGTCGCCGTGGCCGTGGCCGTGGCCGCCGAGGGCGAGGTGAAGCCGCAGGCAGCCGTGGCTCCGGTGCAGCACGCCGATGCCGCCCCGAACGCCGCCGGCAGCCCGGCAGTGGAAGGCGAGCGCGCACCGCGCAAGCGCCGTCGTCGTCGCCACGGCCGTCCGGTCGAAGGCACCGAAGGCACTGCCGCCACCGGCGCGGTGACCCCGGTGCAGGTGACGGCCAAGCCGATGCGCGCCGCCGCACCGGCCGCCGATCCGGGCGCGTCGTTCCTGACCCGCATCGGCCGCAAGATCCGCCGGATGCTGTCGGGTTCGTAAGACCGGCGCCTGAGGCAGTGCCGGCCCGCGGCCGGCACTGCCCTCGGAGACCCATCTGCACGCGGCCACGCTGGTCCTGCATAATCAGGGAATGAGCGTCCTGCGTTTTGACAATGTCAGCAAACAATATGCCGGCGGCCACCAGGCACTGGTGGACGTCAGCTTCGATGTCGCGCCCGGCGAAATGCTGTTCGTCACCGGTCACTCCGGGGCGGGCAAGAGCACCCTGCTCAAGTTGATCCACCTCGACGAGCGGCCCAGCCGCGGCGCGGTGATCTTCAATGAGCGCAACCTGCTCAAGGTGCGTGGCGGCAACATCCCGCGGCATCGGCGCGAGGTGGGGGCGGTCTACCAGGACCATCGCCTGTTGATGGACCGCAGCATCGCCGAGAACGTGGCCCTGCCGCTGATTCTGCGTGGTACCCGCCGCGCCGACATCGGCAAGCGGGTGCGCTCGGTGCTGGAACGCATGGGCCTGGGTCACCGCGAAAAAGCGCTGCCCTCGCAGTTGTCGGCCGGTGAGCAGCAGCGCGTGGGCATCGCCCGGGCGATCGTCAGCGAACCCCGGCTGCTGGTGGCCGACGAACCCACCGGCAATCTCGACCCCACCCTGGCGGCGGAAATCATGGCGCTGTTCGCCGAACTGCCCGAGCGCGGCACCAGCGTACTGGTGGTCAGCCACGACCTGGCGCTGCTGCGGCACATGCGCAAGCGCGTGCTGATCCTGGACCACGGCAAGCTGATCGACGACATCTCGCCGCAGGACCTGGCCGAATGAACGCACCCTCCAACAAGGAAGCCGCCGCGCCGTCGCGCCTGGGCGTGTGGCTGCACCACCACGGCCACAGCGTGGTGTTCAGCCTGGGGCGCGCATGGCGCAAGCCGTGGGCCACCCTGCTGACCATCATGGTGATGGCATTGGCCCTGGCGTTGCCGCTGGGCCTGTCGATCGCGCTGGACAACCTGAAACATTTCGCCGGCAGCGTGCAGCAGTCGCGCGACATCAACCTGTTCCTGAAAACCGATACCGATGCGGCGGCGGCCGGCCAGCTTGCCGACACGCTGCGTGGCCGTGCCGACGTGGCCAACGTTGCCGTGCAGACGCCCGAACAGGGCCTGGCCGAGCTGCGCGAAGGGGCCGGGTTGGGCGAGGCGATCGATGCGCTGCACGACAACCCGCTGCCCACCCTGCTGATCGTGACCCCCAAGGCCGGCATCGATGACGCGCGCCTGGCGCAGTCGCTGGAGGGCCTGCCGCAGGCCGACCTGGTGCAACACGATGCACTGTGGCGCAAGCGCCTGGATGCGTGGCTGGGCTTTGGCGCGCGCCTGGTGCAGGTGCTGTCGGTGCTGCTTGGCCTGGGCGCGGCGCTGGTGGTGGGCAATACCGTGCGGCTGGACATCCAGGCGCGCCGCGAGGAAATCGGGGTGCTGCAGTTGCTGGGCGCCAGCGATGGTTTCATCCGCCGTCCGTTCCTGTACCTGGGCGCGTGGTACGGACTGGGCGCTGGCGCGGTCGCGTTGGCGCTGATCGGTGCCGCCGGGCTGGCCCTGCGCCCGCCGCTGGCCGCGCTGTCGGAAAGTTATGCCAGCCCGTTTGTATTGCATGGGCTGGATCTGCTGCATTCATCGTTCGTGCTGGTCGGCACCGTGGTGCTGGGCTGGCTGGGCGCGTGGTGGGTGACGGGGCATTTCCTGCGCCAGACCCGACCGACCGAAACCTGAGGCCCGCATGCGCCCGCAAGCCCTGAAGCACCTGGCCGATGACGCACCGCGCGTGATGGTGGTCGACGGCTCCAAGCTGGTCCGCAAGTTGATTGCCGATGTGCTGCAACGCGAACTGCCAGCGGTGGAGGTGGTGGGCTGTGCGAGCATCGAAGAGGCGCGCAGCGCGCTGGAGGCCGGCCCGGTCAACCTGGTGACCACCTCGCTCACCCTCAGCGACGGCGATGGCCTGGCGCTGGCGCGACTGGTGCGCGAAACCGCCGGGCAGGCCTACGTGCCGGTGATCGTGGTGTCCGGTGACGCGCAGCAGCACCTGGAACAACGGCGCTTCACCGAATACGTCACCGACTACTTCGACAAGGCCCTGGGCCACGAAGCGCTGGCTACTTTCATCCGTGGCTACGTGCAGCCCGAGACGATTCCCGGTGCCACCATCCTGTACGTCGAAGACAGCCGCGTGGTGGCCGAAGCCACCAAGCGCATGCTCGAGCGCCAGGGACTGCGCGTGCTGCACGTGATGACCGCCGAGGAGGCGTTCGCGCTGCTCACCGCCGAATCGCTGGGGCGCAGCAGCCACCGTATCGACCTGGTGTTGACCGATGTGACCCTCAAGGGCGAACTGAGCGGCCGTGACGTGGTGGAACGGGTTCGCGTGGATTTCGGTTATGGCAAGCGTCGCCTGCCGGTGCTGGTCATGACCGGCGATGGCAACCCGCTCAACCAGTCCAGCCTGCTGCAGGCCGGTGCCAACGACCTGGTCCAGAAGCCGATCGAAGAGCGGCTGCTGGTGACCAAGGTGCTGTTCCAGCTGCGCCTGTCGCGGCTCAATGAAAAGCCCGTGGTGCGATGAGCGACGCAGCAACCTCGAGCATCCAGCTCGAACCGAGCTGGAAGGCACGTATTGGCGATTGGCTGCTGCGCCCGGACATGCGCGAGCTGTCCAGCTTCCTGCGCCAGCGCAAGGCCGCCGGCGCGCAGGTGTTCCCGCCGGGGCCGCAGATCTTCGCCGCCTTCGACGCCACCCCGTTCGACCAGGTCAAGGTGGTGATCCTGGGCCAGGATCCGTATCACGGCCCGGGCCAGGCACATGGCCTGAGCTTCTCGGTGATGCCCGGCGTGCCGGTGCCGCCGTCGTTGCTCAACATGTACAAAGAGATCGAAGCCGATCTTGGCATTCCCCGCCCGGACAACGGGTGCCTGCTGCCGTGGGCGCGTCAGGGCGTGCTGCTGCTCAATGCGGTGCTCACCGTGGAACAGGGCCAGCCCGGCGCGCACCAGAAGCGCGGCTGGGAAGGCTTCACCGACCACGTGGTGGACACCCTCAACCGCGAACGTGAGGGGCTGGTGTTCCTGCTGTGGGGCAGCTACGCCCAGCAGAAGGGCAAGGTGATCGACACCGCCCGCCACCGGGTGCTCAAGGCGCCGCACCCCTCGCCGTTGTCGGCCCACCGTGGCTTCCTGGGCTGCCGGCATTTCTCGATGGCCAACGAATACCTGCAGCGCCGCGGGCAGGCCCCAATCGACTGGTCGCTGCCGCCCCGCCGTCCGTAGATCCACGCCATGCGTGGATGCGCTGCGCGGCACCGGCGCCGGCGCCGGCGCCGGCGATTGGCGGGCGCGGGCTGAATGCCGGGCAACGTGGTTTGGCTGAACAGGGCGGCCGCGACAACGCGTTCAGCCAAAAACGACAATTCCACCCCCTTATTTTTTGCGTATGTGATTGATTTTAAAAGAGTGTTTGGCAGTTCGCCCCGCACTCGCCATTGTCATCATTTCGCGGTACGTTATCCGGGTTATCGATGCCATCGTTGCATGAACAGAACGCTGGAACTTTTTTTCCCTTTAGCAGTCCAAGTTTCCGACTGCTAAGATGAGCCCTATGAGCCAGAACACCTCTACTGCCCTTGTGGCAAACAATCTCCCGATTCCCAGTGCGCTCGGTTCGCTGGACGCCTACATCGGTGCCGTGCACCAGATCCCGGTGCTGTCGGTCGATGACGAGCAGGATCTGGCGCGCCGCTTCCGCGACGAGCTGGACCTGGACGCCGCGCGCGAACTGGTCCATTCCCACCTGCGCTTCGTGGTGCACGTGGCTCGTGGCTACAACGGCTACGGCCTGGCGCTGGGCGACCTCATCCAGGAAGGCAACATCGGCCTGATGAAGGCGGTGAAGCGCTTTGACCCGGACATGGGCGTACGCCTGGTGTCGTTCGCGGTGCATTGGATCCGTGCGGAAATGCACGAGTTCATCCTGAAGAACTGGCGCATCGTGAAGGTGGCCACCACCAAGGCGCAGCGCAAGCTGTTCTTCAACCTGCGCAAGTCCAAGACCCGCCTGGGCTGGATGAACGCGGCCGAAGTGCGCGCGGTGGCCAAGGACCTCAACGTGTCCGAGCGCGAAGTGCTGGAAATGGAGTCGCGCCTGTCCGGTCGCGATATCGGTTTCGACGCGCCCAGCGACGAAGACAACGAGAACGCGCCGCCGTCGCCGGCCGCTTACCTGGTGGCCGACGCCGAAGACCCGTCGATGGCCTACGAGCGCGCCGACAGCGAAGACAACAAGCTGCAGCTGCTGCGCGAAGGCATGGCCGAACTGGATGCGCGTTCGCGCGACATCATCCGCCGCCGCTGGCTGGACGCGGACAGCAAGGTCACCCTGCAGGAGCTGGCCGACGAATACGGCGTGTCGGCCGAACGCATCCGCCAGGTGGAAGCGAACGCGCTGAAGAAGATGAAGGCGCTGTTTACCGCGTGATCCGGTGAGGCGTTGGAGCGACGAAAAGGCCCGGCACTGCCGGGCCTTTTCTTTTCCGGAACGCTATGCCTATGTCTGGCCGCTGATCTTTCTGACAGCAAGGCGTGCCCTGTGCTGATTCGCCTGCGTCGCAAAGGTCTCGACGCGGTCCTGTAACGCAACGGCCCGGCAATGCCGGGCCGCCGAGGTCACACGATCCACGCCCTGCGCGGATCAGCGCGGCCTTACATCTCCCGCGCGATCGCGCGCCAGCCGATGTCGTTGCGGTGGAATTCGTTGGCCCAGCTCACCTTGGCCACGCCGGCATACGCGTTGGCCTGCGCATCGCCCACGCTGTCGCCCAGCGCGGCCACGCACAGCACCCGGCCGCCCGCGCTCACGACCTGGCCCTGCGCGTCCAGTGCCGTGCCGGCATGGAACACCTTGGCCGTGGCCGGTACCGCGTCCAGCCCGTGAATGACATCGCCGCTGATCGGTGTGTCCGGGTAGGGCGAGGCCGCCATCACCACGCCCAGCGACGGCCGCGGGTCCCACTGCGCCTGTGTGTCGTGCAGGCGCGCATCGATGGCCGCCTCCAGCAGGTCCACCAGGTCCGACTGCAGGCGCAGCATCACCGGCTGGGTTTCCGGATCACCGAAACGCACGTTGAATTCGATCACCTTCGGCGCGCCACTGGCATCGATCATCAGACCGGCATAGAGGAAGCCGGTGAACGGAATGCCGTCGGCGATCATGCCCTGCACGGTCGGGTTGACCACCTCGCGCATCACCCGCGCATGCACTTCGTCGGTGACCACCGGGGCCGGCGAATAGGCGCCCATGCCACCGGTGTTGGGGCCGGTGTCGCCGTCGCCCACGCGCTTGTGGTCCTGCGAGGTGGCCATCGGCAACGCGGTGGTGCCATCCACCATCGAGATGAAGCTGGCCTCTTCGCCGTCCAGGAATTCCTCGATCACCACGCGTGCGCCGGCATCACCGAAGGCGTTGCCCGAGAGCATGTCGCGCACCGCGTCTTCGGCCTCGGCCAGGGTCATCGCCACGATCACGCCCTTGCCGGCGGCCAGGCCGTCGGCCTTGACCACGATCGGCGCGCCCTTTCCGCGCAGGTAGGCCAGTGCCGGTTCGATCTCGGTGTGCACGGCATAGAACGCGGTGGGAATGTTGTGGCGGGCCAGGAAGTCCTTGGCGTAGGCCTTGCTGCCTTCCAGCTGCGCGGCTGCGGCGGTCGGCCCGAAGATGCGATGGCCAGCGGCGCGGAAACGATCGACCACCCCGGCCACCAGCGGTACCTCCGGGCCTACCACGGTCAGGCCGATGCCTTCGGCAGCCACCAGGGCCAGCAGCCCGTCCAGGTCGGTGACCTTCACCGGTACGTTGCGGCACTTGGTTTCGGTGGCGGTGCCGGCATTGCCGGGGGCCACGATCACCTCACTCACGCGCGGGGACTGGGCCAGCTTCCAGGCCAGGGCGTGTTCACGGCCGCCGGCGCCGATGACCAGGATCTTCAATGCAGTTCTCGCGTGAGGGGGCAGGCCCGCGATTTTACGCGGTGTGGGCCGGCCCTGCATCGCGTTGTCCCGGCCGACCGTCTACGCCGCTGGGCGATTACTCGGCGCAGCGCGTGCGCTGCAGTTCCGCCGGGACTGCGTAACGGCGCGTGGCCGGCTCGAACGCCACCAGGTCATCGCTGTGGGCTGGCCCGGTGCAGTCCTGGCCGTGGCTGCGAACGGTCAGCGGCCAGTAGCCGTCCACGGCATTGGCGGTGCCCACGGCAACGGTGAAGTCGACATCGAACGCCGGGTCATCGCAGGCTTTCCCGGTCTGCCCGCAGTGCCGCGCGGCCGCGTTGTCGATGTGCTCGCGCAGCAGCGCGACCTCACGCAGACGATTGTTGTGGACGGCCACGTAGGTGCGCGAGGTCATGGCCACGCCCCGGCTGATCTCGCCGTGGGTGATACGGAAAGCGTGGCGCTGCGGGCCCAGCGGCTCGACCTGCACCGCGCCGGGAGCGCCCCGGCGCCCGTACTGGCCCTGCAGCCGCTGGGCCACCACCACCAGCGGCGTCTGCACACCCACCAGGCTGGCCAGCAGGTCGTGGTCTTCGCCAGGTTGGCCATCGGTGCCGTCGCGCAGCACATACAGATCCACCCGCCCGGGTTCCACGCTCGCGGCATCGTCGATCCGCTGGCAGACCGCCAGCAGGTGCTGCCGGTGGCCGTCGGTGTTCACCGTGTCGCGCGCGCACACGCTGCGCGTGACCGGGCGCTGCGCCTCCACCTCGGTGTCGTCCCACGTATCCGTCCACGGCTCGACCAGGCCGGCGTTGTCGCCGTAGCGCTTGCGCAGAAAGGCCAGCAACCGTTCCTCATGGGTACCGCTCAGGTACAGCACCTCTTCCACGTTCGCGGTGGTATCCAGCACGCGGCGCGGCTTGGCACGCTCGGCGGCAGGCGCGGTAGCGTCGCAGCCGGCCAGCAGCGGGAGCAGGGCGGTTGCAGCGGCGAGGGCGCGCAGGCTCACTGGCATCCTTCGCGGCGCAAGGCGTCGGGGAAGGCATAGCTCCAGGTCTTCGCCTCCAGGCTGAAACGATGCTCGCGCCGCACCTGCCCACCGCCACAGCCCATGCCGGTTTCTTCGATCACCAGCGGCCATTGCCGTGCGGCCGGATCGCGGTCGTCGAAGGCCAGGTTGAAATCGATGTTGAACATCCGCGCCTGGCAATCCGGCTCGGCATCGACATCGTCGCAATCGTAGGCAGCGCTGTTGTCGATATGGCTGCGCAGGCCGCCGGCCTCCACCAGCCCCTTGGGTCCCGGCAGCACCAGCGTCTGCGAGATCAACGAGTAGCCCTGGCCAAACCAGCCATGTTCGATGCGGAACCCGTAGAAGTCGCTGCCCGCGCGGATGATCTGCACCGTGCCGGGCTGGCCCTGGCTGCCGAAATTCTGGCCGGTCAGTTCGGCGGCCACGGCGAAGCGGTCGGCCTCCGGGCGCAGCACGAAGAAGTCGATCGCCCCCGGATCCGGGTGCGCACCATCCAGCGGCCAGCCGCACACGGCCAGCAACTGCTGCCAGCTGTCGCCGGTCACCACCGGTTGTTCGGCGCAGACGCGCCAGTCGGTGGGATGGGCGTCGCCGTCCTGGGTCCAGGTGCCACGCCACGCACCGGAAAGCCTGGCGGCCTTGCCGTAGCGGTCGGTCAAAAAGCCCTGCAGCCGCGCGCTGCGGCTGACATGGGCGACGGGCGCGGCGGTTGCTGCGCCCGTATCGGCGGCCGCCTGCGGTAGCGCAGGGGCGCTGGCCGGCGTGCAGCCCACCAGCGTGGCAGCGCCGGCGATGGCCAGGGCGGCGAGGGTCTTCATGTGCTGTGGGGACATCCGTGTCGCTCCAGGTTTCAGTGGCGGAAGTGGCGCACACCGGTGAACACCATCGCCAGGCCGTGCTCGTCGGCGGCGGCAATCACTTCGTTGTCGCGCATCGAGCCACCCGGCTGGATCACCGCCTTGATGCCGGCCGCAGCAGCGGCATCAATGCCGTCGCGGAAGGGGAAGAACGCATCGGAGGCCATCACCGAGCCCTCCACCACCAGGTTCGCATCGGCGGCCTTGATGCCGGCGATGCGCGCCGAATACACCCGGCTCATCTGACCGGCGCCCACGCCGATGGTGCGGTTGTCCTTGGCGTACACGATCGCGTTGGACTTGACGAACTTGGCCACCTTCCAGGCAAACAGCAGGTCGGCGAACTGCTTGTCGGTGGGGGCCTGCTTGCTCACCACGGTCAGTTCGTCGCGCGCCATGCCGCGGTTGTCCGCGCTCTGGATCAGCAGGCCCGAACCCACGCGCTTGGTGTCGTAGTTGTTGCGGCCCTGGCCATGCGGGATGCGCAGTACGCGCACGTTGGCCTTTTTCTGTGCGTATTCCAGCGCGGCCGGCTCGAAGTCCGGGGCGATCAGCACTTCAACGAACTGGCGGTCCAGGATCACCTTGGCGGTGGCCACGTCCAGCGGCTGGTTGAAGGCGATGATGCCGCCGAAGGCGCTGGTCGGGTCGGTGGCGTAGGCCAGCTCGTAGGCATCGCCGTTGCCGGCTCCCACGGCCACGCCGCACGGGTTGGCGTGCTTGACGATCACGCAGGCCGGCGCGTCGAACTGGCGCACGCATTCCCACGCTGCATCGGCATCGGCCAGGTTGTTGTAGCTCAGTTCCTTGCCCTGCAGCTGCTGGAAGGTGGCCAGCGTGCCCGGCACCGGGTACAGGTCGCGGTAGAACGCGCCGCTCTGGTGCGGGTTCTCGCCGTAGCGCAGGTCCATCACCTTTACGAAGTTGGCATTCATCTGCGCCGGGAACTCGCTGCGCACCGGCACCGCCGCGTCGCTGGCGGCCACGGCCGACAGGTAGTTGCTGATTGCCGCATCGTACTGGGCCACGCGGTTGAAGGCGGCCACCGAGAAGGCAAAGCGCTTGGCGGCCGACAGCTGGCCGTTGTGGGCGTCCAGTTCGGCCAGCAGGTCGGCGTACTGCGCCGGGTCGGTTGCCACCGCCACGCGGGCGAAGTTCTTGGCGGCCGAACGCAGCATGGCCGGGCCACCGATGTCGATGTTCTCCACCGCCTCGTCCAGCGAGCAGTCGGCTTTGACGGTGACCGACTCGAACGGGTACAGGTTCAACACCAGCAGATCGATCGCGCCGATGCCGTGTTCGGCCATCACCGCTTCATCCAGGCCGGCGCGGCCGAGCAGGCCACCGTGTACCAGCGGGTGCAGGGTCTTGACCCGGCCGTCCATCATTTCCGGGAAGCCGGTGACATCGGCCACGTCCTTGACCGCCAGGCCGGCGTCGCGGATCGCCTTGGCGGTGCCGCCGGTGGACAGCAGTTCCACGTTGCGGGCGGCCAGGGCGCGGGCCAGGTCGATCAGGCCGGTTTTGTCGGAAACGGAGAGGAGGGCCCGGCGAACGGGCAACAGATCAGCAGTCATGGGGACAGGGCAATCGGCAGCGGAGCGGGGCCAATATTGTAGGCGGTGGGGGCCGGTGGCGGGCGCTGCCGGACCGATATCGGGCCGGCAGCCGCATCCGGCCTACCCGTCGGGCCGCCACATGCCCGCGGCGCTGGGGTAGGCTGCGCGCTCTGCCAGGGATTTGCAGGTCCAGATCGTGTCGACAGCAACAGGGAAGGGGCTGCTGCTTGCCAGCCTGGCGGCGTGGGCGGGAGTGGGTGCCACCGCGCAGGCGCAGCAGGCGGCCAGCGTGGCGGCAGATGAGCCGGTGCCGGTGGTGGAGGTACGGGCGGCATCGACGTCGGCGCAGGACGCCCATGCCGCCGACCCGGTCGATGCCGATCCGGCCGACAGCGACGACGTCGCGCAGCAGGCTTACCTTGCCTACCAGGCACAGGACTGGCCGCAGGCCCGGCAGCTGATCGACCAGGCCATCGCACGGGCGCCGCGCCAGGCCAGCCTGTATCGCCTGAAGGGCTACATTGCGGCGGCCACCGATGACAACGCCGGGGTGCTGGCCGCTGCCGCGCAGGCGCTGCAGGCCGACCCGGGGGATGCCGAAAGCCTGCAGCTTCAAGCCACCGCCCGGGCCAAGGCCGGCGATACAGCGGGCGCGCTGGCCGGGTATGCCGCCGCGTTGCAGGCCGGCGGGCATACCAGCAGCTTGTTCCGCAATTACCTGTTCGTGCTCAACCAGCAGCACGACAACACGCGCATGCTGGCGGTGTATGCCGCCTACGAGCAGGCGTATCGCAACGACCCGGAGGGCACCGGGCAGCATGCGGACATCCCCTTCCATGCCGCGCAGGCCTACCACCACCTGGGCCAGCCACGGCGCGCGCTGGCCTTGCTGGACCAGGCCATCGCGCAATCGCCCCAGGTGGCGGGCTACTACGGCAACCGTGCGTTGGCCCAGCACGCCTTGGGCCGTTCCAGCCAGTCGCTGGCCGATGATGCCCAGGCCATGCAGTTGGATCCGGACGAACCGCAGTACCGCTACAACCGCGGCGTGACCCGGCTCGACCTGGGCGATGCGGCTGGCGCACTGGTGGATTTCAACGCGGCCCTGGCGCTGGGCAAGGACGATGCGGCCAACTGGCTCAATATCGGCGTTGCGCAGGACCGGCTGGGGCGCACCGGCGAAGCGTTGGCCGCCTATGACCGGGCACTGGAGAGGGAGCCGGCCAACCCGGACGTGCTCACCAACCGGTTGTCGCTGCTGCGCAAGGCAGGCAAGGCCGATACCGCCGGGGCCGCCGCCCAGGTCAGCGCATTGCCGGCGGAAAACCAGGCGCAACTGCTGTTCAACCAGGGCATCGCGCAGACCCGCGCCGGGCAGTGGCAGGCCGCGGCGGATCTGTTCGCCCAAGCGGTACGGCTGGACCCTGGCCTGGACACTGCCTGGCTCAACCTGGGGGTGGCGCAGGCCAGGCTGGGGCAGCACCAGCGTGCGCTGGATACGCTCAATGACTACATCAAGCGCGCGCCCCTGAAGAGCAACGGCCTGCTCAACCGCGCCAGCGTGCTGCACGAACTGGGCGACGACAGCGCTGCCGAGAAGGACCTGCTGCGGGCCGCGCAGCTGGAGCCGGGCAACCTGGATACCCAGCAGCGCATTGCCAACCACTACCGCCGCACCGGGCAGACCGACAAGGCGCGACGCTACTTCGCCCCGCTGGTGAAGCTGCCTGGCAACACCTCGCCCGACGCCTTCATCAACTACGCCGCGATGCTGCTGCAGATGGGTGACAGCCGCGAGGCGGCCGTGGTGGCCGGCAATGGCGTGGCGCGCTTCCCTGATCACTATGGCCTGCGCATCAACCTGGCCAACGCACTGGCCGACAGTGGCCAGCACGCCCAGGCAGTGGATGCCTACCGCGTGGCCATGCGGCTGCAGCCCACGCGGCTGGATGCCCACTACAACCTGGGCAACCTATACCTGCAGCCGCTCAAGCAGCCGCGCAAGGCGGTGCAGGCGTACCGCACCGCCCTGCAACTGCAGATGGATCCGGCGCTGGACGCCGCCGCGCAGCGCGAACAGCGCATGAGCATGCATCTGAACCTGGCCAGCGCACTGGCCGACAGTGGCGATGCTGCGGCCGCGCGCGCGGCCTTGCAGGCGGCCATCGACGAAGCGCCTGACGATTACCGGCCCTGGTTCAACCGCGCGGCGATGGCCTTGTCCGGTGCAGACCCGGCAGCCGCTACGCCGGATTTCGATGCCGCGTGGGTGCGGCTGGACGCCCAGCAACGCAGCCAGGCCGCGCCGGGATCGCCCGATCCGGTGCAGATGGAACACGCCGCCTACCTGCTGTTCCACCTCGGCCGCCCCGGCGAAGCCGCCGTCCGCATGCAGCAGCTGCTGCAGGCCCAGCCGGACAACATCGATGCACAGCGCAATTACGGTTTCATGCTGTTGGACCTGGGCCGCCCGCAGGATGCCCGGCAGCTGTTCGACCAGGCCTTCACCCGCCAGCCCGACGAGGTGGACGGCTGGCTGGGGCTGCTGGCCTGCGCAATGCTCGACAGCGACGCGGCGCACCTGGCCCGGTTGAAGCAGCAGTTCGCGCAGCGCTTTGAAGGACGCTACCGGCTGGCCGAAGGCCTGCCGGCGCAGCTGATGCGCCGCGAAGGCTATTGGTATTCGCCGCGGTTCCTGCAACTGTGGCGGCAGTTGATGGCGGCGGGGTAAGCCGCTGCCATCGGCAGGCGTTTTCCTGCATTGGCAGGCACGGTTAGATTAGCGAAAGCCAAAAGGACGTTGCGGCATGTCGATCTATGCATTGAAAGGGCGCTTCCAGGATCTGCTGCGCCCCGCGGTACGCGGTCTGTATGCGATGGGCATCACGGCCAACACGGTAACGGTGGCGGCCGCGGCGGTGTCGCTGCTGGTGGCGGCCGCGGTGTGGGCGTGGGCGCCGGCGCGCCCGCTGCTGTACCTGGCACTGCCGTTGTGGATGCTGCTGCGGATGGCACTCAATGCGGTGGATGGCATGCTGGCCCGCGAGTTCGGCCAGCAGTCGCGCCTGGGTGCTTATCTCAATGAGCTTTGCGACGTCATCGCCGACGCCGCGCTCTACTTGAGCCTGCTCAGCGTGCCCGGGGTGAATCCGGCCGCGTTGTGGACGTTGGCGTGGCTGGCCGCGGTTTGCGAGTACGCTGGGGTGCTGGGGGTCATGGTGAGCGCCAGCCGGCGCTACGACGGCCCGATGGGCAAGAGCGACCGGGCGTTCGTGGTGGGGGTGATGGGGGTGCTGCTGGCGCTGGGCTGGATCGACGGGACGGTGGCAAGCGGCGTGGCCTGGGTCGCGGCGGCACTTTGCGTGCCGACCGCCTGGCGACGGGTACGCAATGGATTGGCGGAACCCGGCTGAGTCGGGTTCCACGAACTGCACAACGGAGTGATGCATGCGCGCACAGCAACAACTGCAGTTCAACAGTTTCGATGGCCAGCCGCTGTTCTATCGGCATTGGCCGGCCAGCGGCGTGCAGGCAAGCCGCCGCGCGGTGGTGCTGCTGCACCGCGGCCACGAGCATTCCGGCCGCGTGGCGCACCTGGCCGACGAGCTGGACCTGCCCGATACCGATATCTTCGCCTGGGACGCACGCGGCAACGGCCAGTCGCCGGGTGAGCGCGGCGATGCGCCCGGTTTCGAGGCGCTGGTGCGCGACCTGGACACCTTCATTGCCTACATCGGCCAGCAGCACGGCATTGGTGTGCAGGACATCGCCATCGTGGCCCAGAGCGTGGGCGCGGTGGTGGCCGCCACCTGGGTGCACGACTACGCACCGCCGCTGCGCGCGCTGGTGCTGGCCTCGCCTGCGTTCAAGGTCAAGCTGTATGTGCCGCTGGCGGTGCCTGGCTTGAAACTGATGCAGATGCTGCGCGGCAATTTCTTCGTCAACAGTTACGTCAAGCCACAGTGGCTCACCCACGATCCCGAACGCGTGGAAAGCTACCGCACCGATCCGCTGATTACCCGGCCGATCTCGGTGCGGGTGTTGCTGGGCCTGTATGAAGCGGCCGACCGCGTGGTCGGCGATGCGCAGGCGATCACCGTGCCGACCCAGCTGCTGGTATCGGGGGCGGACTTCGTGGTGCATCGCGCGCCGCAGGACCGCTTCTACGAGCGGCTGTCCTCGCCGATCAAGGAACGCCACCTGCTGCCGGGTTTCTTCCACGACACGCTGGGCGAACGTGATCGCGCGCCGGCCATCGCGGCCATCCGCCGCTTTGTCACCGAGCGTTTCGAACAACCGCTGGTGCGCCCCAGTCTGCGCGACGCGCACCGTCACGGGCCTACCTTCGACGAAGCGGAAATCCTGTCCTGGCCTCCGCCGCGCAACAGTGCCAAGGACCTGTACTGGCGGTTCACCCGGGCCGGGCTGCGCGTGGGCGGCACCCTCTCCGAAGGCATCGCGCTGGGGCTGGAAAGCGGCTTTGATTCGGGCAGCACGCTGGATTACATCTACCGCGACCAGGCCCGCGGCCGTGGCCCGCTGGGGCGCATGGTCGACCGCAACTATCTGGACGCGATCGGCTGGCGCGGCATCCGCATCCGTCGCACCCACGTGCGCGAGCTGCTGCAACTGGCCGCGCTGCACCTGCATGGCGAAGGCCGTCCGGTGCGGGTACTGGACGTGGCCGCCGGGCATGGCCGCTACGTGCTGGATGCATTGGCGCACGGCGAACAGCGCGCCGATGCGATCACCCTGCGCGATTTCAGCGAACGCAACGTCGTCGACGGGCGCAAGCTGATCAGCGAGTTTGGGGCCGACGACATCGCCACCTTCGAACAGGGCGATGCCTTCGACGCGGCCGCGCTGGCCGCGCTGCCGGTCGCGCCCACGTTGTCCACGGTGTCGGGCCTGTATGAGTTGTTCGCCGACAACGATGCGGTGCTGCGTTCCCTGCAGGGCATTGCCGCGGCCATGCGCGAAGGTGGCTACCTGGTCTATACCGGCCAGCCGTGGCACCCGCAACTGGAATTCATCGCGCGCGCCCTGACCAGCCACCGTGAAGGCGCGGCCTGGGTGATGCGCCGGCGTACCCAGCAGGAAATGGACGAACTGGTACGCCTGGCCGGGTTTGAAAAGGTCACCCAGCGCATCGACCGTTTCGGCATCTTCACCGTCTCGCTGGCGCGTCGGGTGCTGCCATGACCGAAGGCGCGCGGCCGTGGCGGCGTGCCCTGGTATGGCTGGCGTTGCTGGGGCCGTTCTTCTTCCTCAGCTACGGCTTTGCCAACGCGATGGCCGGGCGCCTGCCTTACGTGCCCTCCATCGTGTTCGACTGGGAATCGAAGATCCCCTTCCAGGCCTGGACGATCGTGCCGTACTGGTCGATCGACCTGTTCTACGTGGCCTCGTTCTTCATCTGCACCCAGCGCGCCGAACTGGACATGCATGCGCGCCGGCTGTTCAGTGCGCAGCTGCTGTCGGTGGCCTGCTTCCTGCTGTGGCCGCTGCGCTTCAGCCTGGAGCGCCCGGAAACGGCGGGGGTATTTGGCTGGTTGTTCGACGTGCTGCTGGGCTTTGACAAGCCCTTCAACCAGGCGCCGTCGCTGCACATTGTGCTGCTGGTGGTGCTGTGGGTCCGTTTCGAACAGCACCTGCGGGGCGCGTGGCGCGCGGCGCTGCATGTGTGGTTTGCGCTGATCGGCATTTCGGTGCTGACCACCTGGCAACATCATTTCGTGGACGTCCCCACCGGCGTTGCCGTGGGCTGGCTGTGCGTGTGGCTATGCCCGGCGCACGGGCGTTCGCCGGTGGCCCGGTGGCAGTGGGCGCAGGACGCCACACGCTGGCGGCTGGCGATGCTGTACGGGTTGGGCAGTGCGCTGTGCGCGTCGCTGGCGCTGACCTTCAGTGGTTGGGTGCTGTGGCTGGGCTGGCCGGCGCTGTCGCTGGCGCTGGTGGCATTGGGCTATGCCGCGCTGGGCACGGCGGTGTTCCAGAAACAGGAAGACGGCCGCCTGAGCATGGCCGCGCGCTGGCTGCTGGCCCCGTATCTGCTGGCGGCCTGGTTGAACTCGCGCTGGTGGACGCGGCGCATGCCGCAGCCGCAGCTGGTCATCGATGGCGTGTGGCTGGGGCGCATGCCCGCGCCGGGTGCGGCGCTGCCGATGCCCACCGTGGTGGATGTGTGCGCCGAACTGCCCTTCGGTGGCCAGGTGCGGCACTACCGCAGCGTGCCGATGCTGGACCTGGCCACGCCCACCCCGCACGACCTGCAGCGTGCCGCCGAGGCCATCGCGCATGGCCACCGACGGGGCGAGGTGCTGGTGTGCTGCGCACTGGGGTATTCCCGCAGTGCCGCCGCCGTGGCGACCTGGTTGTGCCGCAGCGGGCATGCCGATAACGCCGATGCGGCGATCCGGCTGCTGCAGCTGGATTGCCCGCACATCGTGCTGCACGAGCGGCACCGCGATGCGATTGAACAGGCCGTGCGCGATGCCGCGGCCGCCAACGGAACCACACAGGTGAGCGCATGAGCATGCTGTTCCAGTTGCGGGTGATGACCGCGGTGCTGCGCCAGGCGCGCATGGCCACCGGCATGTCGCTGCTGCTGGCCGGCGCGGCGCTGGCACTGCTGTGCCTGTCCGCGCCACCGCTGATGGTGGCGGTGCTGGCGTTGCTGTCGCTGCTGGCCGGGGCGGTGCAGGCGTACTACGCCACCCGGGTCAGCTTCGATGCGGCGTTGCTGGATGCGTTGCAGGCCAGCCATCCCGATGCGGCGCCGGGGGTGATCGACGATGTGTTGCAGAAGCTCGGGCTGCGCGAGGCCTCGGCCACTGCGCGGGGGTGGCAGCCGCGCTGGCAGGGCATGCGCCGGCTGCTGCGCTGGCAGTTGCTGGGGCTCGGTGCACAGGCGCTGTGCCTGCTGGCTGCGCTGCTGTTGAAGACGCTGCCGTGATGGCCGCGCTGAATCCTGCAAGGACGCCTGCCCATGTTTGCTGACCTCATTGCGCGCGGCTGCAGTTTTGCCATCCGCGCACTTACCGGCGCCCGCGCGCTGTGGCAGGGCTGCGCCCCGTCCAGCGACCACCGCGTTTACTACGGCAACCACGCCAGTCATGGTGATTTCGTGCTGATCTGGTCGGCGTTGCCGATCACCCTGCGTCGCCAGGTGCGGCCGGTGGCTGCCGCCGACTACTGGCAGCGCGATGGCCTGCGCCGTTACCTGATCCACGCGGTGTTCAACGGCGTGCTGATCGAACGTGACGCCGCCAAGCGCCATGAAGACCCGATTGCCTGCCTGTGCCAGGCGGTGGACGAAGGCAATTCGCTGATCCTGTTTCCCGAGGGTACGCGCAACCCCGACGAGGGCGTGCTGCCATTCAAGAGCGGTATCTACCACCTGGCCCGGCAGCGTCCGGAACTGGAGTTCGTGCCGGTGTGGATCGACAACCTCAAGCGGGTGATGCCCAAAGGCCGCTGGCTGCCGCTGCCGTTGCTGTGCACCACCACCTTCGGCGAACCGCTGCGGTTGAAGGCCGATGAAGACAAGGACCGCTTCCTGGAGCGGGCGCGGCTGTCACTGATGGCGCTGGACCCGCAGCTGCGCAGGGAGCGTGCATGACCGCCTGGATTTCCACCCTGGCCCACGACGTGGCACAGCTGTCCACGCATGCGCAGACCCGGCTGTTGTTTGCCGGCATCGCCGCGGTGCTGGTGGTGGCCACGGTCATTGCCGAAACCCTGCGCTGGCGTGCCCGGCATGCGCCCAGCAGCGTGCTGGCCAACCTGGTCTCGCGCATCCGTGCCTGGTGGGTGATGGCCGCGGTGGTAGCGCTGGCGTTCTTCTTCGGGCGCACCGGGGTGGTGCTGCTGTTTGCGCTGGTGTCCTTGTTCGCGCTGCGCGAGTTCATCACCCTCACGCCTACCCGCGCCGGTGATTACTACGCGCTGCTGGCCGCGTTCTACGTGGTGCTGCCGTGGCAGTACTGGCTGGTGTGGACCGACTGGTACGGCATGTACACCCTGCTGATCCCGGTGTACGCGTTCCTGTTCCTGCCGATCCTGGCCACCATCGGCGGCGATACCACCGACTACCTGGAGCGGACCTCCAAGGTGCAGTGGGGGCTGATGATCTGCGTGTTCTGCATTTCGCACGTGCCGGCGCTGCTGAACCTGAAGCTGGCCGGCGTGGACCCGGCGCGCAACCTGCTGCTGTTCGCCTTCCTGGTGATCGTGGTGCAGTCCTCGGACGTACTGCAGTACATCTGGGGCAAGCTGATCGGCAAGCGCCTGATCGCGCCGAAGCTGTCGCCGTCCAAGACCGTGGAAGGGTTCATCGGCGGGGTACTGTCGGCCAGCGCATTGGGCGCAGCGCTGTGGTGGCTGACCCCGTTCACGCCGTGGCAGGCGTTCGGCATGTCGCTGGCGGTCAACCTGATGGGGTTCTGGGGCGGCCTGGTGATGTCGGCGATCAAGCGCGATCGCGGTATCAAGGACTGGGGCCACATGATCGAGGGCCACGGCGGCATGCTCGATCGGCTGGATTCGGTGTGCTTTGCCGCGCCGGTGTTCTTCCACCTGGTGCGGTATTTCTGGAGCGCATGATCGGTGGACTGCATACCGACCCACGGTCGGTACCCACCGCTACCCCGGCAGGCATCGACCGTTGGCCGATGCGCCGCATCAGGTAGCGATGCCGTATTCCTTCAACTTCTTGCGCAGCGTGGCGCGGTGGATGCCCAACATTGCCGCGGCACGGCTCTGGTTGCCTTCGCAGTGGTTGAGCACTTCCACAAACAGCGGGATTTCCATTTCGCGCAGGACGATCTCGTACACATCGTCGGCATCGCAGCCATCCAGGTCGCGCAGATAACGGCGGACCGACTGGGCCACGTGTTCACGCAGCGGTGGCTTCGGCGCGCCACGACTATTGTCAGGACGAGAAAGGACAGCGTTCAAGGAGATTCCCGGTGCAGATGCCGGGGCGGACAGCAGCCCCGGGCAGAGAAATGTAAGGGGGTCAGTCTAGCGCGTGCGTGGACCGGCTGCCACGCTCGAGGCGCCGGCGCGATTACTGGAACTCGAAGGTGAATGCGACAGTGGATGCGGCGGGCTCGCGCACGCGGAATGCAATCTGTGCGCTTTGGCCCGGTTCCAATACGCTGTTGGCGTCAAGCGAACGGTCCAGGTAATCGTGCGGGGCGAACACACCGGTGCCAATGACACGACCATCGGCATCGGACAGCGACAGCCGCAGCGATGGCCAAGCCTGGGCCCACCGCGCATCGTTGCGGAAGCTGGCCTGCACCTGCAAGGCACCGGGGTGGCCAGGGACCGGCCGCACATCGCGGCTGATCATGCTGAACGCTGCCGGCTCCTGCCAGGCCGGCAACGCGCAGCGCAGCACGCTGCACACGCCGGCAATCCACGGCCGGCTGCCGGCATCGGCGGCCAGCCGTGCACGATCGGCCACGGCGATCTGCACCGCCAGCAGCACTACCAGCCCAGCCAGTACGCCCCATTGCCAGCGCGGGGTGTGCAGGCGCGCGGCCGGCAACCGCATGAAGCTCGGGGCGGCACTGGTCCGCGTACCGGCCAACGCGGTATCCAGGTCGGCGTTGTCGTTCATGCCGGCATCGTGCGGGGCCGACGCATCGCCCTCAGCGGTGTGCACGCTGTGCGTATCGCGCCGGTCCGGGGCGTGCGCCGGCGCGGGCAACGGGTCGGCCTCGCCGGGGTCACCGTCATTGCGCTCGGCATGGGGCGGAGCCAACACCGGCCCGGTGTGCGGCACTGCCGCTTCGCCCGATGCCTCCGGGCGCAGGCTGTCGGCCGGCGAGGTGTCGTCCCGCTGCGGTCGATCAGACGGCACATCGTCCGGGCTGGCGCGCAGGAAGGTGGCCAGTGGGCGACGGGGCGGTGGCGTAGGCTCGGTCATCGGTTCGGGGCCGGGCGGCAGGGTCGCGCCCATTCAAGCACGTTCACGCCGGATCAGGCGCGGCGCACGCCGGTGATGCGCATCCAGTCGTCGTCCTGCGCGGTTTCCAGCTGTTCGAACCACGGTGCGAAGCGCACCAGCAGTTCGTCCTCCTGGCCGTGCAGGATGCCCGACAGCGCAATGCGGCCGCCGGTGGCCACGCGAGCGGCCAGCACCTCGGCCAGGGCGTCCAGCGCCGAGGCCAGGATGTTGGCCACCACCACCGGGTAGGTGGCCTGCGGTTCGTCCTGCGGCAGGTAGACCTGCACGCGGTCCTGCAGGCCGTTGCGCTCGGCATTGTCGCCGGTGGCGATCACCGCCTGTGGGTCGTTGTCCACGGCCACCGCACGCGCTGCGCCCAGCTTCAACGCGGCCAGTGCCAGGATGCCCGAGCCGCAGCCGAAGTCGAGCACGGTCTGGCCGTCCAGCACGCCTTCGGCGCCCAGGCTGTCCAGCCAGCGCAGGCACAGCGCGGTGGTGGGGTGGGTGCCCGAGCCGAACGCCAGGCCCGGGTCGAGGCGGATCACGGCGGCATCGTCGGCCTGCGCGGCCTCGGGCAACTCGTGGTTCCACGGCACGATCCAGGTGCGCTCGCCGAAGGCCATCGGCTGGAACTGGTCCAGCCAGGCGCGTTCCCAGTCTTCATCGGCCACGGCGCGGAAGCTGGCATCGGACCAGTCCAGGCCCGGGTCGAAGGCTTCCAGCGCGGCCAGCAGGGCCAGCGCGTTGGTCTCGGCGGCGAACAGCGCAGTGAGCACCAGGTCGTTCCACAGCGGGGTTTCGCCCACGCCCGGTTCCAGGATCGCACGCTCGTTGCTGGTATCGGCATCGGCGTCGAGCAGCGTCACCGCCAGTGCGCCGACATCGTCCAGCGCATTCTCGTAGCGGGGCTGGGTGGATTCGCTGCAGCGGAGGGTGAGTTCCAGGAACGGCATGGGAAGGATTACCTGCGGAAAACCATGAATGCTAGACCATTGTGGGTGCCCACGGCCCAAGGGCTGCCGCTGTCGTGTCTCGCACGGTGGCGAGAATGCGACCGAAATGTAGTTCAGACACGGCCCGGAGGGCTTGCTAGACTTGGTGTTCCGCTGCCCCGAGGGGCATCTCCCGGTCCTGCGCATGGCGCTCGTGCCCACTCTCAAAACCTGGTTGCTGGTCGTACCGGCCCTGGCGTTGCTGGGGGTGGTGGGCTATCGCGCCGGTGGGCATGTGCGGCAGGCCGACACGGTGTCCGGTGCGGTCGGCGATGCGCCGGCGACGCTGGCCTCGGCCGGGCCGGTGCAGGCCCAGCAGCTGGCGCGCCAGTTGCAGGCCATCGAGCGCGGCAACGCAGTGGCCTCGGGCCTGCCGTTGGATATCCGCGCTGATATCGAAGGCGATACCGATCTGTTCGCCTATGCCCAGCGCCTGCAGCTGCAGGCCGCCAACGGCAATGCCGAAGCGTCGTGGATGGTCAGCCGGGTATACGACTACTGCGCGATCTATGCGATGGACCCGGGTGGCTACCAGTTGGACAACGCGTTGTTGAGCGGGCTGGGCATGACCGCCTCGCCGGCCATGGTGCAGGCCCGCGAGCGCGTGGCGCGCCGCTGTGGCGGCTTTGTGGCCAGTGACGGGCTGGGCCGTCAGTTGATCCTTACCCAGCGCCAGCAGGCCGCCAAGGCCGGCAACCTGGCCGCCGAAGCGTCGCTGTTTGCCGATGGCAAGCCGCTGCTGGACACCCCGGCCTATCGCCGCGGGCTGGTTGAGCGCGTGCTGGATTCGCGTGATCCGGAGGCCTTCATGGCGCTGTCGCCGGGGATGGGCCAGCGCGCCAGTGGTGACCGCGCGCTGGACGGGTTGGTGGCCGGTGACCAGTTCAGCGAGCTGGCATGGCGCCTGGGCGCCTGCCAGCTGGGCATGGCCTGCGGGCCGGACAGTGTGCTGATGAATAATTTCTGCGCGAACGGTGGGATCTGTTCGCAGGACGGTGGGCAGGATTTTGCCACCTTCGTCTATGACGCCGCGGTTTCGCGGCAAGGTGCGGGGACAATGAAGACGTTGGTTGAAGAGCTGATCAAGCAGAGGAAAGGGCGATGAATTACCGTCGATTCCTGCACGGTGCCAAGTTCTGGTTCTGGGTGGTGTTGTTCGTGGCCTATTCGGCCGGCGCGGTCGGGCTGGTGATGATCGATACCTACGAGGATCGCTATCGCAACCTGTCCAAGGTGCAGTTGACCTCGGTGAAGGCGCAGGAAGATGTACGGCGTGCCGGTGCCAGCCAGGTGGCGGCGGTGTACCGCGCGCAGAGCGGCATGCCATTCGCGTCGCTGCCGACCGGCAGCACCTTCCAGGTGGTGTGGCCTGATGGCTCCACCGAGACCATGGTGATCGTCGACCCGACCTCGTCGCTGGGCGTGGCACCGGTCAAGAACAGCCAGGTTACCGCGGCCAACGCGCCGCGTTGATGCTCACCGCTGCGCGGGGCAGTGCTCTGCTCCGCCCGCTGCAGCTGGTGCTGCTGCCGGGGCTGGATGCCACCGGCACGCAGCATGCGGTGTTCGCCGCCGCGATGCAGCGGCACGGCGTAGCAGTGAAGGTGGTGGCGTATCCGCGTGACCGTGCGTTGGGCTATGAAGCCTTGCAGGCATGGGTGCGCCAGCGCCTGCCGGTGGACGACGACTACGTGCTGCTCGGCGAGTCGTTCTCCGGCCCCATCGCGCTGGCAATTGCCGCGCTGCCGCCGCCCCGCCTGCGTGGACTGATCCTGTCCACTACGTTCGCGCGTTCGCCCTGGCGGGCGCTGCGGCACCTGCAATCGCTGTTGTACTGGGCGCCTGCGCGCGCCCTGCCGATGCAGGCGCTGTCGTGGCTGCTGCTGGGGCGTTGGAGCAGCCTGACGCTGCGCACCGCACTGGCCGCTGCATTGGCCAGCGTGGATGCCGAGGTGCTGCGCACCCGGGCAATCGCGGCGCTGGAGGTGGATGTGGCGCCCTTGGCCCGCACCCTGCAGGTGCCGGTACTGTGCCTGCACGCGCGGCACGACCGCTTGCTGCCGGCGCGCTGCCAGCGGCACCTGTCGGCGTTGCTGCCCGCGCACGCCACCACCACAATGGAGGGGCCGCATCTGATGCTGCAGGCGCGCCCGGAAGCGGCAGCGGCCTGCATCCGCGCTTTCGTGCACGGCGTGCTGGGCGCCCACTGACGCAGCGGCGAGCCCCCGCGCCGGGTGTGATTGGCGTGTGGATGCCATTGCACGCGCCCTTCGCCCTGGGCTCTCTGTTGTTTCACGCGCCATCGCGCAGCCTTCGGACATCAGCTGCATCCGCAGCACGTGCCGGAGAAACACGCCCTATGAACACCCGAGGCGATTACGCCACTCCCGAACCACGGGCCACCGCGACCGTTGCCGTGGTGACGCCGCCACCGGCGGTTCCGCACGACAGCGCCACCTCCTGGGGCGCCATCTTCGCAGGCGCCGCCGCCGCCGCCGCGTTGTCCCTGGTGCTGCTCATCCTGGGCGTCGGCCTGGGTCTGTCGTCAGTGTCACCGTGGGCGTATGAAGGCGTGTCCGCCGAGACCTTCGGCTGGACCAGCATTGCCTGGCTCACCTTCACCGCGATCGCAGCCTCCGGCCTGGGCGGCTACCTTGCCGGCCGGTTGCGCAACAAGTGGAGCCATCTGCACGGCGACGAGACCTACTTCCGCGACACCGCGCATGGCTTCCTGTCGTGGTCAGTGGCAACGCTGCTGACCGCCGGGCTGTTGAGCGCGGCGATTGGGGGTGTGCTGGGTGCCGGCGCGAAGGTGGCCGGTGCCACCGCCGGCGCTGCCGCTGGCACGGCTGGTGGTGTGGTGGCCGCGGCCGCCGGCCCGGCTGGCATGGGTGAAAACGGTGACCTGCAGTACTGGGTGGATGGCCTGTTCCGCGCCGATCCGGCGGCCCCGGCAACGCCGATGGGCGCGCCGCCGGCGCCGGCCGCCCCGCCGCCGCAAGCCGGCAACCCGCTGCCGCCGCCGCGCCCGATGTCCGGTGCCGAACGTGGCCCGGGTCGCAACGACGTGCGCGCCGAGGTCAACCGTATCGTGGTCAACAGCCTGAAGGGCGACGCGATGGACCCGGCCGACACCCAGTACCTGGCGCAGCTGGTGGCCAACCAGACCGGCATGAGCCAGGCCGAAGCGCAGGCCCGCGTGACCGACACGCAGACCCGCATGCGCGCCGCGCTGGACAAGGCCAAGAACGATGCCAAGCAGGCCGCCGACGATGCCCGCAAGGCCACCGCCTACGCCGCGCTGTGGTTGTTCATCACGCTGCTGATCGGTGCGTTCAGCGCCAGCCTGTTCGCTACCTGGGGCGGTCGCCGCCGCGACCTGTAAGCGCAACGCTCAACGAGGAGGATTCATCATGAAATACCTGCTGCTGTGGTTCCTGGGCATTCCGATCCCGATCCTGCTGTTGTTCGCGCTGCTGCGGTGATGCGCCTCGTCCGGGCCGCCTTTGCGCGGCCCGGACGCGCATCCACGCAGGGCGTGGTTCCATAGGCAGGCCAGAGGATCGCCCAAACAAAAAGGCGGGGAATTTCCCCGCCTTTTTGCCATTCAACCGGTGCCGCTCGATCAGGTCAGTGCAATCGACTTGTTCTTGCGTTCGGCCAGGCGCTTTTCCAGGTAGTGGATGTTCTGCCCACCGGCCTGGAAGCCCTTGTCGCGCATGATCCGCTGCTGCAGCGCGACGTTGGTCTTGATGCCGTCCACCACCATTTCGCTCAGTGCCACGCGCATGCGCGCGATCGCGGTTTCGCGGTCCGGGCCGTGCACGATCAGCTTGCCGATCATGGAGTCGTAGTTCGGCGGTACGCGGTAGCCACTGTAGATGTGGGTATCCACGCGCACGCCGGGGCCACCGGGCGGATGGAACGCGGTGATCTGGCCCGGACTCGGCACGAAGGTTTCAGCATCTTCTGCGTTGATGCGGCATTCGATCGCGTGGCCGGTCAGCACCACGTCGCTCTGCTTGATGGTCAGCTTCTGGCCGGCGGCAATGCGCAGCTGTTCGCAGACCAGGTCGATGCCGGTCACCATCTCCGTCACCGGATGTTCCACCTGCACGCGGGTGTTCATTTCGATGAAGTAGAAACGGCCGTCTTCGAACAGGAACTCGAAGGTGCCCGCGCCGCGGTAGCCAATGCGGATGCAGGCTTCCACGCAGACCTTGCCGATCTGCTCGCGCATTTCCTCGCTGATGCCCGGTGCCGGTGCTTCCTCCACCACCTTCTGGTGGCGGCGCTGCATCGAGCAGTCGCGCTCACCCAGGTGGATGGCGTTGCCCTGGCCGTCGGCCAATACCTGGATTTCCACGTGGCGCGGATTCTCCAGGAACTTCTCCATGTACACCTGGTCGTTGCTGAAAGCGGCCTTGGCTTCGGACTTGGTGGTCTCGATGGCCGCCTTCAACGAGGCCTCGGCGTGCACCACGCGCATGCCGCGACCGCCACCACCACCGGAGGCCTTGATGATGACCGGGTAACCGATCTCACGGGCAATCTTGGTGTTGGCCACGATGTCGTCGGTGAGCGGGCCGCCCGAGCCGGGCACGCACGGCACGCCGGCGGCCTTCATCGCGCGGATCGCTTCCACCTTGTCGCCCATCAGGCGGATGGTGTCGGCCTTGGGGCCGATGAAGATGAAGCCGGATTCTTCCACGCGCTCGGCGAAGTCGGCGTTCTCCGACAGGAAGCCGTAGCCCGGGTGGATGGCCTGGGCGTCGGTGACTTCCGCCGCGGCAATCAGCGCCGGAATGTTGAGGTAGCTCTCAGACGACGGTGCCGGACCGATGCAGACCGACTCGTCGGCCATCGCCACGTGCTTGAGGTTGCGGTCGACCGTGGAATGCACGGCCACCGTGCGGATACCCAGGGTGTGGCACGCGCGCAGGATGCGCAGCGCGATTTCCCCTCGGTTGGCAATTACGACTTTGTCGAGCATGGACGAGTCCTTAGCCGATCACGAACAGCGGCTGGTCGAATTCGACCGGCTGGCCGTTTTCGCCCAGGATGGCGACGATGGTGCCGGAAACATCGGCCTCGATCGGGTTGAACATCTTCATCGCTTCGATGATCGCCAGCGTTTCGCCCGCCTTCACTGCCTGGCCCACCGACACGAAGGCCGGCTTGTCCGGCGAGGACGACGAATAGAAGGTGCCGACCATCGGGGCGCGCAGCACGTGGCCTTCGGGCAGGGCGTTGCCGGCCTTGGCGGTGCCGCCGGTGGAGGCTTCGGTGGGCGACTGCATCGGCATCGCCGGGGCCGCAGCGGCCTGAACCGGTGCCGGCGCCATCATCATCTGCGGGGCCTGCATCATGCCGTAGCCGGAGACGGGCGCGCGCGACAGGCGCACGGATTCTTCGCCTTCCTTGATTTCGATTTCGGCGAGGTTCGACTCTTCCAGCAGGTCGATCAGCTTCTTGATTTTGCGGAGATCCATGGGGGCCTCTTGGCTCGTGGTGTCAGTGTGGTGGGAAGCGCGGTGCGCTCGGGTCAAAGCAATTCGTAGAAATCGCGCAGTTGCCGCGTACGGTCGCGCGTCAGGGTGATCAGGCAGCGCATCTGCGCGCCGTTGCGCGCGGTCCCGTCCGAGTTCAAGGCGTATACCGCGTTGCAGTCATGGTCGCGCAGCTGCATCCAGGCGCGCTGCGCCAGGACCAGTTCCTGCTCGGCGTTGCCACAGTAGCTGCAGGTGCCGCCATTGGCCGGGGTGCGCAATTGCCTGCGCGCCTGCGCATAGACGGTATTGAGTTCGGCGTCGGCGGCCACGGCCATGTCCGAGGCGCACAAATCGCGCTCCATCGTGGTGGTCGGGTGCGCGCAGTCGATACCCTCGTCCTCGCGGTCGGATGCCGCCGCGCCGCCACACAGGCAGCCCCACAGCACAACGCTGGCAAGGACGCGCGGCAGGGTCATCACGCGGTAGCGGCCGCCAGCCGGGTCAGTGCTGCATCCATCGCATAGCGGTAGCTGTCCGCGCCGAAGCCACAGATCACGCCCACGGCCTTGTCGCTGAAATAGCTGTGCTGGCGGAACGGCTCGCGCGCATGCGGGTTGGACAGGTGGATTTCGATGAACGGCACGTCCACCGCGGCCAGCGCATCGCGCAGCGCCACCGAGGTATGGGTGAACGCGGCCGGGTTGATCAGGATGAAGGCGGTGCCGTCTTCACGGGCGGCCTGGACGCGGTCCACCAGGTGGTGTTCGGCGTTGGACTGCAGGCTTTCCACCGCGTGCCCGGCGGCCTGCGCCTGGGCCATCATTGCCTGGTCGATCTGCGCCAGCGTGGTGTGCCCATACACCCCCGGCTCGCGGGTGCCGAGCAGGTTGAGGTTGGGGCCATGCAGGACCAGCAGTTTCGCCATGGGTGCCACGAAGCGGGAAAGGGCGAAGTCTGGCGGAAGCGGTGGATGGTGTCCAGTTCGGCGAAGTTACGCGTGTTTCAATCGGTTGTTTGAATTTTGGCCGGGATCCTTGTGCCAGCGCGATGTTGGCCGGATCGTGCCGAAAATGATAAGGCGTTCGAGATCGGCCAACCTGATGCCAAACGGCAACCCCATCTTGTTCGCTTGTCAGCAGGCTGCCCTCACACCACGCTGATGGGAGCCCATTGGCCGGTCCTGCCTGAATCGGTCTCTTGGGTCGAAATGAGGGGCACCTGGACCGCCGGATATCGTCGTTTGCACCCACGGTATCGGATCCGAAGGCCATGCTCATATTGATCTTCGGATATGAGGACAGCGAACTCCCGGGGGTGGTGTCTACCATCGCCACGGCCAAGGTCGGAGGTCGTACGCCATCGCCCTGTCGTCCGCTATTGGCCGGAAGCGGCTTGGGGAAACAGTTCCCAGCGGCCTCCGCTCCCTTACCCGTGCTTGCCAGGCGTCCCCGTGTTCTGTCATTTCCAGCGCATCGACGACCTTGATCGCGAGGGACCGCACTGTGCTTTGGAGCGTGGTGGGCCCAGAAGGCGCTGTACTGCACGCGGACTGTTTATCCGGCAATGGACCAAAGATGGGTGGGTGCTGCCGCGTCGAAGGGGGCGTGCACCCTTTGCCTGGCGAGGCGAACGTCCTGGACGTCGGAGCAATCCGACTATCCTCACGGCTGCCCAATCGTCGGCCGCTCGACGGGCACGCGCCCTCTCCTCACAGGTACGACTCCGCCGGCTCGGACGAGTTTTGCCCGCCTCAGGCCCACGCTTGGGGCTCCATCGTCCAGAGATGTCGAGATGCCACAAGTGTTTCCCAACGCAGTGCGCTGGTGTGCCGGGTTGACCTTCGCCCTGCTGTGTGCGGCCGTATCGATCTACGCATTCACCTTTCTCTCGGACGCACTCAAGCCGGAATCCGGCAATCCCCTGCATGCAAAGTTTGCGGGTTCGGGCCTGGATGTGCCTGCACACTTCTTCGGTGGTGGGCTTGCCTTGTTGCTGGCCCCGCTGCAGATGAGCGAATGGATCCGACGGCTTGTCCCGGGCCTGCACCGCCTAAGCGGTGGCCTGTACGCCGGCGGCGTGCTGATTGCCGGGCTTGCAGGTCTGTCCCTGGCCCGCCACGCACAAGGTGGGGCCGCCACCGGCATCGGCTTTGGCCTGCTCGCGCTGGCGTGGCTGGCAACGACGGGCATCGGCGTCGGCCATGCGCTTGCCGGCAACCTGGCCGAGCACCGGGAGTGGATGTGGCGCAGCATCGCCCTCACCGCGTCCGCCGTCACGCTGCGGCTGATCCTGGGCATCGGACTGGGTGTTCTGCACCTTCCATTTCCGCTGGTCTATCTTGCAGCGGCGTGGGGCTGCTGGACATTCAACCTGGCTGCCTGTGAACTGGCACTGCGTTGGCAGCGGGCGCGGGCAAGGACACTGAAAACACCGTCAAGCGCTCGGTAACTCCGAAACACCCGTGCCCGGACGACATTTGCGGAAGGCGCTGGGGGTTTGACCCAGCTGGCGCTTGAACGCCGCGTTGAAGGTCGACTTTGAGGTGAAGCCGCACGCAAAGGCGATGTCCAGAATGGTGCGGCTGTCGCTGGCATCGGCAAGACAGCAGGACGCCGCATCGATCCGCTGGCGGTTGATGTACTCCCAGAAATTTTCCTGGAAGCGCCGGTTGACGACCGCCGAGACCAGGTATTCCGGATACCCGCTACGCTTGGCCAGCTGGCCAATGGTAAGCGCGGGCTCCCGATAGAGGTGGTGCTGGGCCATCAGCTGCGACAGGCGCGCCTCAACGTCGGGAAAACGCGAGTCGTCAGCATCGGGGGCCGCGTCGATGTTGCCCCGTGGCGGCTCGGGAGCCCGCTCGACGACCACTGCGCCTTGAGTGAGGCTGAGGTAGCCCACCACGAACACCCACGCGGTGACCGCGCCATAGATCAGGGGATAGCTGACCCAGGGGAGATGGACCAACCAGTGCAGGGTCGCAATGAACCAGATAACGATCTGCGAGATCGCCATTGCGTGGATCCAGTTCAGAGACATCCTGTCCGCATCCGAACGCCGCTGCAGCAATCCATGTCGATAGCGGAACACCTTTACCAGCCCGGCGCTCACATACGACAGACTGTAGGTGTACAGCGCGAAGTCCAGGCGCAGCCATTGCGGCGCTGCAGTTGCGGCCGCCATTTGTGCGGTCACCCCTTCCGTCTGCACCAGATCCTGGAAGAAGAAGCCCGCGTGCATGGCCACCACAAGGATGAAGCCTGCGAAATGCACGGTATCGCGCCAGCCCAATCTCCTCGCTCCGGTGAGCGCGGTGACATAGACATAGAAGAGGCTGCCGTACAGGAACGGAAACAGGCCGACGAAACGGAACGCCTTCAACAGACCGGCCGCTGGATCGTCCCAGTACATCGCCTTCACCGCCAAGTCGATGCCGATCAGCGCAATCCATACCGCCAGCACGCGGTTCGCCTCGGTATTGACCTGCCGGCGCCAAAGGGCGGCCGCCAGCACTGCGGCCTGCGCAGCCCCGATAGCGAAGACGATGCTCCAAGAGTCCATGAAAGGAAGCCGATCGGTAGCGGGGCGTGGATGAAATCTTAACAGCCCGTCATCCACCGGCAATACAGCACCAACGACATGGGCGTACCCGCCTGCGGAAGGCGAACCGACCGCACGCCGACCATCATCACCGTCCACTGCACACGCCCCAGCATGGTGCCGGGTACCCTGCGGGTTTGGGCACCCGGCCGAGAGGCTGGGGTTCGCAGAACGTGAGGCTGTCGGCGACAACGCTGCCGATGGCCGCCCTTGAGTCAGCTGGCGATGGTGACGACGATCTTTCCTACCTGCTGATTGGCCTCCAGGTAATGATGCGCCTGCTGGATATCGTCCAACGGGTAGACCTTGGCAATGATCGGCGAAAGCTTGCCGCTAGCGAGGCCGGCAAGGATGAACGCCTTGGCCCGCTCCA
>JAHREJ010000015.1 GCA_021733645.1 Bacillus subtilis subsp. subtilis | reverse complement strand
CACTTGCGATAACGGCCCTTCTGCTACCAGTACGCTGTCGGTGGCCAGGCGTGAATCCAGTTCGAACTCGCTCATCCAAGATGCTCCGCAAAGAAGTCCAGGGTGCGTTCCAGCGCCAGGGTGGCGCTGTCTGGATCATACGCATGTCCGACGCTGCGGTTGAAGGCATGGTCAGCGGGGTAGACGAAGGTGGCCATCTGCGGCAGCTTCTGCCGGTGGGCGGCAATGGCCTCCGGCGGGATGCTCTTGTCCTGCGCACCGAAGTGGAACATCACCGGCGCCTTGGGCGCTTCGTCCAGGAACTGCACGTTGCGCGCCCCGTAGTAGCTCACCGACGGCAGGCCCAGCCGCAGTGCCGACAGCAGCGCGATGCTGCCGCCCCAGCAGTAGCCCACCGTGCCGACCTTGCCGGCCGGGGCCAGCCGCGAGGCCGCCGCGCGGACCACCTCCAGCGCCTTCTCCACCCCCAGCGCGTTGACATGTGCCAGCCCCTGCTTCACCCCGTCCGGGTCGTAGGGCAGGGCATCGTGGTCGGCCTCCACCCCGTCGATCAGGTCGAAGAACGAGGGCGCCAGCACGGCGTAGCCCTGCGCGGCAAAGCCCTCGGCCACTTCGCGCACGTGCGCGTTGACCCCGAAGATCTCCTGGATGACCACCAGCCCGCCGCGGGGCTTGCCCTCCGGCGTGGCCTGCCAGGCGCGGACCGGACCGTGATGCGTATCGAGCGTGACCCACTCACCCATGATGCGTGACTCCTGTTGGTTCAGGCGCTCATTATCGGCCGCGGGCCGGTTAGGGCGATGTCAGCGGCGGTGACGGGCCGGGCGGGATCGGCCCACCGCGATTCAGGGCCATGCCCGCGACCCCGGTATACTTGCCGCCGTTTCCGGCCCCAGGTCCCCACGCCATTCCGGCATGGGCCCAGGCCCCCAGAGTCCCGCGATTCCATGTCCCAGCTGAACCCCAAAGTCGGCTTTGTCAGCCTTGGCTGCCCGAAGGCCCTTGTCGATTCCGAGCGTATCCTCACCCAGCTGCGCTCGGAGGGCTACGACATCGTGCCCTCCTACGATGCCGCCGACGTGGTGGTGGTCAACACCTGCGGCTTCATTGATTCGGCCGTGACCGAGTCGCTGGATGCGATCGGCGAGGCAATGAACGCCAACGGCAAGGTGATCGTCACCGGCTGCCTGGGCAAGCGCCCCGAGCAGATCCGCGAGGCGTACCCGAACGTGTTGGCGGTATCGGGCCCGCAGGACTACCAGAGCGTGATGGAGGCCGTGCATGCCGCGCTGCCGCCCAAGCACGATCCCTTCGTGGACCTGGTGCCCGACTACGGCATCAAGCTGACCCCGCGCCATTACGCCTATCTGAAGATCTCTGAAGGCTGCAACCACAAGTGCAGCTTCTGCATCATTCCCTCGATGCGCGGCAAGCTGGTCTCGCGCCCGGTGGATGACGTGCTGCGCGAAGCCGAACGGCTGGTGCGTGGCGGGGTGAAGGAGCTGCTGGTGGTGTCCCAGGACACCTCGGCCTATGGCGTGGACGTCAAGTACGCCGAGCGCATGTGGCGCGACAAGGCCTACCAGACCCGGCTGAAGGCGCTGTGCGAAGGCCTGTCCGAGCTGGATGCCTGGACCCGCATGCACTACGTGTACCCGTACCCGCACGTGGACGAGATCGTGCCGCTGATGGCCGAGAACCGGATCCTGCCGTACCTGGATATTCCGTTCCAGCACGCCAGCCCGCGCATCCTCAAGCTGATGAAGCGGCCGGGCGCGGTCGACAAGACCCTGGAGCGCGTGCAGCGCTGGCGCCAGATCTGCCCGGATATCACCGTGCGCTCGACCTTCATCGTCGGCTTCCCGGGCGAGACCGATGCCGAGTTCGAGGAACTGCTGTCGTTCCTGGACGAGGCGCAGCTGGACCGCGTGGGCGCGTTCGCCTATTCGCCGGTGACCGGTGCCACGGCCAACGACCTGCCCGATGCGGTGCCCGAAGAAGTGAAGCAGGCGCGCCTGGCGCGCTTCATGGCCCGCCAGGCGGAGATCTCCGCCGCGCGCCTGGAAGCCAAGATCGGCAGTGTGCAGCAGTGCCTGGTCGATGCGATCGAGGATGGCATCGCGGTGGCCCGTTCCAAGGCCGATGCGCCGGAGATCGATGGCCTGGTGCACATCCAGAACGCCGAGGAAGCGCGCCTGCGCGTGGGTCAGTTCGTGGACGTGGAGATCACCGAAAGCGACGAGCATGATCTGTACGGTGATGCGTTGATCGACGAACCGGCGCGCAAGCCGTTCGACCTGCAGGTGCTGTGACCGCGGCGGCGGCCGATGCCGGTGGCACCCGCCGCCGTTTCATTGCACCGCCGCGTGGCGCCGTGGCCCCGGGCTGCTTCGCGCAGCCGTTGTTTGCCGGATTCTCCCACTACGTCGATGTGATGACGGCGGCCAGCTGGCCGACCGTCGCGGCGCTGGATGCCCGCCTGGCGTTGCCGGGCCGGCACCTGGTCGAGCAGGACGACGGGTTGCTGGCCGACGGCCTGCATTACGAACAACGCATCGCGCAGGGCCGCATCGCAACCCGGGCCTGCAACTGGCACGACCTGTTCAACGCCCTGGTATGGGCGCGCCACCCGGCGATCAAGCATGCGCTCAACGCGGGCCAGTGCCGGCACATCGCGCGCAACGGGTTGCGCGCGCGTGATCGGGCGCAGGCCGCGCTGACCCAGTTCGACGAAACCGGCGTGATCGTGCGGGTAGGCGATGCCTCGCTGCTGCAGGCGTGGGATCGGCATGACTGGCCTGCGCTGTTCCCGGGTGCTGCAGATGCGTGGCGCGACGGCGCCATTGCGGTGGCGGCAGTGATCGGCCATGCCTTGATGGAGCAAGCCCTGCTGCCCGGGCGCTTGCTGGTGGGCAAGTGCGTGGTGGTGCAGGGTGAGGATGACGCGCACGCTGTCGCGCAGGTGGCAGCGCGGATTGAAGACGGGCGCGTCCTCAACGACCCGCTGGAACTGCGGCCGCTGCCGTTGATGGGCATTCCCGGCTGGCATGCGCGCCAGGATGCCGGGTTCTACCGGCAGGCCGAGTATTTCCGCCCGCTGCGCGAAGGGCGCCGCTATCCAGCCCCGTTGCAGGGGGCGTGCCGACAGATTGAACCGATGGGTTGAACCAACCGGTAGAGCAGATCGGTAGAGCCGACCAACCGTGGTCTCTACCGATCCATCGTGACGTGGCAGCCGCCACGCCCAGGGCGATGCTTTCGTCGCCACGGCACCGACCGGTTCATTGGGCGCCGTACTCCACCGCCAGAATCGCAAAGCCGGTGCGTCCGCTGGGCAGCTCCACCTCGAACTCGTCATCCACGCGCTTCTTCAACAACGCACGCGCCAGGGGTGAATCGATGCTGATCCAGCCGGTGGCCGCGTCGGTCTCGTCCGGGCCAACGATGCGGTAGCGGCTGGTATCGCCGCTGTCCATGTTCTCCAGCGCCACCCACGCGCCGAAGAACACCGCCTGCGGGTCGGTCGGGGTGGTATCGACCACGCGCAGCGATTCCAGGCGCTTGGTCAGGTAGCGCACGCGGCGGTCAATCTCGCCCAGCTGCTTCTTGCGGTAGGTGTATTCGGCATTTTCCGAGCGGTCACCTTCGGCCGCGGCGGCAGCCAGGGCCTTGACCACTTCCGGCCGGCGCACCCGCCACAGATCCTCCAGCTCGGCCTTCAGTCGTGCGTGGCCCTGCGCGGTGATCAGGGCCGTACTCTTTTCCGCAGGGGGACGCCAACGCGACATCGATACGTCTCAGCGCTTGCCGCCAAACAGCCCGCCCAGGATGCCGCGCACGATCTGGTTGCCCAGCTTGCTGCCCACGGTCCGGGTGGTCTGCTTGGCCATGGTTTCAATCATGCCCTGGCGACGCTTGGTGCCGAAGATGGCGTCCTTGATCGACTGGCCGAAGCCCCCCTCCTGCGCCTCGTCCTGCTCGCGGGTGCGTGCCTTCGGGGTGTCGGCCTGCTCCACCGCCTTCTGTGCGCGTTGGGCCAGCCGCTCGGCCGCCGATTCGCGGTTGATCGCGGTGTCGTAGCGGCTGCCCACCGGGCTGCCGGCGCGCACCTGGGCGCGTTCGGCGTCGGTGATGGCCCCCATCCGGCAGCGCGGCGGGGCGATCTGGGTTTGCTGCACCGGCGAAGGAATGCCCTTGTCCTGCAGCGTGGACACCAGCGCCTCGCCGGTGCCAAGCTTGGCCAGCACCGCGGCAACGTCCAGCTTGGGGTTGGGGACGAAGGTTTCGGCGGCGGTCTTCACCGCCTTCTGGTCGCGCGGGGTGAACGCGCGCAGCGCGTGCTGCACGCGGTTGCCGAGCTGGCCCAGGATGTTGGCCGGCACGTCGTCGGGGAACTGCGAGCAGAAGTACACGCCCACGCCCTTGGAGCGGATCAGCCGCACCACCTGCTCGATGCGTTGCACCAGCGCCGCCGGCGCATCGTCGAACAGCAGGTGCGCCTCATCGAAGATGAAGACCAGCTTGGGTTTGTCCAGGTCGCCCACTTCGGGCATCGTCTCGAACAGTTCGGACAGCAGCCACAGCAGGAAGGTGGAATACAACTTGGGCTTGAGCACCAACTGGTCGGCGGCAAGAATGCCGATCACGCCGCGGCCGTCGTGGTTGACCCGCATGATGTCGGCCAGTTCCAGCGCCGGCTCGCCGAAGAACGCTTCACCACCGTCCTGCGACAGGCGCAGCAGCGAGCGCTGGATCGCCGCCACCGATGGGGCGCTGACCAGGCCGTATTCGGTGGAGATGTCCTTGCGCTCCTCGGCCACCAGGCCCAGCAGGGCGCGCAGGTCATCCAGGTCCAACAGCAGCAGGCCCCGGTCGTCGGCCAGCTTGAACACGATGTCGAGCACGCCGGACTGGGTGTCGTTGAGCTCCAGGATGCGGGCCAGCAGGGTCGGGCCCATCTCGCTGACGGTGGTGCGTACCGGATGGCCCAGCTTGCCGTACAGGTCCCAGAAGATGGCCGGGCTGGCGGCGGGCGCGTAATCGGCCACGCCGATCTCCCGCGCGCGCTGCAGCAGTGCATCGGTGCCGGTGCCCGCCACGGCCAGGCCGGCCACGTCGCCCTTCACATCGGCCAGGAACACCGGCACGCCGATCCGCGAGAAGCCTTCGGCCAGGGTCATCAGGGTGACCGTCTTGCCGGTTCCGGTGGCCCCGGCCACCAGGCCGTGGCGGTTGCCCAGCCGGGGTTGCAGGGTCACGGCGATATCGTCGGTGATGCCTTTGCCGAGCAGGATCGGATCCATGGTCAACTCGCTTGTGCTGGTGCAGTGTGAATGGGCGGGATTCTAAACGTGGGCGCAGGTCGGCGGGTCGAGCGGGTTGCCCCGATGCAAGCGGCGCGGCTACTCTGCCCCATCTTTCGCACACAGTGCCAAAAATGCCCGTTCCTGTCTTGCTTGTCCGTGGTTGGCCGTTGCTGGCGTTGGCTGCAATGGTGTCGTTCGTGCCGGAGGCGCACGCCCAGCGGGTTTCGGCCCGTGACCGGGTGAAGATCGAAGCGCTGGACCAGCGCATGGCCGCCGCCGAGAAGCGCTACCGCGCCGCGCTGGTGCTGGTGGCCAATGCCGATCCCAAGGGCAAGAACGAAGGCGATGCCGCGCTGGAGGACATGGAGGATGTGATCAGCGCCTGCGTGGCCCAGAAGGGCTGCCAGGTCAGCAACATGCTGCCGGCCTACAAGCGCCTGCTGAAGGACAACGCCGACACCCGTGATGGCGAGGGCGATGAACTGGCCAGCGACGGCGGCCTGCTCGAGGCCGACCCGGACCACATCGGCCCGCTGGCCGCCGACGTGCCTGAAGCGGCACGCGCCGCCGCGCTGCTCAACGACAAGCGCCATGCATTCGACAACATGGTCGAGTACAACCCGGCCGTGCAGGCCGGCATCCGCCGCTGGCTGACCGACATGCGCCCGGCGTTGATGACCACTTATGAGAACTACCAGAACCTGCGCCAGGTGATGTGGCCGGAGTGGGAGAAGCGCGGCCTGCCCGAGGCGCTGCTGTTCGGGATCATGGCAAAGGAATCCAATGGTCGCGTGCATGCGTCCTCGCGCGCCGGTGCCGCCGGCCTGATGCAGTTCATGCCGGCCACGGGCCGCCGCTTCGGGCTGGGCCCGGACGGCACCGGCTTTGACACCCGCTTTGATGCCCGCAGCGCCGCCGAGGCCAGCGCCACCTACCTCAACGAGCGCATGCGCGAGCTCAATGGCAGCGTCGAGTTGTCGCTGGCCGGCTACAACGGCGGTGAAGGCCGCGCGGTGCGCGTGTTCAAGCAGAGCGGCGGCCAGGGGTTCTGGACGGACAGTGTCTACAACCAGTTCCCCGGTGAGACCAAGGACTACGTGCCGATGGTGATCGCCGCGGCCTGGATCTTCCTGCACCCGCAGCAGTACGGCGTGGAGTTCCCGAAGATCAGTGCGCAGCCGGCCACCATCCGCCTGGCCAAGTCCACCACCATCTACGAACTGACCATCTGCCTGGGCAGCGCCGGCACCCGCGACGGCTACATGCGCGCGCTGCGCAACCTCAACCCGCGCTACGAGGCCGACGGCTGGATTCCGGCCGGCACCACCATCAACGCCACCACCCGCATCGCCGGGCTGTACAACCGTTACTGCGTCAGTGGCCCGCGTGCCGACCTGGCCCGCACCCTGATCACCGCTGACCTCAACGCGGCCATCGTGCGTCCCAGCGCGGCCAGCTACACCGGCAACGTGGCGGTGGGCAGCGTGGTGCCGGTGGCCGACGTACAGGCCAGCGCGGTGGCCGCCACCCCGGTTGCGCCGGTGGCCACCCCGGCGGCCAAGCCGAAGGCCAAGGCCAAGCCGGTGCGCAGCCACAAGGTGGGCAAGGGCCAGACCCTGGGATCGATCGCCGACAGGTTCCAGTGCGATGTGCGGGAACTGGCCCGGGCCAACGGGCTCAAGGCGCCTGCCTATTCGCTCAGGCAGGGCCAGGTGCTCAAGCTGCAGGGCTGCGACAAGTAAGCGCGGGCCGAATGGAGTAGGCTGCCGGCATCACGCCTGCGGCCATCGCGTCTGGGCCCACAGGTACACGCATACAGGACAACACGATGGATATCACCGCGATCAACGAGATGTTCGCCAACATCCGTGAAAACACCGATTGGGACCTCAACGGCCCGATGCTGTGGGGCTACTTTTTCGTCAACACCACCCCGGAGCCGTTGAATGGCCTGGGCGAGAAGCTGGTTGGCATGGGCTACACGCTGGTGGAGGTCTTCGAGCCGGACCTGGAAGACGGCGAGGCGCCGTACCACGTACTGCACGTGGAGCGCGCCGAGGTGCATACCGAAGCCTCGCTGGATGCCCGCAACCACGAGCTGCAGGCGCTGGCCGAAGCCAATGGTGTCGAGGATTACGACGGCATGGACGTCGGCCCGGTCGACATCTGATCGGCGCCGATCAAGCGAAACAAAAAACGCCCCGGGAAACCGGGGCGTTTTCGTTGGTGGCGTGCCGGCGGGCGGTGGCCACCCAGGGCGTGGCTGCCTTACCGCAGGGTCGCCAGCGCCTGGCCCAGCTGCACGGCATGCTCGGCATCCAGGTGCGGGGCGAAGTCGGCCACGCCGGGGGGCAGCAGGATGATCACGGTGGAGCCGTAGTTGAAGCGCGCCATCTCGGCAAACCGTTCCAGCGTAATACCCTTGCCGCGATAATCCTTGCGGGTGATGGTGTCGCCATAGGCAGGAATCTCTTCACCGCCCCACACCGTTTCCACGCCGGACACCAGCAGCGCACCGACCATCACCGACACCATCGGGCCGAAATCGGTGTCGAAATGGCAGACCAGGCGCTCGTTGCGGGCAAACAGACCGGGCACGTTGTTGACCGCGGCCGGGCCGACACTGAACAAGCGGCCGGGCACGTGCACGGTTTCGCGCAGGGTGCCGGTCCACGGCATGTGCACGCGGTGGTAATCCTTCGGCGACAGATACACCGTGGCATACAGGCCGTGCTGGAAGACCTCGGCGTCCTTGGCATCGCCCAGCAGTTCGGCGGCGGTGAACGACTGGCCCTTGGCCTGGAAAATACGGCCATCTTCGATTGCACCGAGCTGGCTGATGCGGCCGTCTGCGGGCATCACCAGCGTGCGCGGGTCCGGCGCGGCCACCCGCGCGCCGGGCTTCAGCGCGCGGGTGAAGAACTGGTTGAAGGTGGCATAGCTGCGCGGATCGGGGTTGGCCGCCTCGGCCAGGTTCACGCCGAACTTTTCGGTAACGGTGTCGATCAGCCAACGTGAGATCCGCGGGTTGCTGGAATACGCCAGGCGCCGCGCCATCGAAGACAGCAGGCGGTGGGGCAGGACGTAGCTCAGCGTGGTGGTCAGGCTCATGGTGCGGTTTTCTCGGTCAGCGTCTGCAGGTCGCGGGCAATGGCCTGCGCATTGAAGGGGGGGCGGATCAGACCGGCCAGTCGGCCATCCGGGTCCAGTACGGCCAGGCTGGCCGAGTGTTCGAGGGTGTAATCCTCGGGGTTTTCGTCGAAGCGCTTGCCGGGAACCTTCTGGAACACAAAGCCCAGCGAGGTGGCAAAGCGTTCCAGCGAGGGCACGTCGGCGGTGGCGGCCAGGGTGTCCTTGTGGAAGGCATGCACGTACTCGCCCAGACGTGCGGGGGTATCGCGTTCGGGATCCACGGAAATGAAGACCAGGCGGGGGCGCAGGCTTTCGGGCTGGGCTTCCCACTGCTTCTGGGCCTGGGCAAGGTCGGCCAGGGTGGTGGGGCAGACGTCCGGGCAGAAGGTGAAACCGAGGAACACCAGGGTCCAGTGGCCCTTGAGCTCGCCGGGAATCAGGCGGGTACCGTCGGACTGGGCCAGGTTGAAGTCCGGCAGCGGGCGCGGCTGGGGATAGAAGGTGATCGATTCGGTGGCCGGACGATCGCTGGCCGGCTTGGGCGCGAAGACCTTCTGCGCGGCGACCAGGCCCAGGCCGGCGGCCAGGGCGACGAGCAAAATGATGCCTGCGTTGCGGTTGAACATGGAAAGCCCGTTCCCGGAAGGGGCCACCATGATAGGGGCGGCGGCGTTGCTGGTGGGTCTTTTGGGGTTTGTCGGGTTGATTCTTTGAAGAGCGTAGGTCTGAAGCGAAGGCAAAAGCCGGAGCCGGAGCCGAAGCCCTGGTGTGCAGCGATCGGAGGCGGCGCCGGCACGGGTGGGGTTGCGGGGCACGCTGCAAGTCCCGCTCCGCGGCCCGGCCCAGCCGCTGGCGGCTGTGCGTTCGGGCGCATGCGAGGCAGTGCCTCGCAAGCAATGCGCCCTCACCCTTGTAAGCTCCGTCGGCGCATCCATGCGCCTCAGGGCCCCGCAACCCCATCCGTGCCGACGCTCGACAGTTGGCTGGTGCCCCTTGGGTAAGGGCAAGGGCCAAGGCAAGGCTCGAGGCAAGGGCAAGGGAAAGGCGGGGCGGGCCAGTGCATTTCACTGGCAGAGCGGTTGGGGTTGGGGCGAGGGGAGGGGGGCAGGTTGTGGGGATGGTAGGGAGGTGCCGAGCAAGGCTCGGCACTACCTCTCCCACCCCGTGCGGGCGCAGGAGGCTGCTCTGGCACGTGACCTTGATCTGCTCTCAATGCGGCAAAGGCAGTGTGTCGGGGGCGGGGTGGGTGGGTTGGCGGGACCCTCCACCGCATGGATGCGGTGGCGGGGCCTACAAGGACGTACTTGCGGCGTGTCCCGCCGGCCCACCCACCCCGACCAAGCCCGCCACCAACGCAGCGCCGCCTTTGACGTTGAAGTTGACCTTGACCTTGACCTTGACCTTGACCTCGCTCCATGCCTCCAAACCCCCAACCCAACCACTTTCGACTGCAACGGATGCCGGGGGGCATGGGGTCGCCTATAATCGGGGGCCACTTTGTCTGTTGCCTTGCCATGACTGCCGAAACGGCCGCCGAACTCCATACGATCATCGACCTGATCCGCTACGGCACCAGCCGTTTCAACGCCGCCGGGCTCACCTTCGGCCACAGCTACGACAACGCCCTGGACGAAGCCACCCAGCTGGTCCTGCACAGCCTGCACCTGCCGCATGACCTGGGCCCGGCCTACGGTGCCGCCCGCGTCACCACGCGTGAAAAGTTCGACGTGCTGGCCCTGTTCGAGCGCCGCATCAATGAACGCGTGCCCGCCGCCTACCTCACCGGCGAAGCCTGGTTTGCCGGCCTCAGCTTCAAGAGCGACACCCGGGCCCTGGTGCCGCGCTCGCCGATCGCCGAACTGATCGAAACCGGTTTCGAACCCTGGCTGGCCGGCCGCCATGTCCAGCGCGCGCTCGACCTGTGCACCGGCTCGGGCTGCATCGCCATTGCCATCGGCCACTACTACCCCAACTGGGAAGTGGACGGCGTGGATCTCAGCGATGATGCGCTGGCCCTGGCGCATGAGAACAAGGACCGCCTGCAGGCGCACAACGTCACCCTGCTCAAGTCGGACCTGTTCAACGGCCTCACCGGTCGCCACTACGACCTGATCGTCACCAATCCCCCGTACGTCACCAACGACGAGACCGATGCCCTGCCGCAGGAATACTCCTACGAGCCGGACATGGGCCTGCGTGCCGGCGACGACGGCCTCGACCTGGTCCTCAAGATCCTGCGCGACGCCCCGCTGCACCTCAGCGAAGACGGCCTGCTGATCTGCGAAGTGGGCGAATCCGAACAGCACCTCATCAAGCTGCTGCCGGAAGTCGACTTCGCCTGGATTGAATTCAAGGTTGGCCAGATGGGCATCTTCGCCGTGGAATGCCGTGAGCTGATCGCCCACAGCGTGCGCATCACCGAACTGGCAGCACAGCGGCCGTGAGTTCCAACAGCTTCGGCAGACTGCTCACCGTCACCACCTTCGGCGAATCGCACGGTCCGGCGATCGGCTGCGTGATCGATGGTTGCCCGCCGGGGCTGGACATCAGTGCCGCCGAGTTCGACCACGACCTGCAGCGCCGCGCCACCGGCAAGAGCCGGCACACCTCGGCGCGGCGCGAAGCCGACGAGGTCGAAATCCTGTCCGGCGTCTACGAAGGCCGCACCACCGGTACCCCGATTGCGCTGCTGATCCGCAACACCGACCAGCGCAGCAAGGATTACAGCAACATCGCCCAGCAGTTCCGCCCGGGCCATGCCGATTACAGCTACTGGCACAAGTACGGCATCCGCGATCCGCGTGGCGGCGGCCGTTCGTCGGCGCGCGAAACCACCATGCGGGTGGCCGCCGGCGTCATCGCCAAGAAGTGGCTGCAGCAGCGCCACGGCGTCACCGTGCGCGGTTATCTGTCCCAGCTTGGCGCGATCACGCCCACCGGGCACGACTGGTCGGCCGTGGAAGACAACCCGTTCTTCTGGCCGGTGGCCGAACAGGTGCCGGCGCTGGAAAGTTACATGGACGCCCTGCGCAAGTCCGGCGATTCGGTGGGCGCGCGCGTCAATGTGGTCGCCGACGGTGTTCCCCCCGGTTGGGGCGAACCCATCTACGGCAAGCTCGACGGCGAACTGGCCGCTGCGCTGATGAGCATCAATGCGGTCAAGGGCGTGGAAATCGGCGACGGCTTTGCCAGTGCCGCCCAGCTGGGCACCGAGCACCGCGACCTGATCACCCCGCAGGGGTTTGCCAGCAACCATGCCGGCGGCATCCTGGGAGGCATCTCCACCGGCCAGCAGGTCACCGCCTCGATCGTGCTCAAGCCGACCTCCAGCCTGCGCCTGCCCGGCGCCACGGTGGATGCCGCCGGCAACGCGGTGGAGGTCATCACCACCGGCCGCCACGACCCGTGCGTGGGCATCCGCGCCACCCCCATCGCCGAAGCGATGATGGCCCTGGTGCTGATGGACCAGGCGCTGCGCCATCGCGCGCAATGCGGCGACGTCGGTGACATCACCCCGCGCATTCCCGGAACGATCGATGGGTGATCGGCGGCCAAGGGTCTGGGTCAGCCAGCCGCTGTTCGACGAGGTGGTCGAACTGCTCGGGCAGCATTTCGACCTGACCCTCACCGACACGGTCACCGCTTACACGCCCGCGCAGCTGGCCGACCGATTGGCCCAGGTCGACGGCGCGCTGATCACCCTCAACGAACGCATCGGCGTGGCTGAAATCGCCCGCGCGCCGCAGCTTCGCGCGATCGCCAACGTCGGCGTCGGCTACAACAACCTGGACATCGACGCGCTCAGTGCTGCCGGCATCCTGGCCAGCAACACGCCGGACGTCTTGACCGACACCACCGCCGACCTTGGCTTCGCGCTGCTGATGGCCGCCGCGCGGCGCATCACCGAGGCCGAACGCTGGCTGCGCGATGGCCAGTGGGGCCAGTGGTCGTTCCAGACCCTGCTCGGCGCGGATATCCACGGCAGCACGCTGGGCATCCTCGGCATGGGCCGGATCGGGCAGGGCATCGCCCGCCGTGGCGCGCTTGGTTTCGGCATGCGGGTGCTGTACCACAACCGGTCGCGCCTGCCCGAGGCCACCGAGGCCGAGGTGGGTGCGCAGTACGTCGATCTGGATACGCTGCTGGCCCAGGCCGATCACCTGGTGCTGGTGCTGCCCTACAGCGCCGCGTCCCACCACCTCATCGATGCCGGCGCGCTGGCGAAGATGAAGCCCACCGCCACCCTGGTGAACATCGCCCGTGGCGGCATCATCGACGAGCAGGCGCTGGCCGATGCGCTGGCCAACGGCCGCCTCGCCGCGGCCGGCCTGGATGTGTTCGAAGGCGAACCTGCCGTGCGCCCGGAACTGCTGGCCCTGCACAACATCGTGCTGACCCCGCATATCGGCAGCGCCAGCCAGGCCACCCGCCGGGCAATGGTGCAGCTGGCCGTGGACAACCTTACCGCCGCGCTCGGCCACGGCCCGCAGGCCGGCCACCCGCCGAGCGCGATCAACGCCGATGCCGTGAAAGCGGCCCGTGCTGGCGTGACCGCGGGCGCCAAGAAAACCGACGACGCAAAACGATAGGGAACCGCGCCCTTCCTGCGAGGTTCCCCGAACCCAGCCTGCCGTGCGCCTCCCTTCCTGATCACCTTTCGAGTACACCCCCATGAGCAATCCAGATCGTCGTTTCCACGTCGCGGTAGTCGGTGCCACCGGCGCCGTGGGCGAAACCATGCTGTCCATCCTGGCCGAGCGCGACTTCCCGATCGCTTCGCTGACCCTGCTAGCGTCCTCGCGCTCGGCCGGTGGCGAAATCGACTACCGCGGCGAGAAGATCAAGGTCCAGGATCTGGCCGACTTCGACCCGGCCGGCGTGGACATCGCGCTGTTCTCCGCCGGTGGCAGTGTCTCCAAGGACTTCGCGCCGAAGTTCGCCGCTGCCGGCGCGGTGGTGATCGACAACTCCTCGGCCTTCCGTTACGACGACGACGTGCCGCTGGTGGTGTCCGAAGTGAACCCGGACGCGCTCAAGAACCGTCCGCGCGGGATCATCGCCAACCCCAACTGCTCGACCATGCAGATGCTGGTCGCGCTGGCGCCGCTGCACCGCCAGTACGGCATCACGCGCATCAACGTGGCCACCTACCAGTCGGTGTCCGGCGGTGGCCGCTCGGCACTGGAGGAACTGGGCAAGCAGACCGGCCAGCTGCTCAGCTTCCAGCAGATCGACCCGCAGCGGTTCCCGGTGCAGATCGCCTTCAACCTGATCCCGCATATCGATGACTTCCTGGAGAACGGCTTCACCAAGGAAGAAATGAAGCTGGTCTGGGAAACCCAGAAGATCCTGGGTGACAACAGCATCCTGGTGAACCCCACGGCGGTGCGCGTGCCAGTGTTCTATGGCCATTCCGAAGCGGTCACCATCGAAACCCGCGACAAGGTCAGCGTGGCAGCCGCGCGCGAACTGCTCTCGCGTTCGCCGGGCGTGGAAGTGGTCGACAAGCATGAGGCCGGCGGCTACCCCACGCCGGTGACCCATGCCTCGGGCAATGATGCGGTGTATGTCGGCCGCATCCGCGAGGACCTTTCGCACCCGAACGGGCTGAACTTGTGGATCGTGTCGGACAACATCCGCAAGGGTGCTGCGCTCAATGCCGTGCAGTTGGCCGAACTGGTTGCCGCCGAAGGCTGATCGCGCACGCGCCGATGGCATGGGGATGCCATCGGCGGCTGCAATTCAATCATCGCCGATCACCGGGGGAGCCGTTATATTGGCCGCCATGAACAACCGGGCTCCGGGCGCCTTGCGCCCGCTCAAGTATGTGTCAACGCTGCTGCTGGCCCTGGCCAGCAGCTCCGCCCTGGCCCTGGGCCTGGGCGATATCCGGGTGCTGTCCAAGCCTGGCCAGCCGTTGCTGGCCGAAATCCCGGTGATTTCAGCCGACCCGGCCGAGTTGCAGAACCTGCGCGTGGCGCTGGCCTCGCCGGGCACATTCGCCCGGGTCGGGCTGGATGCACCGGCCGGGCTGGTCAGTGAGCTGCAGTTCGAACTCACCCGCAACGCGCAGGGCAGGGCGGTGGTGCGGGTCAGCACCCAGGCCCCGGTCACCACCCCATCGCTGAATTTCCTGATCGAGGCCGACTGGGGGCAAGGCCGCCTGGTGCGCGAGTATTCGGCGCTGGTCGATGCGCCCAACAGCGCGCTGGCCGTGGCCGAACCGGAGATCGTCGCACCGGCCGGGGCGATGTCCAATGCCATCCTGCGTGAACCTGCGCCTGCAGCGGCCATCGCGGCCAAGCCGGCGCCTGCTGCACCGGTGGCACCGCGCGCTTCCCCATCATCGCCGGCCGCCACCAGCGCCCCCGCAGCGGCCAACGCAGCGGCCGATGGCCGCATCACCGTGCAGCGCGGTCAGACCCTGTCGCAGATTGCCGGCACGGTGGCGCGCGAGCAGGGCATCAACCGCAACCAGGCGATGATCGCCCTGTTGCGCGCCAATCCCGACGCCTTCATCCGCGGCAACGTCAACCTGCTCAAGCAGGGTGCCGTGCTGCGCGGTCCCGCCGGCAGCAGCGCCGCCATCGATGCCAACGAGGCCGCGGCGATCGTGCGTGAGCACGCCGCGCAATGGCGTCAGTCGCGCGCAGCCATTCCGCAGCCGGCCAGCAGCGGCACCGCCGCCGCCAGCCCCGGCCCGGTCGCGGCGCCGGTCGCCGCCAGCGGCGCACGCCTGGAGATCGCCCCGGCGGTTGCCGCCACCGACAACAACGCAGGGACAACCACCGGCACCGCCGCCGGCAGTGAGGGTGACATGCTGGGTAACGAACAACTGCGTCAGGCCAAGGAAGATGTGGCCACCCGCGATGCCGAGATCCAGGAGCTGCGCGGCCGCGTGGCCGACCTGGAAAAGCTGCAGAAGCAGCAGCAGTCGCTGATTGCGATGAAAGACAGCGACCTGGCCGCCGCGCAGCAGCGCCTGGGCCAGGCCCCGGCGGGCCGCGACGCCGGTGGCGGCGGCTGGTATTGGCTGGGCCTGGGGGTGCTGCTGCTGGTCGTGGCCGGTTGGGCGTTGGCCCGCCGTCGCAAACCGTCACCGCTGCCACCGCTGCGCCGCGAGGCCCTGGATGCGACGGCCCTGGCGGCCGCCGTCCCGGCCACCGATTACGTCGACGAGCTGGCCGCACAGCAGGACGACGCCCTCGACGCGCGCCTGGATGACGCCCGCGAGGAGGCCAGTGCGGTGCTGGACACGCCGGCCGAATCTCTCGGCCAAGGCCTGCGCCGCGAGCCGGTGTTCACCCTGGAGCCGCTGCCGGGCCAGGACGTGGCCGACAGCGATGCCGGGCGTGAAAACAGCGAACCGGCGACCCTGCCGGCCGCCGCTGCGGTCGACCCGGTCGATGTCTACACCCCGCCTGCGCATGCCCTGGAAGCCGCCGCGCAGCCCTCGTTCCGTGGTGTGTTCGAGTTCCCCGCCGAGGGCGATGCGCTGTCCGGCGCCAATCCCGTCGCCGCCGAGTCGCCTGACGTCCCCGACGTAGATGCCGACGATGCCGACGCCGACGCCGACGCCGACGCCGGCGCAGAGGCGCCGCTGGACGCGGCGGACGACAACCGCCACCTGCTTGCAACCCCTGGCCGTGATCGCCTCGAACTGGCGATCGCCTACCTGGACCTGGGCGATGCCGAAACCGCACGCACCCTGCTGCAGGAAGTGGCCGCCGCCGCCGACCCGCACAGCCAGGCGCAGGCGCGTGAACTGCTGGCACGGCTGGGATGAGCGCGCCCGCTGCAACCGCTGCGCGTGAGCGGCGGCTGGATTACGTGGAGTTCGCCTCCACCGACCCGGCCGCCAGCCGCCGGTTCTTCGAACAGGTGTTGGGCTGGTCGTTCGTCGACTACGGCCCGGACTACACGGCCTTCGACGATGGCCGTCTGCAGGGCGGCTTCTTCCGCGGTACGCCGTGTACCTCGGCGGCCGGTGCGCCGCTGCTGGTCATCTATGCCGATGATCTGGCCCCGCTCGCCGAGGCGGTCGCCGCCCAAGGCGGGCAGGTGGTCAAACCTGTCTTTTCCTTCCCCGGGGGCAGCCGCTTCCAGTTCGTCGAACCCGGCGGCAACGAGCTTGCCGTGTGGTCCGAGCGCGATCCGGCGTGATGCCCCGACCGGCCCTGGCCGGTTCTTACCGACTTACAGAGGTTGACCATGCGCTACGCATTGGGCGTGGAATACGATGGCAGTGAATTCAAGGGCTGGCAGCAGCTGGGCGAGAGTGGTCGCCCCAGCGTCCAGGCCAGCCTGCAGAAGGCGCTGTCCTCGGTGGCCGATTCGCCCATCAAGGTCATGTGTGCCGGGCGTACCGATGCCGGCGTGCACGGCCACTGCCAGGTGGTGCACTTTGACACCGACGTCATCCGTGACGTGCGCGGCTGGACCCTGGGCACCACCACCCGCCTGCCGTCCTCCATTGCCGTGCGCTGGTGCCAGCCGGTGGCCGAGGATTTCCATGCGCGCTTTTCCGCCCGTGCCCGGCGCTACCGCTACCGCCTGCTCAACCGCCAGGTGCGCCCGGCGCTGAACCGGCAGACCCTGAGCTGGGAGCGGCGGCCGCTGGATGCCGGGCTGATGCACGCCGCGGCGCAGGCGCTGCTGGGCGAAAACGACTTCAGCGCGTTCCGCAGCGTCAATTGCGAGGCCCTGCATGCCCGCCGCGAGCTGCAGGCGATCAGCGTCACCCGCGACGGCGAGGTGCTGGAGGTCTGTGTTCAGGCCAATGCATTCCTTCATCACATGGTGCGCAATATCGTCGGATCTCTGATCCTGGTCGGGTGCGGGGACAAACCGGTGTCGTGGCTGGGCGAGCTGCTGGCCGGCCGGGACCGCACCGTGGCCGGGCCGACCGCACCGCCGCAGGGATTGGTGTTCGTTGGACCCTTGTACCCCGACAACTGGCAACTGCCCGCCGAGGTCACTTTATGAGCCGCTCTTTCTATCGCACCCGTATCAAGTTCTGCGGCATGACCCGCGCCGGCGACGTGCGCCTGGCGGGGGAGCTGGGGGTGGACGCGGTGGGTTTCATCTTCGCCCGCGAGAGCAAGCGCCGGGTCGCCCCGGCCGAGGCGCGCGCGATGCGCCAGGCGATCGCGCCGATGGTGGACGTGGTGGCGCTGTTCCGTGACAACAGCAAGGAAGAGGTGCGCGAAGTGCTGCGCACGGTGCGCCCGACCCTGCTGCAGTTCCACGGCGAGGAAGACGAATCGTTCTGCCGCAGCTTCAACATGCCCTACCTCAAGGCCGTGGCGATGGGGGGGCGTGAGGAGGTCAACGCGCGCCAGTTGCAGCTGCGTTATCCCAGCGCGGCCGGGTTCCTGTTCGACAGCCACGCGCCCGGCGGCGGCGGCGGCACCGGCGTGGCCTTCGACTGGACCCGCCTGCCCACCGGTCTGCATCGGCCCTTCCTGCTGGCCGGTGGCATCACCCCGGACAATGTGTTCGACGCGATCGTGGCTACCCTGCCGTGGGGCGTGGATGTGTCCAGTGGCATCGAGTCCGAGCCGGGCATCAAGGACGGCTACAAGATGCGCAAGTTCGTCGAGGAAATCCGCCGCGCCGACTGCCACGAGGCCGATTGAGGCCGGCAGGTCCCTGCCGTGGGGTGGGACACTGCCATTGCCGACACCCGATAACCCTTGCCGCACACCGCGCGGCGGCACGGCTATGGGCGCGGCCCCGGTTTTCACGTAGCATCGACACTACATGGCGCGGCCGTTACGGCGCGTAGTCGCGGGAAGCCGGAGTGCTTCCTACAAGCGGCGGCCGGACAAGGGCTGGCTGCCATCGCAGGGATGACACGGAATGAACGAGTTCCTCACTGTCGCGTTGAGCTTTCCCACGCTGCCCTACAGCATCGTGCTGGCATTCGCCGTGGTGTACTGGCTGCTGGCCGCGTTCGGCGTGGTCGACGACGGCATTGCCCACGACGGCATGGACCTGCACCTGGGCGATGACGGCCTGCACGGCATTTCCGGCATGTTCTCGCGGCTGGGCCTGGGCGGCGCGCCGGTGATGCTGGTGATTGCGCTGCTGGCCTTCTTCGGCTGGACCGTCACCTACTTCGTGCACCTGTTCGTGCTGCAGCCGCTGCCCACGTCGTTGCGCTGGATGGCCGGCAGCGCCACCGCGCTGCTCGCGCTGGTACCGGCGGTCCCGCTGAGCGTGATCGTGCTGCGCCCGATCCGGCGCCTGCTGCTGCGCCTGCGCCCGGTGGCGCAGACCTCCGTGCTGGGCCGCGTCGGCGTGGTGGCCTCGCCACAGGTCAGCGCCACCGTCGGTTACGCCAACGTCGATGACGGGGGCGCCGGGCTGATCCTGCAGGTGCGTTCGCACGATGGCGCACTGCTGTCGCGCGGCGAGCGCGTGGTGCTGCTGGACTACGTGGCCGAACACAACCATTACCGGGTGATGCGTGAACACGCCCACCCCGCGCTTTCCATCCAAGACAGCCCGGTGCCGGGCGATAAGGAGATCCATCGATGAGTTTTGCGACCTTGGCCCCGTTCGTGATCGGGGTCGGCATTCTGCTGGTCCTCCTGCTTGGCCTGGCCGGCCTGTTCAAGGCGTTCTACCGCAAGGTCGACCAGGGCGTTGCGCTGATCGTCAACGACATGAGCGCCCAGCCCAAGGTGCATTTCACCGGTGCGTTGATCATCCCGGTGCTGTACCGCGCCGAGCTGATGCGGATCAGCCTGATCACCCTGCAGATCGACCGCCGTGGCAAGGAAGGCCTGATCTGCCGCGACAACATGCGCGCCGACATCGCGGTGGCCTTCTACCTGCGTGTCAACGAAACCCAGGCCGATGTGCTGCGCGTGGCCAAGGCCATCGGCGCCGACCGCGCCTCGGACAAACATGCGGTCGATGAACTGTTCAACGCCAAATTCTCCGAAGCGCTGAAGACGGTGGGCAAGAAGTTCGAATTCACCGAACTGTTCGAGAAACGCCAGGAATTCCGCGACGAGATCATCGCGGTGATCGGCAACGACCTCAACGGCTATGCACTGGAAGACGTCGCCATCGATTATCTGGAGCAGACCCCGAAGCTGCTGCTGGACCAGAACAACATCCTCGATGCCCAGGGCATCCGCAAGATCACCGAGCTGACGGCCACCCACAACGTGGTCACCAACGAGCTGGAACAGAACGAAAGACTGGCCATCACCAAGAAGAACGTCGAGGCGCGTGAAGCGCTGCTGGCGCTGGAACGCCAGCAGGCCGAGGCCGAAGCCCGCCAGAAGCGCGAGATCGAAACCATCCGCGCCCGCGAGGAAGCCGAAACCGCCAAGGTCCAGGAAGAGCAGCGCCAGCTGTCCGAGCAGGCCCGCATCGAAGCCCAGGAAGTGATCGACATCCGCGAGCAGAACCGCATGCGCGAAGTCGAAGTGGCCGAACAGAACCGCCAGCGCGCGGTGGCCATCGAATCCGAGCGCGTCGAGCGCGCGCGCCAGTTGGAGCAGGTGACCACCCAGCGGGAAGTGCAACTGCAGGGCGTGGAGCGCGACAAGGTGGTCGAGTCCGGCAAGATGGACGTGGCCAACATCACCCGCGAGCGCATCGCCATCGACAAGACCGTGGCCCAGGAAGAAGAACGCATCAAGGAAGTGCGTGAAGTCTCCGAAGCCGATCGCCAGAAGCAGGTGCTGATCCTGGAAGCCGAAGGCCGCGCGCAGGAACAGCTGGTGCGCCAGGTCAAGGAAGCGCAGGCGGCCGAAACCGCGGCCAAGCACCGCGCGGTGGAAATCACCACGCTGGCCCAGGCCGAGCACGAAGCGGCGGGCAAGCAGGCCGACGCCAAGCGCCTGCTGGCCGACGGTACCCGTGCCGAGCAGGCCGCTCCCGGGTTGGCTGAAGCGCAGGTACGTGAAGCATCGGCGCTGGCCATTGAAAAGGTTGGCATCGCCGAGGCGCGCGTGATCGAGGCCAAGGCCGAAGCCAACCTCAAGCAGGGCACCAACGAAGCCCGCGTGCTGGCCGAAAACCTGCAGGCCCAGGCCACCGGCGAAGAACAGATGGGCCGCGCCCGCGCCACCGCAACCGAGTCGGTTGGCGGCGCCGAAGCCGGCGTGGTGCAGAAGAAGCTGCTGGCCGAAGCCGAGGGACTGGTCCGCAAGTTCGAGGCGATCGGTTCGCTCACCGATACCGCGCGCGGCCACGAAGAGTTCCGCATGATGCTCGACAACAGCCTCAAGCAGGCGCTGGCCTCCATCGACGCCGGCAAGGAAGTGTCGCGCGAGAATGCCGGCGTCATCGCCAGTGCGCTGCGCAATGCCGACATCGACCTGGTCGGCGGCGACGGTGGCATGTTCGAAAACCTGATCAAGGCCGTCTCGCTGGGCAAGTCGATCGAAGGCCTGGTCGACAAGAGCCCGATCGTGCAGGACCTGATGCAGCGCTACCTGGGCGTGAGCCCGCGCGAGGACGCACCGCGCACGCTGTCCGAGCCTGCCATCCAAGACCGGCCCACCTTGACGGCGGCCGTGGTCGACAGCCGCTGACCCCCTTGCCGGCGCGCTGCCGGGTGTAGCGCGCTGGCACCCCGGCGGTGGCCCTGATGCCACCGCCGTGTCCTGTGCGGCCGGTTTGCCCGGCCGGAATTCCGTAAGCCGGAAGGAAGCCGATGTCCGATACCGCCAACCGTCCCGCGCCGTCCACGCCGGAAGCTGCCGCCAGCGTCGACCAGGCCGTTGCCCAGGGCGGCGCCTATGAAGTGCTGCGTCGTCGCCTGGGCGAGCAGGGCAGCCGCCTGCGCACGGTGGCCGATGTACTGAACCGGCAGCGCCTGGCCGAATTCGGCGACAGCCGGCTGGAGGTCACCGGACGCTTCCGCATCCGCAGTGAAAACAACTGTGTCGGCCGCGACATCGTCCAGGTGGGCCCGGACCTGCTGCTGTTCGGCTACAACGTATACATCGGGCTCAAGACCCAGACCCGGGTCGAGGACGTGTTCGGGCTGTACCGGTTGGTGCAGGCCGGTGATGGCTACGACGTGGTGCCGGTGGACGCCAAGGGCAGCTTCCTGGCGCAGCCGGCATTCGTACACGACTTCGGCGAGCTCTACGCCTATTACAAGCACGCCCGCCTGCTGCAGTTGATCGTGGTGGGCGACAAGCTGCTGGCGTCCTTCCAGATCGGCGAGCGCAGCAGTGATGTGCGCGTGTTCCGCTGGGCACTGGCCCGCGACGGCGCGTTGACCTACCTGGACGCCCGCGGTGAGCGCGACATCGCGCTGCCGCCGCCGTTCGATTTCGAATGGACCCGTGCCACCCGTGACATGGCGGTCACCGGCCGCCATGCACACCTGAACATCCTGGACACCCTGTTCGTGGAAACCACCGGTGGCGATCTGACCATCAAGGTGGAGAACAACACCGAAAGCGGGCAGGGCGTCTACAGCGAACCGGTGGAAGACAGCACCCAGTCGCTGGATGACGCGCAGTTCGATTTTGCCCGGGTGGGGTCGCTGATCCTGCTCAAGGTGCTGCCGTATCGCGAAACCGTCTGGCGCGGGCTGATCTACAACACGCTCACCGGCAACATCACCCGCAACGATGCGATCGTGCAGGCCTGCGTGCAGCTGCCCGAAGACCACGGCATCATCTTCCCCGGCGGTTACTACCTGCAGAGCGGCGAGCACAAGGCCTTCGATGCGGGCATGGACGGCATGCAGTTCAAGCGCGCCATCCGGTCGCCCAACGGCGAGGACGTGCTGTACATCTTCTACGAGCGCGAAGGTGGGCGCTCGGCGCTGTTTGTCTACAACACCATCCAGCGCGTGCTGCAGAACCCGGTGTTCGGCCACGGCTATGCCTTCCTGCACGACGGGCGCATGGTGCTGTTCCATGCCGAGGGCAGCGAGCCCACCCGCATCCACGCCATGCAGGTCTGGCAAACCCCGTTCAGCAGCGACGAATTCGCCGCCAGCCGTCCCCCCGGCAACACCTTCATGGGCCGCATCGGCAATGCCGAACTGGTCCGTGGCATTTCCAACCTGTTCGACCTGGCCCGCACCATCGAGGGCGATGACGTCTCGGTGCAACGCTACCAACGCCTGGTACAGGATACCCGGCGCCTGTTCGATGCCCACCATTGGCTGGACGATGAACAGTGCAGCGGGGCGGCCAGCCTGCTGCGCGAAGTCAGCGGCACCGGCGAGTCGGTGCTGGACGAATACGAGAAGGTGCAGTCGATCCGCGCGCAGTCGGCACAGGCAATGGCCCAGGCACAGGCCGCGCAGAAGGCGCTGCTGGCACGGCTGCTGCCAGAGCACTGGACCGAGGTGCAGGCCTTCGTGGAGGCGCTCAACGCGATCTCCACCCAGCGCGGCCACCTGCTCACCATCCGCGATTACCGTTACATCGACACCGGCCTGATCGATGCGATGACCGCAGCGCTGCAGCAGGCGCAGGACACCATCGGCGCGGCCACCGGGGAATTCCTTGCCGGTGATGCCGCACTGGCACCGCTGGGCGAACGCCTGCAGGCACTGGACCAGGCGGCCCAGAGCGCGGAAAGCGCGCGCGTGCTGGATGAGCAGCTGGCCGGGCTGCGCGCGATGTCGGCCGACCTGGACATGCTCTCCGAGCTGATGGCCGGGCTGAAGGTCGACGACGCCACCGCACGCACCCGCGTGGTCGAGGCGATCTCCGCCATCTACGCACGCCTGAACCAGACCCGCGCGCGCGCCGAACAGCGCCGCCGCAGCCTGGGCTCGGCTGAAGCGGTGGCGCAGTTCGCCGCGCAGTTCGCGCTGTTCTCGCAGGCCATCACCAGTGCGCTGGCGATGGCCACCGATCCCGAGCGTGCCGACGAGCAGATGTCGCGCCTGCTGGTGCAGCTGGAGGAACTGGAAAGCCAGTTCGGCGAGCACGAGCAGTTCCTGGGCGACATCCTGTCCAAGCGCGAGGAGCTGATCGATGCCTTCGAAGCGCACAAGCAGGCGCTGCTGGACGAACGCCAGCGCAAGGCGCGCTCTGTGCTGGACGCGGCCAACCGCATCCTGGATGGCCTGGCCAAGCGCACCGAGCGCTTCGCCAACGCCGATGAGCTCAATGCATTCTTCGCCGGCGACCCGCTGATCCTCAAGCTGCGCGAACTGGCCGAGCGCCTGCGCGGCCTGCGCGACAGCGTCAAGGCCGACGACATCGAGTCGCGCCTGAAGGGCGTGCGTGACCAGGCCGTGCGCGCACTGCGCGACCGCAGCGACCTGTTCGAGGCGGGCGGCAATATCGTACGGCTGGGCCCGCGGCATCGCTTCAGCGTCAACACCCAGGCGCTGGACCTGACCATCCTGCCGCGCGGCGAGGAACTGGCCATCCACCTCACCGGCACCGATTTCCTGGAGACCCTGCACGATCCCGAACTGGCCGCGCTCAAGCCGTACTGGCAGCTCAGCCTGGATTCGGAATCGGACGCGCTCTACCGTGGCGAGTACCTGGCTGGCAGCGTGCTGCGCGCGGCGATGGAAGGCCGCGATGGACTGGACCTGGCCACCCTGCAGCACGATGCCGCCGCGCCGGACGCGCTGGAGCGTGCCGTGCGCGATTTTGCCGCGCCGCGCTACCGCGAAGGCTACGAGCGCGGTATCCATGACCACGACGCCAGCTTGATCCTGCGCGCGCTGCTGCCGTTGCAGCAGGCTGCCGGCACGCTGCTGCATGCTCCACGCGTGCGCGCATTGGCGCTGCTGTTCTGGGCGGCCTGCCAGCGCCGCGAGGACGTGGCGCAATGGCCGGCGCGCCAGGCCGGCGCCGATGCCATCGCGCGCCTGTTTGGTTCAGACGAAGGCCAGCAGGCGCTTCGCGCGGAGATGGCGTTGGCAGTGGCCGCCTTCAACGACGAACATGCGCTGCCGTTCGTTCCCGCCGACCACCTTGCCGCGGCGGCGTATCTGGCCGATGAACTGTCGGCCGGCGAACCGGTGTTCACCAGCAGCCGCTACGCCGTAGCGTTGCTGGACGCATTGGGGCAACAGCTGCAGGCCGCCGGCCAACGCGAGGCCGTCGAGCGCGCCCTGCAGCGCGAGCAGGACGGGCTGGCCGCGCGCTGGGCGTTGGCCGGGCAATGGCTGCGCGCGCTGTGCCGCACGCCGGCCTTCACCGACCATGCCGGCTATGCCGACGAAGCGGCGGCATTGATGCTGGTGCAGCGCGCCCTGCGCACCCGTGCCAGCGACACCGTGCTGCGGGTGACCGTCGAAGGCCTGCTTGGCGAACACCCGCGCCTGCAGCAGGGCCACCTGGCCTTGTCACTGGATGACTTCCTGGCACGCCTGCAACATCACAGCGGCGTGTTCGTGCCCGCCTTCCACGCCTACCAGGCGGTACGCCAGCGCATTGTCACCCGCGAGCGCGACACCCTGCGCTTGTCTGAATTCAAGGCGCGGCCGCTGTCCTCGTTCGTGCGCAACAAGTTGATCAATGACGTCTACCTGGGTGTGATCGGCGACAACCTGGCCAAGCAGATGGGCACGGTGGGCGAGAACAAGCGCAGCGATCTGATGGGCCTGCTGATGATGATTTCGCCGCCCGGCTACGGCAAGACCACGCTGATGGAGTACGTGGCGCACCGCCTTGGCCTGGTCTTCATGAAGATCAACGGCCCGGCGCTCGGCCACGAAGTGCGTTCGCTGGACCCGGCCCAGGCGCCCGACGCCACCTCGCGGCAGGAACTCGAAAAGCTCAACCTGGCGCTGGAGATGGGCAACAACACCATGCTCTACGTGGATGACATCCAGCACACCCATCCGGAGTTCCTGCAGAAGTTCATCTCGCTGTGCGACGGCACGCGCCGCATCGAAGGCGTGTGGCGTGGGCGCACCCGCACCTACGACATGCGCGGCAAGAAGTTCTGCGTGGTGATGGCCGGCAATCCGTATACCGAGTCCGGCGAGGTGTTCAAGATTCCGGACATGCTGGCCAACCGCGCCGACATCTACAACCTCGGCGACGTGCTCGGTGGCATGGAGGATGCCTTCACCCTGAGCTACATCGAGAACAGCCTGACCTCCAACCCGGTGCTGGCCCCGCTGGCCACCCGCGACATGGCCGACCTGTACCTGCTGGTCGAGCGCGCGATGGGCAAGGAGGTCTCCACCAACGCACTCAGCCATGCCTACAGTGGCGCGGAGATCAACGAAATCGTCGCCACCCTGCAGCGCATGCTGCGCGTGCGCGACGTGGTCTACCGGGTCAACCAGCAGTACATCGCCAGCGCTGCGCAGGATGATCGTTACCGCACCGAACCGGCGTTCCGCCTGCAGGGCAGCTACCGCAACATGAACAAGCTGTCGGAGAAGATTTCGCCGGTGATGAACGACGCCGAGCTGCAGCAGCTGGTGTCGGACCACTACCTGGGCGAGGCGCAGCTGCTCACCACCGGCGCCGAGGAAAACCTGCTCAAGCTGGCCGAACTGCGTGGCCTGTTGCAGGGCGAGGCGCTCGCGCGCTGGCAGCAGATCAAACGCGATTTCCTGCGCAACAAGGCGATGGGCGCCGACGATGCCGACGTTGGCGGCCGGGTGGTGGCGCAGTTGGCCGATATCGCCACCGCGCTGCAGCTGCCCGCACCGCCGCCGGTGCCCGGGGTTGAGCCGGCGCCGTGGCCGGCCCTGCTGGCGGCGCTGGAGCGGCTGTCGGCTGCACGCGCCGAGCCGCTGCCGGTCGCCGCCGCACCGGTCGCGGCGCCGCCACTTGCCGAGCCGCTGGCCAGCGGATTGCAGGCTGGGCTGGCGCCGTTGATGCAACTGCTCGGCGATTCCCACCAGCAGCAGGTGCGCACCGGGGAAACGTTGGCGCTGTTGGCCGGCTGGGTGCGCCAGCAGATGGAGAGCGGCCCCGCCCCGCGCGTCGGCGCGCGCGCCCGGCGCGCCTCCACGCCGGAAGAACGGGCCCTGGATGAGGCCCTGATGCGCCACTTCTACGGTGAATCCAGCCTGCCGCCCCGCTGGGAGCGCGGCGACGGTGATACGCCTGCATGAGCGTGCCCTCGTTGCCTGTGCTGCCGGCGCCGCCGGTCACCATCGCCGCCGACGCGGCGGTGCTGTCGCGCTACGGCGAGGTGCTGCTGCAGGCGATGGTGAGCGAGCCTGGTGCCGGCGCGTACGAAGACGATCCGCGCAGCGGTCTGGTCGATGCGCTGTCCCGGCTTGCCCTGGCGCTGCAGGCCGGCAATCCGGCCCGGTTGCGCCGACAGACCAGCTGGTGGGGACGGCTGCTGGGGCGCGACATGGAGCGCCAAGCCGACGCCGATGCGCTGCAATCGCAATGCGGCGTACTGCTGCTCAATGCACAGGCACACGCCCGCTTGCTTGGCGCGGTGCTGAAGGTGACTACGCTCGGAATCGCGCACCATCTGCACGGCGCGCAGGCGCTGGAACAGTGGTCCGATGCGGGGGACGCGCTCATTGCCGGCTTGCCCGGGGAGGCGCGCGGGCGCTTGCAGCAGCGCGTGTCGCACCTGCGGATGCTGGCCTCGCTCAAACGCGTGGAGGCCGGCCATGCGCAGGTGCTGCAGGATCAGGACGCCGCGCTGCTGGACCACTTCCAGCGCATTGCCGAGGTGCTGCTGCCGGCGTGGCAGCAGGCCGTCCGCGCCCGCAGCACCCAGGGGCATGCACGGCAGAACGACCAGGCCGCGCAGGTGCTGGGCCAGATCCGCGACGAAGTCGCCTCGGCGCAGGCTAGACTCCCTTGACGACACTGCCCCTGCCGGTGCGCCGGCCGCCCTTCAGAATGGAGATTCACCCATGACCCAGGACTCCCAGCCGAACGCACCCCTGCCGGTGGTGGGCAGCGTGGATGTCATCGATGACAGTGCGCTGCAGGCGCTGGGCCTGGCCCGTGAAGACCTGCCCAGAATCGACGAGATCGGGCGCGGCCTGGACGACATCCGTCCGGGCAACCTGCAGGTGTTCGGTCGCGATGCCGCGGCCAAGACGGCCGCCTTCTCCAGCCAGTTGCTGGACCAGGTGCGCAACCGCGACCTGGATGCCAGCGGCGACAAACTGGGTGAGGTAGTGCGCATTGCACGCTCGCTCAAACTCGATGGCCTGGCCGAACGCTCCAGGGTGCCGGTGATCGGCGCACTGATCGACAAGCTGCGCGCGTCCAAGGGCGAGCTGGTGCAGAAGTTCAGCGACACCAATCGCCAGATCGAGCAGCTGATGGGCGACGTGGGCAGCCAGCAGACCTTGATGGGTCAGCGCGTGGGCGAGTTCGACCGCATGCACGACATCGTCCGCGAAGAGCGCCATGCCCTTGGCCTGCACATCGCTGCGGGCAAGCGTCGCATCGCCGCACTGCGCGGTGAGCAGCAGGCCAGCCTGGGCCAGGACGATCCACAGGCGCGCATCCGCCAGGGCGAGGTGGACAACGCCATCCGCCTGCTCGACAAGCGCGTGGGTGACCTGGTGGTGATGCAGCACGCCGCCGACCAGTCGCTGCCGATGATCCGCCTGATCCAGGCCAATGCGATTCTGTTGATCGAGAAATTCAACACCGTCCGCGACATCACCATCCCGTCGTGGAAGCGCCAGTTCGCCATCCAGCTCTCGCTGAGCGAGCAGAAGAATGCCGTGGCGCTGTCCAATGCCATCGACGATGCCACCAACGACCTGATGCGCCGCAACGCCGACCTGCTGCGCCAGACCACCGTGGACACCGCCAAGGCCAACCAGCGCGCGGTGATCGACGTGGCCACGCTGCGCCACGTGCACGAACAGCTGATCGCCACGGTGGAAGAAGTGCGCACCATCCACCGCGAGGGCATGCAGCAGCGCCAGCAGGCCGAAGTGGAACTGGCCCGCCTGCGCGACGACGTGCAGCAGCGCCTGGCCGCGCCCACCACGTAGATCCACGCCACGCGTGGAGGCTCTTCTCGCCGATCGGCGCCATGCGAGGATGCGCTCCGCCCCGGCCCCATGCCCCCCCTGGCATTGGGCGCCCGCCGGCATCAGCCCGGTGCCAGTTGTCCGGCCAGCCAATCTGCCAGCGCCGCCACCCGGGCATCGGCCGCACCTTCGGGCGTGGCCAGTACCCAGAATCCACCGGTGGCGCCGAACCCCCACGGCGCCAGCAGGCGGCCGGCGACCAGCTCGTCGGCCACCAGCGGTTCGGGCGCGATCGCCACGCCGAGCCCGGCCACGGCTGCCTCCAGCAGGTAGTACAGGTGCTCAAAGCCACTGCCCAGTTGCAGTTGTGCCGGGTCCAACCCGTGCGACAGCGCCCACGCCGGCCACGCCTGCGGCCGCGAGGCGGTGTGCAGCAGCGGTTCGCCCAGCAACGCCGACGGGGGCCGCCGGCGCAGCCGTGCCGCCGCCGGGTGCTGTGGGCTGACCACCACGCCCACCCGTTCCGGGGCCAGTTCACGCACCTGCCAACCCCGCGGCCACGGAGGCTGTGCCAGCAGCAGCACCGCATCCAGGCCCTGTTGTTCGGGGGTGAAGCTGCCGTCCTGCGCCGACCAGTGCAGCGGCACCTGCGGCAACGCGGCCTGCAGGGCCTGGAGACGCGGAATCATCCAGCGCGCCAGGATGCTGCCGCTGCAGCCCAGCACCAACGCCTCCGGTCGCTGCTGGCGCTTGAGCATGGCCACGGCATCGCGGATCTGCGTGAAGGCGCCGGCGCAGGCGGCCTGCAGGTCCTGGCCGGCACGGGTCAGGCGCAACCCGCGTCCATCGCGTTCGAACAGGGTCACGCCCAGGTGGTCCTCCAGCAGGCGCAGTTGCCGGCTGATCGCGCCGTGGGTGACGTGCAGGGCGTCAGCCGCGCGGCCAACCCCGCCCAGGCGGGCGGCGGCCTCGAAACTGCGCAGCGCGTTGAGCGGCGGCAGCGACGGCTCGGTCATGTGAGTTTTCCTGACGGGTAATGGCAGATATTATCGATATTACTGTCATGACCGGTGCGTTAAAGTGTCAGCCTGTCTCTACCGGCTGTCGTGACATGTCCGTATCCCCCGCCTCTCCCATCGCCGATTTCCACGCCTATCCCGACGCCCAGGGCCATTTCGGCCGCTACGGCGGCAGTTTCGTCGCTGAAACCCTGATCGGGCCGCTGCAGGAACTGGCCGCGGCCTACGACGAGGCGCGTCGCGATCCGGCGTTCATCGCCGCCTACGACAAAGACCTTACCCACTACGTGGGCCGGCCCAGCCCGATCTACCACGCCGAGCGCCTCAGCAAACAGGTCGGCGGCGCGCAGATCCTGCTCAAGCGCGAAGACCTCAACCACACCGGCGCGCACAAGATCAACAACACCATCGGCCAGGCCCTGCTGGCCGCGCGCATGGGCAAGACCCGCATCATCGCCGAGACCGGCGCCGGCCAGCACGGCGTGGCCAGTGCCACCGTGGCCGCGCGGCTGGGCCTGGAGTGCGTGGTGTACATGGGCGCCACCGACATCGAGCGGCAGAAGATCAACGTCTACCGCATGAAGCTGCTCGGTGCGACCGTGGTGCCGGTCACCTCCGGCTCGGCCACGCTCAAGGACGCGCTCAACGAGGCCATGCGCGACTGGGTCACCAACGTGCGCGACACCTTCTACATCATCGGCACCGTGGCTGGCCCGGACCCGTACCCGCGCATGGTGCGTGACTTCAACGCCATCGTCGGCCGCGAAGCGCGCGCGCAGATGCTCACCGACTACGGCCGCCTGCCCGATGTGATCACCGCCTGCGTCGGCGGCGGCAGCAACGCCATCGGCCTGTTCCATGCCTTCCTCAACGACCGCGACGTGCGCATCGTGGGCGCCGAGGCGGCCGGCGAGGGCATCGACACCGGCCGCCATGCCGCCTCCATCGCCGCCGGTCGCCCGGGCGTGCTGCACGGTAACCGTACCTATGTGATCTGCGATGACGACGGCCAGATCATCGAAACCCATTCGGTGTCGGCCGGCCTGGATTACCCCGGCGTGGGTCCCGAGCATGCGTTCCTGGCCGATGCCGGCCGCGCCGAGTATGTGGGCATCACCGACGACGAAGCGCTGGCCGCCTTCCACCAGCTGGCGCATAGCGAAGGCATCCTGGCCGCGCTGGAATCCAGCCATGCCGTGGCGCAGGCGATCAAGCTGGCGCGCGAACTGCCCGCCGACAAGCTGGTGCTGTGCAACCTGTCCGGGCGTGGTGACAAGGACGTGCATACCATTGCCGCACGCGAGGGTCTGGTCCTGTGAACCCACTGCTGCGCCAGGGAAGTGCGCTGCTGATCGTGGTGGGCCTGAGCGGCTGCACGCCGCCGGATCCGCCGACACTGCCTGCCGCCCCGGCATCGCCGGTGGCCATCGCCCCGGCACGCCTGCCGGCCAGCAATGATGACGACATCGCCAATCGCCCGATCGAGGATGCGCCCGCGCCTGTCCCGGTGGCGGCCGCCAGCGAGGTACCCGCCCCGTCGGTGCTGACCGTGGCGCTGGACCATGCCGGCGACATCGTGATCGGGCAACGATTCACCGCCGCCGATGCCGATCCCCAATGGCATTCGGCGGGCCTGAGCGAAGGCGCGCAGGGCGGCAGTTGCGAGTACTACGAGCGCGGCAGCCTGCCCGAGGGCATCTCGATGATGGTCCAAGACGACCACGTGCAGCGTTTCGATCTGGCCCTGCTCGATGGCTCCGACGAAACCATTACCCAACCCGGGCCGTTCGGGCTGCGCCTGGGCATGTCGCGCCAGGACGCGCTCAAGCGCCTGCCTGCGGGCAGCACTGTCCGCCCGCACGCCTACGACCCCGAGACGTCCGAGTACCTGACCTGGCAGGACCCCGGCTCGGATCTGGCGATCCGCCTGGAGATCGTCGACGGGGTGATTTCGACGTTGTACTGGGGCGCCAGTGGCGCCGTTGAACTGATTGAAGGATGTGCCTGAAATGTCCGTGGACCGTATCGATGCCTGCTTTGCCCGCCTGCGCGCCTCCGGCCGCAAGGCGCTGATTCCCTTCATCACCGCCGGCGACCCGGGCCTGGAGGCCACCGTGCCGGTGATGCACGCATTGGCGGCGGCCGGTGCCGACGTGATCGAACTCGGTGTGCCGTTCTCCGACCCGATGGCCGACGGCCCGACCATCCAGCGCAGCTCCGAACGCGCGCTGGCGCGCGGGGCAGGGCTGCGGTACGTGCTGGAAACCGTGACGGCCTTCCGCCGCGACGACGCCACTACCCCGGTGGTGTTGATGGGCTACCTCAACCCGGTGGAGATCCATGGCACCGCCCGTTTCGCCGATGCGGCCATCGCCGCTGGCGTGGACGGCGTGCTGCTGGTGGACCTGCCGCCGGAGGAAGCGGTTGAAACACGCGGAATTTTCAATGCCGCCGGCCTGGCCCTGATCCTGCTGGCCTCCCCGACCACTGCCGATGCGCGCCTGGATACGCTGGCGGCGATGGCGCGCGGCTACCTGTACTACGTGAGTTTCGCCGGTGTCACCGGGGCATCCGAGCGCCTGGACAGCAGCGCCGCCAGCACTCGCCTGCGCGACCTGCGTGGCCGCTCGTCGGTGCCGGTGGTGGCCGGCTTCGGCATCAAGGACGCCGCCAGTGCAGCGGCGATGGCGGTCGAGGCCGATGGGGTGGTGGTTGGCAGTGCGCTGGTGGCCGCATTGGGCCAGGCCGCCGACAGCGTGGCCGCCGCGCAGATCGCGCGGGATTTCCTGCAGCCCCTGCGGCAAGCCCTGGACACGCCCGCCTGACCGGGCCAGGGCATCTAAACATACGTCACAGCACGGTTTTCCCGGCCGCCCCCGCCACCTGGCGGGGGTGCACGAGCGGGGAGGGCCTGAGCTAGACTGTCCGCCTTTGCGGCCTTTGGGCCGCCCTGAACGGAAGTAGCATCCCGCATGAGTTGGCTCAGCAAGTTGATGCCGTCTGGCATCCGCACCGACAACGTCCCCAGCAAGAAGCGCAGCGTCCCCGAGGGCCTGTGGGAGAAGTGCAGCAACTGCGGCAGCGCGCTGTACGGTCCTGAGCTGGAAGAGAACCTGGAAGTCTGCCCCAAGTGCGGCCACCACATGGCGATCCGCGCGCGCGCGCGCCTGGCCGCGTTGTTCGACGCCGACAGCACCAGCGAGATCGGTGCGCGCCTGGGGCCGACGGACCTGCTCAAGTTCAAGGACCAGAAGAAATACAGCGAGCGCATCAAAGCCTCGCAGAAGAACACCGGCGAGTACGACGCACTGATCGCCATGCACGGCTTGATGAAGGGCCGTCCGCTGGTGGCCTCGGCCTTCGACTTCGCCTTCATGGGCGGCTCGATGGGGTCGGTGGTCGGCGAGCGCTTCTCCCTGGCCGCCGAAAAGGCCGTCGAACTCGGCGCGCCCTACGTGTGCTTCTCCGCCAGCGGCGGCGCGCGCATGCAGGAAGGCCTGTTCTCGCTCATGCAGATGGCCAAGACCTCGGCCGCGCTGGGCAAGCTGCGTGAGGCCGGGCTGCCCTACATCTCGGTGCTCACCCACCCGACCACCGGCGGTGTATCGGCCTCGTTTGCCATGCTGGGCGACATCAACATCGCCGAGCCGCAGGCCCTGATCGGCTTCGCCGGCCCGCGCGTGATCGAACAGACCGTGCGCGAAAAGCTGCCCGAAGGTTTCCAGCGCTCGGAGTTCCTGCTCGAACACGGCGCCATCGACCAGATCTGCGATCGCCGCGAGATGCGCGAACGCCTGTCTGATCTGCTGGCCATGCTGGGCCGCCAGCCGGCACCGGTTGCCGACGAGGCTGCCTGATGGGGGCGCGCAGGTACTTCGGCACCGACGGTATCCGTGGCCGCGTTGGCCAAGGGGTGATTTCCGCTGATTTCGTGCTGCGCCTGGGCAATGCGCTGGGTCGGGTGCTGACCGAGCGCAACGGCCATCGCCCGGGCCACCGGCCAGTGGTGGTGATCGGCAAGGACACGCGCATTTCCGGCTACATGTTCGAAGCCGCGCTGGAAGCCGGGCTGGTCGCGGCCGGCGCTGACGTGCAGCTGCTGGGCCCGATGCCGACGCCGGCGGTGGCCTTCCTCACCCGCACCCTGGGTGCGGACGCCGGCATTGTCATCAGCGCCTCGCACAACCCGCACTACGACAACGGCATCAAGTTCTTCTCCGCCGATGGCGAGAAGCTTGATGACGCCACCGAACTGGCCCTGGAAGCGGCGCTGGACAGCCCGTTCACCACCGCCGAATCCGATCGCCTGGGCAAGGCAATGCGCGCCCGCGACGCGGTGGGCCGGTACATCGAGTTCTGCAAGGCCAGCGTGCCGCGCAGTTTCGACCTGCGTGGGTTGAAGGTCGTGCTCGACTGCGCGCACGGTGCCACCTACCACATCGCTCCGCTGCTGTTCCGCGAGCTGGGGGCCGAAGTGGTCACCATCGGTGCCGAACCCAATGGGGTCAACATCAATGACGGCGTTGGCTCGATGCACATCGACAACCTCGCCAACAAGGTGCGCGAGGTCGGTGCCGACCTCGGCATCGCCTTCGACGGTGATGGCGACCGCGTGCTGATGGCCGACGATCAGGGCAACCCGGTTGACGGCGACGACCTGCTGTACGTGCTGGCCGCCTCGTGGCAGGGCAATGGCCGCCTGCGCGGGCCGGTGGTGGGTACGCTGATGACCAACTTCGGGCTGGAACAGGCGATGGAGCGCCTTGGCCTGCCGTTCGTGCGCAGCAATGTCGGCGATCGCTACGTGCACCAGGCGCTGGTCGAAGGCGGCGGTGTGCTCGGCGGTGAAGCCTCCGGGCATCTGCTCTGCCTGGACCGTGCCACCACCGGTGATGCCATCGTCAGCGCGCTGCAGGTGCTGGAAGTCCTGCGCCGCGAAGGCCGCAGCCTGCGCGAGTCCCTGCAGGGTCTGAGCCGGGTGCCGCAGAAGACGGTCAACGTGCGCCTGGGTGAGGTGTCGGCCAAGGCGATCGTGCAGGCCGACGGCGTGCAGGCGGCGCTGGCCGCCGCGCAGCAGGCGGTGCAGGGGCGCGGCCGTGCGTTCCTGCGTCCGTCCGGCACCGAGCCGGTGGTGCGGGTCACGGTCGAGGCTGATACCGCCGAGCTGATGCAGGCCACGCTGGACAATCTCTCCAGCGCGGTGAAGGCCGCCGCTGTCGCCTGACGCTTGCTTCGCGCCGGGGTCGGGCTTGCCGACAACAAAAGCGCCCCGGGTTTCCGGGGCGCTTTTTTATGGCGCCTGTCCCCCTGCGCGTGGCAAACACGAAGCGCGCGCTGGATCTTTCCAGGCGCGACAGCTGGTGGTCGCCGGTGGGTCGGGCGCTGGGCTGCGATGCCCTTGCGGGCGAAGTAAAGGAGGAGGGGGCGGCCGCAGGCCGACGCCGGGGGACATTCGCCGGCAAGGGCATCGCAGCCCAGTGCCCGACCCACCGGCGACTCACTGAAACGTCCGGCTTCCGCCCTCGACCGTTGGCCGGTAGGCATGGCAAGGCAAACAAAGGCAAGGCAAATGAGCGGCGCGGCGTGACCTACGGCCCCGGCACCATCTTCTTCTGCTTGGCCTTGAAGCGGTTGAACAGCGGCGCGATCAGCGGGTTGTAGCTCCACGCGATGCGCTTGCGCAACCAGCTGGCCGGACGGTTTCGGATCGCGAAACGGTAGATGTGCTCGGGATTGCCACCCACCACGTTGCGCCCGAACGGATGGGTGGTGTGCAGATAGCGGAAACCCTGCGCACGCGCGATCGGCAGGTAGTCCTCGTCGAAGTCGCCATAGGGCCAGCACAGGGTGTCTGATACTTCGCCCAGCTGCTGCTGCAGCACCCGACGCGCCATCGAAAGATCACGGGTGATGCCCTCGCGCTTCTGCTCGCGGCTGATGTCCTGCTTCAACCAGCGGGTATGCGAATGCGTGTGGCAATGCACCTCGAAGGTGCCAGCGGCGATCATGGCGCGCGCTTCGCTCCAGCGCATCATCACATCGTCGGTGCGGTCTTCGCGCAGGATCGCCGTCTCGCAACCGCGATGGTCCGGCGTGGGCGGCAGCGCCGCGCCCGGCTGGCCGGCGTGCGGCCGTACCGGGCCTTCGCCCATCCAGCCGGTGACCACGAACACCACCGCGTGCATGCCGTACTTGAGCAGGATCGGGTGCGCATACACCCAGTTGTCCAGATAGCCGTCATCGAAGGTGATCACGATCGACTTGCGCGGCACCGGCTTGCCCGCCAGGAAATCGGCGTACTGCGCCAGGGTCAGCGAGGTCCAGCCGTTGTTGGCCAGCCAGGCGATCTGGCTTTCGAAATTTTCCGGTGACACCGTAATCATGCCCGGCGACGGCGACACGTGGTGGTGCATCAATACCGGCACGGATCTAGCGTTGGCCATGGCCCAGTTCCTTCAACCACTGGTGGTAGTAGTGTTCGGTCGCTTCGGTATGCCCCGACGGGGTGAAGCGCTGCGCGCTGCGCATCCATTCCCATCCGGCGCGGCCCATGCGCTGGCGCTGCGCGGGATGCTCGACCAGGGCCTGCAATGCCTCGGTAAGGGCGGCCTGGTCGCCCAGTGCAACGAGCATAGCATTGCTGCCTTCCAGCACCATTTCCGGCACCCCGCCCACGCGCGTGGCCACGATCGGCACGCCCACGTGGGCGGCCTCCAGGAATACCGTGCCGGCGGCCTCCTTGTGGGTGGCCAGGGCGAAGATGTCGAACCCGGCCATCAGCCGGCAGGCGCCCGGTCGGTAACCCAACAGGTGCACCTGCGTCTCCACGCCCAGTTCGCGGCGCAGCGCGATCAGCTTGTCCATCACCGGCTGCCCATCGCCGGCGATCACCAGCTGCAGGTTGGGGTGCTGGCGGCACAGCGGCGCGATCGCGCGCAGCAGGTCGACGTGACCCTTGGGTTCGCGCAGTACCGCCACGCAGCCGACCACGATCTGGTCGTCATCAAAGCCCAGTTCGCGGCGTACTTCGGCGCGGGTGTCCTGCACGCATTGCCAGGGATCATCGCAGTCGATCTGCGACCACTGCGGCGGCACCGCGATCGGCGGCACGATGCCTACATGGCGGTCGTCCACGCCGCGTGCCACCAGCAGCTGCTTGACGAAGCTGCTCACCGTCACCACCCGGTGTGGCAGGCCGGTATAGGTCAGCAGCGAGTTGACTGGACTCATCAGGTGGCGCGAGCGCACCACCAGCGGCGTGCGCCCCAGCCGCGCGCCGGCGGCGGCAATCAGACTGTCGCGGCGGCTGGTGGTGTTGACCACGTCGAAACCGTGGCGGCGCACCAACCGCTGCACCCACCAGATTCCACGCAGCAGGCGCAGCAGGCCGCCCATCTTCAGCTCGTACACGGTGAAGCCGGCATCGCGCGCAAGCGCACCCAGCCGTGCGCCCGGCTGGCACAGCAGCGACACATCATGGCCACGGTCGCGCATGGCCAGCATGTGGCGATAGATGTAGATCTCCTGGCCGCCCATGCCCTTGGCGGCCTCGGTGTGCAGGATCTTCAGGGGCGTGCGGTTGGACGCAGTGTTCATCGATGAACGTTCCATGCGGGAGGCAGCCGGGTCATTGCCGGCGGAAACGGGTAAGTGCATCCCAGGCCGCACGCACCGCGGCGGCGTCGGGTTGCTGGTCGACCAGCGGCCGGTAGTGGCGGTCCAGCGTGGTGGCGTTGCCGAACTTGTCGAACACATAGGTGCGCTCGCCATGACGAATGCCGCGCTGCGACCAGCTTTCCACCAGCAGCGCACGTTCGGCGGGGGCCGGTCCGAACAGGTCGTGGCCGGTGCTGAAGTCGTCCAGCGGGTTCTCGCAGCCCAGCCCGTGGCGCAGCAGGGTGGGCACCCAGTCTTCATGGCTGCTGCCGCCGCCGTGGCGGGCCGGTGTGCGGCCAGGCCAATGCAGCACGAACGGCACGCGGACCTGGTGGTCGGAGAAGTTGCCGTTGTGACCCCAGTAGTTCAGGCCAAGGTCGTTGAATTCTTCGGCGTGGTCGCCGGTGACCAGCACGATGGTGTTGTCGGCCTGGCCGCTGTCGCGCAGGGTCTGCAGCAGCTCGCCGAGCAGGCCATCGGCGTAGTGCACGGCGGTACGGTAGCGGTTGCGCTCGGGCACCGGCACGTGGTCCTCGTCCAGCGCGAGGAAATCGATGCTGGCAGCCATCGGCGTGGCCAGCGGCGGGTAGTCCCTGGGCAGGTGATAGGGCGCGTGGGTGCTGTCCAGGAAGGCAAACCCGAACCAATGGCGGTTGCCCGCGCCGGCGATGTCCGCGCGCAGCGCATCGATGATGTGGCGGTCGCGCGCGGCGACCGGCAGTTCCGACGGCGCGGTGTGCAGTTGCCCGCGCACCTGGGCGAAGGCGGTGCGGTCGAACTCGGGGCTGTACAGCGGCGCGCTGCCGTAAAGGTGCAGGTCGTAGCCCTGCTGCTGGAGCACGTCGAACAACGGCGAGCCGCGCTGTTCGCTGAGCATGCTGTCCCAGTAACCGCCGGGCAGGCCGTACAGCAGGCCGAACAGGCCGTAACGGGTGGCGTTGCCGCTGCTGTAGTGGCGGGAGAACACCTCCGACTGCCCGGCCAGTGCCCAGGTGTTGGGCATGGTGGTGGCATCCAGCGCGTCATGGCGCAGTGACTCCATCACCACCACCAGCACGTTGGGCTGCACGTTGCTCTGGCAGCGCAACGGGTGCAGCGGGTAGTGCAGCTGGCTGTGACGCGGGTCGGGCAGGCTGGCCTGGGGCAGGCTGCGCACGCCCAGCCGGTGCATGTGGCGCTTGGCGGTGATCGGCTGCGCCCACGGCAGGTAGGCCCATTGGCTGGTCACCGCACGGTCGCCGCGGGCGTCGTAATAGGCGGTGGCCACCTGGCCGCAGGTCATCAAGGCCAGGCCGGCGGCCCAGGCCAGCAACAGCGGGCGGCGCCGCACCGCGCCGGGGACCAGCCGCCAGCAGGCCCACGCCAGCAGCAGTTCGGCCACCACCACGGCGGTCAGCACGGCCACGCCCTGCAGCCAGGTCTGCCATGACAGTGCGACCTGGTCCTGCAGCGCGCCGCCGAACACCATGTTGAGCACCATGGCATTGAGGTGGAAGCGGTACAGCGCAAACACCTTGGCATCGACCAGCAGCAGGCACAGCCACAGCGACTGCAGGGCGATGGCCGTGGTCAGCAGGGCGCGCGGCGAGCGCAGCCAGAGGCCCAGCAGCAGCGGCAGCAGCGATACCAGCGCGCCGAGCGCCAGGAAGTGGCCGGGCAGGGCGATGCTCAGGTAGGCAAGCCCGAGGGTGCCGCCGGGATTGTCGCCAAGGGGGGTGTTGCCCAGCGCGATAAGGATCGCGGCCCCGGCGTTGAGGGCGGTGAACAGGCTCAGCCAGGCCTGGCGCTGCCAGCGCGTGGACGGGGGTGGGGCATTGGCGGGCAGGGAAGCGTCCATGGAGCGGGTTCGGCGGCGCAGAGGGAAGGGGGACGTGGCGGCGGCTGCGTCGGCAACCCCGTATTGAGGACAGGGCGGGCGCATTGTATCGGTTTGTATCTTTGTGTCGGCAGTGCCGGGGGTCGGATCTGGCACAATGTTCAGCCGGGCCGCTGACGTGGCCTGCGACCCATCCGAACAAGCCAGGTACCGCTGTGAGCCAGATCCCGACCCTTGACATCACCCGTTTCGACAGTGACCGCGATGCCTTCGTCGCCGAGCTGGGCGCGGCATACCGCGAATGGGGTTTTGCAGGCATCCGCAACCACGGCATTCCGCAGGCCGACATCGACGCCGCCTACGAGGTGTTCAAGGGCTTCTTCGCGCTGCCCGAGCAGACCAAGCGCCAGTACCACGTGCCGGGCAGCGGTGGTGCGCGCGGCTACACCGCCTTCGGGGTGGAGACGGCCAAGGGCTCGCAGCATTTCGATCTGAAGGAGTTCTGGCATATCGGCCGGGAGATTCCGGACGACTCCCCGTACCGTGACGTGATGGCCCCGAACCTGTGGCCGAGCGAGGTGCCCGGCTTCCGTGAGCGCGGTTACGGGCTCTACCAGGCACTGGACCAGCTGGGTTCGCGGGTGCTGTCGGCGCTGGCGCTTCACATCGGCCTGCCGGAAGACTTTTTCGCCGACAAGACCAACCACGGCAATTCGATCCTGCGACCGATCCATTACCCGCCGATCACCGCCGAGAACATCCCGAACGTGCGCGCCGGCGCGCATGGCGACATCAACTTCATCACGTTGTTGGTAGGCGCGAGCGCGGCAGGGCTGGAGGTCCAGTCCCACGAGGGCAAGTGGGTGCCGTTCACCTCCGACGCGGACACCATCGTGGTCAACATCGGCGACATGCTGCAGCGCCTGACCAACCACGTATACCCGTCCACGATCCACCGGGTGGTCAATCCTCCGGGCGAGCAGGCGCGCCAGCCGCGCTATTCGGTGCCGTTCTTCCTGCACCCCAACCCGGATTTCCTGATCGACGTGCTGCCGACCTGCATCACGCCGGAAAACCCCAGTCGCTATCCGGAGCCGATCACGGCGCATGGCTTCCTGGAAGAGCGTCTGCGCGAGATCAAGCTGAAATGATGTTGGGAGGGCCGCCGGAAGGCGGCCTTCTTCTTTTAACGGCTACGTCAAATTCAACGGCAACGGCAACGGCAACGGCCGGCTGGTCGGTTGCTGTCGGTTGCTGTCGGTAGGTCGGGCGCTGCCATGCCCCGCCGGGACACGCCGTGAACCCGTCCGTGGGGGCTCTTAGGCAACATCCATGTTGCCTAAGGTCCCGGCGGGGCATGGCAGCGCCCGACCTCACAGATTGCTGCGACCGGAGCCGAAAGCAGGGTCTTGCTGCGGGGTGCTTTGGGTCTGCGGATGGTGAGGGTGAGGGTGAGGGTGATGGGGTGGGTGATGGGTGGGTGCCGACCGTTGGTCGGCACGCTCCACCGCCCTCCCATGCGAACCGGCCAACTGTCGGGGGCTGGTGTGGGTGGGTTGGCGGGACCGTTGGGCGCCGTGGATGGCGCCCGCGAGCCTACACGGACGTACTTGCGGCGTGTCCCGCCAACCCACCCACGCCAGCCCGGCCCGATAGCACGCGATCCACCACCGCCGTTCGCAAAAAACTAATATCCAGTTGAAATGTAAGCGTTTTCGCAGCCGCGCCATTTCGTTGCATCCGGTATCATTGCCGACTGATACCCAAAGGAGCACCGCATGCGTCGCAAGATCGTTGCCGGTAACTGGAAGCTGCACGGCAGCCGCCAATTCGCCACGGACCTGGTGAGTGACCTGGTCGCCAGCCTCCCGGTCGACGGTGTCGAGGTGGTCATCCTGCCTCCGCTGCCCTACCTGGGTGAACTGGTCGAAGCCTTTGAAGGCCGCGCCATCGCTTTCGGCTCCCAGGACGTCAGTTCCAATGAAAAGGGGGCCTACACCGGCGAAGTCTCCGCGGCCATGCTGGCCGAGGTCGGCGCCCGTTACGGTCTGGTCGGGCACTCCGAGCGCCGCCAGTACCACAACGAAAGCAGTGAGCTGGTGGCCCGCAAGTTCGCCGCCGCCCTGCACGCCGGCCTGGTTCCAGTGCTGTGCGTGGGTGAAACCCTTGAGCAGCGGGAGGCCGGCCAGACCGAGCCGGTCATCGCCGCACAGTTGGCCCCGGTGCTCGCCCTGGTCGGCCCGGCGGGGTTCCAGCATGCCGTGGTTGCCTACGAACCGGTCTGGGCCATCGGCACCGGCCGCACCGCCTCCAAGGAGCAGGCCCAGCAGGTTCATGCGTTCATCCGTGGCGAAGTGGCCAAGCTGGATGCTAGAATCGCCGATTCGTTGCCGATCCTGTACGGCGGCAGCGTGAAGCCCGACAACGCAGGGGAACTGTTCGCGCAGCCCGATGTCGATGGTGGGCTGGTGGGCGGCGCCTCCCTGGTGGCCGCGGACTTCCTGGCCATCGCCGATGCGGCGGCCGGGCGCTAATTAGTAACGATGCCGGCCCAACCGTCGGCACGACATGTCCGAGGACGGATTCGAAATGCTGATGTTGATCCTCAATGTGGTCTACGTGCTGGTCGCCGTTGCCATGATCGCGCTCATCCTGATGCAGCGTGGTTCCGGCGCTGCCGCAGGCTCGGGTTTCGGCGCCGGTGCCTCGGGTACGGTGTTCGGCGCGCGTGGCGCGTCCAACTTCCTGTCCAAGTCGACCAAGTGGCTGGCCGTGGTGTTCTTCGGCATCAGCCTGTTCATGGCCTGGTACGCCAGTCATGGCTCGCGCCCGGCCACCCAGCAGGATCTCGGTTTGATGTCGGCCCCGGTCGCAACGACCCCGGCCGCCCCGGCGGGCGAACTGCCGGTCGTGCCCAAGGCCCCGGAAACCGCTGTGCAGCAGTCGGTTCCGCAGGCCACTGTGCCGGCTCAGGCGGAAACGCCGAAATCTGGTGAAGAAAAGCCCTCGGAAGGCTCCCAGGCTCGCTGAAGACGGTTACAATATGCGGCGCACTGAGGGAATCCGATAGGGAAACCCCTCGGTGCAAACGTAAGCCCAGGTGGCGGAATTGGTAGACGCACTACCTTGAGGTGGTAGCGACTTAGGTCGTAGGGGTTCGAGTCCCCTCTTGGGCACCATTTTGTTTGTAAGCGGGTTCGTCTGGCGCGCACGGCGCCAGGTAGCGGTACCCGTCCACTCCCCCATGCCAACACGCCTGCAGGCGTCGCGGCAGAGGCAAGAGAGAATCGCTGTGCTGGCCGAATATTTGCCGTCTCTGCTGTTTCTGATCGTTGCCACCGGTATCGGCGTTTCGCTGATGCTGGTTGGCCGATTCCTCGGTCCACGACGTCCTGATCTGAAAAAGCTCTCGCCGTACGAATGCGGCTTCGAGGCTTTCGAGGACGCGCGCATGAAGTTCGATGTGCGCTACTACCTGATCGCGATCCAGTTCATCGTATTTGACTTGGAAATCATTTTCATCGTGCCGTGGACCCAGGTCTTCATGGAACTGGGCGCACGTTCGCTTGTCACGATGGGCCTGTTCGTAGGCATGCTTTTCCTTGGTTTCATTTACGTCTGGAAGAAGGGAGCGTTGGAATGGGAGTGATTCAGACGCTCGACGGCCTGATGAACAACCCGGTCCCGGAAGGGCGGGTCGACGACATCCTGCGCCCCGAAGGCGACAACCCGCTGCTGGAGAAGGGTTACCTGACCACCAGCGTGGATGCGCTGCTCAATTGGGCGCGCACCGGCTCGATGTGGCCGATGACCTTCGGTCTGGCCTGCTGCGCCGTTGAAATGATGCATGCCGGCGCCGCGCGCCTGGATCTTGACCGGTACGGTGTGGTGTTCCGCCCGTCGCCGCGTCAGTCCGACGTGATGATCGTGGCCGGCACCCTGGTCAACAAGATGGCCCCGGCGCTGCGCAAGGTCTACGACCAGATGCCGGATCCGAAATGGGTCATCTCCATGGGCAGCTGCGCCAACGGTGGCGGCTATTACCACTACTCCTATGCAGTGGTCCGTGGCTGTGACCGCGTGGTGCCGGTGGACATCTACGTCCCCGGTTGCCCGCCAACCGCCGAAGCGCTGGTGTACGGGATCCTGCAGTTGCAGAAGAAGATCTGGCGTACGCAGACCATCGCCCGCTGACATTCCTCCTGACAAGAGCACGCCAAGCCCCCATGGCAGAGCAAGCACCTTCCTTCATCGACCGACTTTCCGCACGTTTTGCTGGTGCGCAGGTCTTCGTGGTCGAACCCCGCGGCGAAGTGACGCTGGAAGTGCCCGCCGCTGACTGGCATGCCACCGCTGTGGCGCTGCGCGACGAATTCGGTTTCGAGCAGGCCGTTGACCTGTGCGGCCTGGATTACCTCGGTTACGGCAGCGACGAATGGGATACGGCCGATGTGTCGTCCCAGGGTTTCAGCCGTGGCGTCGAGGGCACGTCCGTCGGTCGTTTCGCCTGGGGTGAATTCCCCACCCGCGAAACCAGCGATGGCGCCCAGCCCCAGCCGATTCCGCTGCAGCGTTTCGCCGTGGTCGCCCAGCTGCGCTCCTACCAGCACAACCTCACCCTGCGCATCCGTTGTTTTGCGCCGAACGAGGAGCTGCCGGTGGTCGCCTCGCTGACCAACGTGTGGCCGGGCCTGAACTGGTTCGAGCGCGAAGCATTCGACCTGTACGGTGTGATCTTCGAAGGCCATCCGGACCTGCGCCGGATCCTGACCGACTACGGCTTCGTCGGCCATCCGTTCCGCAAGGATTTCCCGCTGATCGGCAACGTCGAAGTGCGCTACGACGAAGAGAAGCAGCGCGTGATCTACGAGCCGGTGACCTCGGTCGAACCGCGTGTCGGCGTGCCGCGCGTGATCCGTGACGACGCCCGTTTCCAGACCGCTGCCGGTGAATCCGCGCAGTCGGAGGCAAGCAAGTGAGCGAATTCCACCAGGCCAGCCAGGCCTTTGCGAGCAACCCGGCCGAACTGCGCCAGGAAATCCGCAACTACACGATGAACTTCGGTCCCCAGCATCCGGCTGCGCACGGTGTGCTGCGCCTGATCCTGGAAATGGACGGCGAAACCATCATGCGTGCCGACCCCCACGTGGGCCTGCTGCACCGTGGTACCGAAAAGCTGGCCGAGTCCAAGCCGTTCAACCAGTCGATCGGTTACATGGATCGCCTGGATTACGTGTCGATGATGTGCAACGAGCACGCCTACGTGCGCGCGATCGAAACCCTGATGGGGATCGAGGCGCCCGAGCGTGCGCAGTACATCCGCACCATGTTCGATGAAATCACCCGCATCCTGAATCACCTGATGTGGCTGGGGTCCAACGCGCTCGATCTGGGTGCGATGGCGGTCATGCTGTACGCCTTCCGTGAACGCGAAGAGCTGATGGACTGCTATGAAGCGGTCTCCGGCGCGCGCATGCACGCGGCGTACTACCGTCCGGGCGGCGTCTACCGCGATCTGCCCGACCGCATGCCCAAGTACACCGAATCGCGCTGGCACAAGGGCAAGGCCCTGAAGAACCTCAACGCCGCGCGCGAGGGTTCGCTGCTCGATTTCCTCGAGAACTTCACCGCTGAGTTCCCCAAGCGCGTCGACGAGTACGAAACCCTGCTCACCGACAACCGCATCTGGAAGCAGCGTACCGTCGGCATCGGCGTGGTCACCCCCGAACTGGCGCATGCCTGGGGCATGACCGGGGTGATGCTGCGTGGTTCCGGTATTGCCTGGGACCTGCGCAAGAAGCAGCCCTACGCCAAGTACGACACCGTTGATTTCGACATCCCGCTGGGCAAGGAAGGCGATTGCTACGATCGTTACCTGTGCCGCGTGGCCGAGATGCGCGAATCCAACCGCATCATCAAGCAGTGCGTGCAGTGGCTGCGGGCCAATCCCGGCCCGGTCATGGTCAAGAACTTCAAGGTCGCCCCGCCCAGCCGGGAAGACATGAAGGACGACATGGAAGCGCTGATCCATCACTTCAAGCTGTTCAGTGAAGGCTACTGCGTCCCGGCTGGCGAAACCTACGCTGCGGTCGAAGCGCCGAAGGGCGAGTTTGGCTGCTACCTGATGTCCGATGGTGCCAACAAGCCGTTCCGCGTGCACCTGCGCGCGCCGGGCTTTGCCCATCTGTCCTCGATCGACTCGATCGTGCGCGGGCATATGCTCGCCGACGTGGTGGCCATGATCGGCACCTACGATCTGGTGTTCGGCGAGGTGGACCGGTGATCACGTCCGCATGCACGATGCCTGACACCCGCCGGCTGTTGCCGGCGCTGCAGGTTCTGGTTCTTAACGATTTCGTATTTGCTGAGGTCGGCCGATGAAGGCGACAGGTAATTTCGAGGCGGCGCGCGACGTCGACCCGATGGTGGTCTTGAACGACAAGACCCGCGCGCACATCGATCATTGGCTGGCCAAGTTCCCGCCCGATCGCAAGCGTTCGGCCGTGCTGCAGGGCCTGCACGCCGCGCAGGAACAGAATGCAGGGTGGCTGACCGACGAACTGATCGCCGGCGTCGCCAAGTACCTGGACCTGCCGCCGGTATGGGCCTACGAAGTGGCCAGCTTCTACTCGATGTTCGAACTGGAGAAGGTCGGACGCCACAACGTCGCCTTCTGCACCAACATCAGCTGCTGGTTGAACGGTGCCGAGGATCTGGTCGCGCACGCCGAGAAGAAGCTCGGCTGCAAGACCGGTCAGTCCACCGCCGATGGCCGCATCTACCTCAAGCGTGAAGAAGAATGCCTGGCCGGTTGCGCCGGTGCGCCGATGATGGTCATCAATGGCCATTACCACGAGCGCCTGACCGTCGAGAAAGTCGACGAGCTGCTGGACGGGTTGGAGTAAGACATGGCACATCATCACGCACCCAGTGGTCCGGTCGGTCCTGCGCCGTTGCCGCACCAGGTGGTTTACACCACCCTGCATTACGACACTCCGTGGTCGTATGAAAGCTACCTCAAGACCGGCGGCTACGCTGCCCTGCGCAGGATCCTCGAAGAGAAGATCTCGCCGGAGCAGGTCATCGAGATGGTCAAGCAGTCCAACCTGCGCGGCCGCGGTGGCGCCGGCTTCCCGACCGGCCTGAAGTGGTCCTTCATGCCCAAGGGCACCATGCAGAAGTACATCCTGTGCAATTCGGATGAATCCGAGCCGGGTACCTGCAAGGACCGCGACATCCTGCGTTACAACCCGCACTCGGTGGTGGAAGGCATGGCGATTGCCTGCTACGCCACCGGCAGCACCGTGGGCTACAACTACCTGCGTGGTGAATTCCACCACGAGCCGTTCGAAAACTTCGAGCAGGCCCTGGCCGACGCGTACGCGAACGGCTGGCTGGGCAAGGACATCCTTGGCAGCGGCGTGGACATCGACATCTACGGTGCGCTGGGCGCCGGCGCCTACATCTGCGGCGAAGAAACCGCGCTGATGGAATCGCTGGAAGGCAAGAAGGGGCAGCCGCGCTACAAGCCGCCGTTCCCGGCCAACTTCGGCCTGTACGGCAAGCCGTCCACGATCAACAACACCGAGACCTATGCCTCGGTGCCGGCGATCATCCGCAACGGCCCGGAGTGGTTTGCCGGCCTGTCGCTGACCAAGAACGGTGGTCCGAAGATCTTCTCGGTTTCCGGCTGCGTGCAGCAGGGCGGCAACTTCGAGGTGCCGCTGGGCACCACCTTCGATGAGCTGCTGGAAATGGCCGGTGGCCTCAAGCCGGGTCGCACCCTCAAGGGTGCCGTGCCGGGCGGGGTCTCGATGCCGGTGCTGAAGGCCGAAGAGCTCAAGGGCCTGCAGATGGACTACGACACCCTGCGTGCCCTGGGCACCGGTCTGGGGTCGGGCGCCATCGTGGTGCTCGACGACAGCGTCTGCTGCGTCAAGTTCGCCTGCCGCATCAGCCAGTTCTTCCACAAGGAATCCTGTGGGCAGTGCACCCCGTGCCGTGAAGGTACCGGCTGGATGCACCGCGTGCTCGAGCGCATCGTCGCCGGCAAGGCCACCATGGAAGACCTGCATCAGTTGAAGACGGTGGCTGGCCAGATCGAAGGCCACACCATCTGCGCGTTCGGTGAAGCGGCGGCATGGCCCATCCAGGGCTTCCTGCGCCAGTTCTGGGACGAATTTGAGTACTACATCGTCAACGGTCATTCGATGGTTGACGGCAAGAAGGTGGAGGCAGCCGCTGCATGAGCGCGCAACCCAATAATCCTGGCGCAACCCCGGCCGTCGTGCCGGAGGGACATGTCACCGTCGAGATCGACGGCCAGTCCCTGGTCGTGCCCAAGGGCTCGATGATCATCCAGGCCGCTGACAAGGCTGGCATCCCGATCCCGCGCTTCTGCTACCACGAGAAGCTGCCGATCGCCGCCAACTGCCGCATGTGCCTGGTCGACGTGGAAAAGTCGCCCAAGCCGGCACCGGCCTGCGCCACGCCGGTCATGGATGGCATGAAGGTCGCCACCCGCAGTGAAAAGGCGCTGAAGTTCCAGCGCTCGGTGATGGAGTTCCTGCTGATCAACCACCCGCTGGATTGCCCGATCTGCGATCAGGGCGGCGAGTGCGAACTGCAGGACGTGTCGCTGGGCTATGGCCGTTCGGTCAGCCGCTTCAACGAGCGCAAGCGCGTGGTGCCCGACGAGGACATCGGTCCGCTGGTGGCCACCGAAATGACCCGCTGCATCCAGTGCACCCGCTGCGTCCGCTTTACCGCCGACGTGGCCGGTACCTACGAACTGGGTGGCATGTACCGCGGTGAGAACCTGCAGATCGGCACCTACGACGGCAAGCCGCTGACCACCGAGCTGTCGGGCAACGTCGTGGACGTCTGCCCGGTTGGCGCACTGACCAACAAGGTGTTCCAGTTCCGCGCCCGTCCGTGGGAACTGACTGCGCGTGAGTCGCTGGGTTACCACGACGCGATGGGCTCCAATCTGTTCCTGCACGTGCGTCGCGGCGAAGTGCTGCGCGCGGTGCCGCGCGACAACGAAGCGGTCAACGAATGCTGGCTGTCCGATCGCGACCGTTATTCGCACCAGGGCCTGTACAGCGATGACCGTGCGGTCAAGCCGCTGCGCAAGGTCAATGGCGAGTGGAAGGAAGTGAGCTGGGCTGAAGGCCTGGCCGCCGCCAAGGACATCCTGAGCGCCAACAAGGGTGATGACCTCGGCGTGCTGGTGCACCCGTCGGCCTCCAACGAGGAGGGCGCCCTGCTGGCCCGTCTCGCGACCGGCCTGGGTACCCCGCACATCGACCACCGCATCAACAACCGCGACTTCTCCGACGCCGCCACTGCCGAAGTCTTCGGCCTGCCGCTGGCCGAGATCGAAGCCGCCGACAGCATCGTCGTGCTCGGCAGCAACATCCGCCACGAGCTGCCGCTGCTGCACGCCCGCCTGCGCAAGGCGCAGACCACGCGCAACGCGAAGATCCACGCGGTCAACCCGGTCGATTTCGATTTCGCCTTCAAGCTGGCCAGCAAGCAGATCGTGGCGCCGTCGGCGTTCATCGACGCGCTGGGCACCGTTGCGCTGCGCCAGGCCGTGTCTGCAACGGCCGGCAACGCCGTGCTGATCGTGGGCGGCATCGCCGAAAACCACCCGCAGGCTGCCGCGATCCGCGCCGCCGCGCGTGACTTCGCCGCCGCCACCGGTGCCAAGCTGTGCCGCATCCCGCAGGGCGCCAATGCCGTGGGCCTGTCCCGCGCCGGCGTGCTGCCCGCTGGCAAGGACGTCAACGCCATGCTGGCCCAGCCGCGCAAGGCCTATGCCCTGTACGGCATCGAGCCGGGCCTGGACTTCGCCGACGCCGCCGCTGCCCGCAAGGCACTGGCCGGTGCGCAGGTGGTGGCCTTCAGCCAGTTCGCCTGCGCCTCCACCCGCGATGTGGCCGACGTGATCCTGCCGATCGGTGCGCTGCCGGAAGTGGATGCCACCCTGACCAACCTCGATGGTCGCGAGCAGTCGGCCCGTGCCGGCGGCAAGCTGCCGGGCGAGGCGCGTGAAGGCTGGCGCGTGCTGCGTGCACTGGGCGGCGAGCTGTCGCTGGCCGGTTTCGAGTTCACCGACCTGGCCGGCCTGCGTGCCAGCCTGGCCCCGGTCAGCGTCGCCATCACGGCCTCGTCGGCCACGCCGGTGGCGGGCGAGGGCCTGGAAGTGACGTCGACCGCTGCGATCTACCGCACCGATGCGGTGGTCCGTCGTGCGCAGGCGCTGCAGTCGCATCCGCTCAATACGGCCCCGCGCATCGTGCTCAACACCGCCGACGCCGCCCGCCTGCAGTTGGCGGAAGGGCAGATGGCCAAGGTCGGCACCGATGCCGGCCGTGCCACCTTGCCGGTGGTGGTCGATGCCCGCGTCGCCGCGGGTTCGGTCTGGATTGAATCGGGCCACGGTGCAACCGCACCGCTGGGTGCCGCACGCGTAACGGTGGTGGCTGCATGAACGAATTGCTGTTGAACGCGGTCGACCCGCTGCACCAGTGGCTGCTGTCACTGGGTGATATCGGCGCGCTGCTGTGGATCATCCTGAAGATCCTGGTGATCGCCATGCCGGTGATCATCTCGGTGGCCTTCTACGTGGTCTGGGAGCGCAAGCTGATCGGCTGGATGCACGTCCGCCACGGCCCGATGTATGTCGGCATGGGCATCTTCCAGGCCTTCGCCGACGTCTTCAAGCTGCTGTTCAAGGAAATCATCCAGCCCAGCAGCTCGCACAAGGCGATGTTCATCCTGGCGCCGCTGATCACCCTGGGCCCCGCGTTTGCGGCCTGGTCGGTGATTCCCTTCGACGCCAAGCTGGTGCTGTCCAACGCCAACGCCGGTCTGCTGTATCTGCTGGCGATGACTTCGCTGGGGGTGTACGGCATCATCCTGGCCGGTTGGGCGTCCAACTCCAAGTACGCCTTCCTGGGTGCGATGCGTGCCTCGGCGCAGATGATCAGCTACGAAATCGCGATGGGCTTTGCCCTGGTCGGTGTGATGATCGCCTCGGGCAGCCTCAACCTGAGCAACATCGTGCTCGCCCAGGCAGGCAACTCCGGCCTGTTCGACTGGTTCCTGCTGCCGCTGTTCCCGCTGTTCATCGTGTACTGGGTGTCCGGCGTCGCCGAAACCAACCGCGCGCCGTTCGACGTGGTGGAAGGCGAGTCGGAAATCGTCGCCGGCCACATGGTCGAGTACTCCGGCGGTGCGTTCGCGCTGTTCTTCCTGGCCGAATACGCCAACATGATCCTGATCAGCTTCCTGATCTCGATCTTCTTCCTCGGCGGTTGGCTGAGTCCCATCCAGGGCTGGGTCACCGCGGACATCTCCCCGTGGATCGACTGGATCTGGAAGGGCGGTTGGCCGTGGCTGCTGCTGAAGGTGTTCTTCTTCGCCAGTTCCTACATCTGGTTCCGTGCCAGCTTCCCGCGCTTCCGTTACGACCAGATCATGCGTCTGGGCTGGAAGGTCTTCATCCCGCTCACCATCCTTTGGATTGCAGTGACGGCGGTGATGGTGTTTTACGGCGTGATCCAGAAGGGCGTCTAAGTGATGAACAGAATTACCCATTACTTCAAAAGCCTGTTGCTGCTCGAGCTGCTCGGCGGTCTGTGGCTGACCCTGAAGTACGCCTTCAAGCCGAAGTACACGCTGATGTACCCGATGGAGAAGTTCCCGCAGTCGCCGCGTTTCCGTGGCCTGCATGCGCTTCGCCGCTACCCCAATGGTGAGGAACGCTGCATCGCCTGCAAGCTGTGCGAAGCGGTGTGCCCGGCATTGGCCATCACCATCGATTCGGCCAAGCGCGAGGACGGCAGCCGCCGCACCACCCGTTACGACATCGATCTGTTCAAGTGCATCTTCTGCGGCTTCTGCGAAGAAAGCTGCCCGGTGGACTCGATCGTGGAGACCCACATCCTCGAATACCACTTCGAGAATCGTGGCGAGAACATCGTTACCAAGCCGCAGCTGCTGGCCATCGGGGATCGGCTTGAAGCCGAAATCGCCGAGCGTCGCGCCGCCGATGCCGCTTTCCGCTGAGGTTCAATGATGGATTGGGTAAATATCAGTTTCTGGGTCTTCTCCATCGTGGCGGGCATTTCCGCTGCGGCGGTGATCAGCGTGCGCAATCCGGTCTATGCCGTGTTGTGCCTGATCCTGACCTTCTTCTCCGTGGCCTGCATCTGGATCCTGGTCGGCGCTGAGTTCCTCGGCGTGGCCCTGGTGCTGGTGTACGTAGGCGCGGTCATGGTGCTGTTCCTGTTCGTGGTGATGATGCTGGACATCGACGCCTCCAACCTGCGCGAAGGCTGGGTGCGTTACCTGCCGATCGGGCTGGTGGTGGCCGTGACCATGCTGGTGCAGATGCTGGTGCTGATCGGGGTGAAGGGCAGGGCGGTCAATCCGTTCCCGGCCGACAACGCCGCCGCGCTGGCCGCCGACAGCTCCAACATCACCTGGCTGGCCCGCAGCCTGTTCACCGAATACCTGCTGCCGTTCGAGTTCGCCGCCGTCATCCTGACCGTGGCCGTGGTGGCCGCGGTGATGCTGACCCTGCGTCGGCGCACCGGCCTGAAGACCCAGAACCCGTCCGAACAGACCAGGGTCAAGTCGGCCGATCGCCTGCGCATCGTCAAGATGGACGTTGAAAAGCCGCTGGTACACACCGCTACCAAGCCGTCGACCGACGAGGAGGCCAAACCATGATCACCCTCGGCCATATCCTGGCGCTGGGCGCGCTGCTGTTCTGCATCAGCCTTGCCGGCATCTTCCTCAACCGCAAGAACATCATCGTGCTGCTGATGTCGGTCGAGCTGATGCTGCTGTCGGTCAACATCAATTTCGTCGGGTTCTCGCGGGAACTGGGTGACACGGCCGGCCAGCTGTTCGTGTTCTTCATCCTTACCGTCGCCGCGGCCGAGGCCGCGATCGGCCTTGCGATCCTGGTAACCCTGTTCCGTAACCGCCGCACCATCAATGTCGGCGAAGTCGACTCGCTGAAGGGCTGATCCGTAGATGGAAATCACTCTCTCCAAGAGTCTGTTGATCGCAGTGGTGCTTGCACCGCTGATCGGCAGCATCATCGCTGGCCTGTTCGGCCGGCAGGTCGGTCGCCTTGGCGCGCAGACGGTCACCATCCTCGGCGTCGGCGCCAGCTGCGTCATGTCCAGCTACGTGCTGTACATGCTGCTGTGGGGCGGTGCGCAGCCGTACAACGAGAACATCTACACGTTCTTCGAAGTGGGTCAGTATTCGGCGCATGTCGGCTTCATGATCGACAAGCTCACCGCGATGATGATGGTCGTGGTGACCTTCGTGTAGTTCCTGGTGCACGTGTACACCATCGGCTACATGCAGGATGACCCGGGCTACCAGCGGTTCTTCAGCTACATCTCGCTGTTCACCTTCTCCATGCTCACCCTGGTGATGAGCAACAACTTCCTGCAGCTGTTCTTCGGCTGGGAAGCGGTGGGCCTGGTGTCGTATCTGCTGATTGGCTTCTGGTTCAAGCGCCCGACCGCGATCTTCGCCAACATGAAGGCGTTCCTGGTCAACCGCGTCGGCGACTTCGGCTTCATCCTGGGTATCGCCGGCGTGTTGTGGGTGTTCGGTTCGCTGGACTACGCCACCGTCTTCGCCAACGCGCCGATCCTGGGCAGCCCGCAGGCGCAGCTGCAGATCTGGTCCGGTGCGATCACGCTCTTTGGCAGCTCCTTCCAGGTATTCGATACCCCGGTGATCTGGTCGATCGCCACCATCATCTGCATCTGCCTGTTCATCGGTGCGATGGGCAAGTCGGCCCAGGTGCCGTTGCACGTGTGGCTGCCCGACTCGATGGAAGGCCCGACCCCGATTTCGGCCCTGATCCACGCCGCCACCATGGTCACCGCGGGCATCTTCATGGTGACCCGCATGTCGCCGCTGTTCGAGCTGTCGCAGACCGCGCTGAACTTCGTGCTGTTCATCGGTGCCACCACCGCCTTCTTCACCGGCCTGATCGGCATCGTGCAGAACGACATCAAGCGCGTCGTCGCGTACTCCACGCTGTCCCAGCTGGGCTACATGACCGTGGCGCTGGGTGTGTCGGCTTACTCGGCCGCGGTGTTCCACCTGATGACCCACGCCTTCTTCAAGGCGCTGCTGTTCCTGGGTGCCGGCTCGGTCATCATCGCGATGCACCACGAGCAGGACATGCGCAAGATGGGCGGGCTGCGCAAGTACATGCCCATCACCTTCGTCACCATGTGGATCGGCACGCTGGCCCTGGTCGGCACGCCGTTCTTCTCCGGCTTCTACTCCAAGGACACCATCATCGAGGCGGCGCAGCACCACGCCCACGTGTCCAACAGCTGGGTGGCCACCTACGGTTACTGGGCGGTGCTGGGCGGGGTGATCGTCACCAGCTTCTACAGCTTCCGCCTGTTGTTCCTGACCTTCCACGGCAAGGAACGCTTCCGCGATGCGCACGACGATCACGCACAGGGTCATGACGGGCATCATGCCGACGCGCATGGCGCTGAAGCCCATGCCGCCGATGCCCACCACGCAGACGCGCACCATGACGACCACGGTCATGGGCACGGTGCGCATGAGCCGCACGAAACCCCGTGGGTGGTGACGCTGCCGCTGATCCTGCTGGCGATTCCCTCGATCGTGATCGGCTTCTTCGGCATCGGTCCGATGCTCTACGGCACCGATTGGGCCGGGCACCACGCCGAGCATGCCATTCCGGGCCAGGTGCATTCGTTCTTCACCGGCATCGTTGATTTCTACGATCCGGCGCGCAACACCATTGGCGCCCTGGCTGAAGAGTTCCACGGTCCGGTGGCCTTCGCACTTCACGGCATGATGGCCCCGGCCTTCTTCCTGACCGTGGCAGGTTTCCTGCTGGCCGTGCTGTTCTACCTGTGGAAGCCGGAGCTGGCGGGCAAGGCCCGCAGCACCTTCGCGCCGCTGGTGTCGGTGTTGGAGAACAAGTACGGCTTTGACAAGCTCTGGATCAACGGCTTCGCCGGTGGCGGCATCAAGCTGGGCAAGGTTTCGCGCGCGATCGACACGAACATCGTCGATGGTGTGGTGGTCAACGGTTCGGCTCGCCTGATCGATCTGGCGGCCAACCTGCTGCGTCGCACCCAATCCGGTTTCCTCTATCACTACGCCTTCGCGATGATCATCGGCCTGATTGCCCTTCTGGGCGTCCTGATGCATTCCCTGCCACCGCAGTTGCTGGCGCAGCTAGCGAGGAGCGTTGTAGCAACGAAACTGAATCGCTGTCAAACAAGCCATTGGAACCCGCGGCTCCGGTACGCGCTGCAGCCACCCATGAGGTGGCTCTACCGGATCATTCGGGTTGGCGCGCAGCGATCAATCCGCCCCTGCGCGCTCTTTGACTCAGGCCGCTTCGCGCACCCGTGCCGCACGCCGCGCGCGCACCGCCTCAGCCAGGCTCTCCAGCACCGCCAGCGAGCTGTCCCAGCCGATGCAGCCATCGGTGATGCTCTGGCCGTAGGTCAACGGCTGGCCCTCAACCAACTCCTGCCGACCGGCCACCAGGTGGCTTTCCACCATCACCCCGACGATGCGCTCTTCTCCGTTGGCCAGCTGCGCGTTGATGTCGGCGATGACCTTGGGCTGGTTTTCCGGATTCTTGCTGCTGTTGGCGTGGCTGGCATCGATCATGATGCGCGCGGCCAGGTGCGACTTGGCCAGGGTCTGGCTGGTCGCTTCCACATGGGTGGCGTCAAAGTTGGGGGTCTTGCCGCCGCGCAGGATGACGTGGCAATCCGGGTTGCCGGCGGTGGCCACGATGGCGGTGCCGCCTTCCTTGGTGACCGACAGGAAGTGGTGCGGGTTGGAGGCCGCACCGATCGCATCGGCGGCGATCTTGATGTTGCCGTCGGTGCCGTTCTTGAAGCCGACCGGGCACGACAGGCCCGAGGCAAGCTCGCGATGTACCTGGCTTTCGGTGGTGCGTGCACCAATCGCGCCCCAGGCCACCAGGTCGGCGATGTACTGCGGCGAGATCACGTCCAGGAATTCCACGCCGGCCGGCAGGCCCAGCTTGTTGATGTCGCGCAGCAGGCCACGCGCCACGCGCAGGCCCTTGTTGATGTTGAAGCTGCCGTCCAGGTCCGGGTCGTTGATCAGGCCCTTCCAGCCCACCGTGGTGCGCGGCTTTTCGAAGTACACGCGCATGACGATTTCCAGCTCGTCAGCAAAGGCATCGCGCAGCGGCTTGAGGCGCTGGGCGTATTCGATGGCGGCCACCGGATCGTGGATCGAGCACGGGCCGATCACCACCGCCAGGCGGTCGTCGCGGCCGTGCAGGATCTCGTGCAGGGCCGCGCGCGAGGCGCTGACCGTGTCGGAGGCTTCATCGTCGCAGGGCAGCATGGCCAGCAGCTGGGCCGGCGGGGTCAACGGTTCGATCTTGCGGATGCGCAGGTCATCGGTGTGCGGGGGCATGGGGGAAACTCCTTGGAAGTGGGGGTCCCCAGCGCGGCGGCAACAAAAAAGCCGCCAGGTGCGCTGGCGGCTTTCGGGAATGCGTCTGAAATTTTCTTCAGGGTGAGCGCATGCCTTCCTCCGCCGGTGGCTTCGGAAAGTAATACCAAAAGTAGGCATTGGCGGGGCGTGCGTTCATTGGGGAGTATTGATAGCACAGCTTTTGTGCGGCGCAAAATGTTTCATTCGCAACTGGACCACGGTGTTCAGCCGGTGCCCGCACGCTCTCATGCCTTCGGCAGCGCGGCCAGTTCGGCCAGATGCTGCTGCAGTCCGCCCGACGCACCCGCGATGTGGGTGGTGGTGAAGTAGGTGTGCCAGCCGGTGGCGTCGATGGCGGCCAGCAGCGCGTCGGCGTCCTGGCGATCACTGCACTGCCACACCGCGTAGAACTGCTCGGCGCTGCTGCGCGGCACGTCCTGGTCGACCGGGCCCATCGCCAGCGGTTTGATCCGCGTTGGGTCCACATGCTGCATGCCGGCGCCGATGCGGGCGAAGAGTGCGCCGCGCGACAGCGCGTCCAGCGCGGTCCAGGCGGGGGTGGGGGTGTAGAGCTCGATCAGCATGTACGACATGGCATTCCTTGGGTCAGAGCGAGCGCAGGGCGCGCTTGCGGATGTAGGCGTTGGCGGGGTGGTCGGCATGCTGTTGCTGCCAGCGGCTGCACAGCGTGCGTACCCACTCGGGCTGGGTCTTGCCGGCATCGTTCAACCAGTTGCCCACCGCATCCTGCACGTAGCGCGACGTATCGCAGCACAGCGCGTCCAGTAGCGCATGCGCATGCTGTGGCTCCTGCTTGAACAGCGCGATATGCACCGCCCATACACCGCGCGGGCGCAGCGCTTCGCAGGCGAAACGGCGCACGTTGGGCGATGGATCGGCGGTCCATTCGTGCAGGTGCGACAGCACCCGCAGCGGCTCGGCGGCAATATGCGGGCGCACGGCCAGCCAGGCCCATTCGCGCACGCCGAAGTGCGGGTCATCGGCCAACGTGCGCAGTGCGTCCAGCTTGTGTTCCAGGGTCAGCGCCGGATCGCTGCCGATCAGGTAGCAGGCCCAGCCGCGCACGGTGTCGCTGGTGTGGCGTGACCACGGCGCAGGATCGCCATGCCCGTGCGCGCGCAACAGCGTGGCCGCGCCCTGCATGCGCAGGGTGATGCCCAGCTTGGCGGCGTTGCGCATGGGCGTGAGCGCGGAGGCCGGCAAGGTCGGCACGGCGTGGGCCATCAAGCGCGCAAAATCGACGGCAAGCACCTCGGCCAGATGGGCAGCCTCGGCGTCGCCCCGGTCCAGCTGGCCACGCCGCTCGCGGGTGATCGGCTGCTTCATGCCAGGCGCCCCGCGTCGGTGCGCGACCACACGCGCTGCAACAGCGTGCCCAGCTGCCGACGCTCCTTGGCACTGATATCGGCGAACAACGAGGCAATCCACTGCGACTGCTGATCGAACAGACGCGCTGCCAATGCCTGACCGGCTGCGGTCAAGCGCACGTGGATGCGTCGCTTGTCATCGGGGTCGCTGTGGCGGCTCACCAGCTGCTCGCGCTCCAGCCCGTCGAGCAGGCCGGTTACGGTGGCACGGGTGACCCCGGCGCGTTCGGAAAGCTGATGCGGCGACATGGCCGTGTCGGCGCCACGCAGCAGGAACAGCAGCACGAAGCGGCCTTCGCTGAGGCCCAGCGGGGCCAGGCGGCTCGCGCAATCCTGGTCGATGGCACTGGCCAGCGACAGCAGCTGGAAACACAGTGCCAACTGGCCCGTATCGGGCTGGCCACGACGTTCCAGCTCGGCCAGAAAAGCGTGGTGTTTTGCTTCCAGCATCGGGGGGCAAACCTGGATAGTACGGCGGCTAACTATATCGCTCCGGCGATGGCAGCGGAAGGCCCTTCATCAATCCAGCGACGTTGCCGGCAGGTGAATGCGGACAATCAACCCACCCCCGGGTCGGTCCAGCAACCGCAGTTGGCCACCGTGCTGGCGGACGGCACCCTGCACCACGGCCAGGCCCAGCCCGGCGCCGCCGGTGCCGCGATTACGCGAGGTTTCGTGGCGCTGGAACGGTTGCAGCAGCCGCGTTCTGTCTGCGTCGGCAATGCCTGGGCCACGATCGGCGACGTCCAACACCAACCCGTCCGGGCAGTGCTGCACCGTCAGTTCCACCGCGCCGGCGTAGCGCGCAGCGTTGTCGATCAGGTTATCCAGCGCGCGCCGCAGCAGCAGCGCATCGCCCTGCCAAGGCAGATGCCCGGGCAGATCGGCATGGATCTGCACACCGCGCAGGCGCGCGGACTGCACGCAGTCGTCCAGCAGGGTTGCCATCTCCAGCGGCGCCATCCTGGGTGGTTCCAGTTCGCCGCGGGCGTAGTCGAGCACCTGTTCGATCATGGCGTTCATGCGCTCGATATCGGCCACCATCCGCACGGCCTGGGCAGGCGGGGCGAACTCCGCACGCAGGCGAAGGCCGGTCAGTGGTGTGCGCAGGTCGTGCGCCACCGCGGCCAACATGCGCGTCATGTCCTGTGCCTGGTCGCGCAGGCGCTCGCGTCCGGCATTGATCGCTGCAGCCAGTATCTGCACTTCGCGGGGGCCGTCATCGGGCAGCGCCGTGCTCGAATGCAGGGTGACTGCTGCGCTGGCGTCGGCCAGCCGCCGCAACGGACGACCGATCCGCAGCGCCGCCCACGCTGCCACGGGCGCGAGCAACAGGGTTCCGCCGAGCAACGCCAGCAGCACCTGCCACCGCCACGCGGCCACGTCGCGGTGGTCGCTGCCGAGCACCTGCCAGCGGCCGTCATCGCGCTGCACGCCCAGTTCGAACGGTGGCCACTGCAGGGCGGCCAACAAGGGCCCCTGCCCCTGCAGAACGCCTGCATCGGCGGCAGGGGCCACCGAAGTACCCACCGCAAACACCTGAACATCCGGGGCCTTGTCCGGCCCATTCCAGACCAGCCTGACCCGGCTCGCAGGCAGCGCCAGTTGGTCGGCAGCCAACTGGGTCAGCCACGGGCTGACGCGCCCGGTGGGGGGCGTATCGCGTAACGTTACACGCACTCCATCCGGTGCCGGCGCCCGCGTACCGCGCAGCACCTGCACCGCATGATCCAGTCGCATCTGCGGCGGGACCGGCCGCGGAATCCAGCTGATCACCGCCATGCTGACCAGCGTGGTCAACAGCAGGCTGCTCACCGCCAGCATCGCGATCCAGGACGCCGTGGACCAACGCCGGGTCACAACACCTCCACCGTGGCGTCAAACCGGTAACCCTCGCCACGCAGCGTCTGTACGAGTTCTTCGCCGCCAACGGCCGCCTGGCCCAGCTTGCGACGAAGCCGGCTGATGGCCAGATCCACCGCGCGGTCGACGCTGTCGTGCGCATCGCCGTGCATGAGCTGCATCAGCCGTTCACGGCCGAGCACCCGGCCAGGGCGCTCGGCCAGCACCTGCAGCAGTGCAAACTCACCGCGGCTCAACATCACTTCGGTGCCATCGGGTGCCCACAGCTGCCGCGACTCCGGCAGCAGGCGCCAGCCGGCAAACCGCAACGCCACCACCGCCTGCACGCGCAGCTTCTCCTGCCGGCGCAGCAGCGCGCGAACGCGCGCGATCAGCTCGCGCGGATCGAACGGCTTGGCCAGGTAGTCGTCGGCACCCATTTCCAGGCCGATGACGCGGTCGGGCGCGGTCCCCATCGCCGAGAGCATCAGGATCGGGATCGCGCGTGCCTGCAGTCGCCGGCAGACCGAGAGACCATCCTCACCCGGCATCATCCAGTCCAGGATGATCGCGTCGGGCCGATGCACCTGCAGCAGCCGGTCCAGGGCTGCCGCATCGGCCGCCACGCGCACGCTGAATCCATGCCGCTGCAGGCACTCGGCCAGGGCGTCACGGATGCTGGTGTCATCGTCGACCACGATGATCTCGGCGGCAGGGTTCATGCAGGCAGTCTCGCGCAGGTCTGTATCAGCACGGTATCAACGCGGACATTCCGGCGATACGGCGGTGCCGCCCAATGGGCCCACTTTCCAAGGCGACCTCCCATGTACCCACTCCTGCTGCCCCTGTTCGTTGCCACCGCCGCTGCCGTCGCATCGGCCCCCATTACAACCACCGCGGCGCCGTCAACGACGCCTGAGCATGTGCTGCCGATGTGGATGCAGGTCATGCATCCCGGCGTTGCCGTGCATCTGGATGGCCACGCAGAACCCCTGCGGTTCGTGGTCGACAGCGCGGCCGGGGCGACCCTGGTCGACAGCCGAATCGTAAGAAGGTTTGGGTTGGAGGACACCCTGGATCAGTCCATCGGGCAGATCAGCGGGGCTTCTGCCAGCAGCGCCACCACCCATCGCATGCGGCAGACCGACTGGGCAATTGGCAATGTGGAGCTGAAGATCATCGGCTTGCACACGGACCTGTCGAGCCTGTCGGATCCAGAGAAGGCAGTAACCGTCGACGGTATCCTCGGCAATGACATCACCCGCCGCTGGGACACCCGATGGGATTTCGTCGCCGGCCAACTGCAGCTGTGGACGCCGGGGCATCTGCCCGATGGTGCCCACTGCCAGGCCAATGCGCTGCCCACCCGACAGCCCGGGCTGGAGGGCTTCGGCTTCATCACCGTCCGGCTGGGGGATGCGGGCGTGGAGGCGGTTGCGGTGGTGGATACGGGGGCTGCGCAGACCGTGCTCAACGCTGCTGCCGCGCGCGCATTGGGGCTGCGCACCGACGGCACGGATGCGCGTGTGACGCCGCGCGAAAAAGGGACCGAGGGCCTGGGCGGAAAGCCGCATCCAAGCTGGCTCTACACCCTGCCTGCACTGGGCAGCGGCACCTGGCAGCACCCGGCCCTTGAGGTACGGATCAGTGCACTGCCGGTGTTCAAGGTTATTGGACTGGAGGACCAGCCCGCGCTGATCCTGGGGGCCGACGCGATGGTTGGCGGCCAGGTGGATATCAGTGCAGGTGCAGCGCGGATCTGCCTGCAGCGCCAGGCCGGATCTGGCCGCATTTAAGCGGAGGGACCGACGCGCGCGCGGCGAGCTCGCCACGCGCAACAAAAAACCCCGCCTTTCGGCGGGGTTCTTCGTTACATCGCGGGCAGTGTGTGCCGACCAGCGGTATGCCCTCCTTTCAGGCGGGCACCCTTCGGGCCGTCGCAAGCGACGTTGGCAACGGCATTCGCCGTTACTTGCAGCACCTACCGTTCCGATGCGTGCCGGCTGAAGACCGGCACTTTCATCAGAAGTCCATGCCGCCCATGCCACCCATGCCGCCCATGCCGCCGCCAGCTGCGCCAGCGCCGTCATCCTTCTTCGGGGCTTCGGCAACCATCGCTTCGGTGGTGATCATCAGGCCGGCGATCGAGGCGGCGTTCTGCAGCGCCGAACGGGTCACCTTGGTCGGGTCCAGGATGCCGAACTCCAGCATGTCGCCGAATTCGCCGGTGGCTGCGTTGTAGCCGAAGCTGCCGGTGCCTTCCTTGACGCGGTTGACGATGACCGACGGCTCTTCGCCAGCATTGGCGACGATTTCGCGCAGCGGGGCTTCCATCGCGCGCAGGGCGATCTGGATGCCGTGGTTCTGGTCTTCGTTGGCGCCCTTCAGGCCGCTCAGTGCGGTGACCGCACGGACCAGCGCAACGCCGCCGCCCGGGACCACGCCTTCTTCAACGGCTGCACGGGTAGCGTGCAGGGCGTCGTCGACGCGGTCCTTCTTTTCCTTCATTTCGATTTCGGTCGAGGCACCGACCTTGATCACGGCAACGCCGCCGGCCAGCTTGGCCACGCGTTCCTGCAGCTTTTCACGGTCGTAATCGGACGAGGTGTCTTCGATCTGGGTCTTGATCTGGGTGACACGCGCTTCGATGTTGGCCTTCTCGCCGGCGCCATCGATGATCGTGGTGTTTTCCTTGGAGACCTGCACCTTCTTGGCGCGGCCCAGGTCCTTGATCGTGGCCTTTTCCAGCGACAGACCAATTTCCTCGGAGATCACGGTGCCGCCGGTCAGCACGGCCATGTCTTCCAGCATCGCCTTGCGACGATCGCCGAAGCCCGGTGCCTTGACGGCCACGACCTTGACGATGCCACGGATGGTGTTGACCACCAGGGTGGCCAGCGCTTCGCCTTCGATGTCTTCGGCGATGATCAGCAGCGGCTTGCCGGACTTGGCCACGCCTTCCAGCACGGGCAGCAGGTCACGCACGTTGGAGATCTTCTTGTCGTGCAGCAGCACGTACGGATCATCCAGGTCGGCGGTCTGCGACTGCTGGTTGTTGATGAAGTACGGCGACAGGTAGCCACGGTCGAACTGCATGCCTTCGACGACGTCCAGCTCGTTTTCCAGGCCCGAGCCTTCTTCAACGGTGATGACGCCTTCCTTGGTCACGCGGCGCATCGCTTCGGCGATGATGTTGCCGATGGACTCGTCGGAGTTGGCCGAGATCGTACCGACCTGGGCAATGGCCTTGTCGTCGGTGGTCGGCTTGGAGATGTTCTTCAGCTCGGCGACGGCGGCGATGACGGCCTTGTCGATACCGCGCTTGAGGTCCATCGGGTTCATGCCGGCGGCAACGGCCTTGGCGCCTTCGCGGATCAGGGCCTGGGCCAGCACGGTGGCGGTGGTGGTGCCGTCGCCGGCGTCGTCGTTGGTGCGGGAAGCGACTTCCTTCACCATCTGCGCGCCCATGTTCTCGAACTTGTCAGCCAGTTCGATTTCCTTGGCAACCGAGACGCCATCCTTGGTGATGGTCGGGGCGCCGAAGCTCTTTTCGAGCACGACGTTGCGGCCCTTCGGGCCCAGGGTTGCCTTGACGGCATTGGCGAGAATGTTGACGCCGCGCACCATGCGCGAACGAGCGTCTTCACCGAAACGAATATCTTTGGCAGCCATTGCGATTACCTTTTATGTAGAGCCGGGCCATGCCCGGCTGCTTGAATGAGATTGCGGAAGCACCGGCGCGTGGCCGGCGGCATCACTCAGCCAACGATGGCGAGGATGTCGTCTTCGCGCAGGACCTTGTACTCGACGCCTTCGGACTTGTAGCTGCTGCCGGCGTACTGGCCGTAGATGACCTTGTCACCGACCTTGAGCGACGGCGCGCGCACGCTGCCGTTGTCCAGGGGCTTGCCCGGGCCGACGGCCACAACTTCACCCTTGGTGGACTTTTCCTTGGCGGAATCCGGAATCACGATGCCGCCGGACGAAATTTCGTCGGCTTCGATCGGCTTGACTACGACGCGGTCATGAAGCGGCTTGATGCTCATGTGAGACCCTTTTAAGTTGTTGATTGGTCTGGAAAAGTCTGGCGATGTTAGCACTCGCACAAGGCGACTGCCAGCCACGCTCACGAAAAAACCCGTCGGTGCGGGTACAGAGCAGAGATGGTGCTGGGCAGGTTCCTTTCAAGGGGCGAGGTCGAAATTTTTCCGGCCGGCGGCCGGTGGGGTCGAGGCGGGATCAAGATCAAGATCAAGATGAAGGTCAAGGTCAAGGTCAACTGCACCGCGAGTCTGCGGGCGTGGCGCGCCGGGCTGGTAGGGGTGGGGCTGCGGGACACGCCGTAAACCCATCCCTGGGGGCTCCGCGGCGCCATCCATGGCGCCGAGGGTCCCGCACCCCCACCCCCACCACCCCTAAGACACTCTGCCGTTGCTCACGGAAAAGCAGAGCCAAGCGCCTTTGCCCGCCAGGCGTGGCCAGGCATTGCATCCGTTCTCCCAAGGCCCCCAGCCAACTGTCTAGGGTGGGGGTGTGAGGGTTCCCGGGACCCTCCACCGCATGGATGCGGTGGCGGAGCCTACACGGACGTACTTGCGGCGTGTCCCGGGAACCCTCACACCCCCGCCCAGCCTGCAGGACCGGCCAACCGAGGCTCTGGCTCCACGGCTCTGGCTCTGGCCCTGGCCCTGGCCCTGGCTCTTCAGCTTCGAAAAAGACCCCCACCCCCGCCAATTCCTTGACGCACGTCCCACTGCGGAACCTAAATCCCGCCATATCGATAGATGTGTCATCTGGATTGATTAGATTCGGCCAGCAATAACCAATCACAAGGAGACGTAGATGAGGTTGCTCACACCGCTGTCCCTGGGGTGCCTGCTGGCATTGGCCGCCGGCACCGCCCAGGCGGATGTATTCATCAATGAACTGCATTACGACGACAGCACGCCGGCCGGCGATGTCGGCGAAGCCATCGAAGTGGTTGCCACCGGTGGCGAGGACCTCAGCACCTACCGCCTGTACCTGTACAACGGCAGCAGCCCCTCGGCCGCTACCGTGTATGCCAACAACCCGGTTCCGGCCGGCACCGCCGCCAGCTGCGGCAAGGCCACCCTGGCCACCGTCACCTACCCCACCAACGGCCTGCAGAACGGCCCCAACGACGGCATCGCCCTGGTTGACGCCAGCGGCAAGGTCGTCCAGTTCATCAGCTACGAAGGCACCATCACCGCCAGTGGCGGCCCCGCTGCCGGCCTGACCAGCCAGAACATCCCGGTCAGCGAAAGCAACAGTACCGCCCCGGGCACCTCCCTGCAGCTCACCGGCAGCGGCAGCCAGTACGCCCACTTCACCTGGGCCGAATCGGCCGGGCAGACCTTCGGGGCCTGCAACAACGGCCAGACCTTCAGCGGCAGCGGCGGCACCGGCCCCAACACCCCGCCGTCGGTGCGCACCACCACCCCCGAACAGGGGGCCAGCACCTTCCCGGCTGCGGCCGACCTCGCCGTGACCTTCAGTGAATCGGTCACCCTGTCCAGCGGCGCCTTCGTGTTGAGCTGTGGCCAATCGGGCACCGTCCCGCTCACCCACGCCAGCAGCGGCACCCGCTTCACCGTATCCACCAACACCGCTCTGGTGGCCGGTGAAGCCTGCCGGTTGGACATCAAGGCCACCCGGATCAAGGATGCCCAGGGCGCCCGCCCGGCCGCCGACACCCGCATCGCCTTCAGCGTGGCCAGCAGCACCGGCAACCCGGACCCGGGCAATCCCGACCCCGGCAACCCTGGCACCCCGGGCGAGTACTACGCGCGGGTCAACACCAGTACCCCCAGCCAGCTGCGCTGTTCACTGCATGAAACCATCAAGGGTCATACCGCCTACCCGTACAGCGGCTCGGGTACCAGCACCTGGACCATCCTGGAAATCGCCGACGAAGACCCCAACAACAGCGGCAAGATCCTCGACGCCTACCGCAACCGCAGCTACACCAAGGTCAGTGGTCGCGCGGGCACCGGCAGCGGGCTCACCTACAACCGCGAGCACACCTGGCCCAACTCGCTGGGCTTTGCCAGCACCACCGGCGACAAGGGCCTGCCCTATGCGCCCTACACCGACACCCACATGCTGTACCTGACCGATGCCCAGTGGAACGCCGACCGTGGCAACAAACCGTTCGGCAAGTGCGACAGCAACTGCGGCGAGCGCGCCACCGAGTCCAACAACGGCTTCGGCGGCGGCAGCGGCGGCTACCCGGGCAATTCCAACTGGGTGCGCACGCCGGACGGCAATACCGGCACGTTCGAAGTGTGGGGGCATCGCAAGGGCGACATGGCGCGTGCGGTGATGTACATGGCCATCCGCTATGAAGGGGGCAAAGACGCCAAGACCGGCCAGTCCGAACCCGACCTGGAGCTGACCGACGACCGCGCCAAAATCGTCAAGACCGCGTCCTCGCCGGCGTACATGGGCCTGCTCTCGACCCTGATCGAATGGCACCTGTCCGACCCGCCGGATGCCGCCGAACGCGCCCGCAATGAAGTGGTCTACAGCTTCCAGGGCAACCGCAACCCGTTCATCGACCACCCCGAATGGGCCACCCCGGCCCTGTTCACCTCGGCCAAGCCGACCAGCTGCCAACTGCTCAACTGAGCCCCGCCGGCCGGCGCCGCAACGGCGCCGGCCGGACCATCCGGGTCTGGCGGTCCTATACTCGGCGGTCATGTCGACCGTCGATCCCGTATTCATGCTGTTCACCACCTGCCCCGACGTGGCCTGCGCCACGCGGCTGGCACATGCGTTGGTGGACGAACGCCTGGCCGCGTGTGTCACCCGCCTGGACGGGGCGCACTCCACTTACCGCTGGCACGGGGAGATCAGCGAGGACCACGAGGTCCAACTGCTGATCAAGACCACCGGCAGCCGCCTCGACGCGGCCATCGCACGGGTGCAGGCGCTGCATCCGTATGAACTCCCGGAGTGCATCGCGGTCGAAACCCGCGCCGGCCTGCCGGCGTACCTGGACTGGATTCGGGCGCAGACCCGTGAGGAAACTGATTGATGACGCTGTTTCGTCGTGTTGCCGCGCTGTGCGCGTTGTTCGTGGTGTCCCTGCCGGCGTGGGCCGTCAGCGAGAAAGACCTGCTGCCGGTGGACGACGCCTTCGGGCTGAGCGCGCAGGCGCGTGACCGCGACCGAATCGAGATCACCTGGAAGATCGCACCGGGTTATTACCTGTACCGCCATCGCACCACGGTCAAGGCCGATGCCGGTTTCGCCGCCGATGCGCTGCAGATGCCGGCCGGCAAGAAACACCACGACGACTTCTTCGGCGAGGTGGAAACCTACCGCGAACGCCTCACCGCCGTGTTGCCGGGCAAGGCCGAGGACGGCACCGACACGGTGACCCTGGAAGTGCGTTACCAGGGTTGCGCCGATGCCGGGGTGTGCTACCCGCCGCAGAAGCGCAGCGTGAAAGTGACCCTGCCGGCAGGTAGCGGCGCGGGCATCGCCAGTGCCGCCACCGCACCGGCGGCCATCGGCGCTTCGCCGTTCAACACTCCGCTGGCCGGCAACGGCGGTGGCCTGCGCCTGCCAGGCACGGCCAACACCCAGGCGTTGCCACTGCCCTCCGAGCGCGCCTTCGGTTTCGATGCCATCGTCGATGACGGCAACACCGTGCTGCTGCGTTTCAGCCCGGCGCCGGGCTACTACCTTTACCGCGACCGCACCTCGCTGAAGCTGGAAGGCGCTGCCGGCATCCGCGCCGACAAGCCGGTGTGGCCGGCCGCCAAGTCGCATCGCGATGAGCATTTCGGCGATGTGGCAGTGTATTTCGACCAGGTCGACGTCAAGCTGCCGCTGCGCCGCAGCCGTGCCGATGCCGACGAGGCCACCCTGGTGATCACCTTCCAGGGCTGCCAGACCGATGGCATCTGCTACCCGCCGATGACCCGCCGGGTGAAGCTGTCGCTGCCGGCCGGCAAGGTCAACGCGCGCGCCGATGAAGCGGCGCACAAGAACGAAGTAATTGCACCGCTGCCCGGCAAGGACAAGCGGGCCCAGGCGCGTGATCGCGACGCGGCCGGCATCGCCACTCAGCCGATGCTGATCCGCCCCAACGACACCGCGGCCACCCCGGCCGATGCGTCAACCGTGCCCGATGCGAGCGCCGACAACGCCCAGCGCACCCGTCCGCCGGGCGACGATGCCGCGCCCACCACGCTGGTCGGCGCGCTGCTGCTGGCCCTGCTGGGTGGCCTGATCCTCAACCTGATGCCGTGCGTGCTGCCGATCCTGTCGCTGAAGGTGCTGGGCGTGGCGCAGAGCGGTGAAAGCCGCCAGCGCGCGCGCAGCCATGCGCTGTGGTACACCGCCGGGGTACTGGTGGCCTTCGCGGCAATCGGTGCGCTGGTGCTGGCCCTGCGTGCGGCCGGCCAGGCCGCCGGCTGGGGCTTCCAGCTGCAGCACCCGTGGTTCATCGCCGCGCTGGTGTACCTGATGTTCACCGTGGGCCTGAGCCTGTCGGGCGTGTTCACGCTGGGCGGCAGCCTGGGCGGGGTGGGCCAGTCGCTGGCCGCGCGCAGTGGCCCGGTGGGTGATTTCTTCACCGGCGTGCTGGCCTGCGTGGTGGCCAGCCCGTGCGTGGCCCCGTTCATGGGCCTGCCGCTGGCGTATGCGTTCACTGCCAGCACCGTGCCGGCGATCCTGGTGTTCCTGGCGCTGGGCCTGGGCCTGGCGCTGCCGTTCCTGCTGATCGGCTTCATTCCCTCGCTGGCCAAGCGCCTGCCGCGCCCGGGCGCATGGATGGAAACGCTCAAGCACGTGCTGGCCTTCCCGATGTATGCCACCGCGATCTGGCTGCTGTGGGTGCTGGGCAAGCAGCGCGGCGTGGATGCGATGACCCTGGTACTGGGCGGCCTGGTAGTGCTGGCCCTGGCACTGTGGTGGTACGAACGCAGCCGCTGGCGCAGCCAGCGCGTGGGCGGCCTGCTGGCCGTGCTGCTGCTGCTTGCCGCGCTGGTGCCGGTGTGGGGCGTGACCCGGCTGGCGCCGCCGGCCAAGGCGGCGGTGGCCGCCAGCGACAACCTGGTGGCTTATTCGCCGCAGATGCTCGACCGCCTGCGCCAGGACAACCGCGTGGTGTTCGTCAACATGACCGCCGACTGGTGCGTGACCTGCAAGGCCAACGAACGCACGGTGCTGGGCACCAACGCGTTCCACGACACCCTGCGCCGCACCAATGCGGTCTACATGCGTGGCGACTACACCAACGTCGACCCGGAAATCACCGCGTTCCTGGATGAGCACAAGGCCGTGGGCGTGCCGCTGTACGTGGTGTACGGCCCGGGCGCGCCGCCCACCGTGCTGCCCACCGTGCTGACCCAGGCCATCGTCGAAGAAGCCCTGCTGCGGACCGCGCGATGAGCCTGCGGCCACCCCGCCGGCTGGGCGTGGTGGCCATCTGCGCGGCGCTGCTGGGCGGTGCGGCGGGCGCATGGTTCTTCAACCGCGGCGTGCACGAGATGGCACCGGTACCGCCGCCATCCGCGCCGATCGCGGTGGCCAGCGCGGGGATCGGCGATGCGATGCCGGCCATCACCTTGCCCGGTCTGGACGGTGCGCCGGTGGACCTGGCCGGCTTTGCCGGGCGGCCCTTGCTGATCAACGTGTGGGCCAGCTGGTGCGGCCCGTGCGTGGAGGAAATGCCGGCGCTGGCCGCCTTCGCCGCCGCACAGCCGGTCGATGGCATACAGGTGCTGGGGCTGGCGTTGGACACCCCCGAGGGCGTGCGCGGCTTCCTGGCCCAGGTGCCGGTGGGCTATCCAATCGTGCTGGATACGCCCGGCCCGGCCGACGCCAGCGTGCGCCTGGGCAACACCCAGGGGCTGCTGCCGTACACGGTGCTGGTGGATGCGCGCGGGCGGATCGTGAAGCGCAAGCTGGGTCCGTTTGCGGCGGGCGAAATCGAGGCGTGGGCGCGGGATTGAGGGCCCACGGGCAGCGGCGTAGAGCGCCGCGCTGCCGGTCTCAGGGGAACCAGCGACGCAGGTAGGGCGCGGTGGCGCCCGCCTTGGCACGGCTGACCTGCCTGGGCGTGCCAGCGGCCACGATGGTACCGCCCTGCTCGCCAGCGCCCGGGCCTACATCGATCACCCAATCGGCATCGGCCACCACGCGCAGGTCGTGTTCCACCACCACCACCGTGTTGCCCGCCTCGACCAGACCCTGCAGCTGCACCATCAACTTGTCCACGTCGGCCGGGTGCAGGCCGGTGGTGGGTTCATCAAGCACGTACAGGCTGCTGCCGTGCTGGCTGCGCTGCAGCTCGGTGGCCAGCTTGATCCGCTGCGCCTCGCCACCGGACAGTTCGGTGGCCGGCTGGCCCAGCCGCAGGTAGCCCAGGCCGATATCGCGCAACAGCTGCAGCGGGCGCTGCACCGGCGCCTCATCGGCGAAGAAGGTCAGTGCGTCCTCCACGGTCATGTTCAGCACCTGGGCGATGTTGGCTCCGTTCCAGGTCACTTCCAGGGTCTTGGCGTTGTAGCGCTGGCCGTGGCAGGTGGGGCATGGCGCGTACACGCTGGGCATGAACAACAGCTCCACGTGCACGAACCCCTCGCCTTCGCAGGTGTCGCAGCGGCCCTGCGCCACGTTGAATGAAAAGCGCCCCGCGCTGTAGCGGCGCGCCTTGGCGGTGGCGGTGGCCGCGAACAGGCGGCGCACGTGGTCGAAAAGGCCGGTGTAGGTGGCCAGGTTCGAGCGCGGGGTGCGACCGATCGGTTTCTGGTCCACATTGACCAGACGCTTGATGGCACCGGCCCCGGCGTGCAGACGGCCGCGGGTACGCGCGATGCTGCTGGGGACCGGCAGGTCGCTGTCGGACGCTTCCACCACCGGCTCATGGCCCAGATGCTCGCTGACCAGTTCCACCAGCGCCTGGCTGACCAGGCTGGACTTGCCCGAACCGGACACCCCGGTCACCGCCGTGAACGCGCCCAGCGGGAAGCGGGCCTCCAGCCCATGCAGGTTGTTGCGGTGGATGCCGCGCAGTTCCAGCCAGGCAGACGGCGTGCGCGGTGCGCGGCGTTGCCCGCCGCCGGTATCGAACAGGTACGGTGCGGTCAACGATGCCTTGACCTTGCGCAGGCCGTCCGGCGGCCCGCTGTACAGCACCGTGCCACCGTGCTGGCCGGCACCGGGGCCAACATCGACCAGCCAGTCCGCACGGCGCAGCATTTCCAGGTCATGCTCGACCACGAACAAGGTGTTGCCGCTGGCCTTGAGCTGGTCCAGCGCGCGGTACAGCGCCTGGCCATCGGCCGGATGCAGGCCGGCGGTGGGCTCGTCCAGCACGTACACCACGCCGAACAGACTGGAGCGGATCTGGGTGGCCAGGCGCAGCCGTTGCAGTTCGCCCGGCGACAGGGTCGGGGTGGCACGGTCCATCGACAGATAGCCCAGGCCCAGGTCTTCCAGCGTGCCGATACGCTCGACCAGATCCTGTGCGATGCGCTGGGCGGCAATGCGTTTCTCTTCGGACAGATCCGGGGTGCGGCGCACGTCGCTGCTGCCCACGTGCGATGGCCCGCCAGCGGCCGCGCGCGCCTGCTGCGCCTTGCGTCCAGCGGCGCGGCTGCGCGTGCCGGTGGCACCGGGGGCCTCGAAGCGGCCCTCGGCGGCTGGCCGCAACGTGTCTGCCATCGCACTGAGCGACAGCTGCGCCAGCGCGCCGATGTCCAACCCGGCGAAGGTCACCGACAGCGCGGCGCGCTTGAGTCGCTTGCCGTCGCACACCGGGCAGGCGGTGCCGACCATGTAGCGCGCCACGCGCTTTTTCATCATCGCGCTCTGCGTGGTGGCAAAGGTATGCAGCACGTAGCGACGTGCGCCACTGAAAGTGCCCATGTAGCTGGGTTCTTCCTTGCGACGCAGCGCGGCGCGGGTTTCAGCCGGTGTGAAGCCGGCATACACCGGCGCCACCGGTTGCTCTTCGGTGAACAGGATCCAGTCGCGTTGTTTCCGGGGCAGGTCGCGCCAGGGAACATCCACGTCGTAGCCGAGGGTGACCAGGATGTCGCGCTGGTTCTGCCCGTGCCAGGCCGGTGGCCAGGCGGCGATGGCGCGCTCGCGGATGCTCAGCGACGGATCGGGCACCATCGACTGCTCGGTCACCTCGAACACGTGGCCCAGCCCGTGGCAGTTCGGGCAGGCCCCTTGCGGTGTGTTGGGCGAGAAATCCTCGGCGAACAGCATCGGCTGCTTCGGCGGGTAGCTGCCGGCACGCGAGTACAGCATGCGCAGCAGGCTGGACAGCGTGGTGACGCTGCCCACGCTGGAGCGCACGCTGGCGGTACCCCGCTGCTGTTGCAGCGCCACGGCCGGCGGCAGGCCCTCGATGGCGTCCACGTCGGGCACGCCCACCTGGTCGATCAGCCGCCGCGCGTAGGGAGACAACGATTCCAGGTAGCGCCGCTGCGCTTCGGCGTAGAGCGTGCCGAACGCCAGCGACGACTTGCCCGACCCGGAGATGCCCGAGAACACCACCAGCGCGTCGCGCGGGATGTCCACGTCGACATCCTTGAGGTTGTGCTCGCGGGCGCCGCGGACGCGGACGAAGGCAGGGACGACGGTGGGTGCGGAGGGCTTGCGACGGGTGCTCATGGGAGCAGGATAATGAGCGCCCGTCGAAGCGGCCAGTGAAGGAAGGTGAGTGCGGTGTATGGGCCGTGCCGTCAGCCCACCGCGCGCGCAACGGCAGGGCGCGCGACCGGCGCGTCCAGTACGAATGCCGACACCGCACCAGACAGCAGGGCCGCCTGGCGCTCCATTGCCTGCGCCGATGCCGACGCCTCCTCCACCAGCGCGGCGTTCTGCTGGGTGCTGCCGTCCATCTGCAGCAGGGTGTGGCCCACCTGCTCGATGCCAGCGCTCTGCTGCTGCGACGCGGCCGAGATACCGGCCATGATCGCGCTGACCTGCTGCACGCTGCCCACGATCTGGTCCATCGTGGCGCCGGCCTGGTCCACGTGCCGGGTGCCGGCGGCAACGGTGTCCACCGAGGCTTCGATCAACCCCTTGATCTGCCGCGCGGCGTCGGCGCTGCGCTGGGCCAGCAGGCGGACTTCGCTGGCCACCACCGCAAAGCTGCGGCCCTGCTCGCCGGCACGCGCCGCTTCCACCGCGGCATTCAGCGCCAGGATGTTGGTCTGGAACGCGATGCCGTCGATGACCCCGGTGATGTCACCGATGCGGCGCGACGCCTGGGCGATGTCGTGCATGCTGGCCACCACCTGCGCTACCGATGCGCCGCCCTGCTGGGCGACGCCGGTGGCCTGCAACGCCAGCTGGTTGGCCTGCTGGGCGGCATCGGCGTTCTGGCGCACGGTGGCGGTGAGTTCCTCCATCGACGAGGCGGTTTCTTCCAGGTGCGCGGCCTGGCGCTCGGTGCGCCCGGCCAGCTCCTGGTGGCCGGCTACGATCTCGCCGGCGGCGTGGTCAATGGCCGACGACGCATGCTGGATGCGCGCAACGATATCGGTAAGTTGTTGAACGGTGGCATTGGCATCGTCGCGCAGGTGCGCGAACACGCCCTGGAATTCACCGCGCATGCGCACGCGCAGATCGCCCTGCGCCAATGCCGAAAGCAGCGCCTGCAACCCGGACAGGTTGCCCTGGAACGTATCCAGCAGGCGGTTGATGCTGATGGCCAGCGTGCGCACGAAGCCCTGTTTGCCGGTGGTATCGATACGGCCGTGCAACTGACCCTGCGCGGCGGCATCGACCAGGGCGGCCACCTCGGTTTCCACCGTGGTCTCCAACGCGCGGCTGCGCCATTCCACCGCCGCCCCCAGCCGCTGGCCTTGATCGAGGATCGGATTGACCACCAGCTGGTAGCCGATGCCCGCATGCTCGATTTCATGGCTGGACCCGTCGGTGGCGTGCAGCTGCTCCACGATGCGCGCGAACCCCGGGTGCAGCGCCGGTGCCGGCTGGCCACGCCAGTCACTTTCCTGCGCGGCCAGTTCGGCCAGCAGTGCGCGGTTGAGCAGGCGGATGCAGCCATCGGGGTCAAGCACCATCACGCAGGCCTGGGTGCTGTCCAGCGCCTGGCGTGCGCGGGCGTTGTCGTGCGCGCTGGCACGCTCGGCCTGGATACGTTCGCGCAGCCGCTGCTGCATGTGGATCAACCGCTGCGCCAACTGGCCGATTTCGTCATGCGGGTTGTGTACCGCCAGGACGCTGTCCAGCCGATCCTCGGCAATGTCCTCGGCAAAGCGCAGGGTGTCGGCGATGGGTTGGCGTACCGCCCGCAGCACCAGCACCAGGCTGGCGATCAGCACCAGCGCGACCAGCGCCAGGGTCACCGCGAACAGCACGGTCATCGCCCGGGCCTGCGCCTGCTGGCGGGCGCGGGCCGCATCCAGCGCAGCGGCCTGTGCCTGCTGCAGCTGCTGCAGCGCCGGGGCGATCTGCGCGGCGGTGTCGGCCAGCGACAGCGCTTCCACGTCCAGCCCCACCCGCGCGGCGGTGTAGGCCAGCAGCGCGGCCTGGTAGGCATCCATCCCGGTACGCAGCGCATCCTGGGTGGCGCCGGGCAGACCCGATGCCGACACGGCCAGGTCGAACGGCAGCTTGGCTTCGCTGGCACCGTCGGTGTGGGCCGCATCGCCGGTCAGCAGCAACAGCGCCTCCTGCCGGCGCATCCGCTGCCACTGAAGGTCCAACGGCAAGTACGCGGCAGTGGCAAGCACGGTGTCCAGCGCGGCGGCGCTGGCGTCCAGCTGCGCGCGCAGCCCGGCATCGCCGCGCCCCATTTCGTCGGCACGGGCATTCAGTGCGGCAATGCCATCGGTGAACTCCTGCGCGCGTGCCGCCAGGGCGTTCAGGGCAGTGGCACTGCCCGGGTCGTGCGGGGCGCGTTGCAGCGCCTGCAGCGACTGCTGCAGTTGCCGCTGGGCGTGCTGCAGGGCGGTGCGGTCGCTGTCGTCGAAGGCAATCGCATAGCGCGTCTGCAGGCGGCGGGCATCGGCCACCTGGGTGGCCAGTGCGCCGGCCAGCGCCGCATTCTGCTGATGGGCGGCGAAGGTGACTGCAGCGCGCTCGCTGCTGTAGCGGGTGCCGGCGTAGACCAGGGCCACCACCAGCAGGCCACTGCCGCAGAGCAGCAGCGCGGCCGAAAGTTTGCGTGCCACACTGAGCCGGCGAACGGCGGCGACGGCGCGGGTGACACCAGGAAGTGGACGACGTTCACCCAGGCGGGCGAACCGGGACAACGGGCGGCGGGGGACGGCCGACATCACATGCTCCAGGCGGATTGACGCATCGATATCGGCCAGGGACGTCTGGAACTTGAGCGCTTTTTTCGAGGCGTGTGCCGCGCGGTGCCGACAGTGCCCGTTGTAGCGGGTGCAGACGACGGCAAGATGACGGTGGCTGGCCTGTTGCCGGTGCGTTTCCGCGTTTGGGGCACGCGTGCTTGACCTCAACCACGGTTGAGCTGGCACAGTGCGGGTTCCTCCCCCGCGGATTGCCGTCGATGGATCCGGATGTCCTTCATGACTACCTGGCCCGGCTGGGCCTGAGCGCCGCACCGGCGCCCAGCCTGGCCGCGCTGGCCCTGCTGCAGCAGCGCCACAACGCCACGTTCCCGTTCGAGACGCTCACCACGCTGCTGCGCGATGCGGTCGCCATCGACCTGCCCAGCGTGCAGCACAAGCTGCTGCGCGAAGGCCGTGGCGGTTACTGCTACGAACTCAACGGACTGTTCCTGGCGCTGCTGCACCACCTGGGCTTCGACGCACGCCCGATTGCCGCACGCGTAGTGATGGGCGTGGACGCAGATGCACCCACCGCGCGCACCCACATGCTGGTGCGGGTGCGGATCGACGCGGTGGACTACATCGCCGACGTCGGCTTTGGGGGCAACACCCCGACCGGCCCGCTGCGGCTGGACCATCGTTTTGCCCAGGCCACGCCGCACGAGCGCTATCGGCTGGACCTGCAGCACGACCAGTACCTGCTGCAGGTGGAGATCGGCGGCCAATGGCGGCCGCTGTACCGGTTCGACCTGCAGGTGCAATTGCCCATCGACCACGTGGTGGGTAACTGGTATGTGTGCACGCATCCCCACTCGTCCTTCCCCGGGCAGTTGCGGGCTGCACTGGCCGGGCCGGATGGGCGGCGTACGATCGGTGCCGGCATCTACACCGTGCACCGCCGTGGACAGCCCAGCGAGCGCCGTAGGCTGGTGGATGTGGACGACGTGCTGGGCGTGCTGCACGAGGCGTTCGGGATCACCGTGCCGCCCCACCCGCGCCTGCGCGATGCGCTTGCCGCCTGGCTGCGCGGGGCGGCGTGACTGACGTTCCGGCGGCTTGACGCGGCGCAGCGCGCGGCCCGCACCCGCGCGGCAACCCTGAGGTCTGCGCCGGGCAGCGCCACCCCTGTGCTGGTGTGCACACGCTTCCCCGGCGGCGGCAACCGGTTTCCGCTGAGACTGCATGACCCACCCCAATGGCGGGTACTCCCCCGTGACGCCACCCCCGTTAGAGTTATGTTATATCATTTCCGGTCACGTCACGATGCCGCCCTTTCCATGAAAATCCCTGCCCTCGCCTCCGCCCTGCTGGCGGCCCTGTTCGCCCCCGATGCCGGGGCGGGTCCCGGGGCCGATCCGGCCGTGACCCTCGGCAGCGTGGAGGCCCGCAAGAGCAGCCTGGGCCCGCTGGCGTCACGCCAGGTGCTGACCTCGGTGGATGTGATGGGCGCCGACCAGATTGCCAACAAGCAGGTGGGCAACAGCTGGGAACTGCTGGGGCAGATGCCAGGCATGCAGCTCACCGAGACCCGCCAGGGCGCCGAGTCCGGCAAGGCCACGTTCCGCGCATTCAACGGCGAGGGCTACATCAACGGCATCAAGATCCTGATCGACGGCATTCCCAGCAACGTCAACAGCGGCAACCAGCGTTTCATCGACATGATCTTCCCGCTGGATATCGACTACATCGAAGTGGTGCGCGGCACCAACGACCCGCGCTACGGCCTGCACAACATCGGCGGCAACATCAATGTCGGCACCCGCCAGGGCGGCAACTACACCGATGCGCGGTTGAGCTACGGCAGCTACAACACGCGCGAGGGGCAACTGGCATTCGGGCGTGATGGCAACGGTGTGGCGCAGAACTATTTCGTCGGGGTGCAGGCCACTGATGGTTATCGCGACCACGATCGCTCACACAAGTATTCGCTGGGGGGCAAGTGGTTCGTGGGCAGCGACGAAGACGTGGTGAAGGCGGGGCTGGTTGCCCGCATGTACCGCCACGTGGCCGATGAACCCGGCTTCCTCACTGCCACCGAACTGGCCAACGCGCGCCGCGCATCGCCGCGCAAGAACGCCAACGATGGCGACGTGCGCGACATGCGGCACCTCGGTGCCCACCTGGACCTGCGGCTCACCGATACCCTGCAGTTGAGCAGCAAGCTGTATTACAACCGCTACGAGGACGACCGCCGGGTGACCTTCAGCGACTACGTGCCCGGCAACGCCCCGCGCCAGCGCCGGCAGTGGGATGAACAACAGACCGGCCTGCTCGGCACCCTGACCTGGCGCGCCGGTGACCGGCTCACCGTAGCCGGCGGCATCAATGCCGAACAGCAGAACAATACCTACCGGCGACTGCGTTACGCCTACCGCCTTCCGACCGACTTCGATGCAGCGCCGGCGCGCATCCAGAACGACGACCGCTACGCCCTGGACAACGTGGGTGCCTACGTCCAGGCCGTGATCCAGCCCACCGCCGCGTTGAAGATCGTGCCGGCCTGGCGCGTGGACCGTTTCTCCGGCCATACCCACCTGCCCGGCGCAGTCCGCGCGCCACTGCAGCGCTACGGCACGATCCACCAGCCCAAGCTGAGCGTGGCCTATGCGCTGGGTGCGTCCTGGAACATGTATGCCAACTGGGGTCGCACCTTCCAGGTGCTGACCGGCTCCACACCGCCGGCCTACCTGACGGCCGGGCAGGCCACGTTCCGGCCCTCGATCAATACCGGCAAGGAACTGGGCATCACGTTCACGCCTGGCACAAGCACCGAAGCCCGCATCGCCGCCTGGCAGCAGGATGCCACCGATGAAGTGGCCAACATGCCCGCCACCGGCACCACCGTGGGCCTGGGCCAGACCCGCCGTCGTGGCGTGGATCTGCAGGTCAACGCGCGCTTGAACGCACAGTGGACGCTATGGGCCTCCCATTCCCTGCAGCAGGCCAAGGTGGTCAGCGCCTACACCACAGACGGGCGCTCGCTGGCCGGCAACGACGTGCTGGCCACGCCGCGCCACATCACCAACATCGGTGCCGACTACCGGCCCGACGCGCGCTGGCGCTTCGGGCTGCAGGGCCGTCGCCAGGGCGACTACTACATCGAAGAAACCAACCAGCACGGCCACCTCGGCGGCTTTGCGGTGCTCGATGCCAGCGCCGGCTACGCACTGTCCGAACGGCTCAGCGTGGACCTGCAGGTAAAGAACCTCACCGACCGCACTTATGCCTATGCGTGGTACGACACCTTCTTCCAGGGCGGCAACGACCAGCCGATGTTCTCACCCGCACCGGGGCGCAGCCTGTTCGTGTCGTTGAACCTTACGCTGTAGCAAGAACGGCCAAGCGGCCCCTGCCGCGCTGGGCTACGCTGCGTGCCTGTTCCGATCCGGAAGGCAGCATGAGCGCGGCACGCAGGGCCCTGTGGTACATCGAAAGCCATCATGCCGCGCCGATCGCACTGGCCGATGTGGCGCGCGTGGTGGGCGTGTCGCCGTTCCATCTGTCGCGGTTGTTCCAGGCCAGTACCGGCACCTCGCTGGTGCGCTACCTGCGGGGGCGCCGCCTGAGCGAGGCGGCACGGCAGCTGGCCGGCGGTGCGCGCGACATCCTGCCGGTGGCACTGGACGCAGGCTACGCCTCGCACGCCACCTTTACCCGTGCCTTTTCCGAGCAGTTCGGCCGCCCACCGGAACAGGTCCGCATGCAGGGGCTGGACAGCATCACGCTGGTACCGGCAATCAAGCTGCACGACGACGCCCTGCCATGCGTGCACCCGCCGCGCATCGTCAACGCCACGCCCCTGCAGGTGGCCGGCATCGGCGCGCGCCATCGCGGCGATTCGGTGGCCGCCATTCCCTCGCAATGGCAACGGCTGGCGCTGCAGTGCCCAGCCGCGCCCGAGCTGCGCTATGGCGTGTGCTGCAACAGCGACGACGACGGTAGCTTCGACTACATCGCCGGCATCGGCGTGACCGGCACCGCGGCCCTGCCGGACGGCTGGCAGGCGGTGCGTATTCCAGCGCGCCGCTACGTGGTGGCATGGCACGCCGGGCATATCAGCGCGATCCGTTCGACCTGGTATTGGCTGTTGAACCACCACCTGCCCGCAGCCGGGTTGAGCCTTGGCGATGCACCGGAGCTGGAGCGCTACGACGCGCGCTTTGATGCCGGCAGCGGCCACGGTGGCATGGAAATCTGGCTGCCCCTGGCCGACCCCGACCCTTCATGAGCCCCCTTCCAATGCGATTCCCCGCCCATTGCCTGACCCTGCTGCTGTGCCTGGCCAGCCTGCCCGTACTGGCCGCGGCCCTGCCGGCGGTTGTCGGCGAGCGCCACGGCCAGACCCACAGCGCCAGCGCCGCGGTGCGCGACGCTGCGCACCGCGACAGCCTGCGTTACACCGTGTGGTATCCGGCCGCAGCCGGCACACGCGAACAGCCGATCACCATCGGCCCCCCGGACGCGCCACTGTTCAACGTGGGCAGCGCCGGCATCGATGCGGCGATCGTGCCGGGCCCACTGCCCACCCTGCTGCTGTCGCACGGCAATGGCGGCAGCGCGCGCATGATGGGCTGGTTCGGGATCGCGATGGCGCGCGCCGGCTACCTGGTCATTGCGGTGGACCACCCCGGCAACAACGGCGTGGAAGCGATGACGCTGGCCGGCAGCATCCTGATCTGGGAGCGCGCCGAAGACCTCAAGGCCGCATTGGCGGCCGTGCAGGCCGACCCGCAGCTGGGGCCACGGGTGGATGCCTCGCGGTTGGGCGTGGCCGGTTTCTCCGCCGGCGGTTTCACCGCACTGGCCGCCGCCGGTGCACGCGTGGACCTGGCGCACCTGCTGGCGTTCTGCCGCGCCAGCCCCGATGACGGGGTATGCAGGCCGCAGCTGGAAATGCCCGGCGTCACGTTGCAGGCGCGCATCGACGCCGCTGCCACGCCCGGGTTGGCGCCCTACATGGCACAGGCCGGCGACGACCACCGCGTGCCGGGCGTGCGTGCCGCCTTCCTGATGGCGCCGGCCATCGTGCAGGCATTCACCCCGGACACACTGGCCAGGTTGAGCGAGCCGTTGTCCATCGTGCTCGGCGACGCCGATGGGGTTGCACCGCCGTCCACCAATGGCAACATGCTGGCAACGCACGCGACGCAGGCAACGCTGCGCACGCTGCCCGATGTGGGCCACTACGATTTCCTCGCCGCCTGCACCCCGCTTGGCCGGCAGCGCATACCGGCGCTGTGCCCTCCGCCGGTATCGCAGGCAGCGGCCCATGCGGCCGCCATCGAGCAGGCCCTGCAGCTGTTTGCCCAGACCCTGGCGCCGTCACCAGCCGCGCCCACGCGCCCGTTGTAACAGGGCGTGGCCACTCATCGGCGTACGGGCGGCAACCGCGAAGGCGCGGCCGCCCGCGCGCGCAGCAGCGGCAACGGGTCGTAGGCCCCACCGGCCCCATAGATGCCCCAATGCAGGTGCGGCGGCGTGCCTTTGGCGTTGCCGCTGTCGCCCACATAGCCCAGCAGCGTGCCCGCGCGCACCACCTCGCCGCGCGCCAACCCCTCGCGCCAACCCTCCAGGTGCGCGTAGTAGTAGCGCTCGCGGGCCGGCCCCAGCACCCACACCTGGCGACCGCCCAGCCCACCTTCGCGCACCGCCACCACCACCCCTTCGCCCACGCTGCGCACCGGGGTACCGCGCCGGGCGAAGATATCGATGCCGGCGTGGGTGCGGTCGCGCCCGCGGGGCGCGCCGAACGTGTCGGCGATGCGGCGTGCAGCCACGCCGTCCACGGGCACCGGCAGTTCGGTAGGCGGTGGCATCCGCGCCAGCGTCCACACCGCCCGCGGCACCTGTGCCCAGCGGCTGTTCCACAGCGCGCCCACCGCGACTACGCACGCAACCAGCACCAGCAGGCGCACCAGCCAGCGACGCAGCCGCCACGCCATTGACGCCCGGGTGTGCACCGCGCGGGCAGAGGGAGGGAACTGTGCATCCGGGTGCATCGTGGCTCCAATGAGCAGCGGGGCTGCAATCCACATGGCAACGAGGTTACAAACCAACTGTGGGCGGGGCATGAAGTCCGCCACCCTGCTGGAACGCGGATGGACGGGGGCTTCACGGACGATCTGCTGAACTGCCGCTGTCGCCCGCGAAAATCACGCCGGTTTCGCTCCGCTGGATACCCAGCAGGCTGCTATCGAAGGCTCGCCATGAACACTGCATTCAAGATCTTTCTGTTGGTAGGCGCCCTGCTGTACGGGCTGCCCGGGCTGGTGTGGTGGGTGAACCACCGCCGGGCGCTGCGTGCCAAGCAGGATGTGGCCGCGCTGGGTGCAGACCGGCCAACCACGTGAGCCTGACCGCCGAGCAGCGCCGCATCCTTGAAGACATCAACGCCACCCGCCCGGTCAGCGACGCAGCAGCCAACTGGGCGGTGAAGGCTGGCTACGCGGCGCAGGCCGAAGACGGCGACATCGACCTGACCCAGGCCGGGCGCCAGTGCGTGGACAGCAGCACGCTGTAAACAAGGGCCAGGAAGAAGTGACGGCAGGTGCAGCCCCGATGACAGCGGGAAGCATCCGCCCGCCAGCCACCAGAAACCGCTGCAACGCGCCGGCGCCCCCTTCCACCACACGATCAGCGTCCACTCGCACGCCTGGTTGAATGCCCGTTTCGCCGCCGGCGTTACCGGGCCAGTCTGCTCTGCGCCGCCGCCAGGCACCTGGGAAAAGGAAGCGGGACTTCCGACAACAGCTTGACGAAGGTGCGATTTACTCAATACTTCGCCCATGCTCAGCCAACACTTCCTGTTCTTCTTCGGCATGCTCGGCGCCTTCAACGGCATCGTCGCGGCATCGGTGCTGTGGTGGCGTGCCAAGGGTGAGCCGGCGCAACGCTGGCTGTCGCTGCTGATCCTGATGGTGGGTGTGCGTACCGGCAAATCGGTGGCCTTCCACTTCTGGCCGGACATTCCGCTGATCGTGCTGCAGCTCGGCCTCACCGCGTGTTTCATGATCGGGCCGTGCCTGTTCTTCCTGATCCGGTCCAGCCAGGGCAACGCCCCCGGCCCCGGCCAGGTCGACCGTTGGCACGTGGCTGCGCTGCTGCTGATCGCCATTGCAGTGAACGTGCTGCTGCCCTACACCACTCATGTGGCGCTATGGCGCCACGGCATCACCCCGGCCATCAACCATGCGTGGCTGGGCTACCTGCTGCTGGCCACCGGCCACCTGTACTTCTATCGCGCACGACTGCGTGGCACGCCCTCGGCCCCGTTGCTGCTGGGCGCGCTGGCCGGCATCTGGATCATCTGGATCGCGTACTACACCGCCGGCTACACCTCCTACATCGTGGGCGCGCTGTCGTTCACCTTCGTGCTGGCCGCCAGCATCGTGGCCTGGCTGCGGCTGCGCTCGGGCCAGGCACCGATCGAGCCCTACCAGGACCGGCGCATTGCCGAGCCCGAGGCCACCACGCAGTTGCAGGGGCTGGCCGCGCTGATGGCGGCCGAGCGCCTGCACCTGGACCCGGCATTGACCCTGCCCCGGCTGGCCCGCCGCCTGGGCATGCCGCAGGCCCGGTTGTCGCAGCTGCTCAACGACAACAACCAGACCTCGTTCAAGCAGTACCTGGCGCAACTGCGCGTGGTGGAGGCAAAGACCCTGCTGCAGCAGGTGCCGCCCAAGCCGCTGGAGATGGTGGCCGAGCAGGCCGGGTTCCAGTCGATGTCCACCTTCCACAGCGCCTTCAAGAAGTGCGAGGGGATCACCCCGGCGGCCTTCCGCGCGGCCGGCAGCGACTCCCAGAATCGATTCCAGCACTCCTGAAACAGGTCGCAACATATTGATCTGAAAGGCATCCGCTAGGGTGCAGGCTCTTTCCCACGAGCCAGCGCCATGCACACGTTCCGCACCTTCGCCTCCTGCCTGTTGCTGCTGCTCAGCGTCTGGCTGGGGGGCGCCTGCAGCACCGATGCCGCTCCGCAGACCGCCGCCAGGACCTCGCTGGCAACGCCAGGCGGCAGCAGCCAGGACCGCATCCTGTTCATCATTGCCAGCAGCAAGGTGCATGGCACCTCCACGCTGCCGGCCAGCATCAGCTTCGGCGAAGTCGTGCACGCCTGGGATGTCTTCCATGCGGCCGGCTATGCGATGGACTTCGTGTCGCCCGACGGCGGCGCCGTGCCGATCCTGGATGACTACGTCAGCCCGGATGTGGCCGCGCGGCGGGACGACGCCCGCATCATGGACGCGCTGCGCAACACCGTTACCCCCGCCCAGGTGGACCCTGCGCGCTACCGCGCCGTGTATTACGTAGGTGGCAGCAATGCCATGTACGGCGTCCCGGGGCACCCGGTACTGCAGCGCATTGCCATGCAGGTTTACGAGCGTCATGGCGGAGTGATCTCGGCGGTGTGCCACGGCACCGCCGGCATCGTGAACCTGCGGCTTGCCAACGGCCAGTACCTGGTGGCGGGCAAGCGTGTCAGCGGCTTCCCCGAAGAACGCGAGCAGCAGGACGCGGCCTACTTCAAGCAGTTCCCGTTCCTGATCGGCAGCACCGTGCGGACGCGCGGCGGTACGTTCCACGCCGTGGACGGCGAGCAGCCGCACATCCAGGTCGATGGCCGGCTGGTGACCGGGCAGAACTATGCCTCCGCCGCGCCGGTGGCCGAGGCGGTGGTCGCCGTGCTTGGCCAGCGGCCGCAGCGCGCAGCGGGCAACTGATTCACCGCAACACCCACGCCGGGCGCTGCCTGGCCCCTCTCACACCACACCACACCACAGGAACACCCATGCCATCCCCGATCCGTACCCTCGCCCTCAGCGGCGCCCTGCTCCTGCTGCTGCCCACCGCTGCCACCGCACAGACCCGCGATCATGACGCGGTGGACCAGGTCATGCAGACCTTCATGCGTGCCTACACCACCGCCGACAACACCCTGGCCAAGCAGGTCTTCCGCGCCGATGGCGTGATGATCGGCTACGCGCAAGCGCGCGGCCCCGCGCTTGCCTCGCGCACCGGCGAACAGTTCGCCGAAGGCTTCAATGGGAAGCCGGCCGCCAACGAAACCCAGCGCAAGCGCCGCTACCAGATCGTGGATGTGGCCCACAACCTGGCTGCCGTGCGGGTGAATCTGGACTACCCCGGCTGGGATGGGGTGGATTACGTGGTGCTGCTCAAGACCGACGGTCAGTGGAAGATCATGAGCAAATCGTGGACCGGCCAGACCAAGTAAGGAAGCACGCGGTGTCGGTTGAACGCGCCGGGCATCGCCCGGCGCGGGCGTATCGCCGCCGGTCACGTTGAATCATCGGGTGAACCGTATCGGCCGGCCCTCGTTGGCCGCCGTGCTGTCGCTTGCCCTGACCGGTGGCGATCACCGCCCCTCCGAGACCACGGCGGCGGTTGCGGGTGCTGCGCCAGCAGAATGCCGGCCTGGCCGATGGCCAGCACAACAGGGGAGCCGAGTTTGCAACCGGGTGGTCAACGCTTTGCCACGCTTGATGAGAGATCGATGCTCGCCCGGGTACCACGCCCCTCTGAGGTGGCCTCAAATGACAGTCTCCAGCTCAGGTGCCCGCACAGGCGCGCAATCAGCTCGAGGCCGATGCCCTGTCCGTCTCGCGCTTCACCACGGGCCATCCGGGCATAGAGTGCGCTGATCTCTTCGGGGGTCATGCCGTGCCCGGGATCATCAATCATGACCATTCCGGTGGGGCTGACGGTGATCTGGATGGTTCCTTTGTCGCTGTTCTCGATGGCGTTGCGAATCAGGTTGCCGACGACCACCGCCACCACAGCAGCGGGTGCGAGGATCACCGGCCGGGCATCGCCCACCACCTCGATCAACAGGCACTTGTCGCGGCACAGGTAGCGATGGTCATTGGCCAGCGACTGCACCAGATCGAACAGCCCGATAAGTTCACTGGACTTCTCCAATCGATCAGGACTTTTGGCCAGCACCAGCAGCACCGAAATCAGCTCTTCCACGGAGGTGGCCACCTGCTTGATACGGGCCAATTGGTTCTCCACCGTCCTTTGCGACGCATTCGGTTGCGCAGCCAGGTCTGCCGCCCCACTGATGATGGCAACCGGCGTGCGCAGCTCGTGACTGACGCTGTTGATGAACTGTCGTTCGCGTTCGACGAACTGCTCGTTGCGCCGGATGTAGTCGTTCAATGACTCGGTGATCACCGCCTGTTCCGAGCTGGCTTGCGCACCCAGTTCGATGACCTGCCCCGGCTGTTCGGGCGCAAGTTGACGGATCTGGTTGGAAAGATCGGTCAGTGGCTTGAGGACCCGGCCAAGGCCCCACCCCACCAGCAGGCCCAGCAGCACAATCGCAAGCACGTTCGAGCCCAGCATCCATAGCCCCACGTTGTCTTCGTGCCGCTGCAGTTCGGTGATGTCCAGCTCTTGTTGACCTCTTCCTCGGTCGGCTCCACCAGCGCCATGAAGGTCTGGGTGAGAGGGCGCAGCAGCAGCGGACGCA
>JAHREJ010000014.1 GCA_021733645.1 Bacillus subtilis subsp. subtilis | reverse complement strand
TTTCCTGTAACGGTGCAGTCCGCCAGACGCGCCGCAAGCACGTCCCACCCCGGTAGAGCCGAGCCATGCTCGGCTGCGTCGGCCACTAGCCAACCCGCCTGACGTCACCGTTGCACTGCCGGGAGGCCGCGGGAGAGCAACCAGGGAGCAACCGGGGAGCAGCCGGGGAGCAGCCGAGCATGGCTCGGCTCTACGACGGGCCGGGGCTTACGCCTCGTCTTCGGTCGGTAGCGCCGTCGGTGCCGCGCCCGGCGTGAACACCCCTGGCTTCACGAACGCACTCAGGATCGCATCCAGCGTTTCGGCGCCGTCGCGTTTGATCTCAAACAGCTCCGGCTCCAGCATCGCGCTGTACAGCACCCCGGTCAGGCTGGTGCTCACGATCCGCGCCACCGTATCCACGTCCACCCCGTCGCGCAGCTGGCCCAGCTCGCGCGCACGCTGGAATGCGGCCGCAAAAATTCCCAGCTCTTCGCGCGATGCCTCCAGCTGCAGCTCCTGCATGGCCTGGCTCTCCACCGACAGATCATTGCGCAGCATGATCTCCATCATGTTGCGCAGCCGCTCATCGTCGGCCAGCTCCTGGAAGGACACCAGCAGCGCCGAGCGCAGGTCCAGCACCGGTGTTGAACGCTTGGACGACGTCGTCCGCCGCAGCCGCTCGATGAACGGAACGCGCTCACGGTCGATCATGGCCGTCAGCACTTCGGTCTTGTTCTTGAAATGCCAGTACACCGCGCCGCGCGTATAGCCCGCACGCGCACCGATCATGGCCAGGCTGGTCCCGGCCACCCCGTATTCATGGAAACAGGCCTGGGCCGCGTCGAGGATGCCCTCGCGGGTGGCCTGCGCCTCTTCTTTGGTTTTTCTGGCCATGGCGCCGTGCAGCTGCTGGATGAAACCGACCTGAATTGTACCGCTTTACAAACAAACATGCATGTATGTATATTTCCGACCCACTGATCCTCGGTGTGGACCGCGCGTACCCGCGTCCGGCCCATAACTCATGGATTTGCACCACTTTGCCGTCCTGTTGGCTGTCATTCGTCGCTTTTCAGGCGGGATGGAACGGCGGGCGACCCTTTTCGTTTCCTGTGAGCCCCCACCATGTCCCGATCCCCGTACCGTCTTCTCGCGCTGTCCCTGGCGATTGCCTTGACCGTGTCCGCCTGCGGCGGTGGTCAGCAGGAGGGGCCGCAGGGCGGTCCCGGCCAGGTCACCGTTGCCACCTTGAAGGGTGAGCAGGTCAGCCTGACCCGTGAACTGCCCGGCCGCACCAACGCCTTCCTGGTGGCCGAAGTGCGGCCCCAGGTCAGCGGCATTGTCGCCAATCGCCTGTTCACCGAAGGCGGGCTGGTCACGGCCGGCCAGCCGCTGTACCAGCTCGACGACGCCAGCTACCGCGCCCAGGCCAACAGTGCCCGCGCCCAGCTGGCGCGCGCCGAAGCCACCGCCAACGCCGCCCGCCTGAGTGCGCGCCGCATCGGCGAACTGGCCAAGGTCGAGGCGGTGAGCACCCAGGACAACGAGAACGCCATCGCCGCGCTGAAGCAGGCCGAAGCCGACGTCGGTGCGGCCCGCGCCTCGCTGGATGCCGCCAACGTCACCCTCGGCTACGCCCGCATCACCGCCCCGATCAGTGGCCGCATCGGCAAGTCCTCGGTTACCCAGGGCGCGCTGGTCAATGCCGGCCAGGCCGATGCACTGGCCACCGTGCAGCAGCTGAACCCGATCTACGTCGACCTCACCCAGTCGGCCAGCGAACTGCTGCAGATGCGCCGCGAACTGGCCAGCGGCCGCCTGCAGGACAACCAGACCCTGCCGGTGACCATCCTGCTGGACGACGGTACCGAGTTCGCCCACAAGGGCACCCTGGAGTTCTCCGAAGTCAGCGTGGACCCCACCACCGGCAGCTATGCGCTGCGGGTCAAGGTCGACAACCCCGACCAGATCCTGATGCCCGGCATGTACGTGCGCGCCCAGGTGGGCAGCGGCGTGCGCGAGAACGGCATCCTGGTGCCCATGCAGGGCATCGCGCGTGATCCCAAGGGCGACACCACCGCGATGGTGGTCGGCAAGGACAACAAGGTCGAAGTGCGCCCGGTCAAGGTCAGCCGCGCGGTCGGCAGCAAGTGGCTGGTTGAAGACGGCTTGAACGCAGGCGACAAGGTCATTGTTGAAGGCCTGCAGAAGATCCAGCCGGGCATGCCCGTGCAGGCCACCGAGATCGGCGCCGCACCGGCCAAGCCGGCCGCTGCCACGCCGGCGGCGCCGGCCGACAAGCAGTAAGCGGAGAATCCAATGGCTCGTTATTTTATTGATCGCCCCATCTTCGCGTGGGTGATTGCGATCATCATCATGCTCGCCGGTGCGCTGGCCGTGGTGAAGCTGCCCGTGTCGATGTACCCCGAAGTGGCCCCGCCTGCGGTCGAAATCAGCGCCACCTACCCGGGTGCGTCGGCCAAGGTGGTGGAAGACTCGGTGACCCAGATCATCGAGCAGAATATGAAGGGCATCGATGGCCTGATCTACTTCTCCTCCAACAGCTCGGCCAACGGCCAGGCCACGATCACCCTGACCTTCGAGAGCGGGACCAACCCGGACATCGCGCAGGTACAGGTGCAGAACAAGCTGCAGCTGGCCATGCCGCTGCTGCCGCAGGAAGTGCAGCGCCAGGGCATCAACGTGGCCAAGTCGAGCAGCGGCTTCCTGCAGGTGATCGGCTTTGTGTCCAACGATGGCAGCATGGATGCCAACGACATCTCCGACTATGTCGGCTCCAATGTCGTTGATCCGCTCAGTCGCGTGCCGGGCGTGGGCAACATCCAGGTGTTCGGTGGCAAGTACGCCATGCGCATCTGGCTGGACCCCAACAAGCTGCACACCTACAAGCTGTCGGTGGATGAAGTCACTTCGGCCATCACCGCGCAGAACGCACAGGTGGCCATCGGCCAGCTTGGCGGTGCGCCGTCGGTGAAGGGCCAGCAGCTCAACGCCACCATCAACGCGCAGGACCGCCTGCAGACCCCCGAGCAGTTCCGCAACATCCTGGTCCGCGGCGGCACCGATGGCAGCGAACTGCGGTTGGGCGATGTGGCCCGCGTGGAACTGGGCGCGGAAAGCTACGACTTCGTTACCCGCTACAACGGCAAGCCGTCCACCGGTATCGCCATCACCCTGGCCACCGGCGCCAACGCGCTGGACACCGCCAACGGCGTGCGCGCTGCGCTGGAAGACATGAAGGCCAACTTCCCGGCCGGGCTGGAATCGGTGGTGCCCTATGACACCACGCCGTTCGTGCAGGTCTCCATCAAGGGCGTCATCAAGACCCTGATCGAAGCCATCGTGCTGGTGTTCGTGGTGATGTACCTGTTCCTGCAGAACTTCCGCGCCACCTTGATTCCCACCATTGCCGTACCGGTGGTGCTGCTGGGCACCTTCGGCATCCTGGCCGCGCTGGGGTTCTCGATCAACATGCTGACCATGTTCGCCATGGTGCTGGCGATCGGCCTGCTGGTCGATGACGCCATCGTGGTGGTGGAAAACGTCGAGCGCATCATGTCCGAGGAGGGCCTGTCGCCGCTGGAGGCCACCCGCAAGTCGATGGGCCAGATCACCGGCGCGCTGGTCGGCATCGGCCTGGTGCTGTCGGCGGTGTTCGTGCCGATGGCCTTCATGAGCGGCGCTACCGGCGTCATCTACCGGCAGTTCTCGGCGACCATCGTGTCGGCCATGGCGTTGTCGGTGCTGGTGGCCATCGTACTGACCCCGGCGCTGTGCGCCACCATGCTCAAGCCGCTCAAGAAGGGCGAGCACCATGTGGCCCACAAGGGCTGGTCGGGGCGCTTCTTCGGCGGCTTCAACCGCGGCTTCGACCGTTCCAGCGAAACCTACCAGCGCGGCGTCAAGGGCATCCTGGCGCGGCCGTGGCGGTTCATGTCGATCTTCGCCGTGCTGGCGCTGGTGATGGGCCTGCTGTTCATGCGCCTGCCCAGCTCGTTCCTGCCCAATGAAGACCAGGGCATCCTGATGGCACTGGTGCAGACCCCCGTCGGCGCCACCCAGGAACGTACGCTGGAGGCCATGTACAAGCTGGAAGAGCACTTCCTGAAGAACGAAACCGAGGCGGTGGAGTCGGTGTTCTCGGTGCAGGGCTTCAGCTTTGCCGGCATGGGCCAGAACGCCGGCATGTCCTTCATCAAGCTCAAGGACTGGAAGGACCGCGATGCCGACCAGGGCGTGGGTCCGATCACCGGGCGTGCGATGGGCGCGCTGGGCCAGATCAAGGACGCCTTCATCTTCGCCTTCCCGCCGCCGGCGATGCCCGAGCTGGGTATCGGGTCGGGCTATACCTTCTTCCTGAAGGACACCAGCGGCCAGGGCCACGAGGCCCTGCTCAACGCGCGCAACCAGCTGCTCGGTGGTGCCGGTGGCAGCAAGCTGCTGGCCAACGTACGGCCCAACGGCCAGGAAGACACCCCGCAGCTGCGCATCGACGTGGACGTGGAAAAGGCCAACGCACTGGGCCTGTCGGTGGCCTCGATCAACAACACCCTGGCCACCGCGTGGGGCAGCAGCTACATCGATGACTTCATCGACCGTGGCCGGGTCAAGCGCGTGTACGTGCAGTCCGATGCCGATTTCCGCATGAACCCGGACGACTTCAACGTGTGGTCGGTGAAGAACGCCAAGGGCGAAATGGTGCCGTTCAGTGCCTTCGCGTCCAAGCGCTGGGACTACGGCTCGCCGCGCCTGGAGCGCTACAACGGCGTGTCGGCGATGGAAATCCAGGGTGAACCCGCGCCGGGCGTCGCCTCCGGTGATGCCATGATCGAGATCGAGCGCATCGCCAAGGACCTGCCGCCGGGCTTTGAGATCGAGTGGACCGCGTTGTCCTACCAGGAGCGCCAGGCCGGTTCGCAGACGCCGCTGCTGTACACGCTGTCGCTGCTGATCGTGTTCCTGTGCCTGGCGGCCCTGTATGAAAGCTGGAGCGTGCCGACCTCGGTGCTGCTGGTGGCTCCGCTGGGTATCCTCGGCGCAGTGCTGGCCAACACCATGCGAGGCATGGAACGCGACATCTATTTCCAGGTGGCGATGCTGACCACGGTGGGCTTGACCAGCAAGAACGCAATCCTGATCGTGGAGTTCGCCAAGGAAAACCTGGAGAAGGGCGCCGGCCTGATCGAGGCCACCATGCATGCCGTGCGCGACCGCCTGCGTCCGATCATCATGACCTCGCTGGCGTTCGGCCTGGGCGTACTGCCGCTGGCCATCGCCTCCGGCGCCGGGTCCGGTGCGCAGCGCGCGATCGGTACCGGCGTGCTCGGCGGCATGGTGGTGGGCACCGTGCTGGGCGTGTTCTTCATCCCGCTGTTCTTTGTGGTGGTGCAACGCCTGTTCAACCGCAAGCTGCGCGCCGGCGGGGCATCCCCGCAGGCCGGCACGCAACACAACGGCAACACCCCGGAAGGTGGCAACCATGAATAAGGCATCCTCCCTGCTTGCCCTGGCCGTGGCCGTGGCGTTGTCCGGCTGCGCCACGCTGGTGCCGTCCAGTACCGAGGTCGCCCCGGCGATCCCGGCGCAGTGGCCGGCCACCCAGGCCAACGGCAACGCCGCCACGGTGGACGTCGCCGACATCGGCTGGCGCGATTTCTTCGTCGACCCGCGCCTGCAGTCGGTGATCAACCAATCGCTGGACAACAACCGCGACCTGCGCGTAGCCGTGCTCACCGTGGAAAAGGCACGCGCGCAGTACCGCATCCAGCGGGCCGACCGCGTGCCTGCGCTGGCGGCGCAGGGGCAGATGACCCGCAGCGGTGGCGATGCGCCGGTGAGCGAACAGTTCAGCGCCAACCTGGGCGTGGTCGAGTTCGAGCTGGATCTGTTCGGGCGCGTGCGCAACCTCAGCCAGGCAGCGCTGCAGCAGTACTTTGCACAGGCCGCCAACCGGCGCAGTGCCCAGTTGAGCCTGGTGGCTGAAGTAGCCAACGCCTGGCTCACCCTGGGCGCGGACAACGCACAGCTGCGCATTGCACAGGCGACGCTGGCCACCTACGAAGACTCGCTGCGCCTGACCGAGGCGCGCCGCCAGCTTGGCGGTGCATCGCAGCTTGAACTGAGCCAGACCCGTACTCTGGTGGAAACCGCTCGCACCGATGTGGCGCGCTTTGCCGGGCAGGTCGCGCAGGATCGCAATGCGCTGGTGCTGCTGGCCGGTGGTCCGGTTGACGACAGCCTGCTGCCGGTCACCCAGGTGACCGATGTCGCCGCGCTCCGCGCGCTGCCGGCCGGGGTGCCGGGCGAGGTGCTGCTGCGCCGCCCGGACGTGATGGCCGCCGAGCACACGCTGTTGTCGGCCAACGCGAATATTGGTGCCGCCCGTGCGGCATTCTTTCCGTCGATCAGCCTGACCGGGAGCGTGGGTTCGGCGTCATCGGAACTGTCCGGCCTGTTTGACGGCGGCACGCGCGTGTGGAGTTTCATGCCCAAGCTCACCCTGCCGATCTTCCAGGGCGGCAGGCTGCGCGCCAACCTGGGCGTGGCGACCGCCGACCGTGATATCGCGCTGGCCAGCTATGAAAAAGCGATCCAGTCCGGCTTCCGCGAGGCCGCCGATGCGTTGGCCCTCAACGACAGCCTGGAAGCGCAGCTGGCCTCGCAGCAGGCACTGGTGGCCGCGGCCGAGCAGGCGCAGACGTTGTCGCAGGCCCGTTACGATGCCGGCCTGGACAGCTTCCTGACCCTGTTGGATGCACGCCGCACCGCCTACACCGCGCGCAAGTCGCTGGTCAGCACCCAGTTGGCGCAGCAATCCAACCAGGTGGCGCTGTACAAGGTGCTGGGCGGCGGTTGGCATGAGCGGGGGTAAATCGGCAAGCCCGCACAACACGCGGTTCACCACGGTGTGAATCGCACCGTAGAGCCGACCTACAGTCGGCTCTGGCGGGCATCGTCCCGGCAACCGGCCCGGTCATCACCTGCGCCCATCACCGTGTCAGGCGCGCGCGTTCCAGTGCGTCGCCAGCTTCGCGCGCCATGCGTTCGTACTGGCTGCGTATTTCTTCCAGGCGCTCTTCGTCCAGTTCTTCCAGATTCAACAGTTCGTTGTTGGCCTCGCCGGTCACGCGGATCAGCTCGTCCAGCTTGATCTGCATCGCGGCGGTGTCCGCGTTCTGGCTGTGCTGGATCAGAAACACCATCAGGAAGGTAATGATGGTGGTGCCGGTGTTGATCACCAGCTGCCAGGTGTCGTTGAACTTGAAGAGGGGGCCGCTTGCTGCCCACACCACCACGATGGCAACCGCGGCCAGGAACGTCCACGGCGTACCCGCAGCATGGGACGCCTTCTTGGCAACCAGGTTGAACACACGGCGAAGTTTCATGCGGCACGGCGGGCTGGCGAGGGTGCCCCATCATTGGCAGTGCGCCGTGTACGCACCGTGCAGCCAGGCCGGTCAGGCGCGCGCGGCACCCAGGCGCGGGCGCGATGCCACGTCGTGGCGGCTGGACAGGTACACGTGTTCCCAGCACTGCTCGACAAAGGCGCGGGCCTGGTCTTCGCTCAGGCGCGGCATGATCTGCAACGCGTAGTGGATCTGGAAGGTTTCATCGCGCTGTTCATCGCTGGCGCGCGGTTGGGTGATCAGCGAATCGCAGGCGAACTTGATCCACGGCACGTAATGGCCGAAGGACCCCGTGCCAAGGTTGCCGTCAGCGTGACGCTGGCGCCAGTGCGCGACTTCGGCGTCGACGTCGATCACGGCGGGGATGGAAATCTGGGCGGAGGACATGGTTGCTTCGATATGCAGGAAGGGAGTTGAACCAGAGTGCGTAATGCGCAGTGCATGCGACGTCATGGCAGCGTGGAGCCGGTGTGGCGGTCGATGCTGAGGTGTTCAGGACGACGCTCGACCAGCAGCTGCGCGTGATCCACCGCACCCAGTTGCTCGGCCAGGCTGGCCAACTGGTTGCAGACATCGATGCGGTGTTGGGGATGGGCGTGGATCAGCGCATCCTGGATGGCCTGGTAGGCGCTCCAGAACGGTGCGGAGGTGTGGTAGCGGGCGTACTGCACCTGCAGCTGTTCCCGGGCATTCAACAGCGCAGGATCCAGCGCGGTGGTGCGGCGTATTCGGGCATTCATGACGTCTCCTCGACGTTGCTGCCCCCTGTGCATCCACCATAGGTGGTCACTGCGCTCGGTTTGTTAGCGCAGCGTATGGACCCGGTGCGGCACCGGTGTGCACCGCGTGAGGTGATGCCGGGAGACGCTGCTGGCGCAGCGCATGCGCCGCTGAACCGGCGACTGAAGCGTTCATAACATGGGTGCCGCGACCGGTTGTCGCAGTGCCGGGGGTGGCGTGGTGCGTGCGGCAACGCGCCACCCCGCAGGGTGGCTTACACGCCGATATCTTCGTTCCAGACCTCGGGATGGGCCGAGATGAAGCCACCCAGCAGGTCGATGCAGGCCTGGCTCTGCATGTCGATCACCGTTACGCCGTTCTCGCGCAGCCAGTCGATGCCGCCCTGGAAGGTCACCGACTCGCCCACCACCACGGTGCCGATGTTGAACTGGCGCACCAGCCCGCTGCAGTACCAGCACGGGGCCAGGGTGGTGACCATGATGGTGTCCTGGTAGCGGCGCTGGCGGCCGGCCTTGCGGAACGCATCGGTTTCACCATGCACCGACGGGTCGCCTTCCTGCACGCGGCGGTTGTGGCCGCAGCCCAGCAGGCGGCCGTCGTTGTGGTACAGCGCCGCGCCGATCGGAATGCCGCCCTCGGCCAGGCCCTGGCGGGCTTCGGCGATGGCGGTTTCAAGCAGGGCGGCGTAGTCGGGGGTGGTGATCATGGGCAATCCGTAAACGTCTGGACCACCATGATAAGGGCCGCCCGGCGCCTCGGCACCCGTCAAGGGGGCGGGGCTGCGGCGCCCGGTCGCAAGCCTGGCCTGCCGCAGCGGCGCCAGCGGTGCGATAATCGCCCCATGAGCGAATCCCCCTACAAGAATGGCACCACCCATTTCGGCTTCCGCGATGTCGCTGCCAAGGACAAGCAGAAGCTGGTGGGCGAAGTGTTCACCTCGGTCGCGCGCAGCTACGACCTGATGAACGACCTGATGAGCCTGGGCATCCACCGGGCCTGGAAGCGCTACTACGTGGCCACCGCGCAGGTGAAGCCGGGCGATCGCGTGCTCGACCTGGCCGGCGGCACCGGCGACATCGCCGCGTTGATCAAGGAGCGGGTGGGTGAGGACGGCGAGGTGGTGCTGGGCGACATCAACGCCGGCATGCTCTCGGTCGGCCGCGACCGGCTGATGAACCGGGGCCTGGTGAAGGGCCTGGAGTATGTGCAGTGCAACGCCGAGGCGCTGCCGTTCCCGGATGCCAGCTTCGACCTGGTCACCATTGCCTTTGGCCTGCGCAACGTCACCGACAAGGACGCCGGCCTGCGCGAGATGTACCGCGTGCTCAAGGTGGGCGGCCAGGCACGCGTGCTGGAGTTTTCCGAGGTCACCGCCGACTGGTTCAAGCCGATCTACGACTTCCACTCGTTCAAGATCCTGCCCAAGCTGGGCCAGCTGTTCGCCCGTGACGGCGACAGCTACCAGTACCTGGCCGAGAGCATCCGCAAGCACCCGCCGCAGGAACAGCTCAAGACCATGATGGGCGAGGCCGGTTTCGCGCGTTGCCACTACAAGAACCTGACCGGCGGCATCGTGTCGATCCACTCCGGCTACAAGGTTTGAGACACCGGTCCGGTTCCCGTTGAGGGCGCCGGTCCACACTGCCAGGCAGGTTGTCAGAGAGGGCCTGCCATGCGTCTTTACCGCGGCCTGGCCCGCGTGTTTCCCCGCTCGTTCAGCGCCAAGCTGATGACGGTGGTGTTCATCGGCGTGCATGTGCCGCTGCTGGTGCTGTTGTTGTGGATGGCCTTCACCGGCCACTACCAGCGCGACACGATGTGGACGGTGGTGGGAGTGGTGCTGGGCGCCACCCTGATTGGCACGGCAATGGCGATGATGGCCCTGTACCGGCTGATGGCCCCGCTGCGCCAGGCCGCCGACGCGCTGGAGGCCTACTACGACGAACAGCGCCTGCCGCACCTGCCCGACCTGGGCCATGACGAGATCGGCCGGCTGCTGCGCAGCATCAACCGCAACCTGCACGGCGTTGATGCCGGCCTGCGCGACCTGCGCCGCAGCGTGTTGCTTGACCCGCTCACCCAGGCCCTGAACCGGCGCGGCTGCGAGCAGGCGCTGGCTGATTCGGCGCGGCTGGCGCAGTCGCGGCGGCAGCCCTTGAGCCTGTTCGTGGTGGATCTGGACAACCTCAAGCCGATCAACGACGCCCACGGCCACCTGGTGGGCGACCAGGTGCTGGTGCGGCTGGTGGAATCGGCGCGGCAGTGGCTGCAACCGGGCGACTGGATCGGGCGCTGGGGCGGCGATGAGTTCGTGCTGGGCGTGCACGCCAGCCACCAGGAGGCCTGCGCGCGGCTGCGCCGCTGGCTGGTGGCGATGGCCACGGCGGGGGGCGAGGAGGAGATTCCCCTCAAGGCCAGCGCCGGTGGAGCGGCCTATCGACCTGGCGAAGACCTGCGCGAGGTGTACCGGCGTGCGGACGCGGCGATGTATCGGGCCAAAGTTGCCGGCGGTGCGCGTTTGCTGTGCGAAACCGACTGAATGCGCGGTCCGCGGCCGCATCGCTGCGGGGCAGGGCAGACAGGGGGTAAACTGGTCGTTTCACCCTGATCGGTCCCGTTCATGCGATCTCCGTTCCTGCTGATCCCCCTGGCCGTTGCGCTTGCTGCCGGCTGCTCCAAAGAACCCGCAGCCCCGGCTGCCGCGCCCACGCCCACCGCCCCGGCGAGCACTGCCATGAAAGCTGACAGCCGCAGCCATGATGAAAGCTCCTATGCCGAGCCGGACAAGGTGGTCATCAAGGACCTGGCGCTGGACCTGAAGCTGGACTTCGACGCCAAGCAGATTGGTGGCACCGCCACCTACACGCTGGAGTGGAAGGACAAGGCGGCCAAGCAGCTGGTGCTGGACACCCGCGAACTGAGCGTGGAGAAGGTCGAGGCGATCGATGCCGACGGCAAGGCATCGCCGTTGCCCTTCGTGCTGGCCCCGGTCGACAAGGTGTTTGGCAGCAAGCTGAGCATCGAAGCACCTTCGCAGCCGGGCAAGGTGCAGATCACCTACCACACCGCCCCGACCGCCTCGGGCCTGCAGTGGCTGGCGCCGTCGATGACCGAGGGCAAGAAGCTGCCCTTCATGTTCAGCCAGTCCCAGGCCATCCACGCCCGTTCGTGGGTGCCGTTGCAGGACACCCCGAGCGTGCGCTTCACCTACAGCGCGCATGTGGTGTCGCGCCCGGACGTGATGGTGCTGATGAGCGCCGACAACGATCCCAAGGCCGCGCGTGATGGTGATTACACCTTCAAGATGCCGCAGCCGATTCCGTCCTACCTGCTGGCCATCGCTGCCGGCGACCTGGTCTTCGAGCCGATCTCCGGCCGTTCCGGCGTGTGGGCCGAGCCGACCATGGTGGGCAAGGCCACCAAGGAATTCGAAGACACCGAGAAGATGATCGGTGCCGCCGAGAAGCTGTACGGCCCCTATCGCTGGGGCCGCTACGACATGCTGGTGCTGCCGCCGTCGTTCCCGTTCGGCGGCATGGAAAACCCGCGCCTGACCTTCGCCACCCCGACCGTGATCGTGGGCGACAAGTCGCTGGTGTCGCTGGTGGCCCATGAACTGGCGCACAGCTGGTCGGGCAACCTGGTGACCAACGCCAGCTGGAAGGACATCTGGCTCAACGAAGGCTTCACCACCTACGTGCAGGGCCGCATCACCGAGGCGCTGTACGGCCAGGAGATGGCCGAGATGGAGCGTGAGATCGACCAGAACGATCTGCTCGCTGAAGTGAAGGACATGAGCCCGGCCGACCAGGCGCTGGCACTGCCGCCGTTGACCGAGCGTGATCCGGACGATGCGTTGAGCCAGGTGGCCTACGTCAAGGGCGCGTGGTTCCTGCAGTTCCTGGAGCAGCGCTTCGGCCGCGAGACCTTCGACCCGTTCCTGCGTGGCTGGTTCGACGACCATGCGTTCCAGAGCGCCAACACCGACCAGTTCGTGGTGTACCTGAAGAAGAACCTGCTGCCCAAGAAGCCTGGTGCGGTCACCGACGCCGAGCTCAAGGCGTGGCTGGACGAGCCGGGCATTCCGGCGTTCGCCACCAAGGCCCGTTCGCGCAACTTCTCCATCGTCGATACCGCGCGCATCGCCTGGCAGGGCAGCAACACCTTGCCCAACGCGCAGATCACCAGCGAGTGGGTCACCCAGGAGTGGGTGCACTTCATCGACGGTCTGGGCAAGACCCTGCCGCTGGACAAGCTGGCGGCGCTGGACAAGGCCTACCACTTCACCGGCACCGCCAATGGCGAAATCGCGATGCGCTGGTACCCGCTGGCGATCCGCAGCGGCTACACCGATGCCAACGAACCGGCCGCAGCGTTCATCGAGCGCGTCGGTCGTCGCAAGTTGATCCTGCCGATCTACGCCGAGCTGGTGAAGACCCCCGAGGGGCTGGCGTTTGCCAAGGCTGCCTTCGAGAAGGCCAAGCCGGGCTACCACCCGATCACCACCGCCTCGGTGCAGGACATGCTGGACAAGGCAAGCGCCGGCAAGTAATCGCCACGCATGCGTTGCACGAAAACGGCGGGGAAACCCGCCGTTTTTTTGTGCGTGCGGCGGGGAGATCAACCACCGTGGCGCTTGCCCGGCCCAGGGCCATGCCGCCATCGCACGCCGCCGCCGAGGGCGGTCGAGGGGGATGCGACCCTGCCGGCTACCCCGTTACAGTAGGCCGATGACGCACGGGCGTCTTTTCCATTCACGGAGCTCGCAATGAAACCACTGATCCTGGCCGTCGCCTGTGCTTTTGCGCTGGTGGCCTGCAGCAACCCCGAGGAAGCCCGCAAGGCGCAGGAAGCGGCCGCTGCCGCCGCCAAGGCGCAGCAGGAAGAAAAGGCCGAAGGCGTGGCCAAGCAGTACGACATGGCCGTGGCCGCGCAGGATTGGGAGCGCGCGCGCATCCACGGCGGCGCGCTGCTGGACCAGTACAAGGACACCGACGTGGCCGCGCGCATCGAGCCCGGGTTTGCCGAGGTGCAGGCCAAGGGCGATGCCGCGCGCGACCTGCGCCGCATGCAGGGGTTGTGGCAGTACAACCAGATTCCCGTGGGCAGCAAGGGCACCCAGGTTTCGGCGCAGATCTACAGCAAGGAACGCGTGGACGTGGATGGCAGCGGCGCCAAGCCGGTGCAGCTGGTATTCCGCGACCACCCCGAGTGGAAGCGGCATGCCTACCTGGTGCTGCAGGCCGGCGATTTCCGCTGCCCGCAGTGCAAGGTGCAGGTCAGCGTGGACGGCGGCAAGCCGATCGCGATGGCCGCCTGGCGGCCCAAGACCGATGAGGCGATTGCCCTGTTCATCACCGACCAGAAGGCGCTGTGGACCCTGGCGCGCAAGGCCAGGGTGATCAGCATCGAGTTCCCGGTGAAGGCCGGCGGCACCCGCACGGCGGTGTTCGAAACCGGCGGCGTGGACACCCACCGCATGCCCTCGTGGTGGCAATGACGAGGGCCGGCCACCCGGTGGCGGCCGTGCCGTTGCCGGCGATCCGCCACTGGGTTTTCGACATGGACGGCACCCTGACCGTGGCCGTGCACGATTTCGAGCGGATCAAGCGCGAGCTGGCGATCCCGGTGCAGGACGACATCCTCACCCACCTGGCCGCGCTGCCCGCCGACCAGGCCGCCGCCAAACACGCCTGGCTGCTGGCCCATGAGCGCGCGCTGGCCACGACGTCGCAGGCGGCCACCGGCGCGGTGGCACTGGTGCGCGCGCTGCACGGCGCCGGGTGCCAGCTGGGCATCCTGACCCGCAACGTGCGCAGCCTGGCTCAGGTCACCCTGCAGGCCATCGGGCTGGGCGATGTGTTTGCCGAAGACGACATCATCGGCCGCGACGAAGCCGAGCCCAAGCCGTCCCCGGCCGGGCTGCAGCACTTCGTGCAGCGCTGGCAGGTGGACCCGGCACAGGTGGTGATGGTGGGCGATTACCGCTTCGACCTGGAATGCGGCCGTGCCGCCGGCACCCGCACGCTGCTGGTCAATGCCCCGGACAACCCGTGGCCGGGCATGGCCTGTTGGCACCTGGCCGATTGCGCAGCGGTGCTGGCGCACTGGCAGCGCTAGCGCAACGCCGTTGGGCAGGCACCGGGCCGATCCCCCGCGCCACGGGGGATGGGCAACCGGGCGTGCCAGGCCGGGAACCCCGCGATCCAGGTCCGGGTCGAAGCCGGTGGTCATCGCAGTGTATTGTTCCGGGCCGGCCGTCTGGGCGCTATCGGGATCCCCGGTGGGGCGCCCGGCAGGGTGCGGGTGGGGAACCGCAGCCGGTGACGGTCGCGATCTGATCCAGGTGGCGGTGAGCGTTGAACGGTGCTGGCGAAGGGGTTCGCTGCACCGGCGGCGCTGCCGGGTGACATGTTGTTGGGTATGGCCCGCTGCCAGGGATGGGGGTGGGTGTCCGTTGTTCCTTTTCTGGATTCCTTTCATGCTCCGAGCTGTGATGGTGTCGCTGTACCGGCGTCTGTGTCCGATTGCCGCCTTCTTCCTGTTTGGCTTGGTCGCCCTGTCGTTGTCGCGGTTGGGGCTGGCGCTGTGGCATGCCGCGCGGGTCAGCGCGGCCGACGGCTGGACCACGGTGTTCCTGCAGGGGCTGCGGGTGGATGTGGCGACCCTGTGCCTGCTGTACGGCATCCCCGCGGTGCTGGCGCTGCTGCTGCCGGTGGAGGGGCGCCTGGGCCGTGCCTGGCGGCACCTGTTGCGGTGGTGGCTGATCATGGCCAGCGTGCTGCTGGTGTTCATGGAACTGGCCACGCCGAGTTTCATGGCCGAATACGGCCTGCGCCCGAACCGCCTGTTCCTGGAATACCTGATCTATCCCCAGGAAGTCGGGATGACGCTGCTGCGGGGTCATCTGTTGGCCGTGGTGATCGAAGTGACGGCGGTGATCGTGCTGTTCTGGGCGCTGCTGCGCGCGTCGCGTCGCTGGGCAGGCAGCACCCCCGCGCCCGTGATCGAGGCGGGCTGGCTGTGGCGGCTGCCGTTGGCGTTTGCGGTGCTGCTGCTGGCGGCGATGGGCGTGCGTTCCAGCCTGGGGCATCGGCCGTTGAATCCGGCGCTGGTGGCGTTCTCGACCGACCCCACCATCAATGCGTTGCCGCTGAATTCGCTGTACGCCGTCGGCTATGCCGCGCGCCAACTGGCGACCCGCAGCGAAACCTCGCGGGTTTACGGCGACCTGCCGCTGGCCGAGGTGGTTGGCCAACTGCGCGCTACCAGTGGCCTGCCGGCATCGGCGTATGTCTCCGATGCATTGCCGAGCCTGGCGCTGCGTCCGCCCCAGCACCAGGGCAAGCCGCGCAATCTGGTGATCGTGCTGGAAGAAAGCCTTGGCGCGCAGTTCATCGGCAGTCTTGGCGGGCGGCCGCTGTCGCCCAATTACGACCGTCTGAGTCAACAGGGGTGGGCGTTCGAGCGGCTGTACGCCACCGGCACGCGGTCGGTGCGCGGCATCGAGGCGGTACTGACCGGGTTCCCGCCGACCCCGGCCGAATCGGTGGTCAAGCTGCCCGCTACCCGCCAGCGCTTTTTCACCCTGGCCGATGTGCTGGGCCGGCACGGCTATGACACCGGCTTCTACTACGGCGGCGAAAGTCACTTCGACAACATGCGCGAGTTTTTCCTGGCCAACGGCTTCACCCGCATCGTGGACCGCAAGGACTACAAGAAGCCGGCCTTCGTGGGTTCCTGGGGCGCGTCGGACGAGGACCTGTTCAGCCGCGCCGACCAACAGTTCCGCGCGTTGAATGCGCAGGGCACGCCGTTCTTCGGGCTGGTATTCACCTCCAGCAATCACGATCCGTTCGAGTTCCCCGACGGCCGCATCGACCTGTACGAGCAGCCCAAGCAGACCCGCGACAATGCCGCCAAGTACGCCGATTACGCGCTGGGCGAGTTCTTCCGCAAGGCGATGGCGTCACCGTACTGGCAGGACACCGTGTTCCTGGTGGTGGCCGACCATGATTCGCGGGTGTTCGGCAAGAACATGGTGCCGATCGGCAATTTCCATATCCCCGGGTTGATCCTCGGCGGCGGCATCGAGGCGCGCCGGGATACCCGCATCGTCAGCCAGATCGACCTGCCGCCGACGCTGTTGTCGCTGCTGGGCATCGCCGATCCCACGCCGCTGGTGGGGCAGGACCTGACCGACCTGCAGCGCCTGCAGCCGGGCCGCGCGCTGATGCAGTACGACCGCAACCTGGCGTGGATGGAAGGCAATGACGTGGCCATCCTGCAGCCGGACAAGCCGCCGCAGGGCTTCCGTTACGACCCGGCCACCGACCAGCTGCAGCCACAGCCGCTGCGCCCGGAACTGGCGCGACGCGCCCACGCACATGCCATGTGGGGCACGCTGGCCTACGAAAAAGAGCTGTACCGGTTGCCGGAGAAGGCCAAGCCGACGCCCCGGCCCTGAGCCGGCCGGACAGGGCGAGGTCGGGCGTTGAAGCATCCGGTCGCCGTGACCCCGACCCTGGCAGGGTCGGATTCCGATCGACCGCCGATGGCGCCAGTCGGCGCGACAAGCGCCAGATGCCTGCCGCAGCCGGCGCAACGCACAGCACCCGCCCGACCCAGCGTCACGTGTCCCGGCCCCGTCCAGCAAGGCCAGCGGTCGATCGGGGTCCGACCGACAGATCGCGTCCCACCCCCTGGTGAAAAAGCCCCCTTCTGTTAAGGGGGCGCGCCGACAGGCGCGGGGTTAGGTGGAATGCGCGGGCAATTTGGTTACGCGTTCAGCGCGTAACCGAATTGCTGCTTGAACTGCTCGTTGAACTCGTCAAAGGTGAAGCGCTGGTTCTGGGTGCCCGGGTGTTCCACCTTCAGCGCGCCCATCAGGTTGCCCATGCGGCCGATGGTGAGCCAGTCGTAGCCCTTCTCGATGCCGTAGATCAGGCCGGCGCGGAACGCATCGCCACAGCCGGTCGGGTCAACCACGCGGCGCTCGTGCGCCGGCGGGATGTCATAGGTCTTTTCCGGGGTGTGGATCACCGCGCCCTTCGGCCCGCGGGTGGTGATGTAGGCCTTGACCCGGCTCACGATCGCCTTTTCGTCCCAGCCGGTGCGCTCCTGCAGCAGGTTGGACTCGTAGTCGTTGACCACCACGTAGTCGGCCTGCTCGATGAACGTGCGCAGCTCCGGGCCGTTGAACAGCGGCATGGCCTGGCCCGGGTCGAAGATGAACGGCACGCCGGCCTCGAAGAACTCCTGCGAGTTCTGGATCATGCCCTCGCGCCCGTCCGGGCCGACCAGGCCCAGGGTCACGCCCGGCACGTCCTTCACGTGGTTCTCGTAGGACCGCATCATCGCGCCGGGGTGGAAGGCGGTGATCTGGTTGTTGTCGTGGTCGGTGGTGATGAACGCCTGCGGGGTGAACAGCTCGTCGATCACCTTGACCCGGGCCAGGTCGATACCCAGGCCCTGGAAGTACTCGCGGTAGGGGCCGAAGTCCGAGCCCACCGTGCCCATCGGGATCGGGTCGCCGCCCAGCAGGTGCAGGTTGTAGGCGATGTTGCCGGCGCAACCGCCGAATTCACGACGCATGCGCGGCACCAGGAACGACACGTTCAGGATGTGCACCTTGTCCGGCAGGATGTGATTCTTGAACTGGTCCGGGAACACCATGATGGTGTCGAAGGCAAGAGAACCACAGATCAAAGCGGACATCGATTAAGGCCTATGCGGAAAGGAGTTTGAGGCCCGCCAGGCGGGCAACGAAACGGCGCCTTGAGGCGCCCTGCGGCGCAAAGGTTAACGGGTGAGGCGGCTTTGGGCCAGAACCGGGGCTGTCCGGGTCTGTCCAAATTCGGCTGAATGGCCGTGAAGGCTGGCTTTGCACCAGATTTGTCCTTGCTCGCGCACAGGGGGATTGCTAGGCTTGTCGACCTCGAATTCTGCCCATTTTTTCGCCATCCCGCGTTGGGCGCGACACCCCTCAGGATCAACTCCCAGATGTTCAAGAAATTGCGCGGCATGTTCTCCAATGACCTGTCCATCGACCTGGGCACGGCCAATACCCTCATCTATGTGCGGGGCCAGGGAATCGTGCTGAACGAGCCGTCCGTGGTCGCTGTGCGCCAGGACCGTGCCATCGGCGGTACCCGCTCCGTGGCTGCCGTCGGCGCCGAAGCCAAGCAGATGCTGGGCCGTACCCCGGGCCATATCACCACCATCCGCCCGATGAAGGACGGCGTCATCGCCGACTTCACCTACACCGAAGCGATGCTCAAGCACTTCATCAAGAAGGTGCACAAGTCGCGCTTCCTGCGCCCGAGCCCGCGCGTGCTGGTCTGCGTGCCGGCCGGCTCCACCCAGGTCGAGCGCCGCGCCATCAAGGAATCGGCCGAAGAGGCCGGTGCGCGTGATGTGTTCCTGATCGAAGAACCGATGGCCGCGGCGATCGGCGCCGGCATGCCGGTGACCGAGGCGCGTGGCTCGATGGTCATCGACATCGGTGGCGGCACCACCGAAGTGGCGGTGATCTCGCTGAACGGCATCGTCTACTCGGCCTCGGTGCGCATCGGCGGCGACCGCTTCGATGAGTCGATCACCAACTACGTGCGCCGCAACCACGGCATGCTGATCGGTGAAGCCACCGCCGAGCGGATCAAGGTGGAGCTGGGCTGTGCCTACCCGCAGGCCGAAGTGATCGAGATGGAGATCTCCGGGCGCAACCTCGCCGAGGGCGTGCCGAAGATGATCAAGATCAACTCCAACGAAGTGCTGGAGGCCCTGCACGAGCCGCTGTCGGGCATTGTCAGCGCGGTCAAGCTGGCGCTGGAGCAGACCCCGCCGGAGCTGTGTGCCGACGTGGCCGAGCGCGGCATCGTGCTCACCGGTGGTGGCGCGCTGCTGCGTGACCTGGACCGCCTGATCTCCGAAGAAACCGGCCTGCACGTGCAGGTGGCCGACGACCCGCTGACCTGCGTGGCCCGTGGTGGCGGTCGTGCGCTGGAGCTGGTGGACATGCACGGCAACGAGTTCTTTGCGCCGGAGTAAACCGTACCGGCCGTGTTCCACGGACGCGCCCCTGCGGCGTGATGCCCGCTGCGTGCCTGCCACGCCGGGTATCGCAGCGCCGGGGCGTTGTCGCATCCTTCTTTCGTTTTCCTCCAGTCGAAGCCAGTCGTGCCGCCCTACGCCGGTCCTCCCGTAGCCTCCCGCCAGGGCGATGCCGCCAGTCCACTGCGGCTGCTCGCTTACCTGGCCCTGGCCATTACCTTGATCGTGCTGGATGACCAGGCCGGCTGGCTGGCGCGTCTGCGCGCCCAGGCCAACGTGCTGGTGCAGCCGGTGTGGGCCCTGGCCGGGCTGCCGGGTAAGCTCGGCACCCAGGTCAAGGACAACGCAGCCAGCCACGGCCAGCTGGTGGAAGAAAACCGCACGCTGCGCAACAAGTTGCTGATCGCCAACGCGCGCCTGACCCGCCTGCAGACCGCCGCGCTGGACAACGCGCAGCTGCGCGAGCTGCTCAACGTGGCCGAACGCAGTGGCCTGGACGTGCAGCTGGCCCCGATCCTGGACATCGACCTGGACCCGGTGCGACAGCGTCTGGTGCTGGCCGCCGGCAGCCGCGATGGCGTGCACATGGGCCAGGCGGTGATCGATGCCGGTGGGCTGATGGGGCAGGTGATCGCCACCACCGGCAGCAATGCCACCGTGCTGCTGCTCACCGACCCCGACCACGCGGTGCCGGTAACGGTGGCGCGCAACGGCGTGCGCCTGATCGTGTACGGCCGCGGCGACACCCTGGAACTGCGCGACATTCCGCTCAGCGCGGGCGTGGAAGTGGGCGATGAGATCGTCACCTCCGGCCTGGGCGGGCGTTTCCCGGCCGGTTTCCCGGTGGGAAAAATCACCGCGCTGCGCCCCGACGACACCCACGCCTTCCTGGTGGGCGAGTTGAAGCCGGCTGCCCAGCTTGACCGTGGCCGCGACGTGCTGCTGCTCCGGCCCGGCGCGGCGATCCGTGTGCCGGCGGCGCACGAATTGCCTCAGCCAGAGGCGTCTGCGACGAACCAGGCTGCCGGGGGGGCATCCCCCCTTATCCCCGCGCCTTCGGCGCGCCCCCTTGAGCCGACTGCGCCTGCGGCGCAACCGGCCCGCGCATCCTCCCTTATCCCCGCGCCTTCGGCGCGCCCCCTTGAACAACAAGGGGGCTCCGGGCCAGCCACATCTGCGGTAGTGCCGAGCCATGCTCGGCAGGCCGAATCCGTGGAGAACCGGCCATGAGCCGCCTGCGCGACAAAGCCTGGGTGCTGCCGGTCAGCGTGGTGGTGGCCCTGCTGCTGGGCCTGCTGCCGTTGCCGTCGCTGCTGCAGCCGCTGCGCCCTTACTGGCTGGCGCTGGTGCTGGCCTACTGGGTGATCGAGGCCCCGGACCGGGTCGGGCTGGGCATCGCCTTTGCCAGTGGCGTGGTCGCCGACCTGCTGTATGGCGGGGTGCTGGGCGAACAGGCGCTGCGCCTGGTCATGCTCACCTTCATCCTGCAGCGCTTCCGCGCGCGCATCCGCTTCTTCCCGATGTCCCAGCAGATGCTCGCCATCGGCGGGCTGCTGTTCAACGACCGCATCGTCAGTTCGGTGGTGCACATCGTGGTGGGCGAACCCACCCTGCCGTGGTCGTACTGGTGGGCGCCGTTGCTGGGCATGGGCTTGTGGCCGCTGCTGTTCATCCTGCTCGACGCGGTCCGCTTCGGCCGTCGCGGGCGCTGACATGTACGTGCGCCGCCAGGCCAAGAATCCGCATGCCGAAGGCGAGCAGTTCCGGCGGCGTGCCGCGCTGGGCTTCCTCGGGGTGCTGGTCTGCCTGCTCGGGCTGGGCGGCTGGTACTTCAAGCTGCAGGTGCTGGACCACGATATCTACGCCACGCGTTCGGAAGCCAACCGGATCAAGCCACGGCCGGTGGTGCCGGGGCGCGGCATGATCTACGACCGCAACGGGCGCCTGCTGGCCGAGAACGTGCCTGCGTTCCGGCTGGATATCACCCCGGACAAGGTCAGGGACATGGACGCCACCCTGGCCGGGTTGGCCAAGATCCTGGACCTGAGCCCGGAAGACATCGAAACCTTCAACAAGTCGCGCAAGGCACGCCGCAAGTTCCTGCCGGTCACGCTCAAGCTGCGCGTCACCGATGAGGAAATGGCGCGCTTTGCGGTCGATCGCTGGCGCTACCCCGGCGTGGAGCTGGAGCCCTACCTGACCCGGCGCTACCCCTATGGGGACCTGTTCGCGCACATCATCGGCTACGTGGGCCGGGTGGATGACAAGGACCTGGAAATCCTCGGCGAAGGCAATGCCGCGCTGACCCACATCGGCAAGTCCGGGCTGGAGCGCTATTACGAGTCGCAGCTGCGCGGCAAGGTCGGCTACGAGCAGGTCGAGACCAACGTGCAGGGCCGTGCGATCCGCACCATCGGGCGGGTGGCGGCGCAGTCGGGCAGCGACCTGCGGTTGTCCATCGACGCCGACCTGCAGCGCGCGATGGTGGCCGCGTTCGGCGAGTTCGAGGGCGCGGCGGTGGCGATGGACCCGCGCACCGGCGAGATCCTGGCCATGGTCAGCCTGCCGTCCTATGACCCCAACCTGTTCGTCAACGGCATTTCGCATGCCGATTTCGAGGCGCTCAACAGCAACCCGTCGCGGCCGCAGTTCAATCGGCTGGTGCTGGGCGGGGTGGCCCCCGGCTCGACGATCAAGCCGCTGATCGGCCTGGCCGGCCTGGACAGCGGTACCCGCAAGCCTGAAGACAAGATCCTGTCCACGGGCATGTTCTACCTGCCCGGCACCTCGCGGGGCTGGGGCGATGCCAATCGCGGTGGGCATGGCTGGACCGACCTGCGCAAGTCGATCACCCAGTCGGTGAACACCTACTACTACCGGCTGGCGCTGGACATGGGCATCGACCGGTTCGACCACTACATGGGGTACTACGGTTTCGGCGCCCCCACCGGCATTGATCTCACCGGCGAGATCGGCGGCATCCTGCCCTCGCCCCAGCACAAGTACAAATCGCGCAAGGAACGCTGGTATCCCGGCGACACGGTCAATGTCAGCATCGGCCAGGGCGACTGGAAGGTCACCCCGCTGCAGCTGGTGCACGGCGTGGCGGGCATCGGCGATGGCCAGTTGCGCACCCCGCACCTGGTGATGCAGCAGCGTGCCGGTTTTGATGCCGACTGGATCGCCGTGCCGGCCGGCGATACCAAGCCGGTCAGCCCCAGCCCGGGCAATCTGCAGGCAGTGCGCGAAGGCATGATGGGCACCATGCGCCCGGGCGGCAGCGGCGCCCGGGCGGCCGCCGGCGCCCCCTACACCATTGCCGGCAAGACCGGCACCGCCCAGGTGATCAGCCGCCGTGGCACCGCCTCGGTGAACCCGCGCAGCCTGCCGCTGCACCTGCGCCACCGCTCGTTGTTCGTGGGCTTTGCGCCGGCCGAGAACCCGGTGATCGCGCTGGCCATCGCGGTGGAGGGCGGCGGCTACGGTGGTTCGGCAGCGGCGCCGATCGCGCGCAAGCTGTTCGATGCCTGGCTGCTGGGCAAGATGCCCGACGGCCTGGAGCCGCTGGACAGCGAGCGCGGCACCACCGCCATCGGCATTACCGGTTTTGAAAGCGGCGACAGCAACGCGCGTGCCGCCGGCGATGCTGCTGCCGCCGCGCTGGAATCGCTGCCGGTGCAGGTAGGCGTAGCCAGCACGCCGGCTCCCGCACCGCTGCCGGCGCCCGGTGCACCGGTGCCGGCTGCCACCGCGCCACCCACCGCCCCGGAGCGCACGCGATGAAGGTGTTCCTGCGCTGGGCGACCGACATGGCCGTCCGCTTCTGCAGCACGCTGGACTGGGTGTTGTGCCTGGCCCTGGGCGCGCTGATGCTGATGGGCCTGGCAGTGCTCAAAAGCGCCGGTGGCGATGGGCTGGTGCTTGCCCAGGGCGCGCGCTTCGTGGTGGGGCTGGGCGCGATGTGGGCCATTTCGCGGCTGTCGATCCTGCGCATCCGTTCGGCCACGCCGCTGATCTACGCCATTTCCATGATTCCGCTGCTGGCCGTGTTCGTGCTGGGCACCGGCAAATATGGGCGGCAGTGGCTGGACCTGAAACTGTTCTACCTGCAGCCGGCCGAGCTGCTCAAGGTAAGCCTGCCGATGATGGTGGCCTGGTACCTGCATCGGATGCCGTTGCCGCCGCGTTTTTCGACGGTGATGGTCAGTGCGGTCATCATCGGCGTGCCAACCGGGCTGGTGATGCTGCAGCCGGACTTCGGCACCGGGGTGCTGATCGCGGCGAGCGGGGCGTTCGTGCTGCTGCTGGCCGGCCTGCCGTGGTGGTGGGTCGGGGTGGCCGTGGGCGGTGTCGCTGCGGCGGCACCGGTCGCCTGGTTGTGGCTGCTGCGGCCCTATCAGAAGGACCGCATCATGATGTTCCTGGACCCGGAGATGGACGCGCTGGGCGCGGGCTGGAACATCATCCAGTCCAAGATCGCGATCGGCTCGGGCGGGTTCGACGGCAAGGGCTGGGGGCAGGGTTCGCAGTCGCACCTGAATTTCATTCCGGAGCAGACCACCGACTTTGCGTTCTCGGTACTCAGCGAAGAGTTCGGCTGGATCGGCGTGGCAACGGTGCTGGCACTGTACCTGGTGGTGATCGGGCGTTGCCTGTGGATCGCCTCGCAGTCGCGCGATTCGTACTCGCGCCTGCTGGCCGGCGCTACCGGGTTGGCGTTCTTCGTGTACGTACTGGTCAACGGCGGCATGATTTCCGGGTTGCTGCCGGTGGTAGGCGTGCCGATGCCGTTGATCAGCTACGGTGGCACCTCGGCGGTATCGTTGCTGGCCGGTTTCGGTCTGGTGATGGCCGCGCGCAAGCACCAGCCCGTGCACGGTGGCTACGGGTAGCGCCCGGCGCTGCAAGCCAGGAATGACCTGGATCCACGCCATGCGTGGAGGCCTTCAGCACCGGGGTCGGTGACGCTCGCGTGGGGCTTGGCTCAGGTTGCGTGGTGGCCCACGTGTTACGGTCCTGCGCTCGCGCCGACCCCGCCGGGGTCCGCATTCTGTTCCCGTGTCGCCTGTGGTGTGCGTCGCGAAATTCCAGGAGTCGTCCGCATGGTCGAACACCTGCAGCGCGTCCGCGCCGCGTTTCATTTCTTCCTGCATTCGCTGGATCTGCCATTGCTGGTGGCGCTGTGTCTGTTGATGCTGGCCAGCCTGGCGGTGCTGCACAGCGTGGAAGGGCCGGTGCAGGCGCAGGCGCTGCGCTATGTGGCCGGGCTGGTGGCGATGTGGGGGCTGTCGCGTGTGCCGGTGCTGCAACTGCGGGCCTGGTCGCCCTGGATCTACGCGCTGTCGCTGCTGCCGTTGCTGGCGGTGTATGTGGTGGGCACCGGCAAATACGGGCAGCGCTGGTTGAACCTGGGCGTGTTCTACCTGCAGCCCTCCGAGCTGCTCAAACTCAGCCTGCCGATGATGATGGCCTGGTACCTGCACCGGCAGGCGTTGCCGCCACGGCCGAAGGTGGTGCTGGTAGCCGCGCTGCTGATCGGGGTGCCGGCCGCCCTGATCCTGATGCAGCCCAACCTGGGAACGGCCACCCTGGTGACGGCCAGCGGCCTGTTCGCGCTGCTGCTGGCTGGCCTGCACTGGGGCTGGTTGGCGCTGGCGCTGGGCGGGCTGTCGGTGGCGGCGCCGCTGGCATGGTTCGGGCTGCTGCGCCAATACCAGAAAGACCGCGTGCTGACCTTCCTGTACCCGGAGAACGATCCGCTCGGCACCGGCTGGAACATCATCCAGTCGCGTATCGCCATTGGGTCGGGCGGCATGCACGGCAAAGGCTGGGGGCAGGGCACCCAGGCCGCACTGGATTTCCTGCCCGAATACACCACCGACTTCGCCTTCTCGGTGCTGGCCGAAGAGTTCGGCTGGGTGGGGGTGGTGGCGGTGCTGAGCCTGTTCCTGTTCGTGATCGCGCGCTGCCTGTGGATCGCTGCGGGCACGCGGTGTGGTTTTTCGCGGTTGCTCGCCGGCACGACCGGGCTGGTGTTCTTTGTCTATGTGCTGGTCAACGGCGGCATGATTTCCGGGCTGCTGCCGGTGGTGGGGGTGCCGATGCCGCTGATCAGTTATGGCGGCACCTCGGCGGTGTCGTTGTTGGCCGGGTTCGGGCTGGTGATGGCGGTGCGGGGCAGACAGCCGATCCACGGCCGACAGCGCTACGGGCCGCTGTCGGCGGGCGCGTGATGCGCTGCGTGTGCGGTTTGGGCTGGCGATGGCGGGGCGCGGACGCACGTCGTTCGCAAAATTGCGGAATTTGCGTCATCTGCTGTCGTGTTTGGTGCAGGTTTCGTCAACAAAGTGGCGCAAAAGTGAGATGTGGTGCACACATATGACGTCACTTGATCCTGATCAATGGACTTGTCGTAAACGGCCTGCACAATGGCGGCCCGTCAGCAGGGTGCCGCGAGCCAAGCGCTGCATCCGGGGAGCTTGACGGGGCGTAGTTGACCTTACGGGTACAAGGAGCGAGGCGTGCGCTGGGGAGTTGCGCGCCGCGCTGGTACCGACCTGGTCGGTTTGGCCGGTTGCGTCCATGGGGATGGGGGCGCAGCCGGCGGAACCTCTCAAGCCTTCGGGCGGTCCACGCATACCCGCTGCCCCCGCGTCTTTGGCCACGCCCGCCTGACAGAAGGCGGCGCTCCGTGGATGGGGCACGCCCTGCCTCGCTGAATGGGCAGTGTGCCAGGGGTCAATGTAGACGTGGTCTTAACGATTGTCCCTTCTTGCGGGCAAATCGTTGTGATTCATGGTGTTAGGGGTTTTAATTCATCCTTGACCTGCTAACCTGCCGCGATGATTCGACGCACTCTGGCCTGCATGCTCACGCTCGGTTTGGTCGCTTGCGCGACCCAGCCGCCTTCCCCGTCACCGTCGCCGCAGGCGTCGGGTGCGCCGAACAAGCCGTTGCCCGGCCAGAAGGGGCCGGCCGAGGCCGCTCCGGAGGCCGCAGCCGCCACGGCCGCGCCCGTGGACCTGACCCCGGTGCCGTTCGAGGTGGCCCGTGCCAACTTCGTACGCGATACCGCCAAGCGCTACGGCATCCCGGCCGCGCAGATCGAGGCCACGCTGGCCCAGGCGCAGATCCGCGATCCGATCATCGCGGCCATGTCGCGTCCGGCCGAGCGGGTCAAGCCGTGGAACGAGTACCGGCCGATGTTCATCAGCCAGGCGCGCATCGACGGCGGTAAAAAGTTCCTGGCCGAACACCGTGACGAGCTGATGCGCGTGCAACAGCGCACCGGTGTACCGGCCGAGGTGATCGTGGCGATCATCGGGGTGGAAACCAGCTATGGGCGCAACACCGGCAGCTATCGCGTGCTCGACGCGCTGTATACGCTGGCCTTCAAGTACCCGCGCAGCGGCGACCCGGCCAAGCTGGAGCGCGAAGTGCGCCGCGAACTGTATTTCCGCGATGAGCTGGCGCGCCTGTTCGCGCTGACCCGCGACGAGAAGCTGGACATCACCACCATCAAGGGCAGTTATGCCGGGGCGATGGGCATGGGCCAGTTCATGCCGTCCAGCTATCAGGACTTCGCCGTGGACGGCAACGGCGATGGCCGCCGCGACCTGTTCAACAGCCATGACGACGTGTTCTCTTCGATTGCCAATTACTTCGTCAAGAAGGGCGGTTGGGTGCGCGGCGGCCCGGTGGCGGTCCAGGCCACGCTGGCGGCTGGCCGGGAGGAATTCAATCCCACCGAATGGGCGCCCACCTGGACCCTGTCCGAACTGGCGCAGCGGGGGTACCGGCCCAACACGCCGGTGCCAGGCGGCCTGACCGCCACCCCGATCACCCTGGAAGGCAGCGCCGGCAAGCAGTACTGGCTGGGCTTCCAGAATTACTACGCGATCACCCGTTACAACCTCTCCAAAATGTACGCGATGGCCGTGTACCAGTTGTCCCAGGCCATCGCCGGACAGGAGCTGCCCCCGGCATGAACGCACGCGCACGCGGCAGATGGCTGGTTCCCGGTCTGCTGATCCTGGCGCTTGCCGCCTGCAGCAGCGCGCCCAAGAAACCGGCCAGCGCCGGCAGCGCCAAGCCCGGCGGCACCCTGGTGCAGGGCAGCGGCAAGGGCGGGCGCCCGGCGCACTGCCCGGAGGGCTCGCCCTACAAGGCGGCCACTGAAGACCCCAGCACCCGCGGCGATTACCGCGCCGGCGGGCTGTACAAGCCGGGCGTCAATGACAGCACCCCGACCTATATTCCCAACGTGGCCTGCATCCCCGAACCGGAGGTGGTCGACCTGCCGCGTTCGGCGGTGGGCAACAAGTCGCCCTACGTGGTGCTGGGCAAGCAGTACCAGGTGCTGGACAGAACCAGCGGGTATGCCGAGAAGGGCACCGCGTCGTATTACGGCGCCAAGTTTCATGGCCGGCTTACCTCCAACCGCGAGGTGTATGACATGTACGCCTTCACCGCCGCGCACAAAACCCTGCCGCTGCCCAGCTTTGCGCGGGTGACCAACCTGGACAACGGGGAATCGGTGATCGTGCGGGTCAACGACCGTGGCCCATTCCATGACGGCCGGGTGGTGGACCTCAGTTACGCCGCCGCGGTGCGCCTGGGCATCACCCAGCGCGGCACCGGGAATGTGGAGGTGCGTGCGCTGGCGCCGGGCGAAGGCACCCTGCTGGCCGACAAACCCTCGCGCCGCGAGCGCCGCGCCGCCGCCAGCGTGGCCAGCGCCGCGCCGGCACGCCCGGCAAGCGGCATGGACGCGCTGGTCGGGCGGTTGCCGGCCGCCGCGGCCACCACGGCCGGGCAGACGCTTGCCAGCGGACGCCCCGCCGCCACCCAGGCCGCGCAGATGGACGATTCAGCGGTGAGCGTCAGTGCATTGCCGGCCGCGCCGGTGGTGGCTGCCGCTGCGCCACGCCCGATGGCACGGCCGCTGCCGGCACCCACGCCGGCGCCCGGCACGCTCCAGCAGCAGGTGGGCAACGTGTTCCTGCAGGTGGCCAGCTTTGCCAGCCGCGACAACGCAACCCGCGCGCTGGGCCAGCTGTCCTCGGCCGGCATCGTGGGTGCCAGCATCAGCGATATCGTCAGTGGCGGCCGCACCTTGTGGCGGCTGCGCGTACCGGCCGCCGACCATGCCAGTGCGTCGGAACTTGCCGGCCGCATCGTAGGTCTGGGCTTTGGCTCGCCGCAGATCGTGAAGGATTGACGGCGCGGCCGCCTGGCGCGGCCCGCCCCACGCCCCGCCGCTGCATGGGCCTACAATGGCCCGTTCCCCTCTCTCCACCCTTGGCGCCTTCCAGGAGCTTGCTGTCCGATGAAATTCCGCTTTGCCGCTGCTGCCATGGCCACGACCCTGTTGGTGGGCGTGGTTTCCGCCCAGACCCCGCAGCCGGCCCCGCAGCCCACACCGGCTGCTGCCGCCGCCCCGATCACCGTTGCCACCCCGCCGGCGCCCAAGCCCAGCGTTTCCAAAGCGTGGGTGCTGATGGATTACGCCACCGGCCAGGTGCTGGCGGGCGAAAATGAACATGAACAGCTGGCCCCGGCCAGCATCACCAAGGTGATGACCTCCTACGTGGTTGCCGCCGAGGTCAAGAACGGCAAGGTCCGTCCCGACGACCAGGTGATGATGAGCGAGCGCGCCTGGCGCGAAGGCGGCGCAGGCACCGACGGCAGCTACAGCGGCTTCCCGGTCAACCAGACCGCGCGCCTGGAAGACATGGAAAAGGGCATGGCGATCCAGTCCGGCAATGATGCCGCGATCGCCCTGGCCGAGCACGTGGCCGGCAGCGAAGAGGCGTTCGCCTCGCTGATGAACAGCTACGCAGCCAAGATCGGCATGAAGAATTCGCACTTCATCAATGCGCATGGCCTGACCGCGCCGGGCCACCACAGCACCGCCTTCGACCTGGCGCTGCTGGGCCGTGCGATGGTGCGCGACTACCCGGAAACCTATGCCTACAACAAGGTGAAGGAATTCACGGTCGGCACCATCAAGCAGCCCAACCGCAACCTGCTGCTGTGGCGCGATGGCAGCGTGGACGGCATCAAGACCGGACACACCTCCGAAGCCGGTTACTGCCTGATGAGCTCGGCGCAGCGTGGCGACCAGCGCCTGATCGCAGTGGTACTGGGCGGCAGCTCTGAAAAGCAGCGCGCCGATGACAGCCTGGCGCTGCTCAACTGGGGTTTCCGCTTCTTCGAAACCCACCGCATGTATGAGCCCGGCAAGGCCGTGGCCGACCACAAGGTGTGGAAGGGCAAGGCTGACACGGTACAGCTGGGCGTGGCCCAGCCGCTGCTGGTGAGCGTGCCGCGCGGTCGCTACAACGACCTCAAGCCGACCATCGATGTGCCCAAGACCCTGGAAGCGCCGTTCACCGCGGGCCAGCAGATCGGCACGCTGAAGGTGATGCTGGACGGCAAGGTGGTGGCCCAGGCCCCGCTGGTGGCCGTGGCTGCCGTGGAAGAAGCCGGCTTCTTCAAGCGCCTGTGGGACAGCTTCTGGATGTGGTGGGAATCGGAGTGATTCCGCACCGCACGCGATAAAAAAGACCGGCGAAAGCCGGTCTTTTTTTGGTTCTTCGCCCAACGCCGGGAGACGCCTCCTTGTGGAACTTAGCGCTGTCTCCGCTCGGGCCGGCCGCGAGCGTGAGGGCCCCTTGGCGGCCGGCAGGCCCCTGCGCAAATGTCCCCCGGCCGACGCCTGCGGCGACGGCCTCCTCCTTTACTTTGCCAGGAGCCTGCCGGCCGCCAAGGGGCTCGGCTTGCGGAAGCGGGCGGCAAACCCGCTCTTCTGCGCGCCGCCGGTGGTCTCGCTACGTGGGCCGCGGCGCCCTTGCGGGCGACGCAGAGGAGGGGCCGGCCCCAGGCCGACGCCGGGGAACAGTCGTCGGCAAAGGGCATCGTGTCCCAGCGCCCGACTCACCGACCATCGTCAAAAAAGCGAGGCGTCCAGCTGCGCACCGCAAGCCGAGCCCCGTAGCGGCCGGTAGGCTCCTGGGCAAAGTAAAGGAGGAGGCCGCCCGCGGCCGGGGGACATTTGCGCCAGGGGCCTACCGGCTGCTACGGGGCTCGGCTTGCGGTGCGCAGCTGGCCCGATCGAAGACGCCAGCCGATCCAAACGGCGCCTGCACAACCGGCTACCCCGATAGCTTCGTGCCCACGCTGCGACAGCCCTCGCCATAGGACGCTCCCCTCAGATCGGAGAAGACCCCTCTTTGGGTGCGATGCGTCGTTTGGCGGTGTGCCGACCAACGGTCGGCACCTACCCGCTTCACCGTCAGCCGCTCGCTTACATCGACCGGCTGACGGTGAAGCTGCCGAACACCGGCGACTGGCGCTGGCCGTCGAACTCGCGGGTGCTGTGGTAGCGGGCCACGGCGAATTTCCAGCGACCGCGCATCACCGCCACGCCGTAGCCGGCCTGGCCCACCACGTGGCGCTTGTCCACGCTGTGGCTGTTGCGGAAGGTGTTGCCATCCAGGGTGATATCGCGGATGACCCAGGCCGCATCGGTGGTGGCAAACAGGTGCCAGGACCAGCCGGCCGGCTTGCCGCCCCGGGTGGGCGCGGTGTTTTCGCCGGCCGGGCGCAGCGGGGTGCTGCCGAAATCGTCGGGCAGCTTCCAGCCGAACCGCACTTCGCCGCCGGCATTGAGATGGGTGGCCAGGTTGCCGACCGCGCCGCCGTAATGGCTGATGGCATCCCAGCCCCAGCCGCCGGCATTGACGCTGGCATCGCCCGGCCAACGGCGCATGCGTTCATGGGTGAGCATGATCACCGGCTCGTTGTGCAGCTGGTTGTCCCAGCCCTGGAACTTTTCATCGCCCAGCAGTTCGTGCACTGCGTTCTGCACCTGCTTGCCCTGCGCCCACGGGCCGACCACGCCGAATGCCAGCTGGGTGGTCTGCAGGCGGTCGCCGCGGCGCGCGTTGTAGCCCAGGCTGCCGATCAGCACGCCCGCATAGGGGCGGTCGTCTTCGATCAGGTCTTTGCGGGTGAAATCGGAAGGGGTGAAGATGCCCTGGGCCAGGCTGAAGATCATGTTCTGCTGCTCGTACTCGCCCGGGTGCAGCCGCTCCAGGTGCCGGTTGACCCAGCGCGCCAGCTTGGGCAGGCACGGGTCGTCGGTGTAATCGACCAGATTGGGCGACACCAGCGTCAGCTGGGCGCCGTTGGTGTAGCCCTGATCCTGGTCGGCGCCGCCGAACAGATCGTTGTCGACGCGGAAATTGACCTGCGGCGGGTGCTCGCGCATCGCGTCGGGGCCGCACTGGTTGGCGGCCTGTACCGCGGGGGCAACGAGCGCCAGGGCGCCGGCGAGTGCGGCCGACAACGCATAGGGCTTCAACGACATGGAATTCCCGCTCAGGATTTGTTCTGTTTTAAGCCGAAGCAGGGTAGTGAGCGCGTGAGGCGGTGAACAGGCCTGCGCACGCACTGCTGCGTTTTGCTGGTGAAGGCCGATTTTCACGTAGCGTTGGGTGCAGCTGTGGGCACGATCATGCAGCGCTTGGGTTCGGCCGCCGGCATCCCCATAATCCCGGTCATGGAGATCTCGTCTGACAACCCCGACCACGGCTTCCAGTTCCCCGGCCAGTTCGAGCTCAGCGCGATGGGCGCGGCCGGCCAGGAGCTTGAACGCGAATTGCCGCGCCTGCTTGAGCAGGCCGGCGTTGAAGTACTGACCGAGCGGGTCAGCTGGAAACACTCGTCCAACGGCAAGTATGTGTCGGTGCGGCTGGTGTTCAAGGCCGACAACCGCGAGCAGTACGACGCCGCGCACGCCGCGCTGCGCGACCACCCGGAAGTGAAGTGGACCCTGTAGCCACCTGCGAGACCGTGGCCAGCCCGGGCAACCGGGCCGCCCAGCCGGCGATCGTGCGTGACCTGGGCCGGCAGCCGTACGCGCCGGTCTGGCATGCCATGCAGCGTTTCACCGATGCGCGCACCGACGCCACCGCCGATGAGCTGTGGGTGGTCGAGCATGATCCGGTGTTCACCCTGGGCCAGGCCGGCAAGGACGAACACGTGCTGGCACCGGGCGATATTCCGGTGCTGCACGTGGACCGCGGCGGCCAGGTGACCTACCACGGGCCGGGCCAGATCGTGGTCTACCCGCTGCTGCAGCTGCGCCGGCTGGGGATCGGGGTGCGCGATTACGTGTGCCGGATCGAGCAGGCCATCATCGACACGCTGGACGAATGGAATATCGGGGCTGAACGGCGGGACGGCGCGCCCGGGGTGTACGTGGGCGGAGCCAAGGTGGCCGCGCTGGGCATCCGGGTCCGCCGCGGCTGCACGTTCCACGGCCTGGCCTTCAACGTGGCCATGGACCTGGAGCCCTTCCATCGCATCAACCCCTGTGGCTACGAAGGGCTGCAGGTGACCTCGGTGGTAGACTTGGGGGGACCGTCCGGCATGGCGGCCGTCACGCCGGTACTGCTGGGCCATCTGGCCCGCCAGTTCGGCCTGGACCTCCAGCCGACCTCTGAATTGCCCGATCTGACAGACGCGGCGTAACGCCGCCGACCAAGGCCATGACTGAAACCACCGCTCGCATCATTCCCCTGCAGGTCGTGCAGGGCGACACGCCGTCCGCCGCACCGTTGCAGACGGGCGTCAAACAGCTGGGCGGGGACAAGATCGGCCGTTCGCCGGTGCAGTTCGCCGACGCGCCGGTGCTGCGCAAGCCGTCGTGGATCCGGGTGCGGATTCCCTCGGGCAACGCGGTGCAGACGCTGAAGGCCAAGCTGCGCGAGAACCGCCTGGTCACCGTGTGCGAGGAAGCCAGCTGCCCCAACATCCATGAGTGTTTCAGTCATGGCACGGCCACGTTCATGATCCTGGGCGAGGTGTGCACGCGGCGCTGTTCGTTCTGCGACGTGGCCCACGGCCGGCCCAAGCCGCCGGACGCGGGCGAACCGGCCAGCCTGGCCCAGACCGTGGCCGACATGGGCCTGAAGTACGTGGTAGTCACCAGCGTGGATCGCGACGATCTGCGCGATGGCGGTGCACAGCATTTCGCCGATTGCATCGGCGCCATCCGGGCCTCGTCGCCGAACACGCGGATCGAGGTGCTGACCCCGGACTTCCGCGGCAAGGGGCGGATGGAGCGCGCGCTCGACATCCTGGCCACCAACCCGCCGGATGTGTTCAACCACAACATCGAGACGGTGCCGGACCTGTACCGCAACGTGCGGCCGGGGGCGGATTACCAGTGGTCGCTGACGCTGCTGAAGAACTTCAAGGCGCAGCATCCGTCCATCGCGACCAAGTCCGGGATCATGCTGGGCCTGGGCGAAGCGATGGACCAGGTACGGGCAACGATGCGCGACCTGCGCGCGCATGACGTGGACATGATCACCATCGGCCAGTACCTGCAGCCCACCCCGCACCACCACCCGGTGCTGCGCTACTGGACGCCGGAGGAGTACAAGGAACTGGAGGTCTACGGCTACGAGCTGGGCTTCAGCCATGTGGCCTCGGGGCCGATGGTGCGTTCTTCGTACCACGCCGACGTTCAGGCAAAAGGCGCGGGCGTAGCCTGACGCCGGCCTTGGTCGCATAGTGCCGGGCGCTGCCCGGCCCCGGCAATCCGCCCATCCATCGCGTCCGGCTCTGCCCGGCATCCGGCGCGAAGCAGCGCTTCAATCTGTCACGTGCCTGGCGAGGGCGGCCTGCCCCCTCCCTGACGGTGTCCTGCGCCGGCGGATGCCAACGGCAAAAAGCGTCCCTGGTAGGTAACCGTTGGTCGGTACGGGTACGCCGGCCCGGCATTCCGCCGCCTCACGTCCGGCCCGTTCCCATCCACCCACGGTCGGCGGCTACCCCCGGCGGCTGGGCGTCTGCACATTCACAATTTGCTACAGACCCCGGTTTAGGCTGGAAATACGTGTTGCGCGGCGATGGATGACAAAGCTCGCAACTTTCGGCACTGTCGTGTGGTCTGATCCGCACGCAGTCTCCCCCTTGGCAAGGTGCCATGAGCAAGTTGATGAAATTCAAAGCCCCCGCATTCCTGATGGCCCTGGCGCTCACCGCGCCGTTGGCGCTGGCCGCCTATGCCGATTCGCCGGCGTTGCCACAGGCGGCCACGGCCGACCAGGTGACCACCTCCAAGCTGGTGTACGGGCTGCTCTCCGACAGCCGTTATGCCTACCGGCCGCGCGCGCTGGACGCGGCAACCTCCAAGGACGTGTTCAAGCGCTACCTGGAAGCACTGGACGGCAGCAAGCAGTTCTTCACCCAGGCCGACATCACCCGCTTCGCCCCGTTCGAGGCGAACATCTCCACGGCCATCCGTGGGGGAGAGCTGGAGCCGGCGTTCCAGGTGTTTGCGGTCTACAAGCAGCGCGTGGGCGAGCGGGTGGGGTATGCACGCAAGCTGCTCAAGCAGGATTTCGATTTCAGCAGCGATGAAAAGTTCGAATACGACCGCAAGGACGTGCCGTGGGCGGCCAGCAGCGCCGAACTGGACGATCTGTGGCGCAAGTCGGTCAAGAACGATTGGCTGCGCCTGAAGCTGGCCGGCAAGCAGCCGGCGGAGATCCGCAAGACGCTGGACAAGCGCTATGCGACGCTGGAAAAGTCGGTCAATGAGTTGAAGGGCGAGGACGTGTTCCAGTTCTTCCTCAATTCCTACACCAGCGCGGTGGATCCGCATACCGATTACTTCACCCCGCGGACCGCCGAGAACTTCAACCAGGCCATGTCGCTGTCGCTGGAAGGCATCGGCGCGCAGTTGCAGCGCCAGGACGACATGGTGGTGATCCGCGAGGTCATCGCCGGCGGTCCGGTGGCGGTCAACGGCACGCTCAAGGCGGGCGATCGCATCGTGGGTGTCGGCCAGGGCAAGTCCGGGCCGATCGAGGATGTGATCGGCTGGCGCATCGATGACGTGGTGGCCAAGATCCGCGGCAAGGCCGACACTCAGGTGCGGCTGGAGTTCATCCCGGCCGAAGAAGGCGTGGACGGCAAGCACCACACCCTGGTGCTGACCCGGCAGAAGGTGCGCCTGGCCGAACAGGCCGCCAAGGGCGAAACCCTGACCATCCCGGCCAAGGACGGGGAACCGGCGCGCAAGGTTGGCGTGATCAAGCTGCCCACCTTCTACCAGGACTTCGAAGGCCGCCGCCGCAACGCGGCCGACTATGCCTCGGCCACCCGTGACGTGGCCAAGCTGCTGGTCGGGTTCAAGGCCGACAAGCTCGATGGCGTGGTGCTGGACCTGCGCAACAACGGCGGCGGGTCGCTGGACGAAGCCATCGAGCTGACCGGTCTGTTCATCGAGCAGGGTCCGGTGGTGCAGGTGCGTGAATCCGGTGGCCGGGTCACCGTCAACAGCGATCGCAGCGAAGCGGTGGCCTGGGACGGCCCGCTGGCGGTGCTGATCAACCGCGGTTCGGCCTCGGCGTCGGAGATCTTCGCCGGTGCCATCCAGGACTACGGTCGTGGCCTGGTGATTGGTGAGACCACTTTCGGCAAGGGCACCGTGCAGAACATCGTCGATCTTGATCGTTGGCCGAGCGGGGAAACCCAGCGCTACGGGCAGGTCAAGCTGACCATCGCGCAGTTCTTCCGCGTCAGCGGCAGCAGCACCCAGCACAAGGGTGTGGTGCCGGACCTGGCGTTCCCGGCCAGCGTGGATGCCAGCGAGTACGGCGAGAGCACCTACGACAACGCGCTGCCGTGGACCCGCATTGCCGCGGTGCCGCACACCCAGTACGGCAACTTCGCGCCGCTGCTGCCCAAGTTGGAAACCCGGCATGCCACGCGCATTGCCGCCGACAAGGAGTTCCAGTGGTGGAACGAGGATGTGGAGCAGTTCCGCGCTGAAAAGGCCAAGAAGTACATCTCGCTCAACGAGGCCGAACGCCGCGCCGAGCGCGAGAAGCAGGACAAGCAGCGGGTCGACCGCCAGGCCATCCGCAAGCAGCTGGGCCTGGACCTGGATCCGCTGGCCGATGACAGCAACGATGACGGCCTGACCGGCAACGAGCGTGACATCGTCAAGGACACTGCCCGCGAAAAGGCCGCTGAAAAGCGTCCGGACCCACTGCTGCGCGAGTCGGCAGCGATCCTGGCCGATGCGGTGAACCTGCTGGAAACCGACCGCCCGCTGTCGGCGCAGGTGCTGCCGCAGTCCACCGGCATCGGTCGCTGGGCCGATTGAGGCACGCCCGCCGGCGTAGCGCCGAGCCTGGCCCGGCGCTACCCTGGGCATGAACACCACACCAACGAAGGGCCGGCCATGTGCCGGCCCTTCGCCGTTTAGACCCGGCGCATACGCGCGCATGGCTATGCTGGGCGGTGTCTGTCCTTGCAGGAGCGCGCATGCGCCTGTCCCACGCAATCCCGGCGGGCCTGTTGGCCGTCTCGCTCAGCGCCTGCGGCGGCCGTGCCGCCGACAGCAGCCTGATCCGTGAGTCGTTCGATTCCGGCGACACCTACTCGCGCACCGTACCCGGTGCACCGGCGCAGGCCTGCGAGGCCGCACGCCGTACCCTGCTCAGTCAGGGCTATGCGATCGCGCGCGCCGATACAGCCGCGGTGGAGGGCAACAAGAATTTCCAGCCCCGCGATGACGAGCACGAACAGTTGGTGCTACGCATTTCCTGCGCACCGCGCGGTGACCAGTCGCTGGTGTTCGTCAGCGCGGTGCAGGACCGTTATGCCCTCAAGAAGAGCCCCACCTCGGCCAGTGTCGGGGTCGGTGCGCTTGGATCGGTATCGCTGCCGTTCGGCAGCAACGATGATTCACTGGTGAAAGTGGCCAGCAGTACCGTGCAGGACGCGCAGTTCTACCGCCGCTTCTTCGATCGCCTGCAGCAGTACCTGCCGCCCGTGCCGGGCGAGCCTGCGCCGCCGCCTGCGGTAGTGCCCGAGCCCGCTCCCGCCCCTGCGCCGGCTGCCGCGCCGCCCGCAGCGGTGCCCGAGCCGGCCGTAGCGCCGGCAGCCGACACCCCGGTGCCCACCCACTGACCCGGCGCGCAGCGTGCCGCCTTCCACGATCAACAGGCCGCGCCGCCGCTGGCAGGGGCTGGTTGCCTGGGCATGCGCCGGGCTGGCCTCGGCCGCCACCGCCGCGCCGTCGCCGTGCGTGCAGCCGCTGCTGGAGGAACTGGGCTGGCGCTTCAGCGACGCACCGGTAGCGACCGCGCAGGTGCACGCTGGCCCGGTCTGCGAACGTGCCGACCTGCGCCAGTCGCAGCGCGCCGGTGACCTGCGCGTGCAGCTACCCCAGGCGTGGACACCGGCGCAACGCACGGCGTTCATGGCCGACCTGCTGGAAGACCCTGCCACGGTGTGCGCCTATGCCTTCCGGCTGGGCCAGGCGACCCGGCGGGCCACCACCCAGCTGCAGGACAATCCCGGCTACCGCTTCTCGGCGCTGCAACTGGGCTGGATCGGGTTCGGTGCGGGCGGCGCGAAGGCGCAGGGCTGGCAGCGCTTCCGCAGTTTCGGCCGTGGCTACCAGCCCGCAGCGGGCAACAGCAACGCGCTGCAGCACTTCTACGACGGCCGGGTGCGTACCGAATGCGGCGTCGGGCGCCAGGTGGCGCAACTGGCCACCCAGCGCGAGCTGTACGGCGATGCTGCGTTCGATCGTGAGTTCAGCCCTGGCGAGCTGTCCATCGGCACCTTCCTGACCCTGCACGACACCGACAGCATCCTGTTGGGCGAGCATGCCGGTGACTTCTTTGCCGATGGCAAGGCCGTGAAAACCGCGCGCCTGGGGCGGCAGGCATTCGTTGGCGTACCCGGCTTCATCGAGCACGTGTTCGACAAGCGCTACCTGGACGACATCAACAACCAGGCCGAGAACTTCGTCGTGGTCGATGTCAGCGACGCTGCCGCGCGCGCCCTGCGCGCACACGCCGGCTTTGCGCATTACGATGCCCTCAACCGGCGCATCTGGGCGCTGGCCCGGCAGATGCCGGGGCCGGGGCCGCGCCGCTTCGAGCGGCTGCTGGTGGCGCGCGATCCGGTCTGGCGCAACGCACTGCCGCCGGAGCAGAAACCCCTGCTGGCCGAACTGGACGCGCTGCTGGACGATCCGTTCTACCAGGGGTTCGTGATTTACGTGCATCCTCGCGGTATACGTCCTGTTGGATATCACATCGCCCGCCTGCTCGACCGCAATCCGCGCACGCCGTTTGCCTTCGAACTGGGCCTGCACAACCTGCACACCACGCTGTACCGTCGCTGGATCGACGCACGCCTTCGCCAGTGCGATTCCCCGCCGGCAGCATCCCCGCAACACAACTGACACGTTTGGAAGGTGATCGATGGACATTGCAATGATCGGCTTGGGAAAGATGGGGGCCAACATGGCCGAACGCCTGCATCGCGGCGGCCATCGGGTGATCGGCGTGGATCCCGGTGAAGGCGCGCGCGCGAGCGCGGCCCAGCGTGGTTTCGAGGTCAGTGCCTCGGTTGCCGATGCGCTGGCAGCGCTGCCGGTGCCGCGCGTGGTGTGGCTGATGGTGCCGGCCGGCGAGGTGGTCGACCAGACCCTGGCCGCGCTGTCCCCGCATCTGTCCGAAGGCGATGTGGTGATCGACGGCGGCAACTCGTACTACAAGGATTCCATGCGCCGCGCCGAACAGCTGCAGGGCGAGAGCGTGACCTACATCGACTGCGGCACCAGCGGTGGCGTGTGGGGCCTGCAGGAAGGCTACAGCCTGATGATCGGGGGCGAGGCGGCGGCGGTGGAGCAGGTGGGTGCGATCTTCCGCACGCTGGCGCCGGGCCAGGACCGTGGCTGGGTGCATGCGGGTCCGAGCGGCGCTGGCCACTTCTGCAAGATGGTCCACAACGGCATCGAGTACGGCATGATGCAGGCCTACGCCGAAGGCTTTGCGTTGATGCAGCACAAGACCGATTTCAACCTGGACCTGGCCCAGGTGGCAAAGGCCTGGCAGCACGGCAGCGTGGTGCGGTCGTGGTTGCTGGACCTGAGCGCCGATGCGCTCGGTCGCAATCCGCAGCTGGAGGGCATCGCCCCGTACGTGGAGGATTCCGGCGAAGGCCGCTGGACCGTCGCCGAGGCGATCGATCTGGACGTACCCGCCCCGGTGATCACCCTGTCGTTGCTGGAGCGGCTGCGCTCGCGCGAGAAGAATTCCTTCAGTGACCGCCTGCTGTCGGCGATGCGCAATGAATTCGGCGGCCACGCCATCAAAATGAAGTAACCGCGGCGCCCGCGCGCCGTTCAACCCCGCATCCACCGGACGGGTGGATGCGCCGGGTTCACGCCAGCGCGATGCGCTGGCCGCTGCGCGCACTGTGCCTGCCCGCCTCCAGCAGTCGCATCACCTGCATGGCCTCGCGCGTGCTCACCGTCGCCTCGCCCACGCCGTGCATCGCATCGCGGAAGGCGGCGTACAGGCGTCGGTAGTCGCCCTGTGCGTTGTCCACGCTGGCGTGGTGGGGGTGGCCGTCGGCATCCACCGTCACCCGCTGGCCGTGCACCGGGTCCAGCCCCCAGCCCGGCGCCCCCGGGGCGATGCCATCGCGCAGTTGATCTTCCTGTACATCGCGGCCCTGCTTGAGGTAGCTGCCAGCGCTGCCGTGCACGGTGAAGCGCGGGGTGGTGGCGGCCACCAGCGAGCCGGCATGCACGATGGCGCGATGCCGCGGGTAGTGCAGCACCGCATGGAAGTAATCGTCGCTGCGTGCGCCTTCGCGTTGGGCCATCAGGTCGGCGCTGATCGCCTGCGGCCAGCCGAACAACTGCAGCATCTGGTCGAGCAGGTGTGGCCCCAGGTCCATCCACAAGCCGGCACCGGGCGCATCGCTTTCGCGCCAGCGATCGCGCACCTGCGGGCGATAGCGGTCGAAGTGCGAATGGCATTCGGCCACCTCGCCCAGTACGCCATCGGCCAGCAGCTGCTGAAGGGTGAGGAAGTCTGCATCGAATCGCCGGTTCTGGAACACCGACACCACCCGCCCGGCCTCGTCGGCGGCCTGCAGTATGGCCTCGGCCTGTGCCACGTCCAGGGCGAACGGCTTGTCCACCAGGACGTGCTTGCCGGCCTGCAGCGCGGCGATCGCCAGCGGGGCATGGTCGGCGTTGGGGGCTGCGATGACCACCGCGTCCAGCGCCGGGTCGTCCAACAGTTCGCGCGGGCGGGCATGGATGCGTACATCGGTGAAGCTGCGCAGCAGCCGGTCGCGCTGCGAGCTGGCGATGCTGTGCAGCGCCAGGCCGGCGGTGTGCTGGATCAGCGGCGCGTGGAAAACGCTGCCGGCCAGCCCGTAGCCGATCAATCCCACCTGCAGTGCCGTGGTCATGGTGAGTGCCAGTAAGGGGAGGGTGACCAGCGTAGCGGCTGTTGCTGCAGCGCGGAAACATGAATGGTTCTCGATGAACCTGAGCGGTTCACGGCGACGTGATGTCTTGCCGACGTGGCGAACACGGGCCTGCCACGAGACTGGCCACACACCCAAGGAGACACCGCACATGACCAACACGACCCGTAATCTGCTTGCTGCTTCGCTGGCCCTCGGCATGGTGCTGGGCACGTCGTCGGCCATGGCCAAGGACCCGCCCAAGGCCACCGATCATGCGGCGATGACCCACGCCGACACGCATGATTCGGCCGAGCCGGTGACCGACAGCTGGATCACCACCAAGGTCAAGACCGACCTGCTCACCAGCAAGAACGTGCCGGGCACCGAAGTGAAGGTGGAAACGGTCAACGGTGTGGTCACCCTGACCGGCACCGTGGCCAGCCAGGCCGAGCATGACAAGGCGGTCCGTGTGACCAAGGGCATCAAGGGCGTGAAGCGCGTCGATGCGACCGGCCTGAAGGTTGCCGCTGCGTCTGCCAAGCGCTGAAGCCAGCCTGTTGGATGATCCAAAGGGCGCGCCTTCGGGCGCGCCCTTTTTGATGCGCGCGCCGCGCCCGGCCCTTTTCTAAACTGTTCAGAAAATAAGTCCAGTCGTATTCACAATGCGCTGCGGTATATTGACCGCTTCGCCCGCGTCGGCGTGCCAGGGAAGCCGAGGCTGCCGCGACAGGGCCACCGCCGGAAACGGCACCGCAAGCTGAAGAGGGACTATGGCGCTGGTTTTCAGTGATGAAATCTGGGATCGCTGGCGTTTGCCGGCACTGGCATTGGCCGCGGCGGCGATCATCGTGGTGCCGTGGCTGACCCTGCGCAAACTGTCCGAAGACAACGTCCAGGCGATGCGCTGGGTCACCCACACCCAGGATGTCGGGGTGGCGGTGTACCAGTTGCAGGCCGACGTGCGCGACGTGGAATCGGCGGCCTTGACGATGTCCAAGGGCATCGATGCGCCGGGCCTGCGCGAACGGCTTGGCCAGGCCCGCGACATCCCCTTGCGCATGGCGCGGCTGGCCGAGCTGACCCGCGACAATCCCGAGCAGCTGGTCCGCATCGGCCGCATCCAGTCGATGGTCGAGCGCCGCATGGAGGTGGCCAAGCAGTTGGCCAAGACCTCGCCGAACGCCGACCAGCGCGAGCTGGTCCAGGACCTGACCACGCGCTACCCGATCCGCAGCCTCATCGAGGAACTGCAGGCCAGCGAAGAAAAGCTGCTGGAGGAGCGCAATGCGATCTTCCAGCAGCAGCAGCGCCAGGGCGAGTTCGTGTCGTGGACCGCGTTGCTGGTGCAGTTGTCGCTGCTGGGCCTGGTGTTGTGGTTGCTGCATCGCCAGATCGGCCATCGCGCGTTTGCCGAGCGCGCCTCGCTGCGCTCGGCCGCCCGGGCGGCGTCGGTGCTGCACACGGTGCGCGAGCCGATCGTACTGCTTGACCGCGAACTCAAGGTGCAGCTGCACAACCCGGCATTCGCCGAGCTTTACGGCCTGGACGAAGGCAGTACCGAGATCCGCACGCTGGACAGCATCGGTGACGGTGCCTGGCGCGATGCGGTGGTGCGTCAGCGCCTGATCGACGTGCTGCTGCGCGGCCGCGAGCTGTGGGATTACGAACACGAACAACGCACCGCCGATGACCAGGTGCGCACCATGCTGATCAATGCCCGGCGCATGCCGTTGCCCGACAAGGACGACGAAGTGGTGCTGATGACGGTCAGCGATGTGACCGTGCAGCGTGCGGTACAGCAGCGTGTGGAAGAACTGAACCGGCAGCTGGAAGGCAAGGTCGAGCAGGTGTCGGAGGTGAATCGCGAGCTGGAGGCCTTCAGCTACTCGGTCTCCCACGACCTGCGCGCGCCGCTGCGCCACGTGGCCGGCTTCTCCGACAAGCTCACCCGCCACCTGGGCGAGAGCGCCGATGAGAAGTCGCTGCACTACCTGGGCGTGATCTCCAATTCGGCGCGGCGCATGGCCGCGCTGATCGATGACCTGCTGGTGTATTCGCGCCTGGGCCGCGCGGCGATGCGCATGCAGGCGGTGGATATGCAGTCGCTGGTGGCCGACACCCGTGCCATGCTCGATGCGAACCTGCAGAGCGAGGCCGAGGAAACCGGCATCCCGCGCCAGGTCGAGTGGACGATCGCACCGCTGCCGATCCTGGTCTCCGACGAGAACATGATGCGGCAGGTATGGCTGAACCTGCTGGGCAACGCGATCAAGTATTCCTCCAACCGCGATCCGGCCCGGATCGAGGTGGATTACCAGCTGCAGCCTGACGGCGGCCACCTGTTCACGGTGCGCGACAACGGTGCCGGCTTCGACATGGCTTACGCCGGCAAACTGTTCGGTGTGTTCCAACGGCTGCACAAGGCCAGTGAATATCCCGGCACCGGCATCGGCCTGGCCAGCGTGCGCCGCGTGTTGACCCGACATGGCGGCCGCATCTGGGCCGAGTCGGCCGTCGATGCCGGCGCCACCTTCCACTTCCTGCTTCCACCTGCGCTCGACGCAATCAACAAAGGCTCTGCCGCATGACCGCTCTCCGCACCATCCTCCTCGCCGAGGACAGCCCCGCCGACGCCGAGATGGCCGTCGATGCCCTTAAAGAAGCCCGCCTGGCCAACCCCATCGTGCACGTTGAAGACGGCGTGGAAGCGATGGATTACCTGCTGCGCCGGGGCGCCTATGCCAACCGTGAGGAGGGCCTGCCGGCGGTGCTGCTGCTGGACATCAAGATGCCGCGCATGGATGGCCTGGAAGTCCTCAAGGAAATCCGCAACACCGACGAACTCAAGCGCCTGCCGGTGGTGATCCTGTCCTCCTCGCGCGAAGAAAGCGACCTGGCCCGCAGCTGGGACATGGGCGTGAACGCTTACGTGGTCAAGCCGGTGGACGTGGACCAGTTCTTCGGTGCGGTGCAGACCCTGGGCAAGTTCTGGGCCGTGATCAACCAGGCGCCGGAAGTCGAGTAATCCCATGCCGCTGACTGGCCCCTCCCTGGGTAACCTGCGCGTCCTGCTGGTGGAAGATTCCCCAGAGGACGCCGAATTGATGTGCGAGCAGATGCTCGATGCGGGACTTGAAGCCAGCTTCGAGCGGGTGGAGAGCGCGCGCGAACTACGTGACGCGCTGGTGCGCTTTTCCCCGGATATCGTGCTGTCGGACCTGAGCATGCCCGGGTTTTCGGGCAATCAGGCGCTGCAGATCGTGCGCGCCTGGCATCCCGATGTGCCCTTCATCTTCGTGTCCGGCACGATGGGTGAAGAAAACGCGGTGGCCGCCCTGCACCAGGGGGCCAACGACTACATCATCAAGCACCTGCCGGCGCGCCTGCCTTCGGCGGTGGCGCGTGCGGTACGCGAGTCGCGCAGCACCATGGACCGGCAACGGGTGGAAGCCGAGCTGATGCGCGCGCAGCGACTGGAAAGCCTGTCGCTGCTGGCTGCCGGCCTCAGCCATGACCTGCGCAACATCCTGCAGCCGCTGCTGATCATGCCGGACCTGCTCAAGGCACGCACCGAAGACCCGCAGTTGCACCACCTGGCCGACATCATTGCCGAGTGCGGCCGGCGCGGGCATGAAATGGCCGAATCGATGCTGTCCTTCGTGCGCGGTTCGCGCAAGCCCAGCGAACACATCTGCATCGCGCACCTGTTCGAGGGCGTGGAGCTGCTGTTGCGCAGCAACCTGCCCGACAAGGTCAGCCTGCACCTGGATGTGGTCGATGAAGCGCTCGGCGTGGATGCCAATTACACCGAACTGCAGCAGGTGCTGCTGAACCTGGCGTTGAACGCGATCCAGGCCATGCCCACCGGTGGCCGCCTGACCCTGCGCGCGTCCGCTGATGCGGGCGGGTCGGGGGAAGAGTGGTTGCGCATCTCGGTGACCGATGAAGGCACCGGCATGGATGCCGAAACGCTCTCGCACCTGTTCAACCCGTTCTTCACCACCAAGGCCAACGGCACCGGCCTGGGGCTGATTTCGTGCAAGCGCATCGTCGAGGGCGCCCACGGCAGCATCCACGTGGACAGCACGCCCGGCGTCGGCACGCGCTTTGACCTGCTGCTGCCCATGCGTGAAGTGCCGGCCGAAGGCGAAGCGGTTGACGCACCGATCGCCGCCGGTGCTGGCCAGACCATCCTGGTGGTGGACGGCGAGGCCACGCGCCTGTCGCTGCTGGGCAATGCGTTGTCCAGCCAGGGCTACCACCTGCAGTTGGCCTCCGACGGCGCCGCCGCGCTGCGCTGGATGCAGCAGGAAGCCATGCCGGCGCTGGTGATCGCCGATGCCGGCTCCAAGCTGCTTTCGGCCAGCCACCTGCTGGGCGAGATGGCCTCGCTGGGGTATCGCGGCCCGGCGCTGGTGCTGGAAGAAGCCGACATCACCGTGCCACTGGCGGTGTTTCCGCCGATCATCAACGTGCACGTGCTGCGCAAGCCGCTGGAAATGCAGCAGGTGTTCCGTTCGGTGGCCGAGGCGCTGGAAACCGCGTAGGCCGTTCGGGCAACACCCGGCGTAGATCCCCGACATGCGTGGATACCGCGCAGCGTGGCACCGCATCGGCAGGCCATCAGCCCGGCGTTTCCCACGGAAACGCCGGCAGGCTGGCCACCGCCTGCTCCAGTTTGTGCGACCAGCTGCCGTGGATTTCCGCGTACAGCGGGCTGTCGCCCGCCAGGCGCATGCGCTGGCTGATGCGCAGGTCGTCTTTGCGGATCAGCACCAGGTCCACCGGCAGGCCCACCGACAGGTTCGAGCGGATGGTCGAATCCAGCGACACGATCGCCGTGCGTGCCGCGTCTTCCAGCCGCGTCTGCGCGCGGATGATGCGGTCCAGGATCGGCTTGCCATACTTGGATTCGCCGATCTGCAGGAACGGGGTCTCCGGCGAGGCGGAAATTGCATTGCCCAGCGGGTAGATCATGTACATGCCCGGCTGCTCGCCACCGACCTGGCCCCCCAGGATCAGGGTGGCCTGGGTGACGATGCCGTCGTGGCCGGCGTCCTGGGAGGTGGCCTTGACCTGGCTGTCGACCAGCACCCGGCCCACGTACTCGGCCACTTCGAACAGGTGGCGGTAGGCGCGCAGGTTCTGCTCGCGCTGCTCCTCCACATCGCGGCGCAATCGCGAGATCAGCAGCTGGGTGGTCGCCAGGTTGCCGGCCGCCATGATCACCAGTGCCGCCTGTCCGGGAAACTCGAACTCGTGCAGCTTGCGGTGCACCCGGACGTCGTCCAACGAGGCGTTGGTCCGGGTGTCGGCGGCGAAGACCAGGCCCTGGTCGACCTCGATGCCAACGCAATAGGTCATGGCGGTGTCCTATGATGTGCACCCCGATTCTATGCGGTGGCCCTGTTGGCCCCGTGTGGATTCGCCCCACGCACGCTGAATACCATGACCACTGCGCTTCTGAGCCTGGGCAGCAACCTGCAGCCGCAACAGCACCTTCACGCCGCGGTGGAGGCCCTTCGCGCGCGTTTCGGCGCGATCCTGGTCTCCCCGGCCTACCGCACCGCCGCGGTGGGCTTTGAGGGTCCGGATTTCCTCAACAACGGCGTGGCCATCGACACCGACCTGCCGCTGGATGTGCTGGACGCCTGGCTGCATGCGCTGGAAGACGCGCACGGCCGTGACCGCAGCGGGCCGCGCTTTTCCAACCGGACCCTGGACCTGGACGTGGTGTTTTACGGCGACCTGATCGTGGAGGGCCCCGGCCACCTGCGCATCCCGCGCCCGGAGCTCAAGCACGCCTTCGTGCTCAAGCCACTGGCCGATATCGCCCCGGACTTCATCGACCCGGTCAGTGGCCTGGACCTGGCCACGCTGTGGCGGGCGCATCGGCAATTCGGCGAAGCGTTCGAGACGATGGACCTGCTGCCGGGGTAAGCGATGCACCGGTGGTGCCGGCCGCTGGTGGCCAACCAGGCGATGCCGGGTGCATGCGGAGCCGGCCAGCGGCCGGCCCTACGACAAGGTCCGCCCGCCATCCACGCGCAATGTGTGCCCGGTGATGAACGCGGCATCGGTGACCAGCCAGTACACCGCCTCGGCGATCTCTTCCACCGTGCCGGTGCGCGCCAGCGGCGTGCGCAGCAGCAGCGCCTGCTGGGCGAAATCGTCCTTGCCCTGTTCCGGCCACAGGATGGCCCCGGGTGCCACCGCATTCACCCGCACCTTGGGTGCCAGTTCCAGCGCCAGCGAGCGGGTCACCATTTCCAGCGCCGCCTTGGCCGCGCTGTACACCGGGTGGTCGCGCATCGGCTGGGTGCCATGCAGGTCGGTGAGGTTGACGATGCAGCCCTGGTGACGGCGCAGCTGGGGGGCGGCAGCCTGGGCCAGCAGCAGCGGCGCGCGGGCGTTGACCGCGAACAGATCGTCCCAGTGCTCGGCGGTGATCTGGCCAAGCAGGGTGGGGTAGAAGTTGGATGCATTGTTGACCAGCGCGTCCAGCCGCCCGAACTGGGCCACGGTCTGCTCGACCAGATCGGGCAGCGCCTCGGCATCGCGCAGGTCGGCCTGCAGCGCCAGCACGCTGCCCGGGCGCAGCATGTCCAGGTCGAAGGCCATCTGCTGCAGTTCGGCGGTGGAGGTATGGGCGTGCAGCACCACCGACCAGCCGCAGGCATGGAACTGGCGGGCGATCGCCGCGCCGATCCGGCGTGCGCTGCCGGTGATCAGCACGACGGGGGCGGAATCGGTCATCGGGGGTAACTCCGGGCTCGGCTATGCTGTGCATTGTCACCGCAATCGCCTGCACCATGCATTCCCCACTGCCGACCCCCGATACCGACGCCCTGGCCCACAGCGATCAGCTGGCTGCGGCACTGCGTGCTGAGATCCTTGCCAATGGCGGCGCCATGCCGTTTGCCCGGTTCATGGAACTGAGCCTGTACACGCCGGGGCTGGGGTATTACAGCGCGGGGGCAAGCAAGTTCGGCGAATCCGGCGATTTCACCACCGCACCCGAGTTGGGGCCGCTGTTTGCGGCCACCCTGGCCAACGCCATCGCCCCGGTGATGCAGCAATTGGGGCCGCAGGCGCGCTTCATGGAGCTGGGCGGCGGCAGCGGCGCGTTCGCCGAAGTGATGCTCAAGCGCATGCTGGAGCTGGACGCGATGCCCGAGCGCTACGCCATCCTGGAGCCCAGCGCGGACCTGCGCGAGCGCCAGCGCGAGCGGCTGGAGAAAGCGTTGATCCCGCCGGTGTTTGCGCTGGTGGAGTGGTTGAACGGTCCGTTTGACGACGACTGGGACGGCATCGTGTTCGCCAACGAAGTGATTGATGCGCTGCCCACCCCGCGCTTCCTGGCCCGCGAAGGCCGGGTCTACGAGGAAACGGTGGAGCTGGATGCGCAGGGCGCTTTCATGCGCGGTGCGCAGCCGGCCGATGCCATGCTCAGCGCCGCGGTGCGCCACCTGGAGCACTACCGCGAAAAGCCCTTCGCCGACGGCTACCGCTCCGAGCTGCTGCCGCAGCTGCCGTACTGGATCCAGGCCGTGGCCGGTGGCCTGCAGCGTGGCGCAATGCTGTTTGTCGACTATGGCTACCCGCGTGGCGAGTACTACCAGGATGAGCGCGACGACGGCACGGTGCGTGCGTTTTACCGCCACCAGGTGCACAACGACCTGTACCGCTGGCCTGGCCTGCAGGACCTGACCGCGTCGGTGGATTTCACCGCACTGGCCGAAGCCGGTACCGGCGCCGGTTTCGAACTGGCCGGCTACTGCACACAGGCCAGCTTCCTGCTTGGCAACGGGCTGGATGCACTGCTTGGCAATGCCGAAGCGCGCACCGACGAGTTTGGCAAGGTGCGCCTGCGCGACCAGGTCAAAAAACTCACCCTGCCCACCGGCATGGGCGAGCGCTTCCAGGTGATGGGCTTCCAGCGCGACGTCGACTTCGAGGCCGCCTTCCCGCTGGGCGACCTGACCTGGCGCCTTTGAGATGCTTGCCACAGGGATGTTGAAGCCGCTGCGTTTCGCGCGGTTCTGGTTGGTGCTGTGGTGGCTGGCCATTGCCGCCACGATCACGGTCTGCCTGGTCCGGCTGCCGCCGATGGCGCTGCCGGCCAACAGCGACAAGGTGGAGCACTTCCTGGCGTACTTCCTGCTGGCCGGCTCGGCCGTGCAGATCTACCGCACGCGCGCGGCGCTGCTATGGGCTGGCGTGGGCCTGGTCGGGCTGGGCATCGGCATCGAGGTTGCGCAGGGGGCATTGACCGCCACCCGCATGGCCGACCCGATGGACGTGCTGGCCAACAGCGTCGGCGTCATCGCCGGCATGGCGCTGGCCTTCACCCCGCTGCGCGACCTGCTGCTGCGCCTGCGCGGGTAACCGGGCGGACAGGCGCCGACGCCGGCAACGGCATGCGTGGACACCACGCGCCGCGCGGTGCTGCTCTCCGCAGCCTGCAACCCAACGGCTCCATGATTCCACCCAAGGGGTACCGGCAAGGCCGGCACCCCTTTCCAATCCTCAGCGCGGCTGCAGCGTCAGATCATCCAGCACCCACATCGTGGGCCGCGTATCGCCGGTGAAGCGCACGCACAGGTCCTGGGTTCCCTTCACCGAACGCGGCAGTGCCGCCTCCAGGGTGATGAACCCGTCCGCCCCCGGCGTGGCCGGCAGCGGCACGCTCACCAGCGGCTTGCCGGCGCAGTTGCCGTTGAGCACGTCCATTTCGCCATGCGCACTGCGCGCCGGGCTGAAGGTCCGCTGCGGTTCGTCATGGGCCAACTGGAAGTAATACGGAATCTGCCCGGCACGCACGCGCAGCGTGGCGATGCCGTCCACATTGGCGTCCTTCCACAACCAGCACGGGTTGAAGATGTTGACGTTGAACACCGCCCGCGCGCCATCGGCCGGGCCATCATCTTCCAGGCGCAGCAGCAGCTGGCCTTCGCCCGGGCACATCGCCAGCTGCTCGTCGCTGCGGCTGAGCAGCGACGTGGCAGTGAGGTCGAAGCGGCTGGCGGCGCTGGCCAGTGCCTTGCCGTCGAAGAACGTGGCGGCCTGCAGCGTGACCGGCAGCGGCCGGGTCAGCGGTGCGGTGTAACGCGGCGACTGTGCGGTGACCGCGCTGCCGTCCACGCTGTAGTGGATTTCATAGCCCAGCGGTGTGCGCAGTGCGAGCATGGCGGTGCCGGCGTTGCGGTCGTCGCTGCTGTCCAGTTCCACCTGGAAGGGCGTCTGCGCATAGGCGATACCCATTGCCTGCCAGCGTTGCAGCTGGGTCGGCAGACGCGCCAGGAAGTCGGCGTAGTTGCGGCGTTCGCGCGGCGACCAACCGGTTTCCGCCACGGCGGCCAACCGTGGGAACAGGTTGTGCTGCAACCGTGCGTAGCTGCGCGTGTGCTCGGTGAACATGTTGGCCTGCAGGCCCAGGATGTGCTGCTGCTTGTCTTTGGCCAACGCGTCGGGCACCGGCTCGAAGCCGTAGACGCGTGCCAGCGGAATACTGGCCGGGCGCCCTGGCGGTTCGTTGGCGGCGTTGGTCTGCAGGTAGTCCATGTACATGTCGGTGACTGGCGACATGATCACATCATGGCCTTCGCTGGCCGCTTTCAGGCCGCCTTCGGTACCGCGCCAGGACATCACCGTGGCTTCCGGCGGCAGGCCGCCTTCCAGGATTTCGTCCCAGCCGATCAGGCGGCGATCGTGCTGCTCCAGAAAGGTTTCCAGGCGCTTGATGATGTGGCTCTGCATGGCCATCTCATCACGGGCACCCAGTTCGCGCATGCGCTGCTGCACGCGTGCCGAGGCTTCCCACTGGTCCTTGACCGCTTCGTCGCCGCCCACGTGCACGTACTTGGCCGGGAACAGCGCGATGACTTCTTCCAGCACGTTTTCCAGGAAGGTGAACGTGGTTTCTTCGGTATTGAACAGGTTCGGGAACACGCCCCATTCGCTCAGCGGCACCAGTGGGGTGTCCAGCGTGCCCAGTTCGGGATAGGCGGCGATCGCCGCAGTGGCATGGCCCGGCACATCGATCTCGGGAATGACCTGGATGTGGCGCGCGGCCGCATAGGCGATCACCTCGCGGATCTGGTCCTGGGTATAGAAACCGCAGTACGGCCGCTCCGCGCCGGTGACCGGATCGCGACCACCATCGCCGGCCGGGATGCGGCAGCTGCCCACGCCGGTCAGCTTCGGGTAGCGCTTGATCTCCATGCGCCAGCCCTGGTCATCGGTGAGATGCCAATGGAAGGTGTTGAGTTTCTGTTCGGCCATCGCGTCGAGCACGCGCTTGATCTCGTCCAGACTCTGGAAGTGGCGGGCCGAATCGAGCATCAGGCCACGCCAGGTAAAGCGGGGGGCATCGTCGATGCGCAGCGCGGGCAGCGTGCCATCGGTGCCGCTGGTGAACAACTGCGACAGCGTGGCCGCGCCGTAGAACAGGCCGGCCTCGGTGGCCGCGGCGATGGTCACGCCCTCCCCATTGGAACGCAGCTGGTAGCCCTCCGCGCCGGTCTTCAACGCGGGGTTCAACACCACGTTGATGCCGTTCTTGCCGTTTCCGTTCTTCACCTGCAGGGTCGGGCCGCCACTGTTGCGCAGCAGGGTGGTGAACTGGCCGGCCACGCGGGTGGCCGCGTCGCCACGGGCCCACACCGGGGTGCTGGCGGCGATCTTGAAGGCGGCACCGTCAAGGTGTTCCACATGGGCCGGCGCGGGAATCAGCGGCAGCGCGCCGGGCAGGGCGCGTGGACCTTCGGGGGCCTGCGCGTCGGTGGCGTGCGCAAGCGGTGCCAGGGACAGGGCCAGTGCGAAGGACAGCATCGACAGCGAGGTACGACGGGTGCGGGTGTGCATCGGGTCATTCCTTTGTAGCGAATCGGGTTCCACCTGTAAAAACGGGCCCGGAGGTCCGGGCCCGTCGTTCAGGCTAACAGCGCGATGGTGCGTGGATCAGTACTTGAAGCGGAAGTTCAGGTAGTACTGGCGACCGTTCTCGTAGAACGCGCTCGGGATCGAGGCGCTCTGGTAGTACTTCAGGGTCGGGTTGTTGAGGTTCAGCGCATCGAAGCTGACACTCAGCCAATCGGTGGCCTTGTAGCTCAGCGACAGCGCCAGGGTGCCGAAATCATCCTGGTAGTACGGGCTGGCGCCCTTCAGGCCGATCAGGAACGAGGACCGGTAGGTGTAGCTGACGCGTGCACCGAAGGTGTCGTTCTCGAAGTAGGCACCCACGTTGTAGGTGTTCTTGGAGGTGCCCAGCAGGTTGTTGCTGCCGTCTTCCCAGGTGTGCGAGGTGCTGCCATCGGCATAGGTGTAGTTGGCGTTGACACCGAAGTTGTCGCCGATCGGCTGTTCGTAGGCCACCTCGAGACCGTTGACCTTGCCGTCGGCGTTGACCGGCACGGCGACCTGGTAGGCCTCCAGCTGGTTGGTCAGTTCGCTGTACAGCATCTGGGTCTGCGTGCCGAAGGCCACGTAGTCCTTCAGGTTCATCGAGTACGCACCGACGGACACCAGGCCGCGCGGCATGAAGTACCACTCCAGGTTGGCGTCGAAGTTGGTGGACAGCACCGGCTTCAGGTTCGGGTTGCCACCACCACCGGTCTTGCTCAGGTCCGAACCCCACGAGGACGCGCCCAGTGCCGAGAAGTCCGGCAGGGTCTGGGTCTGCGACGCGGCGAAGCGGAACACCAGGTCGTCGGCCATGTCGAACTTGAGGTTGGCGCTGGGCAGGATGCGGTCGTGCTTGTTCTGGAAGGCCAGCGCCTTCCACTTGCCGAACAGGCTGCTGACATCGGCGTTGGCCGCATCGCTGACCGCCTGGTAGGTATCGATGTCCTGCTTGATGTTGACGTAACGCAGGCCGACGTTGCCGCTCCAGCGGTCACCGCTGAAGTTGGCCTGCACATAGCCGGCGAAGTTCTTCTCGGCCACCTTCCACTCGCCACCATAGTTGTGGCGACCGGTCGGGCCATCATTGCCGGCCAGCCAGGTGGAGTTGTTGAGGATGGCATCCTTCAGCGCGCCGGGGGTGTAGTACCACAGGTTGCGCGGGAAGTTGCCGCCAATGCCGCCGGCAAAGCCGCCCGGGAAGTTGCCGGTGGCACCACCCTTCAGTGCCGACCAGATGTCGCCCGGGGTGGCGCCTTCCGGCGACAGGGCTTCACGCTTGTGGTCGGCATAACGCACGCCGAAGTCGATCGAGTTCAAGGTGCCGGTGTCCACGTACTGGCTGAAGTCGGCGGTGAACCACTTTTCCTTGTCTTCGGCGGTGACTTCCTGGTTGCCCCAGGTGCCGAAGCTGGTCACGCCGTCAGGACCGGTGTTGCCGCCCACGTTCCAGTCCACCGGCGAGCCGGCGCCGTGGGTGGTCCAGTTGGCGCCGCCGCCGTCACCCACGGTGACCTCGGCGATGAACTGGCGCGGGGTGGTGCCGGTGCCCTTGGTGCTGCCGGCCTGGAACTTGGCCGACAGGCTCTCGTTGATCTGCCAGTCCGCATCGGCGGTGATGTAGCTGCTCTTGGCCGAGGCTTCGCGGTAGATCATGTCGTACACCGCGTACGGCGTACCGGCCACACCGGCGAAGTTGGCGTTGGTGAGCACGCCATCCTTGACCACGTAGCCCGGCAGCGGTGCCTGGCCCGGGCGGGTAATCACACCGTTGGCGTCTTTGTCGTCGTTGAGGATCTTGCCGCCCCACAACATGAAGTTGCGGTTGTAGTTGTTGGCTTCCAGCTTGGAGGTGAAGCCTTCCAGGCCCAGGGTGAGGTTGTCGGCCGGCTTGAACTGCAGCGACACCAGGCCGCCCTTGCGCTCACGGGTCTGTTCGAACAGGGTCGAACCCAGCAGTGCCGGTGCGTACACGCCGGCCAGGTCCGGGTTGCTCTTGGCCACCGTGCCGGCCGGGTCGATCTTGAAGAAGCCCGACGGAATTTCCTGCGCTTCGCGGCGCAGCTCGCGCTTCTGGCTGAAGGCCTGCACCATCACGCCGAAGGTGCTGTCCTCGTTCTTGTAGTTGAACAGGCCCGACAGCTGCGGATCATTGGACTTGGCCTGGTCCGAACGCACTGCGCCGATCGAGGCTTCGGCGGTGATCTGCTTGGCGAACTCCAGCGGCTTGCGGGTGATGATGTTGACCGTGCCGGTGGTGCCGCCGTCCTGCAGCTTGGCCTGCGAGGACTTGTTCACTTCCACCGAGCGGACCAGTTCGGACGGCAGCAGGGTGTAGCTGACGCTGCGGCCGACGTTGCTGCCCTGGCTGAGCACGAACCAGTCGGCCGAGCCGACGGTGTGGCCGTTGATCAGGGTCTGGGTGAGGCTGGGGCTGGTACCGCGCAGGCTGACGCGGTCGGCTTCGTCGAAGCCGCCTTCGTCGGCGCTGGACGAGCTGATGTTTACGCCCGGCAGGCGCTGCAGGGTGTCGGCGACGTTGTGCGCCGGCAGCTTGCCGACGTCTTCGGCGGTAACCACTTCCAGGCGCGCATTGGCTTCACGCTTGGTATCGAGGGACTTCTCCATCGAGCCGCGGATACCGGTGACCTGCACGGTGTCCAGGTCGGTGGCGGTCGGGGCCTGCTGCGCGTGGGCACTGAAGGCAAGGCAGCTGACGATCGCTGCAGAAAGCAGGGTCTTGCGGGTGTTCATGATGTCTCTCCTCATCACTCGATGGTTGCCGGCTGCGGCGTTCGTCTTGCGGTTGCGTGGGGCCTTGCCGCGGATGCGGGGCATCCGGGGCGATGGCGTGCCACGTAGTGCGTGCTGCGTTTTCGGTGTTGCGGGACCGGTCAGGCGTCCCGGTGTCCCAGGTACCAGCTGGCGGCGCCGATGACGCCCAGCTGCCCGTGCTCGACCACCTTCACGGGAATGCGTTCCAGCGCCTCGCGCATCGGCCCCTTGTTGAGGTACCGGCGCACGAAACTGCTGTTCAACAGGAATTCGCGGATCTGCGGCAGGATGCCGCCGGCCAGGTAGACCCCGCCGGTGATGCCGTATTGCAGGGCCATGTCGCCGATGGTGCTGCCGAGCAGGCCGCAGAACACTTCCAGGCTCTCGCGCGCCAGCGGGTCCTGGTTGGCCACGGCCGCGGCGGTGATCGCATCGGGCGTGGCCAGCGTGGGGGCCTGGCCGTTGAGCGCGCACAGCGCGCGATACAGGTTCATCAGGCCCGGGCCGGACAAGGCATGTTCCACCGACACATGCGCATGTTCGCGCTGCATCTGGCGCACGATCGCCATTTCCAGTTCGGTGGTGGTGGCCAGCGTGGGTTGGCCGGCTTCGGTGGCCAGCACCACCGCGCCGTGCGCCGTGGGAATCCACACTGCTGCGCCCAGCCCGGTGCCGGGGCCGACCACCAGGGTCGGGCCGCGCGGGGCGGTGGCCGGGCCGGTGAGCTGCAGCACGCCGCTGGCATCGACCTGCGCGGCCGCATAGGCCACCGCTTCGAAATCATTGACGATGTAGACCTGGTCCAGGCCCACGTCCTGCTCGATCCGGCGCGCCGACAACGGCCACGGCAGGTTGGCGCTGATCACCGTGCCGTCCAGGCGGGCAACGCCGGCGGTAGCCACCACGCAGTGTGCCGGGCGCGGGCCGCCACCGAGGAACTCGGCCAGGATCGCACTCAGGCCGGGGTAGTCGGCGTTGCGGAACTTGCGGTATTCCAGCAGCTGCACCGGGTGGTCGGGTTGGGCGCTGGCCTGCACCCTGGCAACCCGGACATGCGTGCCACCCACATCGGCGGCCAGGAACGGCGGCACCGTGGCGGGCAGGGCATGGGTCGGTACAGAGTGGGCGGCTGCGGTCACACGGGCTCCCTTGGATTGTGCAGGACCGGTCCAACCCGGCGATTGAGGCGGAGTCTGTAATCGTTCTGACAACGATGTCAACGATAACCGTCGACTTTCGATGTTGCGCCGCAGCGGGCGCTGTCATCAGAAAACGTTTTCATCCAATGCCCGTCATGTTTTTGCAAACTGCCTGAAACCGGTGGCCCGTGGACCGCCAGGCGTGGCGGGGCATGCGATCTGCGCAGGTGCAGCACGACGCTGGGGGGCCGCCCGGTGCAAACCGGTTGTTGACAAACCCGGCGGCTGCGACGAATAAATGTGACAACGTTGTTCCCAGCCACTCTTCCGGCACGCCATCGCGGCCCGCCGATGCAGGAGCTTTCTTGATGTCTGCCGTGCCTGCTGCTTCCGCGCGTTCGAGCGTGCTCACCTCGATCCTGATCATCGGCGTGCTGTTCTTCCTGATCGGGTTCTTCACCTGGCTCAACGGGCCCCTGATCACCTTCGTCAAACTGGCCTTCGAGCTGGACGAGGTCGGCGCCTTCCTGGTGCTGATGGTGTTCTACCTGTCCTACTTTTTCCTGGCGCTGCCGGCCTCGTGGATCCTCAAGCGCACCGGCATGAAGAAGGGCTTGAGCCTGAGCCTGCTGGTGATGGCCGCCGGTGCGGTGGTGTTTGCCCACTTCGCCCAGCAACGCTGGTACCCGGGCGCGCTCAGCGGCCTGTTCATCATCGGCAGCGGCCTGGCGTTGCTGCAGACCGCGGTCAATCCGTACATCAGCATCCTCGGCCCGATCGAGACCGCGGCGCGGCGTATCGCGCTGATGGGCATCTGCAACAAGATCGCCGGCATGCTGGCCCCGGTGCTGATCGGCACGCTGGTGCTGCACGGCATCGGCGACCTGGATGCGCAGGTGAAGGTGGCCGATGCAGCCACCAAGGCCGATCTGCTCAATACCTTCGCCGCCAAGATCCAGATGCCGTACATGGCCATGGCCGGGCTGCTGGTGGTGCTGGCCGTAGGCGTGCTGTTCTCGCCGCTGCCCGAGCTGAAGACCGCCGAAGCCAACGCCACCCCGGCGCGCGCGCCGGGTACCGCCGAGCGCACCAGCATCTTCCAGTTCCCGCACCTGTGGCTGGGCGTGCTGTGCCTGTTTGTCTACGTGGGCGTGGAAGTGATGGCCGGCGATGCGATCGGCACTTACGGGCACGGCTTCGACCTGCCGCTGGACCAGACCAAGATGTTCACCTCGATCACCCTGGGCGCGATGCTGGTGGGCTACCTGGCTGGCCTGGCATTGATTCCGCATGTGGTGTCGCAGTCGCGCTACCTGAGCCTGTCGGCCAGCCTGGGCGTGGTGTTCTGCATCGGCGCGCTGCTCACCCACGGCTATGTGTCGGTGGGCTTCGTGGCCGCGCTGGGCTTTGCCAACGCGATGATGTGGCCGGCGATCTTCCCCCTGGCAATCCGCGGCCTGGGCCGGTTCACCGAAACCGGGTCGGCGCTGCTGGTGATGGCCATCGCCGGCGGCGCGATCATTCCGCAGGCGTTTGCGGTGCTCAAGCAGCACCTCGACTTCCAGTGGGTATTCGCCGGGCTGATGGTGCCTTGCTACCTCTACATCCTGTATTACTCGGTGCGCGGCTACCGGGCCGGCCTGCCCCGCGACGGTCAGTGATCGGCGATCATGGACGTCCAACCGGACCGGCAGGAAAAGAGCATGCGCAGAGCGACCATCAAGGATGTGGCTGAACGGGCCAAGGTGTCGCTGAAGACGGTATCGCGCGTCATCAACAACGAACCCTCGGTGATGCAGGCCACCCGCGCGCGCGTGCTGCGCGCGATCGCCGAGCTGGATTACGAGCCCGATCCGGCCGCGCGCAACCTGCGCACCGGCACCACCCTGGTGGTCGGGCTGGTGTACGACAACCCCAATCCGTACCACATCATCGGCGTGCAGAACGGCGTGTTGGCCGCCTGCCGCGAAACCGGCTTCGGGCTGCAGATCCATCCCTGCGATTCGAGCAGCCCGATGCTGGCCGAGGAACTGGCCGACTGGGTGCAGCGGTCGCGCCTGGCCGGGCTGGTGCTCACCGCGCCGATGTCCGAGCGCGCCGACCTGGTGGCCGCATTGACCGCGCGTGGCATCAAGCTGGTGCGCATCATCGCCGCCACCGCCGACCCGCAGGATGGGGCGTGCGTGTTCGTGGACGACCGCGAGGCCGCCTACGAGATCACCGAGCACCTGATCCAGCTGGGCCACCAGCGCATCGGCTTCCTGTGGGGCGGCACCTCGCACCGCTCCAGCGGTGAGCGCTACGCCGGTTATGAGGCTGCGCTGCGCGACTACGGCATGAGCATCGACAAGCACCTGGTGGTGCAGGGCGATTACACCTTCGACGATGGCTTCCGTGGCGCCCGGCGCCTGCTGGCGCTGCGCGAACCGCCCACCGCCATCTTCGGTTCCAACGATGAAATCGCCGCCGGCGTGCTGGCGGCGGCCAAGTCGGCCGGCATGAACGTGCCTTACGACCTGTCCATCGCCGGCTTCGAGGACAGCCCGTTCTCGCGCCAGTCCTGGCCGCCGCTGACCACCGCCAAGCAGGCCACCGAAGACATCGCCCGGCACGCCGCGCGGCTGTTGATCGCGCAGCTGCGCAGCGATGCCTACGACGATGCACCCCTGCAGCTGCAGAACCAGGGCTTCGTGCCGCAGCTGGTCGTGCGCGGTTCCACCGCGCCGATGCGCCCGCAGGTCCCACGCCCTCCTTCTCCTGAAACCACCTGAGTTCCCATGTCCCTGCCTGCCCCCCACGACACCCTGATGTACCGCGAAGCCGCCGAAGCGGCCGATGTGATTGCCGCGCAGTTCGCGCGCAACCAGGCCGCGGTGGAAACCCTTGCGGCCAGCCTGCGCGCCGCGCCGCCGCCGTTCGTGGTGACCTGCGCGCGAGGTAGCTCGGACCATGCCGCCACCTACGCCAAGTACCTGCTGGAAACCAAGCTGGGCCTGGTGACCGCCTCGGCCTCGCCGTCGGTGGGGTCGGTCTACGAAGCGCCGCTGAAACTGCGCGGCGCGCTCTACATCGTGATTTCCCAGTCAGGCAAGAGCCCGGACCTGCTGCGCAACGCCGAGGCCGCGCGTGCGGCGGGTGCCCGCGTGGTGGCACTGGTCAACGTGGAGGACTCGCCGTTGGCGCAACTGGCCGACACGGTGATCCCGCTCGGTGCCGGCGCCGAGCGCAGCGTGGCCGCCACCAAGAGCTATCTGGCCTCGCTGTCGGCGATCCTGCAGCTGGTGGCGTACTGGAGCCAGGATGCGGCGTTGATCGCCGCGCTGCGCACGCTGCCCGATGCGATGCGCAACGCCTGGAACAGCGACTGGTCATCGCTCACCGATGGCCTGGTGCCGGCCCACAACCTGTTCGTGCTGGGCCGTGGGCTGGGCCTGGGCGCGGCGCAGGAAGCGGCGCTCAAGTTCAAGGAAACCTGTGGCCTGCACGCCGAGGCGTACAGCTCGGCCGAAGTGAAGCACGGCCCGATGGCGCTGGTCGGCCCGGGCTTCCCGGTGCTGGCCTTCGCCCAACCCGATGAAACCGGCGCCGGCACGCGCGCGGTGCTGCAGGAGTTTGCCGCGCGCGATGCGCAGGTGTGGCTGGGCGATGTCGATGGCGACCTGCCGCTGCCGGTGGCGCCGCACCCGGCGTGTGCGCCGCTGCTCACCGTGCAGGCCTTCTACCGCGCCATCAACGCGCTGGCGCTGCGCCGCGGGCACAACCCCGACCTGCCGCCGCACCTGAACAAGGTGACGGAAACCGTCTGATGAAAACCGTCCTGCGCAACGCCCGGATCCTGGCCGGCGACGAATTCCGCGATGACCTGGCGGTGGTGATCGAAGACGGCGTGATCACCGCGCTGCTGTCCGATGCGGCCCCGCAGCTGGGCAGTGCCGACGAGCAGGTGGACCTGGGCGGCGGCTGGTTGTTGCCCGGCTTCATCGATGCGCAGGTCAACGGCGGCGGCGGCGTGCTGTTCAACAACACGCCCGACGTGGACAGCCTGCGGACGCTGGCTGCCGCGCACCGTCGCTTCGGCACCACCGGGCTGCTGCCCACGTTGATCAGCGACGACGTGGCCGTGATGCGCGCGGCCATCGCCGCCACCCGCGCGGCGATCGAGCAGGGCGTGCCGGGTGTGCTGGGCATCCATCTGGAAGGCCCCTACATCGCGCCGGCGCGCAAAGGCACCCACGACGCCAACAAGTTCCGCGTGCCCGATGCCGACGAGATCGCGATGGCCGCCTCGCTCGACAACGGCGTCACCCTGCTCACCCTGGCCCCGGAGCGGGTGCCGCTGGAAAGCATCCGCGCGCTGGTCGAGCGCGGCGTGATCGTCGCCGCCGGCCACACTGCGGCCACCTATGAAGAAGCACGCGCCGGCCTGGATGCGGGCATCCGTGGGTTCACCCACCTGTACAACGCGATGTCACCGCTGACCGGGCGCGAGCCGGGGGCGGTGGGGGCGGCGTTGGAAGACCGCGACAGCTGGATTGGCGTCATCGCCGACGGCGTGCATGTGCATCCGGCCAGCCTGCGCGTGGCGCTGGCGGCCAAGCCGCGCGGCAAGGTGATGTTGGTCACCGATGCGATGCCGCCAGTGGGTGCCGACTCGCCCCGCTATGAACTGTATGGCGAGGTCATCACCGCGGTGGACGGGGTGGTGCGCAACGCGGCCGGCTCGTTGGCCGGCTCGGCGCTGGACATGGCCACCGCGGTGCGCAATACGGTGCAGCTGCTGGGCCTGCCGCTGGACGAAGCGGCGCGGATGGCGTCGCGCTATCCGGCGCAGTTCCTCAACCTGGATGATCGCCTGGGCGAGATCGCCGAAGGCTACCAGGCCGACCTGGTACTGCTCGACGACGCGCTGCAGGTACGCGCCACCTGGATTGCCGGCGAGCGCCAGGACGCATGAGCGCCACCGCATCGCCGCGCATGGGCTCCATCGATGCGCTGCGCGGGCTGACCGTGGCGGCGATGCTGCTGGTGAACAACCCGGGCGATTGGGGCCACGTGTATGCGCCGCTGCTGCACGCGGACTGGCACGGGTTCACGCCCACCGACCTGATTTTCCCGCTGTTCCTGTTCATTGCCGGCGTGTCGATGGCCTTCAGCCTGGTGCCGCGCGCGGATGACCCGCTGCGGCGCCCGCCACTGCGGGCCGGCCTGCTGCAGCGCGCACTGCGCATCGCGTTGGCCGGCGCGTTGCTGCACCTGCTGGCGTGGTGGCTGCTGGACCTGCCGGCGTACCGGCTGTGGGGCGTGCTGCAGCGGATCGCCCTGTGCGTGGCCGTGGTGGGGCTGCTGGCCATTTACACGCGTGCACGCACGCAGTGGATCGTCCTGCTTGGGGGATTGGCCGGTTATGCCGTGATCCTGCTGTGCGCCACTTCGCTGGCGCCGTGGCACAACCCGGCCAGCCAGCTCGATACCGCGCTGTTTGCGCCTCTGCTGTACAAATACGACCCGCTGACCGGGTTGGGACATGATCCCGAAGGCCTGCTCAGCAGCGCCGGCGCCATCGCCACCACGCTGCTGGGCCTGATCGCCGGCGGCTGGCTGCGTGCTGGCCGCTTGCGCGCACTGGCCGGGCTGGCGCTGGGCTGCCTGCTCGCCGGGGCGCTGGTCGCCCCGCTGCTGCCGTTCAACAAGCAGTTGTGGACGCCCAGCTTCGTGCTGTGGGCCGGTGGCTGGTCGGTGCTGGCATTGCTGCTGGCCCATCTGCTGGTCGACCGTGCCGGGCTGCCTGCGGTGGGTCGCCGTTTTGGGGTCAACGCGATTGCCGCCTACCTCGGGTCGTCGGTGATGGCCGTGCTGCTGATGGCCACCGGCGGCTGGGCAGGGGTGTTCCAGCAGGCCGTGGCGCTGCTGCCCGACGCCCCCCGGCTGGCCTCGCTACTGTGCGCGGCCGGCTTCGTCGCGCTGTGGTGGGGCGTGGCGCGGGGGCTGGACAGGCGTCACATCTATTTGAAGATTTAAGCCGGCCCAGCGTATTTCGGGCCAATCACGACATTTCCTACGTCACATTTTACCCCCCCATCACGGTGGGGCAGTAAAAGTACCGAGGCCGGTCTGCGTAATCGTACTGGGCCGTTGCCGGATTTTTCAGGTCGAACAGGAATGGCGTATGCGCACGCTCGCTTCGCCGGCACGCACCGTGCTGGCCGATCGTATTTCCCTGTGGATGCGGCGCGGCTGTAGTGGCGCGCTCGGCACGGTGTTGATCGCGGGCATCGGGCCCGCCTGGGCCGGCTGCGACAACGCTGCGCCCGCACAGGACCAGACGGTCACCTGCACGCCCGCCGCGCCCAATCCGGAGACGGTGTCGATCACCACGGCCGCCGGCGCCTCCAACGTCACCGTCACCGTGCTGGCCGGCGCCCAGCTCGCCATTGCCGGCGGCAACGCTGTGACCGTGCAGGCCGGCAGTGGCCATGTCATCAACAACGCCGGCAGCATCATTGCCACCGCCGGGAGTGCGCTGCAGCTCAACGGGACCACCTGGGTGACCAACCGCGGCACGATCAGCGGCAGTGCCGGCGGGATCGTCTTCGGCAGTGGCAACGACCGCCTGGACATGCGCGGTGGCAGTATCCAGGGCGGCGTGCTGCAGGGCGCCGGGGATGACACGCTGGTCATCAGCGATGGCGTGATCGACAGTGTCGACCAGGGCGATGGTGCCGACCGCCTGGAGATCAGTGGCGGCAGCATCACCGGCACCGTGCAGCAGGGCGCCGGTATCGACACATTCCTGATGACCGGCGGCACCATCGGCGCGCTGCTGCAGGGCGATGCACTGGACCATTTCCGCATGACCGGCGGACGCATCATCGGCGGGTTCGATGACGGCGACCATGCCGAGATGACCGGCGGCCGCATCGGCCGGGTCAACATGAAGCTGGACGACAATACGTTCCTGATGTCCGGTGGCACCATCGACGGCAACCTGGTCACCGGTTTCGGACGCGACACCATCGTGCTGTCCGATGGCTACATCGGCGGCAACATCAGCGTGAGCGGCGGTGACGATGCGGTGACCATCACCGGCGGCACGGTGCGCGGTGAGATCCGCTTGAGCTTCGGCAATGATCGCCTGACCTGGAACGGCGGCGGTGTGGTGCACGGGGCAATCGATTTCGGCGAAGGCGACGACATCGCGCAGTTGACCAATCTCAACACCGCCCACCTGGGCGCCTTGCCCAGCATCGATGGTGGCCTGGGCAACGACGTGCTCGGCATGGACAACGTCAAGACCAGCGGCGTGGCGCGCCTGGGCAACTGGGAGCAGGTGACCCTGCGCGACGATACCCAGCTGGCCTTCGATGGCACGTTGGTGCTGGGCGACAGCGGCAGTGGCACCGGCCGGCTGGACATCGACGCCACCAGCGCCGTATTCGGTGGCGGCAGCAATGGCGGCGTGGCGCCTTTCCTGGCCGGGCAGCGGGCCACGCTGGTCAATGCCGGCCGCATCGACCTCAGCAATGGCGGCGGCCCGGGCGATACGTTCACCGTGGTCGGCAATTACGTCGGCAACGGGGGCGCGTTGTACCTCAACACGGTGCTGGGCGATGACAGCGCGCGCTCGGACAAACTGGTGATTTCCGGCGGCAGTGCCAGCGGCACCACCGGGGTGGGCATCCTCAATGCCGGCGGCACCGGGGCGTCCACCGTGGCCGACGGCATCCTGGTGGTGCAGGCGGTCAACGGCGCCACCACTACGCCAACGGCGTTCGCGTTGTACAACCCGGTGGCGGCCGGTGCCTACGAGTACTTCCTGTTCAAGGGCGGGGTCAGTGGCGGCACCAGCGAAAACTGGTATCTGCGTTCGACCCTGGTGGCCAGCGTGACGCCTGCGCCCTCGCCGCCACCGGGTGGGATTCTCATGTCGCCGCCACCGCCGCCGGAAAGCACCGGCACGCCGCCGGCTGTCCTGCCGCCCGCCCCACCGCCGCCGCCGGACGTCAATCCGCCGGACGATCCCAACCCCGTCGCGCCCGAGCCGGCACCGCCGCCGGAGCCGGCCGACCCGGCCCACGTCGCGCCCCCCAGCCTCGATACGCCGCCCCCGGTACCCACCGGCGTGACCGCCGTACCGGGGCCATTGGCCGTGCCGCCCAGTCCGGGCGCGCGCCCCGCGCAGGGCGACATCATTGCGCTGTACCGCTTCGAGACCGGCCTGTATTCGGTGGTGCCGCCGCTGCTGCGCGAGGCCAGCCTGGCCAGCCTGGGCACCTTCCACGAGCGCCAGGGCGAGCAGCGCCTGCTGGCCGGGCAGGGCGGGCTGCGCGCGGCGTGGGCGCGGCTGGTCGGGCAGAGCCACGAGCAGCATTGGGAAGGCGATGCGCAGCCCGGTTTCGACGGGGATATCCAGGGCATCCAGGCCGGCCTGGACCTGTACGCCGATGCCGGTGATGGCCATCGCGACCAGTTCGGCGTGTTCGTCGGCCGCACCCGTGCGCAGGGCAACGTCAGCGGCTTTGCGATCGGCTGGGAGAACGTGGCGGTAGGCCGCACCCGGCTGGACGACAAACACGTTGGCCTTTACTGGACCCGCGCCGGCAATGCCGGGGGCTACCTGGACGCGGTGCTGATGCAGAGCCGCTACGACGGCGATGCGATATCCGCGCGTGGCCTGGGTATCAATGTGCGCGGCGATGGCACCACCGCCTCGCTGGAAGTGGGCAAGCCGTTGCTGCGTTTCGGACAGAGTGCGTGGTGGCTGGAGCCGCAGCTGCAGGTGATCTGGCAGCGCACCGGGGTGGATGATGCCGGTGACCGCGTGTCATCGCTGCGCTTCAACGCCGACAACGCCTGGACCGGCCGCGCGGGCTTGCGCCTGGCCGCCGACTACGACATTGGCGGCAACGGCTGGCAGCCGTATTTCAAGCTCAACTACTGGCAGACCCGGGGCGGTGAAGACCGCATCGACTTCGACAGCAACCGGATCACCAACCAGCAAGGGTCACGCGCGCTGGAAGTGGGGGTCGGCGTGGTGGCGCGTTTCAACGCCAACGTGAGCGCGTTCGCGGTGGCCGATTACACCCGTGATCTGGAAAGCAGCGCGCAGAAGGAGCGCCGCGTGATCGAGGGCAATATCGGGTTGCGCATGGACTGGTAGCGTTTTGCGGCGGCCATCGCCGCCCACACGCGGCATCTGGAACAACCGGCCTGCCTGCCGATCAGCGCACCGCGCTGATCGCCTGCACACGCGCCTTGGCCAGCGCTTCGCCGACCGCCGGGCCTTTCAGGTGGGTCAGGTCCAGGTCGCGCGCCTGCACCGCCAGCGCGGCCTGGTGCAGGCGCTTGAGCGTTGCGCCCTGCGGATAATCGCTGTCTTCAAACCCCAGCCGGCCGCGCTTGTCGGCCTCGCAGCACAGCGCGATCTGCGCGATGCGCTCCGGGCGGCGGAAGCCATCGCAGCGGCCCAGCAGTTCCAGCACGGTGGCATCGCGCAGTTCGTCGATGCGGTGCACGTTGAGATGGTCGCGGCACACCGCCTCGGCCAGCTGGCGGTGATCCAGCGGCACCTTCAGACGGTCGCACAGGGCGCGCAGCGGGGCCACGCCGCGCTGCTCGTGCATGATGTGGCGCGGCCATTCCGCCGGCGGCGTCAGGCCCTTGCCCAGGTCATGGGTGAGCGCGGCGAAGCCGATCAGGTCGTCGCCCGGTGCCAGCCGCGCGGCCATGTCGCTGACCATTTCCTGGTGCACGCCGGTGTCCACTTCCGGGTGGAACTCGGCGCGCTGCGGCACGCCGTACAGGGCCTCCAGTTCGGGCAGGATCGCGCGCAGTGCGCCGGCCTCATGCAGCGTGCGCAGAAACGCCGAGGGCCGCGCGCAGGTGAGCGCGCGGCGCAGCTCCTGCCACACCCGTTCGGGGACCAGCGCGTCCAGTTCGCCGCTGTCGGCGATCTGGCGCATCAGCGCCAGCGTCTCTGGTGCGACGGTAAACCCCAGTGGTGCAAAGCGGGCCATGAAGCGCGCCGCCCGCAGCACCCGCAATGGATCTTCAACGAAGGCTGGCCCCACATGGCGCAGTACGCGCTGCTCCAGGTCACGCACACCGCCATAGGGATCCACCCGTGTGCCGGTGGCCTCGTCGCAGGCGATGGCATTGATGGTGAAATCACGCCGCAGCAGGTCTTCTTCCAGGGTCACCGACGGATCGGCATCGACCACGAAGCCGCGGTAGCCGCGCCCGGATTTTCGCTCGGTACGCGCCAGTGCGTATTCCTCGCCCGTGTGCGGGTGCAGGAACACCGGGAAATCGCGGCCCACCGCCTTGAACCCCTGCGCTTCCATCTGCGCCTGGGTGGCACCCACCACCACCCAGTCACGGTCGCCCGGCGCGAGGTTGAGCAGGCGGTCGCGCACGGCGCCGCCAACCAGATAGATATGCATGCTGCTCAATCGCCGCCCTTGTCTGCATTGGCCGCGCAGCTGAAGTTCTTGCGCTTGGCCTGCAGGCGGCCGTTCATGCGGTCGGTGACCGGCAGTGCATTGCCGTTCAAGCGCCAGTCGTAGATCACGCTGAAGGCCAGGATGCGCGCGACGTACTCGCGGGTTTCCTTGTAGCTGATGGTTTCGATCCAGATGTCAGGATCAAACCCGGGGCGCTGGGTCTGCCAGCGCGCGGTCGGGGTAGGGCCGGCGTTGTAGGCGGCGATGGTGATGTAGGGCAAACCCTCGTACTTGTTCATCAGCTGGCGCAGGTAGGCGGTGCCGATGGCGATGTTGGTGTCCGGGTCGTACAGGCTGGCCGCGCCGCCGTAGTTGGCCAGCCCGATCGACTTGGCCACGCTGGCGCCGGTGGTGGGCAACACCTGCATCAGGCCCATTGCGTTGGCCGGCGAGCGTGCCTTGGGGTTGAAGATGCTCTCGGCGCGGATCTCGGCGGCCACCCAGGCCGGGTCAATGGCGTTGCGCGCCGATTCGCGGCGGATCGCCTCGTCGTGGTGCAGCGGGAAGCGCAGCGAGTACAGGCGCTGTTCGTCGGGGGTTTTGCCGAGCGAGAACACCGCGCGGTCGAACCAGCCGTTGTCACGCGCCACTTCCACCGCGATGCGGCGCTGGGTGGTGTCGTAGCGGCTCAACGCATCGTTCCACTCGGCCACCGCCCAGCCGGCACGCTCGATCTTGAACAACTCCATCGCGCGGACGATGGCCGGGTCGCGCGCGACCGCGGCCTGCGCCTGGGCGCTGTCATTGGGTTCCCACGGGCACAGGGTGTAGCTGGACTGGCCGAGCTGGTCGGCGGCCAGGAAGCCGTGGAAGGTGGCCGCGCGCGCGGCGTCGCGGTACAGCGGCTGTGCTTCGCTGCGCTTGCCGGTCTTCTCCAGCATGCGGGCCTCGAAATAGCGCCAGCGCGAATCGCTGCGCTGGGTCGGCCCCATCTTGCGTATGGCGGCCAGCGCCTGCGGCCAGTCGCCGCGTGACATCGCTTCGCGCGCGCGCCATTCGTGCAGGCGTTCGTCATAGGCGGCATCGGGCACCGCATTGAGCCGGCGCGCGGATTCTGGGCCATACGAGGCCACCGTCCACAACGCCACCTGGTACAGCACCTGCGCCTGCTGCGCCGCGCTCAACTGCAGCGCGCCGGCGTACTGCGGCAGTTGCTGCTCGGTGGCCGTGGGATCGGCCTTGGCCAGCTTGGCCAGGCCATCGGTGGCGATGCGCCGGCTGCGCTCGTTGCGCGGCCAGTTCAAGGCGCTGGCATTGGGTTTGTCCACGAACGCGGCGTAGGTGTTGGCCAGTGCAAGATCGGCCGCGGGCAGGCCGCGTGCCGCACTGCGCATCACCGCCGGTTGCTGCTCGTCGGCGGCCGCATCGATACGCGCCCAGCGCAGCTCGGCGCTCAATCCACCCTTGGCATCGAGCACGGCGAACACCGCGTCGCAGGCATCGGGCAATGACTTGCCGGTACTGCGCCAGATCGCCTGCGCCTCGCTGGTCCACTGCGCGTCGGCCTTGCCGGTGGCCTGGCGGGCGTTGAGCTGGGCGCAGCGCAGGCCGACGTTCTCGGTGGGTACCCAGTTGGCCAGCAGGGTCGGCCAGTCCTGGCGGCGCGCCAGGGCCGGCAGCCACACGCTGCGGAAGCTGCTGGCCACGGCCTGGCCGGTGTAGCGCTTGAGGAAGTCCTGCGCCTGCGCGGCACCGACGGTGTCGATGTTGCGGCGCAGGTTGGCGTACTCCAGCCAGCCATACAGGGGGTGGCTGCTCAACGCTGCGGCCTGGGCCGGGTCGAACTGGCCGCGCTCGGCGTTGTCGATGGCCGCCTTGAGCTGCGCGCGCTGCGCGTCCAGGTTCTGGGCGTCGGCCACCGGGCTGACCCCGGAACAGGCCAGCAGGACGGATGCGCTGAGGAAATACAGGGGAAGTCGAGTCATGCCGGAAAGCATAACGGCGCGCGGTGAAGGGCGGTGAGGGCAACCCGACTCGATCATGAACAAGGCCCGCACCGCCCGGCGAAGACGGCCTGCGGCCGGCGTAGTCTCGGCCTTGGGGCAGCCCGCTCCAGGGAGAGAACAGACCATGGCATTCAGCGCAGCAGGGACGTCTGGACCACTTGCCGAGATCAACGTCACGCCGTTGGTCGATGTGATGCTGGTGCTGTTGATCATCTTCATCGTGACCGCCCCGATGGTATCCATGCCCATCCCGGTCAACCTTCCGCAACGCACCACCACCGTGGTGCCGCCCACCATGCCCCCGCCGCCGATCGAGCTGCGCGTGGATGCCTCCAACCAGGTCACCTGGAACGGGCAACCGCAGCCGGTGGCCACGCTGCAGCAACGCATGCAGGCGCAGGCGCAGGCCCACGCCGGCAACCTGCCCGAACTGCGTATCGCCACCGATCCGGCGGCCGAGTACGACATCATGGCCAAAGTCCTCGCTGCGGCCAGCAACGCGCATCTGGACCGGGTTGCCTTCGTGCAGTAGCGCAGGTCTGCACTGCAATGCACCAAAAAACGCCCCTGCCTGCAGGGGCGTTTTGCATTGTGGCGTCTGCATCTTGCCTGTTCGGATTTGTCGTGGTGGCGTGAAAAGGTGGCGGCCGTCACGACCGGCTTTTTACCGTTTGTTTACAAAGGAGACGTTGCCGCCATGCAGGGGGGTGCGGCAGCCCAGACCAACATTCCTTTGTGGAGAGAGCGAATGAACGACCTGCACCACCGCCCTTTGGCGGTCGCTGTATCGCTGTGTCTGTTGTTGGCAGTACCCGCCCTGGCCGGTGCCCAGGAAACACCCCGTACCACCACCGAGCTGGACCGGGTGGAAGTGACCGGCAGCCGCATCAAGCGGGCGGAGGTGGAAGGCCAGGTACCCATCCAGACCCTCACCCGCAGTGATATCGAGCGTACCGGTCTGACCTCCATTGGCGATGTGCTGCAGCAGCTCACCGGGTCCGGGTCGGCGCTCAACGCCAAGTTCAATTCGTCCGGCAACTTCGGTTTCCCGCCCGACGGCAGCGGCGTGGGCGCCGGCTCGGCCCAGGTCGACCTGCGCCACCTCGGTGCCAAGCGCGTGCTGGTGCTGGTGGACGGCATCCGCTGGGTCAACGAATCCTCGGCCTCCGGCGTGGGCGCGGCCACCGACCTCAACACCATTCCGCTGGCCATCGTGGAGCGCATCGAAGTGCTCGAAGATGGCGCCTCTTCGCTGTATGGCTCCGACGCCATCGCCGGCGTGGTCAACATCATCACCCGGCGCCAGTTCGATGGCGGCCAGGTCACGCTCAACTACGGCGAGTACAGCAAGGGCGACGGCACCCAGAAGGGCGTGGACCTGGCGTGGGGCACCAGCGGCGACCGCTACACGCTGTTCCTGGGCGCCAGCTGGACCAAGCAGGACCCGGTGTTCGCGCGTGACCGCGAACAGTCGCGCTTCCCCATTCCCGGTACCGGCCTGGCCTTCGGCAGCGGCGGCATTCCGCAGGGGCGCTTCGCCTTTGTGGACCCCAATACCGGCGCCGAACAGAACATCGTGCCCAACACCGGCGTCAGCAACCCGCGCTATGACGGCAGCGCCGGTTGCAACCGCAGCGATGACTACCACTGCTTCACCTCGGCAGACCGCTTCAACTTCGCCGAATACAACCTGGTGCTGACCCCGTCCGAGCGCAAAGGCATCTTCGGCCAGTTCCGCTTTGACATCACCGACAACATCCAGTGGTACATCAAGGCACTGGGCAACCGTCGTGAATCCACCAACCAGGCCGGTCCGGAACCGCTGTTCTTCGGCCCCGATGGCGCCACCGGCAACCCGCTGGCCGACAACATCGTGGTGTCCGGGCTCAACCCGTACAACCCGTTCGGCTTCGATCTGGTGTCCTCGGGCAACATGAGCCTGATCGGCCGCCGCCCGGTGGAGGGCGGTGCGCGCATCTTCGAGCAGGAGGTCAACACCCAGTACTTCGCCACCGGCCTGGTGGGCCAGTTCGAGGCCGGCAGCCGCAGCTGGTTCTGGGACGTCAACGGCATGTACAGCAAGAACAAGGCCGAACAGACCAACTACGGCAGCTATGACATCTACAAGGTCAACATGGCGCTGGGCGATCCGGCGGTGTGCGCGGCCACGCCCGGCTGCGTGCCACTGAACATCTTCGGCGGCGTCGGCTCGATCACTCCGGCGATGCTGGCTTGGATCCAGCCGGTGGTCCGCGACCGCAGCCAGAACGAACTGAGCCTGTTCACCGCCAACCTGAGCAGTGACCTGTTCACCTTGCCGGCCGGCCCGGTGTCCTTCGCCACCGGCTACGAATACCGCAAATACGAGGGCCGCTACGATCCCGATCCGCTCACGGTGATCGGCCATTACAACGGCGTGCCTTCGTTGCCGACCTCCGGGTCCTACGATGTCAACGAGGCCTACCTGGAGTTGAGCATCCCGATCTTCGCCAAGAGCGCGATCGGCGAGAAGCTCGACCTGAGCCTGGCCGGGCGCTATTCGGATTACTCGACCTTCGGCGGTGAGTTCACGCCCAAGTACGGGCTGCGCTGGCAGGTGACCAACGACCTGGTGCTGCGCACCAGTTACGCCGAAGGCTTCCGTGCCCCATCGATCGGCGAGCTGTACGGCTCGGCCGCACGCGCCGATTTGCAGCTGTTCGACCCGTGCTCGATCGGCCTGGGCGGCACCGCGCCGCGCGGCAACCCGGCCAACTGCGCCGCGCTTGGCGTGCCGACCGGCTTCCAGCAGGCCAACTCGCAGATCTCGGTCACCACCGGCGGCAACGCCGAGCTGGACCCCGAGCGCTCGCGCAGCTTCAGTGCCGGGTTCGTGTGGAGCCCGTGGTTCGGCAACGATGCGTCGTGGTCGGAACGCTTCGACGTGGAAGTGACGTTCTACCGCCACAACATCGAAGGCGCCATCCAGGCGATCAACGCGCAGACCCAGCTGGACCTGTGCGTGGAAACCCTGGACCCGGTCTACTGCGACGGCATCAGCCGCGCCTCCACCGGTGCGGTGAGCAGCTTCAACAATCGCCTGACCAACCTGGGCTCGATCAAGACCGATGGCTGGGACGTGGACCTGTTCTGGACGTTCCCGCAGAGCGACATCGGCCAGTTCAAGCTGGGCTGGCAGAACACCTTCGTGGGTCGCTATGAAGCGCTGGGTGCGGCTGGCCAGCGGCAGCCGCAGAAGCCGGGCGTGGAAGTGACCGACAGCTCCATTCCGGAATGGACCAGCAATGCCACGTTGAGCTGGAACCTGGCCAACTGGAACGCATCGTGGACCGTGCGGCACATCTCCGAGCTGACCGAAGACTGTGGCGATGCGGTGGCTTTCCCGGTGTGCAGCAACCAGCAGGCCGGCACCAACACGCTCGATGCCACCACCTTCCACGACCTGCAGGTGGGTTACAAGGTTGACTGGATGAAAGGCCTGCAGCTCAGTGCCGGGTTGAACAACGTGTTCGACAAGGACCCGCCGATCTGCCTGTCGTGCTCGCTCAACGGCTATGACGCCTCGACCTACGACATCCCGCGTGGGCGTTATTGGTACCTGCGCGCGGACCTGCGGTTCTGATCCCTGGGTGAGGGGGCTGCGCCGGTCCGGGTCACCGGGCCGACGCAGCCAGCGCAGGGCCGGGCGCTGCCCGGCACCGCCGACCGTGCACACGCGGCGCTTTGCACCGGCGTGCGCAGGTGCGGCCAGGCAGGCCCGGCGTTGCGTGAGCGGCCACATGGGCTGCGCGCAGCGGCCAATCTGTGGGTCGGGTCTGCCCGCGCGCAGCCGCTCAGGCATCATGGTGCAGCCGGGCATGGCCCGGCGCTGTCTCCTTACCGAATCGTATTGCCATGAACCCGCATACCTGGTGGATCTTCGCCGTCACCGTGTTCGTCCTGTGCGGCACGCCCGGCCCGAACATGCTGCATGTGATGACTCGCAGCGTGCGGGTGGGTTTCCGCCGCAGCGTAGCGGCCATGGCCGGCTGTCTGACCGCGCTGGTGCTGGCGCTGTCGATCTCCGCGGCCGGCCTGGGCGCGGTGCTGAAGGCCTCGCCGCTGGTTTTCGACGTGCTGCGCTATGCCGGCGTGGCCTATCTGGTTTACCTGGGCATCAAGGCGTGGCGGGGCGGGGATGCACCGATCGACGTGGGCGACGTGGCCGCCGTGGCGCCCACCGCACGCCGCATCCTGTTCCGCGATGGGTTCATCATCGGTATCAGCAACCCCAAGCTGCTGTTGTTCGCCTCGGCCTTCCTGCCGCAGTTCGTCGATCTGGGCCAGCCGCAACTGCCGCAGTTCGTGGTGCTGGTGGGTACCTTCGCGCTGATGGAGATGTTCTGGTATGCGGTGTATGCCGCCGGCGGCCGGGGTCTGGCCGGCTACCTGGCACGGCCGGGGCTGCGCAAGGTGTTCGACCGGGTGGTCGGCACGATCTTCATCGGGTTTGGGCTGGCGTTGCTGCGCGCCCGGCCGTGAGCATGGCTCAGCCGGGCTGCCACACCGGTTGAACCCTGGGACCTTGGGTGCACCCGGCAGTCACACCGATACAGCAGGAGGTGCGCGCTGCATTTGGACATCAGACCGCGCGTTTGCAATCCGGGTGGGTAGCTGACGGAAGGGTCGTCAGGCGTCCGAGGATGTTCTGTAAGTGATGCGGGATTCCCTATCCTTGAATACATCGAGCGCAAACGGCATCGCCATGGTCCAGAGATCTCTATAGGTGTAGTCCTTTCCGGCGATGGCGCCTGCTTCCAACAGCGACTCTTATACATTCATTGCCATGACGAGGATCAGGTCTTCCAAGGAAGATCGATCCGTTACGATGATATTTCTGATCAATCGAGTTTTCATTTATGCCGGCTATATGAGAACGGGCGCTGGAAGTCAGCGGTCACATCTCAAAATAGCGTCGGTGGGGAGCCAACGCTAGATTCGGGCAGGAAATGTGTGACCGGGTACGTCGTTGATGCCGGCAGGGGCGCCGCGTCTGAACGGACATCGGCAGTGACCTGATAAGGAGAGCTGGGCAATGCCCGGCTCTCCTTGTGTACACCTTGCGATCAATGACCGCTCAGAACGACCAGGTGAAGGTGAGCGAGCCGTTGCGGCCGTCACCGAAGGCGCCATACCCGTTGATCTGCGAGAAGTACTTCTTGTCCAGCAGGTTGTTGAGGTTGGCCTGCACGCTGAATTCGGGCGAGATGCGGTAACGCACGAAGGCGCTGACCAGCGCATAGCCGTCCTGCTCGATCCGGCCATAGGCCGGCACCGGGTAGTAGATGCGGTTCTGCCAGTTGGCGCCGCCGCCCACGGTCAACGCCGTCAGCGACTGCGGGGTGTAGCTGGTGAACAGCTTGAGCGTGGTCTGCGGCAGGTTGGTGTTGATGTTGGCGTCGTTGATGTCCTTGGCCACGTAGCGCGAGGCACCGAAGGTGGCGTTCCAGCCCGGCGCCAGTTCGCCGTTCAATTCAAACTCGAACCCGCGGCTGACCGTGCCGCGCGCGGCGACGTAGGCGGTTTCGCCGTTGCTGCCGCCGATCACCGGTTCGCCGGTGGACTGGCCCACGTTGTCCTGCTCGATGCGGAACACGGCCACCGAGGCATTCAGGCGGTCATCGAACCAGGCGCCCTTGACGCCCACTTCGTAGCTCTTGCCGTCCACCGGGTCCAGGTAGCTGCCGTTGCGGTTCTTCAGCATCTGCGGCTGGAAGATCTCGGTATAGGAGGCATAGGTGGCGTAGGTGTCGTTGATATCGAACACCAGGCCGGCATACGGCGTGGTCACCTTGTGCGAACGGTCGGCGTCTTCGCCTTCGCTCTTCCAGTCGGTGTAGCGCGCGCCGATGATGAGCTTCAGCGGGTCGGCCAGCGACAGGCGCGTGGCGGCGTAACCGGCCTTCTGGGTGATGGTGCCGCTGCTCTGCAGCGCAAGTGCATTCCAGTTCGGCTCGGCGATGTTGCCGGTCCAGTTGAGGTAGCTGGCGAAGGGGTTCCAGGGCAGCCCATTGCCGCCGACCTGATAGTCGCCATAGTTGGCGTAGTCGCGCTTGTTGTAGCTCAGGCCGGCCATGAACTGGTGTTCGCGGCCGAACAGCTGGAACGGCCCGTCCACGAAACCGTCCACCGCATCGACCTTGCGCTCGGTGTTGTAGAAGCCCGCCGACGGCGAGATGCCGGCGCCGGTGATCTTGTCGAAGTTCGACGCCCCGGTGGTCCAGTCGTTGTAGGCCGGGTAGAACAGCTTGTCGTTGGCCTTGGTTTCATCATGGGTCGCGCCAACCTTGAATTTCCAGCCATTGGCGAAACCATGCTCCAGCGTGGCGAATGCACGCTTGCTGGTGGTGTCCCAGTAGGTCCAGTTCGGGCTGGCGTTGAAGGAGGCGTCATAGCCGGTGGCGCTGCCATCGGAATACAGCATCGGGAAGCCGCCCCAGGTGGCGCCGTTGGCGCGCTTCTGCTGGTAGTCGTAGCCCACGCTGAGTTGGGTGTCCGGGGTGAGGTCGGCGTCGATCACCGCATAGCCCAGCGTCTTGTGCTGGTTGTAGCGGTCCATCTGCGCGTCGGTGTCCAGGTAGCTGCCGATAACGCGGGCACGCACCGAGCCGCTGGCGTTGAGCGGGGTGGTCACATCCACGGTGCTGCGGGTGCGGCCCCAGCTGCCCACGTTGACCGACACGCTGCCGGTGAGTTCGGCGCTGTCGGCATGCTTGCGGATCAGGTTGACCGAGGCCGACGGATTGCCGGCGCCGGTCAGCAGGCCGGTGGCACCGCGTACCACTTCCACCCGGTCATACAGGGCCAGGTCCAGGCCCGAATCGCCGTAGCTCCAGTTCTGCACCATCTGGGTGGGCAGGCCATCGAACTGGTAGCTGTCGATGTAGAAGCCGCGCGCGAAAAACTCGGTGCGCTCGGTGTCGGACTGGGTGCTGCTGATGCCGGTGGTGTTGGCCAGCACGTCGATGATGTCATCCAGGTTCTGGTCTTCGATGCGCTGGTGGCTGATGATGCTCACCGACTGCGGAATTTCACGCGGGGCCAGGTCGAAGCGGGTACCGGCGGAGGTCTTGCGCACCGAATACCCTTCGGCGCGCTCGCCCTTGACCACGATCCGGTCCAGGGTGGTGGCATCGGGGCTGGCGTCCTGCGCAAAGGCGGGCGCGGCCAGCGTGCACAGCGCCACCAGCACGGCCTGCGACAGGCGGCGTTGCGGCAGGGATCGGGACAGCACAGGCGTAGAACGGGTCATCGGCGTTTCCAGAACGGCGGCACGCGCGTGGCCGATGTGCTCCGTGGCCGGGCGTTGCGCAGGGGGTGGGGGTCAGCGGGCCGGCGGCCTGAGATCGCCGTCAGGTCTTCCTGGCGCGGACGGGATCGGAAGTATGTTAATGCGAATCATTGGCATCTGCAAACTGGCCGATGCCGGGATGGCGGCCGCTTAACGGGCGCAGCCGTAGGCTCGGGTAGGGCGCATCCGCGCCGCAGGAGAACCGCCATGCTGGCCAGGAACACGCTTTGCCTCTGGTACGACGGCACCGCCCTGGAGGCGGCCACCTTCTATGCCGCCACCTTCCCCGACAGCGCAGTGAACGCGGTGCACCACGCGCCTGCGGACTTTCCTTCCGGCAAGCAGGGCGATGTGCTGACCGTGGACTTCACCGTGGCCGGCATCCCGTGCATCGGCCTCAACGGGGGCCCGGCGTTCAAGCACAGCGAGGCGTTTTCCTTCCAGATCGCTACCGAGGATCAGGCCGAGACCGACCGCTTGTGGGACGCCATCGTGGGCAACGGCGGTGAGGAAAGCGCGTGCGGCTGGTGCCGCGACAAATGGGGCCTGTCCTGGCAGATCACCCCGCGCGTGCTCAGCGAGGCGGTAACCAGCACGGACCCGGCGGTGGCCAAACGCGCCTTCGAGGCGATGATGACCATGCGCAGGATCGATGTGGCCGCGATCGAGGCGGCGGTGCGCGGGTAGGGCCTACCCACGGCAGGGTCACCAGCAGATGTGTCCATCTTCGAAGTGAGCGGTGATGTTCAGCGGTAGCCCGCATGTCAATCGGATAGGCGTCTGTTTATGGTCGTCAACGATCAGAAACGTACTGTAATTGCGCCCATCTACGGTGAAGCAGGGGATGATCGGATAATCGCGTGCGATCCCACGGAATCGTCCCGCCGCGTCGGTTACCGCGGCGGGACGGCCATTGCCGCAGGCCGCGTCATCCACGCCGCCTGCGAGATGGACCTCCACACCGGCCCTCGCCTTGCCATTCACGGTGAAGGTGCCTTCCACGATCCGGCCCTGGGGGTGGCAGGCCACGCATGGCAGGCAGACCGCAACCAACAGTGTGGTACTGCGCCAGCAAGCCAGGTAGTGCACGCTGCTCTTCATCATCGTTGTCCCGTTCGGAGGCTGATCAGCGTTGATACCGCGCTGTCTTACACCGGCACCTCAAGCCCGCGCTTCAACGTACTCAGCGCCACCGCGGTGCGGAAGCGCTCGATATTGTCGTCGTCACCGAACAGGCGCGCGCTGATCGCCTCGTATTCCTCCATCGAGGCGGCGGTGAGGATCAGCAGGAAGTCGGCATCGCCGGTGATGGCGTAGCACTGCTGCACCGCCGGGTCGTCCTGCACGCGGCGACGGAACGGGGCCACGCGGTGCGGCTGCTCGCTGGCCACCCGCACCTCGACCATGATGGTCAGCGGTCGGCCCAGCAAGGCCTGGTCCAGCACCGCTACGTTGGCGCGGATCACGCCGCTGTCCTGCAGCCGTTTGATCCGCCGCTGCACCGCCGGCGCGGACAGGTGCACCGCCTCGGCGATCTCGCGCTGCGCGGTGGTGTTGTCGTGCTGCAGAAGGGCCAGGATGGCGCGGTCGAAATCGTCGGGGGTATAGGGGGCAGCGGACATGGGTGAGTGGAACTTGCAGGAAGGCGCCTGCAATTGAGCCCTTGCTTCGGCCCGGACGCAATATGCTGGCGCGATGTCGACCTCACGCTTTACTTCCCTCATTCCCGTGCTGGCCGTGCTGGGCTCGGTTACCGCCCTGTCGGTCGGAACGTCCTTTGCCAAGCAGCTGTTCCCGCTGATCGGTGCACAAGGCACCAGCGCGCTGCGCGTGGGCTTCTCGGCACTGGTGCTGCTGGCGGTGTTCCGGCCCTGGCGTTGGACCACCTCGCGCGCCGACGCCGGGGCGATCATCCGCTACGGGGCCACCCTGGGGGTGATGAACCTGCTGTTCTACATGGCACTGCGCACGATCCCGTTCGGGATCGCGGTGGCCATCGAGTTCTGCGGGCCGCTGGCGGTGGCGATGTGGTCCTCGCGACGCCCGGTGGATTTTGTCTGGGTGGGCTGTGCGGTGGCCGGGCTGCTGTTGCTGCTGCCACTGGGGCATGGCGAGCCGCTGGACCCGGTCGGGGTGATGTTCGCGCTGGGGGCGGCGGTGTGTTGGGCGATGTACATCATCTTCGGCAAACGCGCCGGGCACCTGCCGGCCGGGCATACGGTGTCGCTGGGGCTGTGCGTGGCCGCGCTGGTGGTGGTGCCGGTGGGCGTGGCGCATGCGGGCATGGCGTTGCTGGACCCGAAGATCCTGCTGTTCGGGCTGGGCGTGGCCATTGTCTCCAGCGCGATCCCGATGTCGCTGGAAATGATGGCGTTGAAGCGGCTGCCCAAGGAAACCTTCGGGATCCTGATCAGCATGGAACCGGCGGTGGCCGCAGTGCTGGCGATGGGACTGCTGGCCGAACACCTCACCCCGCTGCAGTGGGCGGCCATCGGATGCACGGTGGTGGCGTCGGTGGGCAGTACGGTGACGGCAAGGCGGGTGGTGCCGGTGGCGGTGCCACCGCCGGCGGGGTGATGCCGACCGTGCCTGTAAAACCGCCCGTAGAGCCGACCGTTGGTCGGCTGCTCTCTGGCGGCAGCCGACCAACGGTCGGCTCTACGAGGCGGATCGCAGCCGACCAACGGTCGGCTCTACGAGGTGGATTGCAGCCGAGCAACGGTCGGCTCTACGAGGTGGATTGCAGCCGACCAACGGTCGGCTCTACGAGGCGGATTGCAGCCGACCAACGGTCGGCTCTACGAGGCGGATTGCAGCCGACCAACGGTCGGCTCTACGAGGTGGATCGCAGCCGACCAACGGTCGGCTCTACGGGGCGGATTGCTGCCGAGCAACGGTCGGCTCTACGGGGCGGATTGCAGCCGACCAACGGTCGGCTCTACGAGGCGCAGCGGCGTCAGCGTCTAACCGGCGCGTTCCCGGCTACGTAATATTGCGCCGTGCTGCGCGCCAGCGGGGCGCGCCCGCGGATGCGGTCGGCGATCTTCTCGGCCATCATGATCGTGGTGGCGTTGAGGTTGCCGGTGATGATGCGCGGCATGATCGAGGCGTCCACCACGCGCAGGCTCTGCATGCCATGCACGCGGCCCTGGCCGTCCACCACGCTCATCGCATCGGTGCCCATCGCGCACGAACACGACGGGTGGTAGGCGGTCTCGGCATGCGCGCGCACGAAGGCGTCCAACGCCGCATCGCTCTGGCAGTCGGCACTGGGGCTGATCTCGCGGCCCCGATACTCGTCCAGCGCCGGCTGGGCGATGATCTCGCGGGTGATGCGGATGGCGTCGCGGAATTCCTGCCAGTCCTGGTCGGTGGACTGGTAGTTGAACAGGATCGAGGGATGCTCGCGCGGGTCCAGCGATTTTGCATGCACGCGGCCGCGGCTGGGCGTGCGCATCGAGCCCACGTGGGCCTGGAAACCATGTTCCTTGACCGCGTTGGTGCCGTTGTAATTGATCGCCACCGGCAGGAAGTGGTACTGGATGTTGGGCCATTCGAACTCGTCGCGGGTGCGGATGAAGCCACCGGCCTCGAACTGGTTGCTGGCGCCGATGCCGGTGCCGGCGAACAGCCACGCCGCACCGATCGCCGGCTGGTTCCACCACTGCAGCGCCGGGTACAGCGACACCGGCTTCTTGCAGGCGTACTGCATGTACACCTCCAGGTGGTCCTGCAGGTTTTCGCCCACGCCGGGCAGGTCGTGCACCAGCGGCACGCCGAGCGCGGCCAGCAGCGACGGGGCGCCCACCCCGGAGCGCTGCAGGATCTGCGGCGAGGCGATCGCACCGGCGCACAACAGCACTTCACGGCGCGCGCTGGCGTCGATCGGCTCGGCGCTGTTGCCGGCCAGGTAGCGCACGCCCACCGCGCGCTTGCCGGCAAACAGGATGCGGTCGGTGGTGGCATGCACCACGATCTCCAGCCCGGCGCGGTCCTTGGCCATGTCCAGGTAGCCGCGCGCGGTGCTGGAGCGGCGGCCGCGCGGGGTCACGGTGCGGTCCATCGGGCCGAAGCCTTCCTGTTGGTAGCCGTTGAGGTCGTCGGTACGCGGGTAGCCGGCCTGCACGCCGGCCTCCACCATCGCGTGGAACAGCACGTTGTTGCCGTTCTTTGGCGTGGCCACGCTGACCGGGCCGTCGCCGCCGTGGTAGTCGTTGGCGCCGATGTCGCGGGTTTCGGCCTTGCGGAAGTAGGGCAGCACGTCGGCGTAGCTCCAGTCGTCCAGGCCGTCGAACTTCGCCCAGTGGTCGAAGTCCAGCGCGTTGCCGCGGATGTAGCACATGCCGTTGATCAGCGACGAGCCGCCCAGGCCCTTGCCGCGCCCGCATTCCATGCGCCGGTTGTCCATGTGCGGCTCCGGCTCGGTTTCATAGGCCCAGTTGTAGCGGCGGCCCTGCAGCGGGTAGGCCAGCGCGGCCGGCATCTGCGTACGGAAGTCCAGCCGGTAGTCGGGGCCGCCCGCTTCCAGCAGCAGCACGCTGACGCCGTCGTCTTCGGTGAGGCGCGCGGCCAGCGTGTTGCCGGCCGAACCGGCGCCGATGATGATGTAATCGTATTCGCGCTTCATCGCGGGTGTCTCCTGTCAGGCCGGTTCAGAACACCGACGCGTAGCGGTCCAGTTCGATCTGGATGGACTTGGTGCGGGTATAGGCGCGCAGCGTGGCCAGACCGTTCTCGCGGCCCACGCCGGACTGCTTGTAGCCGCCCACTGGCATCTGCGCCGGCGATTCGCCCCAGCAGTTCACCCAGCAGATGCCGGCCTCCAGTTGGTGGATCAGCCGATGCGCACGGCTCAGGTCGGCGCTGACCACGCCGGCGGCCAGGCCGTACTCGGTGGCGTTGGCGCGGCGTACCGCTTCTTCTTCGCTGTCGTAGGCAAGCAGACTGAGCACCGGCCCGAAGATCTCTTCGCGCACGATGCGCATGTCGTCGCGGCAATCGCTGAAGACGGTCGGTGCCACGTAGCAGCCCTTGCCCAGCGCGCCGTCGGTCAGGCGCTCGCCGCCGCAGACCAGGCGCGCGCCTTCGGTCTTGCCGCTGGCGATGTGCTCCAGCACCCGACGCATGTGTGCGGCGCTGACCAACGGGCCGAAGTTGGTGGCATCGTCCAACGGATCACCGATGCGGATGCGCGCGATGCGTTCGCGCAGTGCCTGCTCGACATCGGCCAGCAGCGCCTGCGGCACGAACACGCGCGTGCCGTTGGTGCAGACCTGGCCGGAACTGTAGAAGTTGGCCATCATCGCCACGTCGGCGGCCAGGTCGATATCGGCGTCGGCGCAGATGATCAACGGCGACTTGCCACCCAGTTCCATCGTCACTTCCTTGAGCGTGGAGCTGGACGCGCTGGCCATCACCTTGCGCCCGGTGCTGGTGCCGCCGGTGAAGGAGATTTTCTCGATGCCGGGGTGCTCGGTCAGCGCCGAGCCCACGCCGGCGCCATCACCGGGCAGCACGTTGAACACCCCGTCGGGCAGGCCGGCTTCGGTGAAGATTTCGGCCAGCTTCAGCGCGGTCAGCGGGGTGACTTCGCTGGGCTTGAAGATCATCGCGTTGCCGGCGGCCAGCGCCGGGGCCGCCTTCCACAGTGCGATCTGGATCGGGTAGTTCCATGCGCCAATAGCGCCCACCACGCCCAGTGGCTCCTGCCGGGTGTAGAAGAAGCTGCCCTCGCGCAGCGGCACCTGGCTGCCCTCCAGCCCGTGCATCACCCCGGCGTAGTACTCCAGCACGTCCGCGCCGGTGACGATGTCCACGCTGCGGGTTTCACTGAGCGGCTTGCCGGTGTTGAGCGTTTCCAGCTCGGCCAGCGCATCGTTGCGCTCGCGCAGCAGGGCCACCGCGCGCAACAGGATGCGCGAGCGTTCCACGGTGGTCAGCGCGGCCCAGACCTTCTGGCCGGCCTGCGCGCTTTCCACTGCGGCGTCGAGATCGTCGCTGTTGGCACTGTGCACCTTGGCCAGTACCTCGCCGGTGGCGGGGTTGGTGACCTCGAAGGTGCGGTTGCCCTGCGAGGACACGTAGCGGCCGCCGATGTACAGCCGTTGGTCGGGGAAATGGGGCATGTCGATGACTCCTTTGCAGCGGAAGACCAGGGGTTCAACGGGTCAGATGCAGGAACTGCAGGTGGCGCTCGTACTGGTCGATGATGTCGTTGATGATCTGCTGGCGGCTGTAGCCGAACAGCTCGTAGTCCTGCCCACCTTCATAGAGGTGAACTTCGGCACGGTAGTAGCGTTGGTTGCGGAAGCGCTGGGCGGCGAACGACGGGGTGAGGTAGCCGCGCATGATCACCTGGTAGGTGAACACCTGTTGTTCGCCGTGGTCCACGGTGAGCTCCATCTGGCCCGGTTCGAACTTCGTCTGCACATCCAGGCCCTGCTCGCCCAGTTGCGCGGCGACCGCTTCGATGGCCGGCTTCACGTCGGTATCCATGAACCGGTACACCTCATCGCGCACCGGGAAATGCACCGCCTGGGTGATGCGCTGGCGCCAGCCGCGCTGGTGCCGCGACTGCCCGATCAACGGGATGGGCGAGTACTGCGAGGCCTTCTTGCGCTGCGACTCTTCGCCCAGCGCGCGGGTCAGTCCCCACAACATCAACAGCAGCACCACCGAGAACGGCAGCGAGGCCAGCACCACCGCCGATTTGAGCGCGTCCATGCTGCCGGCCAGCAGCAGGCCGGCGGTGACCAGCCCGGTCATCACCCCCCAGAACACGCGCAGCCAGCGTGGGCCGTCATCTTCGGGAGCGCCGCCATGCGAGGACAGCGTGGACAGCACCACCGTGCCCGAATCGGCTGAGGTGACGAAGAACACGAAGCTGACGATCACCGTCACGGCGATCACCGCGCGGCTCCACGGGTAGCTTTCCAGCAGCGCGTAGAGCACGGTGGGCGGGTTGTCCACGGCCATCTGCGCCAGGTGCGCGTGGCCGTGGTGCAGGATCTGGTCCAGCGCGCTGTTGCCGAAGATCGACAGCCACGCCAGGGTGAAGCCGAGCGGGATCAACAGCACGCCGAGCACGAACTCGCGGATGGTGCGCCCGCGCGAGATGCGCGCGATGAACAGGCCCACAAACGGTGCCCAGCCGATCCACCAGGCCCAGTAGAAGACGGTCCAGTTGCCCAGCCAGTCCGGGCGGCCGCCGTAGGCATACACATCGAAACTCTTGCCGACCACGTTGCCCAGGTAGTCGCCCATGTTCTGCATGAAGGCATTGAGCAGGTATTGGGTAGGCCCGGCGAACAGCATGAACAGCAGCAGCGAAATGGCCAGCAGCATGTTGATGTTGGACATCCAGCGCACGCCCTTCTCAACGCCGGACACCGCCACGGTGATCGCCGCGCCCATCATCAGCACGATCAGCCCCACCTGCACCCACGCCGCATGTGGCACCGGGAACAGCGTGTTGAGGCCGGCGTTGAGGTGCAGCACGCCAAAGCCCATGTCCGCGCCGAGGCCGAACACGGTGGCCACGATGCCCAGCGCATCCACCGTGTAGCCGATCGGCCCGTTGATGCGCTTGCCAATCAGCGGGTACAGCGCCGAACGCAGCGCCAGCGGCAGGTTGTGGCGGTAAGCGAAGTAGGCCAGCGCCATCGCCGCCAGCGCAAACACGCCCCAGCCGTGCAGGCCCCAATGCAGGAACAGCAGCTGCATGGCCTGGCGCGCACTGGCCTCGCCTTCGCCCACGCCACCCTGCGGTGGCAGCAGGTAGTGGGTGAGCGGTTCGGACACGCAGAAGAAGAACAGGGTGATGCTGATGCCGGCGGCAAACAGCATGCCGGCCCACGACAGATAGCTGAATTCCGGCTCGTCGTGGTCCGCGCCCAGCTTGACGTTGCCATAGCCGGACAAGGCCACCCCGACCACGAAGACCAGGTACACGGTCATGGCCAGCAGGTAATACCAGCCTACATTGCGCGACGCCCAGGTCTGCGCGTCCAGCAGCAGCGTGCCGGACGGGACGGGAAATACGACGACCAGAATGGCAAATGCCGCCACGATGGTGGCGGCAAGCAGGAAGACCGGTCGAAGCGTGCGTACCTCGTAAGGAGGCGACTCCACAGCGCTCATGGGGTGGGGGTGCTCTCGGTGCCGAAGCCGGCAGACCCGGAGTATTAGCGCACAGCGGCTGTGGACAGCCTGTTTACGCGACCGCCATGCGCGTCGTCCGGCTGGCGGGGCGTAGCGCCGGGCCCTGCCTGGCTGCTGCGGTCATGCAGCGGGGCACAGCCCCGCAGTGCGGTCAGCGCAGGGCGTGGTTGGGCACGTCGATCTCCATGGCCAGCGCCAGGTGATCGGAAAACGCAGCCGGCACCGCTTCGGCGCTGCGTTGCTGCAGGCCGGTGCTGAGCAGGATGTGGTCGATGGCCCGGTCCGGGCGCCAGCTGGGGAACGTGGGCACCGCGCAGCCCGGTGGCTGCAGGGTGGTTTTCTGGTACAGCGCCTGCATTTCCGGGCGGTCGGCCAGGCAGTTGAAATCGCCCATCAGCACCGCGTTGGGGTGGTCGGTGAGCAGGTCGGCGATGAAGGCCAATTGCGACATCCGCGAGTTGGTCCCCAACGACAAGTGCGCCACCGCCACCGCCAGGCCCTGGGAGCCCTCGCCGAACTTGGCCAGCAGCACCCCGCGACCGCCGATACGGCCGGGCAGGGCATGGTCCTGTACTTCCACCGGTTCCAGTTTGCTCAACAGGCCGTTGGCGCTGGAGGCCACCCCGCCCATGCGGCGGTTGGGCTGGTGGCTCCAGTAATTGAAACCGGCACGCTCGGCCAGGTAATGGGTCTGGTTGGTGAAGCCCGAGCGCAGGCTGCCGGGGTCGGCCTCCTGCAGGCCGACGATGTCATGGCCGCGTGCCAGCTGGGCGATGGCGTCCAGGCTGGTGCGCTTGCGCCCCGCGGGCAGCGCATGTGACCAGCTGCGGGTCACATAGTCGCTGTAGCGGCGCGTACTGCTGCCGGCCTGGATGTTGGCCGTCAGCAGGCGCAGGGTCCGCGTGGTGGGGGAATTCACGACGGTTGCAGGCTCGGTAGGGATCAGTTGCCCTTGGCGGCGCGTTCGCGGGCGATCAGGTGATCGGCGATGCGCAGCATGTCGGGGAAGCTCTTGCCCTTGACCAGGTACTTGCCATTGACGATCACCGACGGGGTGCCGGTGATGTTGCTGCGCTGGGCAAACTGCTTGGCTGCATTGGTCTTGGCATTCACCGCAAAGCTGCTCATGGTGCTGGCGAACTGCTTGGCGTCGGCGCCGTGCTTGGCATAGAAGGCGGCGATGTCTTCGACCGAATCACGGCCGCGCTCGCCCTTCAGGGTCTGCTCGGCATGGATGGCCGAATACATCGCTTCGTGGGTCTTGTCCTGCAGGCCCATGCTCTGTGCGGCATAGAAGGCGCGTGCGTAGTTGTCCCAGGTGCCGCCGAACATGGCCGGCACGTAGACGAAGTTGACATCGCTCGGCAGGCCCGCCTTCCACGGCCCGATCAGCGGCTGGAACGCGGCGCAGGCCGGGCACACATAGCCGAAGATTTCAGCCACTTCGATCTTGCCGGCGGCCGGCTGGAACGGCTGGCCGTTTTCGATCAGCACATAGTCGGTGCCGGCCACCGGTTCCGGACCGGTCGGGCGCGATGACGCGGCGGCCGGTGCAGGCGTGGTGGCTGCGGCAGCGGCGGTTTCGGCCGCTGCGGTGTCACCGCTGGCGGCCGGGGCGTCGCTGGCCGGTGCAGGCTCGGCGGCCGGGGTGCTGCTCGGGGTGGCCGGTTCGGTCGGGGCGGTGGTGTTGGCCGTGCCGTCCTGGGCCTTGCAGGCCACCAGGATCGGCAGCAGGGCCAGCAGCGAAATGGCGAAACGGGTCTTCATCTAGGCATCTCCAGCGGATGAACATGGTGGGGCCGGCACCTGGAGTGCCGGCCAGAGGGGAATGATGGCATGCGCCAACGCGCGTCCGGCGTGGACGGTATGTGACGGTTCAGCGAGCCTGCACTCAGCGCGCGCGTTCGCTGCGTGCCTTGGCAATGAGGGCATCGGCGTTGCGCAGCAACGCGTCGAACGAATCGCCCTTGACCAGGTAGCGGCCGTTGATCACCAGCGCCGGGGTGCCCGGCACCTGGGTGCGCTGGGCAAAGGCCCGCGCGGCCTTGACCTTCTGCTCCACGCCATCGCCTTTGAGGGTGGCCAGGAAGCGATCCGGGGCAATGCCGTAATCCTTGTAGAAACCGGCCAGTTCATCGGGCGACACGTTCTGCATCGGCAGGCTGTTCTTGACATGCAGCGCGTCGAACATCGCCCGGTGGCTGCGCTTGGCCACGCCCAGCTGGTCGGCGGTGAAATAGGCACGCGCGAATGAATCCCACACCCCGCCAAACGCGGCCGGTACCGGGGTGAAACGTACATCCTTGGGCAGCTTGGCCGCCCAGGCTTCCAGCTGCGGCTCAAAGCGCGCGCAATGCGGGCAGGTGTAGCCGAACATCTCCACCACTTCGACCTTGCCGGCCAGCGGCGCATACGGCGCGGCCTGTTCGATCACCTCGTAATCGGTGCCTTCGGCCAGCGTGACCGGCGCGGCAGCCAGGGCGGAAAGGGGGCTCAAGGCCAGCAGCAACAGCATCAGGCGGGGCATCAACGTCATCTACATCCATCTCCATCGGAAAAAACAACGCCGGCCCAGTGCCGGCGTGGCAGTGAACATAACCCGCCGCAGGGGCGGGGCGGCCAACCGGCCGCCGAACGGTCGCTAAGGCGCCTTGGCCGGCGTGGCGGCCGCCACATCATCGGCGCGGTTGTGCAGGCCCTGCAGGTAACTGCCCAGTGCCTGGATTTCCTGCTCGGTCAGCTGCTTGGCAATGGTGGCCATGATCTGGAAGTGCGCCTTGTCGGTTTCCTGGGTGGTGCCGGCCTGGTACTCCTGCAGCCGGCGCGCCACATAGGTCGCGTGCTGGCCGCCGATGTGCGGATAGGCCGGGCCGGGATTGCCCGCGCCGGTGGGGCCGTGGCAGGCCATGCACGCCGGGATGCCGCGCGTGGCATCGCCACCGCGATAGAGCTGCTGCCCGATCTCGTAGAACTTCTTGCCGGCATAGGGGCCTTCGCTGACCAGGCCGTCGTCGGCAAGCCCCGCGCTGGCTTTCTGCGTGGCGAAATACGCGCCGATGTCGCGCATGTCCTGCGGGGTGAGGTCCTGCACGAACGGCACCATCGCCGCCGAGGCCCCGGAGGTGCGCTGGCCGTTGGCGATCAACGCCATCTGCTGGGCGGTATAGCGTTCGCTCTGCCCGGCGATGCTGGGGTACATCTCCACCGTGGCATTGCCATCGGCGGAGTGGCACGCCGCGCAGGCGGCTGCCTTGGTCTGGCCCGCCTTGGCATCGCCCCAGGTGGTCTTGCTGAAATCGACCTCCAGCGAGGCGGTCTTGATCGGTCCGTTGTCGGGCAACGGGGTGATCGAGGTCTGGGCGACCGCAACGGCGGCCAACAGCGATACAGCGACAGCGGAAACGGCAAGAACGCGAGCGTGGCGCATGCGGAAGCTCCGTGTGGACCGGCCTGGCAGGTGCAGGGTGCACCCGCTGGGGACCGCCCGATTATCCATGCGCTTTCACGCCACGGTCAACGCAGGGTGCAGCAAAACCGGCCGCGACAGCGCGAATCCGGCCCGGACATGCGATCCTATGCCCATGTCATTGCTCCTCGAACGTGCCCAATACCTGCTTTCGGCCCACAACACCCGGCAATTGCCGGAGGATGTCGGGGCCGAAGTTGCCTTTGCCGGGCGCTCCAACGCCGGCAAATCCAGCGCCCTCAACGCCCTGACCCGCCAGAACAGCCTGGCCCGGGTCTCCAAGACCCCCGGCCGCACCCAGCAGCTGGTGTTCTTCGAGATCACCCCGGAGGCCAAGCTGGTCGATCTGCCCGGCTACGGCTACGCCAAGGTGCCGCTGGACCTGCAGGCGCACTGGCAGGCCTTCATCGACCAGTACTTCCGCACCCGCGAGGCGCTGCGTGGCCTGGTGGTGGTGATGGACATCCGTCACCCGCTGAAGGATTACGACCGCCAGATGCTGGCCTATGCCGTGCAGCGCGGCCTGCCCGCGCACGCGCTGCTGACCAAGGCCGACAAGCTCGGTCGTGGCCAGCAGGGCATCGCCCTGCAGAAGGTACGCAAGGAACTGCAGTCCTCCTTCGGCGATACGGTCAGCGTGCAGACCTTCTCCGGCCCGGCCCGCCAGGGCGTGGAAGAGGCCCGCGGCATCATCGGTGGCTGGCTGGGCTTGAACAAGCCGGCTCCGGAAACCGCGTAAGACAGGCGGCGGCCGGCAACCGGCCGCGCCTGTGCGATCCAGTGGGAAGACGCGCCGGCCAGCGGCCGGCACTCCCGGCTACTCTGCCGGCAACGGGGCGTATTCGCCCGGCACCCAGGCAAATGCCTTGCCCTCGCGCCGCACATGCCCCAATCCGGGGAATGGCAGGTGCGCACCGGCCACCCACCAGCCCTGGTCGGCGGCCTGGGCCATCATTGCGCGGCGGCTGGCGATGGCTGCCGTGCGATCACTGTCGGCTTCAAAGGCGGCGTCCGGGCGGGCGAACTGCACCGCGTGGAAGTGCACGATGTCGCCCCACACCAGCAGTGCCTGGCCGTTGCCGGCGTCCAGCCGCCATGACACATGGCCCGGGGTATGCCCGTGGCTGTCCAGCGCGGTCACGCCGGCCGGCAGTGCCTGGCCGGGGCTGAAACGGCGCAGCTTGCCGGCTGCCTCGTACGGCGCCACCGCCTTGCGGGCCAGCGCGAAGGCAAAGCGCACCCCCTGCGGTGCGGAGGCTTCGCTGGCCGGGTCCAGCCAGTAGGCCGCATCGGCTGCGGACAACCACACCGTGGCGTTGGGGTAGGCCGGCGTGTCCTGCGCATCCAGCAGGCCGCACAGGTGGTCCGGGTGGGCATGGGTGAGCAGCACCTCATCCACCTGCGCCGGGTCGTACCCGGCCGCGCGCAGATTGCCCAGCACCTGGCCCAGACCGGGTCCGAAGCACGCGGCGGTGCCGGTATCGACCAGGGTGAGGTGATCGCCACGCTGCACCAGGTAGGCATTGACCGCGGTCTGCAGGCCCTTGCCATCCTCGGGCACATAACGGTGGTCGAGCAGCCGCGTCACCGCGCCCGCATCGATCCCCACCAGTTCCTGCCGGCCCAGCGCCACGGTGCCATCAAACAGCGCGGTGACCTGCAGCGTGCCGATCTGCTGGTGATAGACGCCAGGCACCTGCGCATGCGGGCGGTACGGGGTGGTGGCGTGGGCCGGGCTGGCGGTGGCCAGCAACACGGCGACAGCGAGTGAACAGATGCGGGGCAGGGACATGGAAGGTTCCGTACAGGGCGGCAGCGCCGCGGTGTCTCCATGCTGCGCGCGCGGCGCGTTGCGTTCCGCTCAGAATGCCGCGCGGTCCGCTCGCGTGCCGGCTCAACTGTTGCCGATCGCCGCCGGTTCCAGCCCGTAGCGGGCGGCGAAGCGCTTGCTGAAACTGCCCAGCGAGCGGTAGCCCACGCGTGCGGCCACGGTCTTCAGCGGCAGGCGCGTGGTGTACAGCAGGTTCATCGCATGCGCCAGGCGTGCATCGACGATCAGCTCGCGCACGCTGGCCTGTTCGCTGGCCAACCGCCGCCGCAGGGTTGCGCCGCTCACGCCGAGCTGCGCTTCAAAGTCGCGCGACTGCCAATCGCGCTCCGGCTGGGCCGCGATGAGGTCACGGATGCGCTCGCCCAGGCTGGGTTCGGGTGGCACCAGCAGGCTGCCATGACCGCGCCGGCAGAACGCCAGCACCAGTGAGGCCAGTGCCAGCCGGGCTTCGCTGTATTGGCCCTGTTCCAGCGCCTTGCGCCACTGGCGCAGCGTGTCGGCGTGGTCGGCCAAGGGCAGCCGTGCCAGCGCATCGCCGGCGTCGGGCAGCGGTTCGTTCCACAACGTGCGCGCGGCGGCCAGTGCCTCGGTGCACAGCGGCACGATCGCGCTGAGATAAAGGCCGCTGCGTGGGTCGGGACGGTTGACCACATCGATGCGGCAGCGGCGGGTGATCAGGAGCAGGTCGCCGGGCACGAACGTCAGCGTCTGCTGCGCGCAGGCCACCTGCTTGCGCCCCTGCAGCAGGATGGCGAACTGCGGTTGCGGGATCTCCACCGACGAAGCGCCATGCTCGCTGCGCGCGGTGATGCAGGCGTAGCCGTCGGCCCGCGCGCAGGTGGCCAGGCTGGCCATTTCGTCCAGCAGCGGTGTGGTATCGAGGGGGGCGTTCATGGGGAGGCAGTATCGAACAACTGGCCGATCAGTGCGGCCGCGCCCATTGCCAAGGCGCCCCAGAACACCACCCGCACGGCACCGCGCAGCGGCGGCGCGCCACCGGCACGGGCGGCCATCGCCCCGGTCAGGCCCAGCCCGGCCAGGGTAACGGCGGTGGTGAACCGCGCCACGTGCGCGTGCGGCGCCAGCAGGGCGGTAAGCACCGGCAGCGCGGCACCGCACACGAAGGCACCGGCCGACGCCATTGCCGCCTGCAGCGGGCGTGCACGCTTTTCCTCGGTGATGCCCAGCTCGTCACGGGCATGCGCGGCCAGTGCATCGTGCGCGGTCAACTGCACCGCCACCTGCTCGGCCAGCGCCGGGTCCAGGCCGCGATGGCGGTAGATCGCCGCCAGCTCCTGCAGCTCGCTGTGGGGGTCTTCGTGCAGCTCGCGGGTTTCCACCGCCAGGTCGGCCAGCTCGGTATCGGCCTGCGACTGCACCGACACGTACTCGCCGGCCGCCATCGACATCGCGCCGGCCACGGTGCCGGCAATGCCGGTGGCCAGCACGGTGCCGGCCGTGGCCCCACTGGCCGCAATGCCGACCACCAGGCCGGCCACCGACACAATGCCGTCATTGGCGCCCAGCACGGCCGCACGCAACCAGCCAACACGGTCGGAGCGGTGGACTTCCGGTTGGCGGGATCGACTCATGCGTACAGTTTAGGGCGCGCGTCGGCCCGGGGGCGGAATGAGTCGCAGCGCCGCCCGCGCGGGGTCAAGTGGTATCCAATAGGATGCTGAAAACCGTCACGGTGACACGACGGTGGGGGACGCCACGATATAGTGCGCCCTTGCGATGCGGGGGCTGCAACCCCACATCCCCGCCCTGACCAGAATCCTGCGAGCCTCCCCTTGTCGAGCCCCAGCCACGTCGCCGAGACGCCGATCACCGACCGAAACGAACTGGTCGCCACGTTGGCCTCCGGCGAAAAGCCCACGGCGCAGTGGCGCATCGGCACCGAACACGAGAAGTTCGGTTTCCGCCTGGACGACCTGCGCCCGCCCACTTTCGACGGCGAGCGCGGCATTGAAGCCCTGCTCAACGGTCTGACCCGCTTTGGCTGGGCGCCGGTCCAGGAAGACGGCCGCACCATCGCGCTGCTGCGTGACAACGCCTCGGTGACGCTGGAACCGGCCGGCCAGCTGGAGTTGTCCGGCGCGGCGCTGGAGACCATCCACCAGACCTGCGTGGAAACCGGCACCCATCTCAATGAAGTGGCGCAGGTGGCCGGCGAACTGCAGCTGGGCTTCCTGGGCATGGGCTTCCAGCCCAAGTGGGCCCGCGATGAAATGCCGTGGATGCCCAAGGGCCGCTACAAGATCATGCGTGACTACATGCCCAAGGTGGGCACGCTGGGCCTGGACATGATGACCCGCACCTGCACGGTGCAGGTCAACCTGGACTACGCCACCGAAGCGGACATGGTGAAGAAGTTCCGCGTGTCGCTGGCACTGCAGCCGATCGCCACCGCGCTGTTTGCCGATTCGCCGTTCACCGAAGGCACACCCAACGGTTACCAGAGCTACCGGTCGCACATCTGGACCGACACCGACAACGACCGTACGGGCATGCTCGACTTCGTGTTCGAGGATGGCTTTGGGTACGAGCGTTACGTGGACTATCTGCTCGACGTGCCGATGTACTTCTCCTACCGCGATGGCAAGTACCACGATGCCAGCGGCCAGAGCTTCCGCGATTTCATGGTCGGCAAGCTGCCGGTGCTGCCGGGTGAGCTGCCCACGCTGCGCGACTGGTCCGATCACATGACCACCGCCTTCCCCGAAGTGCGGTTGAAGAAGTATCTGGAAATGCGCGGGGCCGACGCCGGCCCGTGGAGCCGCCTGTGTGCGCTGCCGGCGTTCTGGGTGGGGCTGTTGTACGACGATGCCGCGCTCGATGCGGCCTGGGATCTGGTACGTGATTTCAGCCTGGTCGAACGCAATGTGCTGCGCGATGGCGTGCCGCGCCACGGCTTGAAGCTGCCGTTCCGCAACGGCACCGTACTGGACCTGTCACGCGAGGCGTTGAAGATCGCCGTGGCCGGCCTGAAGCGCCGCGCCGCACGCAATGCCGATGGTCAGGATGAAAGCAAGTTCCTGGAAGTGCTGCAGGAGATTGTCGATTCTGGGCTGACCCCGGCCGATCGCAAGCTGGCGCTGTTCCACGGTGCGTGGGGCGGCAACATCGATCCGGTGTTCACGGAATTTGCGTACTGAGTACGCTTCGCGCTTGCCGCGCGGATGCGAGAAGAGCCCTGAAAAGACGGCGGTTTCCCTTCCAGGGGAAGCGCCGTCTTTTCTATGTGAGCAGCATTGCGGCCAAGGCCGGGACGTTATTGTATCTGGTGCGGGAAGCAGGAATTGGACCTACAACTCACGACCTACTCACGCCCACCCAGTAGGGAAGCAATGGAAGAGGCGGGATAGCCTGCGCTTCGCACCATGACGGGCAAGCGTGTCAGTTCCAGATCATGATGCTGCTGTCAGGCCCACTCAGTTGCATGGCTTCTGTGACGGAGTAT
>JAHREJ010000013.1 GCA_021733645.1 Bacillus subtilis subsp. subtilis | reverse complement strand
GGCCCTGCAGCCGCAAGTTGTTCTCGATTCTGGGCGCAGAAGTTGTCTCAACCTGTCCCCATGCCCCCAAGCGCCCCTCCCATACAATGGCTCCGGCCGCGCTCAGAACTCGCTCTGGACATCCATTTGGCATGACGTGGAAGTAGTGCACCTCGCTTCGCGCCTGACTTGCAGTGGGCAGCCAAGCTCGCTCAGGAACCTCAATATCTGACGCTTGATTGTCGGGAAATCCCCCCCCATCTGACTCTCCGGTCGATCCATCAGGTGGAATTTCTAACACTGCGAAAGAAGGTGGCTGGACCGATACAGGTACTGCCTTTGTCATTACGCCGAGACCCAAAGCACCCAGTTTCCCTGAGCCAAGCTGTGCTGAGGCGGGGCTGTCATCGCTTGCCTCGCCCCCCTGAGACAGGGCGCTCGTTCCAAGCGTCATGGCGCCAAGGCCGCCGAAGCCGGAGGTCCCTTCCTGCGTTGCAGTCACTATGCGCTTGCGCTTGTCAATCGAAGGCAGCGCTTGCGGCACGGCGGGCTGCCTATCCCCTAGGGTGTCCGCCTTAGAATCGCTGGAGGCACGGCCACCTTGGTGTGGAGCCTCAGTGGGGGCCGCCCCCTGAGGGGGTGCAGCATTGTCTCCAGCAATGAGCGAGAGCGGCACAAACGACCCCGGGTAATACACATACTCCCGAACCCCCTCATGCAGCTTCCCCAACCGCCGCTGCCGCCGCTTCACCTCGATCAGGCTGGCCACGTTGTCCACCCACACCGGCGCGGCGTCTTCGGCATCGTTGGCCTGCTTCACCTCGCCCAGCAGCGCGTCGCCATCCCAGAAGAACCACGTGGTCTGGTCCGGATTGCGCTTGAACACCCGTCGTCCCAACGGGTCGTAGCCGTAGTGCGTGCTCTTCCCGCCACGCCGGCTCTCGGCCAGCCGATGGTTGGCGTCCCAGATCAGTTCCAGGTCGCTGGCGTCGCCGCCGCCCGGGCTGCCCCTGCGCACCATGTCGCCGGCGCGGTCGAACACGTAGTGCACGCCCTGGTAGGTGCCCTCGCGTGTCCACAGCAGCTCTGCCTGGTCATCGCCACCGGCCACCTTGCGCATGCGCACTTCGCGGATGTCGGTGCGCAGGCGGTCGCCGGCCGGGTCGTTGTAGTACGGGTGCAGCACGCCCTTCGGGTCGGTGTGGGCCAGCAGCCGGCCCACCGCGTCATAGCGGTATTCGTCCACGCCCTGCGCGCTGTCCTGGCGGCGGGTGAGGTTGCCGGTGCGGTCGTAGTCGTAGCGGGTGTCGAACAGCGGCGAGGCATCGCGCAGGACCGTCTGTGCGGTGAGCAGGTTGCGCGCGTCGTACTCGAAGCGGCGCTCCACGTGCGCGCTCAACTGCTCGCGGGTGGTACGGCCGAGCGCATCACGCTCCAGGGTGATGGGCGCTTCGTCGTTGATGCCCACGCCGATCAACTGGTCGCGCAGGTCGTAGGCGAACGCCACGGAGTTGCCGGCGTCGGTCTGGCGCTGGATGCGGTTGCCCACTTCGTCGTAGGCGTACCCCACGCGGAAGCCATCCTGCAGTTCCTCCAGCAGTTGGCCCAACGGGTCGAAGCGGCGGGTGGCGTGCCGGTGCGGGTTGCGCAGCGCGATGAGCTGGCCGCGCTTGTCGTACTCGAACGTTTCCTTGACCTGCCGCCCCGGCTGGCGAATATCCGGCAGGGTCTTGGCGGTGATGCGGCCCAGCTTGTCGGTGGCAAACCCGATGCGCTGGCCCAGCGGGTCCAGGGTGGCGGTGAGGCGCCCGGCCGCGTCGTACTCGTAACGACGTGGCTGGCCCCAGTAGTCCACTTCTTCCACGATGCGGCCGAGCGGGTCGCGGGTGAGCGTGTAGGTCTCGCCCCGTTGGTTGATCACCGCCACCAGCTGTTCTTCGGTGTCGTAGCGGTACTCCACCACCTGCCCGTCGGCCTGCAGGCGCTTGCCGATCTGGCCGATGCCCACGTACTGCAGGCGGGTGCGCGCGCCGGCTTCGTCCAGGTAAGTGACGAGCTGGTCTTCGGCGTCGTAGTCGCAGCGGACGCCGGTGCCGTCGGCGGCGAGCACGGCCAGCAGCCGGCCCTTGGCGTCGTAGGTGTACACCGTGGGCTGGCCGAGCGGGTCCACCTGGCGCTGCAGGCGGCCGAGCGGGTCATGCTCGAAGCGGCTCTCATGGCCCAGCGGATCGCGCACCACCGCCACCAATCCATGCCGGTCGTAGCCCACGGCGGTGACCGCCCCGCGCGCGTTGGTCTGCGCCTGCAGCAGGCCGTGGGCGTCGTAGGCGTAGCGGGTGGCAGCCTGTAACGGGTCGGTCTGCTCGATCAGCAGGCCACGCGTGTCGTAGTGCTGCTGCCAGGTGTTGCCGTCCGGGTCGGTCACGGCCAGCAGCTGGTCGTTGTCGTCGAACTGCTGCTGCAGCGTGCTGCCATCGGCGCGCACCAGCATCACCAGGTTCCCGCGTTCGTCGTACTCGAACCCGGTCCGCAGCCCTTCCGGATCGGTCACCGCCACGGTGCGGCCAAAGTCGTCGTACTCGAAGATGGTCACCCCGTCGAGCGGGTCGATCTCGCACAGCGGCAGGCGGTGTTCGTCGAACTTGACCAGGCTCACATGGCCCAGCGAATCGGTGATGCGGGTTTCGTGCAGCAGTGCGTCGTAGTCGAAGTGGTAGTCGTACAGGCCGCCGTCGCCCCAGGAATGCACCACGCGCCACTGCGCATCAAAGGCGTAATAGAACGACAGGCCGACGCGATCGGTGTGGCGCACCATGTAGTGCTGCTGGTAGCCGAAGGTGCGCGGGGCATCCAGTGGATCCACTGCGGCGATCAGGTCGCCGTTGGCGTAGCGGTAGCTCACCAGCAGGTGGTTCAGGCCGCTGGCCGGGTCGTGCAGCTGCAGGCGGTCGATGTGGCCCTGGCGGGATTCCACCTCGATGAAGCGGCCTTGCAGGCCGTCCACGCCGCTTTCCACGATGCGTACCAGATGGCCGTCGCGGCGCTCGAAGCGCCAGTGGTTGCCGCAGCGGTCTTCGATGCGCTCGATGGGCAGGCTGCGCTCGTGCGGCAGCACCGCCACCCCGGCGGCCGGGATGGCGTCGAAGTGGTACTGCAGGCCGCCCTTGAAACGCACGATCCACTGGCCGTTTTCGCGCCACAGGCGCGCGCCGTCCACGAAGTCCAGGGTGGCCGCGTCGCTGCCGTCGCGGCGTGGCAGCTCGGGGAAGAAGGCGACCTCGTCCGGGCCGGACAGCCAGGCGCTGCCGTCGGCCGACAACGCCAGCGCGAGGTCGGCCGGGGTCTGCCAGCCGTAACCGCAGGCGCCGGTGCGCTGGGCATGGCGCGAGGCGTACACGCGGCGCCAGCGGAGCGGCAGGCGGCCGGGAATGCTGAAGTCTTCGTGGCTGACCGACACGCTGCCGTCGCGGATGTCCACCGGCTCGGCCCGCAGGATCTTGCACTTGAGCGTGCCCGAGGGCAGATGCCCCCACTTGGCGCGGCGCCAGTTGGCGAAGGCATCCATCTTCTTGCGGAAGAAGTCGGTCTTGCGCAGCTTGCCCAGCCCGGCAAACGCGGCGCGGAAGGCCATTGCCGTCCACGACACGGTGGGCGGGCCGCCGACCTTGACGCGGGTGGGAATGGCCACGTTCAAGCCGGTGGGCAGCGACATGGCGCGCAGCGGCTTCTTGGGTTTCTTCACCCGGAACGGGTTGATCATGCCGGCCAGGTTGCAGTCCAGCACGGGCATGGCCAGGCGCGAGAACGGCTCGCCATCGGCCGACACGGTGCGGCTGCCCATGAAGATTTCTTCGCCGTCGAACTGCGGGCCCATCGGCGCGGCCAGCGGCGGGCCCCACACACCCAGCGGAATGTGGATGTCCAGGCCGCCGGTGCCGGCAGTGCCGCGGTGCACGCCGTTGACCTTGATGGTGGAACCGATGAAGGGGATGTAGTCGAACGGGTCCAGCACCAGGCCGATGTGCGGCGTGGGCAACGGGCACGGCGGCATCGCGTACATGTGGATGTCGATGCCCAGCTGCGGATCGAAATGCTTGGCGGCAGTGCTCACGGCAACACTCCTGTGTTGCTTACAGCGCGCGCAGCAGGGCGCGCAGGAAGGCTTTGACTTCGTCGCGGTACTCCACGCCGAGCCACACCACGATGGCCATGCCCAGCAGCACGGCGACGGTCATGACCAGAATGCGGGTATTCATGCGGCAACAACTCCAGGGGTGGCCGCAGGCGGTGCGACGGGGGCAGGGTCGGTACCGGCCAGCAGCGGGCCGGGGTCGGGCAGCGGCTGCATGGCCGGGGGTTCGCTCCAGACCGGGATCTGGTGGTCGAGCGGGTGTTCGATGGTGGGCAGGCCGTTCCAGTGCGGGTCGAGGAAGTCGCGGCCCACCGCGACGATCTTGCGGAAGAATTCGTCACCGCCCTGGATGAGCCGCTCGCGCTCCTGCTGGATGCGATGGAAGACCTGCTCCAGTCCGGCGTGGAGCTGGGCATCGATGACATCCAGCTGCAGGCGGGTGGGCGTGGGGCCGAGCGTGGCGGCGGCGTCTTCGGCCTGCGCATGCAGCGCGATGGTCTGTTGGAGGTAGACCGGGGCGGTGAGCTGGATCCTTTCGGCGCGGCGCAGGTCCTGCAGTTGCAGCAGGTCCCACAGTGCCTGCGGCAGCGTGGTGGCCTTGCGGTCCTGCATGCTGAGGGGCTTGGCGATGCGGATGGCGTCCAGCAGCCGGGTACGCGCTTCTTCGCGCTGGCCATGCTGGAGCAGGCAGTAGCCGGCCATGCGTTGGCCTTCCAGCTGGAACATCGGGTGCGGGATGCTGGCCGCCGCGGTGGACGCCTGCAGATAGGTCTGCGCGGCGCGCTCGGGATTTTTGGCAGTGAGCCAGCAGCCGGCTTCGCCGAACCAGCTCTGCAGCACCAGTTCCGGCGCGGCCGGGTTGCCGTGGCCGCGAGCGGTCTCGGCGGCGCTGCGGGCGTGGCGGTAGGCGCCGATGGCCTGGCCGTGGTCGCCGGCCTTGAGCCAGGCGCCGGCCAACATCATCTGCACCACCGATTGCTGGTCGTGCCAGCCGTGGCGCTGGGCCAGGCCCAGCGCGCGCTCGGCGCGCGTGGCCACCTGCTGCGGGCTGCCGCGCTCGATGAGCAGCATCAGGTCGGTGAGCAGTTGCCGGTACAGCACTTCCGCGCCAGTGCCGGCGGACTGCGAGGCGGTGTCGCGGGCAATGTCGAACATGTCCACCGGTGCGGCGATGCGCGCGGCCACGTGGGCATGGCGCTCCAGCAGCGACTGCCAGCGCGGGTCTTCGTCGGTGTCCACCAGCACCAGGCGCAGGCGGTCGCCGGGGGCGGCAGCCAGCGCAGCATCCAGCCAGCGCTCGAAGCCGTCGCCGGGCACCATCCGCTCGGGTTCCAGCACGGCGGCCAGCAACCGCAGGTGGTTGCCGTGGTGCTCGGCGAAGCTGTCCAGTACCTGCACCACGCCGGCGGCACTGTCGGGGTGCTCGGCATGCGGGCCGCGCCAACCCAACGCAATGCCCTGCCCGCGCAGTTCGTCCTGGCTGCCCAGGTAACGCTCGAGCAGGGTCTGCTTGATGTCGCGGCTGTAGCGGAAGCCCAGCTCATAGGGCGTGTCCACGCGCAGGAAGTAGTCCGGCGTGTCGCGGCCCTGGTCGTGCCGCTGCATCTCGAAGAACGCGGCCAGCAGGCGGCTGGCGTTGGCCGGCACGCGCCAGACCAGCAGCCGCCGGCTGGGATCGGCGGCGGCGGCCAGCCAGGCGTCGCTGAGTTTCTGGATGCCGCGCAGCATGGGGGTGTCGTGCATGGGTGTCCCTCCGATGGACCGGTCAGCAGTTGAGTTTGATCTCGCTGCCGTTGACCGACACGCCACCGCTGTTGATGACCACTTCCGAGCCGCCCGCGGAAATCTTGATCTCCCCGTCGGTGATTTCGATGAAGGCCCCGCCCACCGCCGCGGTCAGCTTGCTGGCCGAGCCCAGGGTCATGTCACCGTTGGACAGCTGGCTGTGGGTGCCGCTGACTTCATGGTCGAAGGTGCCGTCCACGCCCACGCTGCGCGCGCCGATGTTGGTGTCTTCCACCGCCCCCTGCACGCCGCGCTTGTCCAACCCGGTGATGGTGGTTTCGCGGCCGGCCGAGTATTCCTGGGTGACCTTGCCGATCACCTGGCGCAGCGAGGTGGCGGTAACGGTTTCCTTCCAGGTGCCGGTGCGCTGGCTGGTGTAGTTGCCGGTGAGGGTGGTGCCGAAATCGCCGGTGATGGTTTCGGTGTAGCCGGCCGCGGCGATGGTCTTGGTCTGGCCGGACTGGTAGGTCTGGGTGACCGCACCGGTGACGTTGGTGGTACGGGTGCCGGTGACGCCCAGGGTGTCGGTGCCGGTGACGTTGATGCCACGGTTGGCGCCCACGCTGATGTCCTGGTTGGCACCCACGCTCATGCTGTGGTTCACCGCCACGGCGGTGGACTTGTTGTTCTGGATGCTGGCGTTCTGGTCGTTGAGCACGGTGGTGACCATGTCGCGCTGGGCGCGCATGTTGAGCAGCTCGCCCCCGGCGGTGTCGTGCATGGTCATCTCGTTCCAGCCGGCCCCCTTGACCGTCTTGGACTTCAGGCCGCTCACTTCCAGGCCGAACGGCGGCATGTTGTCTTCGTTGAAGACCCGGCCGGTGATGATCGGGCGGTCCGGGTCGCCATCGAGAAAGTCCACCACCACTTCCTGGCCCACGCGCGGCGGTGAGACCCCGCCCATGTCCGCGCCGGCCCACGGGCTGGCGCTGCGGATCCAGCAGGAGCTGTTCTCGGCACCGTTGTCGCGGCGGTCTTCCTTGCGGTCCCAGTGGAACTGCACCTTCACCCGGCCGTAGGCATCGGCGTGCAGTTCTTCGCCGGGCGGCCCCACCACGGTGGCGGTCTGCGGGCCGGGCATGCGTGGCCACGGGGTCTGCCGCAATGGGCGGTAGGGAATCTTGCGGCGCAGGACGTCGGCCTCGACGGCGTAGCTGGGCGCCTCGGCGCTGGCGAAATCGCTGGCGAAGTTGTTGCGCCCTTCGCGCTGCAGACGCGCCACGAAGAATTGCCGGTCTTCGGCGCCACGGCCGATGAAGTCAGGCTGCTGTTCCAGGGTGAAGCAGCCACCGGCCTGCAGCCCGGCGGCGTTGCCGGCGCATTCGAACAGCTTGGTCGGCCACGCGCTTTCTTCATTGCGCACCGCAGCCAGCGCTTCGCCGATGCGGCTGTCGGCAAAGCGCGCCGCGCCGTCGTAGCGGTACTGGGTGAGTTCGGGTAGCACGCCGCGCGGTGCCTGGTTGCCACGCACCACGCGCAGCGGCGTGGCAGGCTGCTTGAAATCGAAGCTGCTCAGCGACTGCGCGCCCGGCCCCACCCGGCGGCGCGCGCCCCAGCGGTGCAGGCCGGTCTGCTGCTGCACGCCCTGATCGGCGCGGAAGTACACCGGCGCCGGTTCGCCCAGCGCCACGCTCAGGGTGGAGTCGTCGCTGAGCAGCAGGCTATGGCCGTCTTCATCGTGGCGGAAGCTGTAATAGATGCCAGCGTCTTCGAGCAGGCGCGAGACGAAGGCGAAGTCCGATTCGTTGTACTGCACGCAGTAGGCCAGCCTGGGCAACTTGCCGGCGTCCAGGTCGTAATCGAAGCGGGCCAGATCGGGGTAATCGGCGAACACCGTCTCCACGATCTTCAGCACGTTCATGTCCTGGAAGATGCGGCAGTTGCTGGTGTAATCCAGGAAGGCGAACCAGGGCGCGATCTCGGCGCGGTAGCAGCTGAACTGCGCCTCGCGGCCGACGCTGGCAAATTCGCGCACGTAGCCGTGGATGCCATGCCCGCCGAATTCGTCGCCCAGCTTGAGCCGCAGCGGCTGGCCAACCAGTTGTTTGAGCTCCAGCCGCGGTTGCACCGACAGCAGCTCCACCTGATAGGTGAACGGATGGGACACCCGTTCGCTGCCCTCGAACCGCTTGACCAGGAAGGTCTGCGGATCAAGCACGGTATCGACACGGATGAGGCGGTGGTCCTGGTGCAGGCGCGCAAGCGCATGACCGGCAGTGAGGGCTTCGGCATACATCGGGCGTTCCTTCGTCCCATGACTTCGAGAGCCCGACTCTGCCATCTCTACATGACCAGCGCCAACTTTCTGGCGCCGCTGTTGCGTAAACCGCTTCAGGTTTGTGCAAGCGGAACGGTCGATCCAGGGCGGCCGGTTACCTCAGCCACACTTGGAATAGCCGCAGTTCAAGCACGTCGCACAGCCATCCAGCAGCACCAGCGCCTTGCTGCTGCACGCAGGACACAAGCTGGCACTGGGCGGGAAACTGGCCCCATCGCCGGTCACGGCGAGGTCTTCGGCAGGGGCGGTGTGGCCGCTGGCCACCTGCCGCGCGTACTGCTCGCGCTTGGTGGCGATCAGCGCGCGTTGCGCATCGCTCAATTCGGGGTCGTGCAGCAGCCCGATCGACTTCAGGTGTGCTTCCACAACGCTGCCCAGCTCGGCCACCAGCGAAGGCATATAGACGCCACCGGCCTTGTAGTAGCCGCCGCGCGGGTCGAACACCGCCTTCATTTCCTCCACCAGGAAGGTCACATCGCCCCCCTTGCGGAACACCGCCGACATGATGCGGGTCAGCGCCACGATCCACTGGAAATGCTCCATCGACTTGGAATTGATGAACACTTCAAATGGGCGGCGCAGCTCGTGTTCGGTGCCAGGATTGAGCACGATGTCGTTGAGAGTCACGTAGAAGGCGTGCTCCACCAGCGGGGATTTGATCTTGTAGGTCGTGCCGACCAGTACCTCGGGGCGCTCGATGCGCTCGTGCATCTGCACGATGGTGTCGCCCGGGCCGGCACCGGGGGTGGGCGCTGCATCGGCAGCCGCCGGGCGCGTGGTTTCCCCGGTGGGGACCACGGCGTAGCCGGTGATCTTCTGGTCGATCCGGACAACCATGCTGCGGTTCCTCGTGCGCTTGCAGGGGATCCCCATCTGCGACCGCATCACGGCGCCCGCCCGGAGGCAGGCGCCGTGTTTACCGACTTACTTGCGGGCGCGCTTGGCCGGGGCCTTGCGGGCCACGGTCTTGGCAGCGCTGGTGCGCTTGGCCGGTGCAGCCTTGCGGGCGACGGTCTTCTTGGCCACGGCCTTCTTGGCCACGGCGGCCTTCTTGCCGACCACCTTCTTGGCCGTCGCGGTCTTCCTGGCCACAGCCTTCTTGGCCACGGCAACCTTCTTGCCGACGGTCTTGCGGGCAACGGCAGTCTTCTTGCCGACGACCTTCTTGGCAGCGGCGGTCTTCTTGCCGACGGCCTTCTTGGCCACGGCGACCTTCTTGCCGACGGTCTTCTTGGCCACGGCGACCTTCTTGCCGACGGTCTTCTTGGCCACGGCGGTCTTCTTGCCAACGACCTTCTTGGCGGTCGCGGTCTTCTTGGCCACGGCCTTCTTGGCTACGGCGACCTTCTTGCCGACAGCCTTCTTGGCCACGGCGGCCTTCTTGCCCACGACCTTCTTGGCAGTGGCGGTCTTCTTGGCCACGGCCTTCTTGGCCACGGCAACCTTCTTGCCCACGACCTTCTTGGCGGCGGCGGTCTTCTTGGCCACGGCCTTCTTGGCTACGGCGACCTTCTTGCCGGCAACCTTCTTGGCGGCCTTGGTGGTCTTGGTCACGGCCTTTTCAGCGGCGGCCTTCTTCTTGGCAACCTGCTTCTTCAGCGCGGCGGCCTCGGCCTTGGCGTTGCTCTTGGCCGCTTCCAGCTTCTTCTTGGCGCTGGCCAGGGTCTTGCCAACCGACTTGGCGGCCTTGTCGGCCTTCTTGGCGACGGTCTTCTCGGCCTTCTGCACGGCCTTCTTGACCTTGGCAACCTGGGTGGTGGCAGCCTTGCGTGCGCGCTTGACGGTCTTCTTCACCGACGCCACGGCATCTTCAGCGGTGGTGGCGATGGTCTCGCCCACTTTGCCGGCCACTTCTTTCACTTCATCGACGCCCTGCGACAGGGTCGCGGTCACACCATTACCGTTGCTCATGATTGCCTCCTAAGGGGCCTGGTCAGTTAAATCGCTGGCGATGCTATACCGGCACGGTCCTTCGTGGAACGGTCTTGTCGCAGCCGGTGAGTCGCATCTGTGCTTGGCCGCCGGCCGATGCGGGCCGGCGGCCACGCGGGCTTGTGCAACAAACCCCTTTAAAACAGCTTCCGTGGTTGCATCAGTACTTGCCGTAGTAGCCCTCCTTGAGCGCATCGAACAGATTGGCGGCGGTGTGCAATTGACCGTCGTACTCGATCTGTTCGTTGCCCTTTACCTCCACAACTGCGCCGTCTTCGAGCTCGAAACGGTAGGTGGTGTTCTCCAGATCGGCCGCCTTGACCAGCACGCCCTGGAAGGCGGCGGGGTTGAAGCGGAAGGTGGTGCAGCCCTTCAAACCCTGCTGATGGGCGTAGCGGTAGATGTCCTTGAACTGCTCGAACGGGTAGTCGGTGGGGACGTTGGCGGTCTTGGAGATCGCACTGTCCACCCACGCCTGCGCGGCCGCCTGGATGTCGACGTGGGCCTTGGGCGAAATGTCGTCGGCAGCCACGAAGTAGTCCGGCAGCTGCGCGGCGGCGTCCTGCGCGAACGGCATCGCCTGCGGGTTGATCCACTGCCGGTAGGCCAGCAGCTCGTAGGAGAACACGTCCACCTTGTCCTTGCTGTTGCGCCCGGCCACGATCACGTTGCGGCTGTAATGGTGGGCAAAGGACGGCTCGATGCCGTTGGAGGCGTTGTTGGCCAGCGACAGGCTGATGGTGCCGGTGGGGGCGATCGAACTGTGGTGGGTGAAACGCGCGCCCACCTCGGCCAGCGCCTGGACCAGGTCCGGGGCAATCTCGGCGATGCGCTGCATGTAGCGGCTGTAGCGGGCATGCAGCACCTTGCCCTGGATCTGCTGGCCCACCCGCCACCCGTCGTCGGCCATCTCCGGGCGCTGGCGCAGCATTGTGGCGGTCACCGTGAAGGTCTCCAGCAGGATCGGGGCGGGGCCTTTCTCGCGGGCCAGCGCCAAGCCGGTTTCCCACCCGGCGATGGCCATCTCGCGGGCCACGTCTCCGGTGAAGATGCACGACGCCGGATCGCCGTAGGTCATGCGCAGCATCGCCAGGGTCGAGCCCAGGCCGAGGAAGCCCATGCCGTGCCGTCGCTTGCGCAGGATTTCCTGGCGCTGCTGCGCCAATGGCAGGCCATTGACCTCCACCACGTTGTCCAGCATGCGGGTGAACACCCGCACCACCTCTTTGTACTCCTCCCAGTCGAAGCGGGCGCGGTCGGTGAACGGCTCGCGAACGAACCGGGTCAGGTTGATCGAGCCGAGCAGGCAGGCGCCGTAGGGCGGCAGCGGCTGTTCGCCGCAATTGTGCGCGTGCAGGCCGTTGGCATCGAAGCAGTGGACACCGGGCACCTGCACGTCGAAGACCGCGTCCACGCCGTCGGGCTGCACCGCTTCCACGGTGGCGAAGAAGCCGCTGCGGTCTGGCGCGCCACGGCACCGGGCCAATGCCCGGGTCAACTGCGCGGCTTTGTCGCTGTCGGCGAAGCCGACCCGCGCGGCATAGCCGGCCACGCCCTCGCCGCCGATGACCAGCTCGAACCGGGCCTGGCGGGGATGGCCGCGCTGGCCATCGTGGCCATCGAGCGGCAGCGCGGGGCCGTCAGCACGGCGTGCGCACAGCGTGGCGGGCATGCCCAGGCGCAGCAGCATGCGTTGCACCGCTTCCAGGCAGGCCCGGCCGGACCGGGCCAGGTGGATCGAGACGCCCGTGGCCTGGCTGCCCTGCACGCGGCCATCGGCGTCGAACAGGCCGCGCAGGAAACCGCGGCAGGCCGCACTGGAGAGTTTTTCCAGCGCCGGGGTCATCGTCTTGTGCCCCGGCACCATGCCCATCTGCCAGGCCAGGTCGCGCAGCGCGGCCGACTTCAACTGCCATTCGCCGCGCCCGGCCACCCGGCACCAGCCGGCGACGTCGGCGTGGTGCGGCAGCGTCCGTGCGCAGCGCAGGGCTTCGGCCATCAGCGCGCGCACCCCGGCAGTCGGGGTGGCGGGTGCGCCGTTGGCCACCGCGGCCAGGCACCAGACCGACAGCACCGCAGCGTCTGCCTGCACGGTGCCGTCGCCCATCAACAGGCCGAGCAGGAAGCCCTGCTCGTGGTCAAGCGCGCCCGGCCAGTCCGTGCAGGCGCGGTGGTCGTGCAGCTGCACTTCGTCGCCCGGCTGCAGCTGCCCGGCTTCGCACCACTGGCTATGCAGCGTCCAGCGGTTGCGCTGGGTTACCCGGCGCACGCGATGGTCGGCCGTCAGGCGCAGCCGATGGCCCTGGCGGGTCTGCACGGCCAGCACCGGCTTGTGCGCGGTCAGGAAGAAACCCGCGGCGGTGCTGGGGTAGTCATGCCCATCCACGCGTGCCTGGAACGGACGACCCACCAACTCGGCCACCTGGCGTGGCCCCTCGCGGGTCTGCACCCAGGTGTCGGCGGTGACGCACGGGTTGGTCGCGCGGATGTCCTCGCACCACCATGTGTTGTTCATCTGGTTGACCCGGTCGATCAGGATGAAGCCGGGTTCGGCGTAGTCGTAGGTGGACACCATGATCATGTCCCACAGGTTTCGCGCATGCAGGTGGCCGTAGACGCGGCAGGCCACCAGGCCGTCGTCGCGCACCACGTAGTTGCGATGGGTAGGCCAGTCGCGCCACTGCACCGTGGCCGGATCGGCCAGGTCCAGCCCGGCCGCTTCGGCGCGGGTCAGCGGGAAGACCAGGGGCCAGTCGGCATCGGCATCGACGGCCTGCATGAAGGCATCGGTGATCAGCAGCGACAGGTTGAACTGGCGCAGGCGGCCGTCCTCGCGCTTGGCCCGGATGAACTCGCGCACATCCGGGTGCGCCACATCGAAGGTTCCCATCTGCGCGCCACGGCGACCACCGGCCGAGGCGATGGTGAAACACATCCGGTCGAAGATATCCATGAACGACAGCGGGCCGGAGGTGTGCGCGCCGGCGCCGGCAACGTATGCCCCGCGCGGGCGCAGCGTGCTGAATTCATAGCCGATGCCGCAGCCGGCCTTGAGCGTCAACCCGGCTTCGTGGACCTTCCGCAGGATGCCGTCCATGGAATCGTCCAGGGTGCCCGACACGGTGCAGTTGATGGTGCTGGTGGCCGGCTTGTACGCCTGCGCGCCGGCATTGGAGATGATCCGCCCGGCCGGAATCGCGCCATGCCGCAGCGCCCAGGTGAAGCGTTCGCGCCAGTACTGCCGTGCCGGCGCGCTGGCTTCGGCATCGGCCAGTGCGGTGGCCACGCGCAGGTAAGTGGCATCGATATCGGCATCCAGCGGTTCGCCCTGCTGGGTAGTCAGCCGGTATTTGCGCGCCCAGATATCCTGCGACGCCGGCTGCAGCGGCACCGCATCGGGGTGCGCATCGTTGCCGACCACATCCAGTCGCACCGGGCTCATGGGGAACGGGCTCCATCACGCGCCATGCGCTGCATGAGCGTGTTGACCAAGTGTCATTGCCCCGGACAGCAAACCCAACTTCTTGGGGCAATCCCGATCGGCAACGCAACATCTTGTGGCCGATGCCCAGCCAGCTTACGCCGGCGCGGGGCGCTGTCAACGGCGCCGACGGTCGCCGGGGGCGGCCTGCCCGCACGGTGGCGACGCGGATTTCATTCGCGGTTTAAGCGGAGGCCGACACACTCATTCAGCTTGCTTTACCGTATAGGTGTTTTTTACCTCTTCCGCCACGGAACCGACGGACCATGAGACCGCTCCCGACACTGCTCACCCTTGCGCTTGCCGCCGCCTTTGGTGGCTTTGTCGCATCGGCCATCAACGTCCACCTGGACAACCGCGCCGAAGCGGCGCCGGCCACGCTGGCCATTCCGGCCACGGCAGCGCTGCCGGCATCGGTGGCCGGGCAGGCGGTGCCGTCGCTGGCGCCGATGCTGGAACGGGCAATGCCGGCGGTGGTCAGCGTCAACACCAAGCAGGTGGTGCGGGTGCGCAACCCGTACTTCAACGATCCGTTCTTCCGCCGGCTGTTCCCCGAAGTGCCGCAGGAACGCATCAATGAATCGCTGGGCTCGGGCGTCATCATCGACGCCAGCGCCGGGCTGGTGCTGACCAACCACCACGTCATCGACAACGCCGACGATGTGCAGGTCACCCTGGCGGACGGGCGCACGGTCAAGGCCGAGTTCATCGGCTCGGACCGCGACACCGACATCGCACTGATCCGCATCCCCGCCGACAAGCTCACCGCGCTGCCGCTGGGCAACAGCGACCAACTGCGCGTGGGCGACTTCGTGGTGGCCATCGGCAACCCGTTCGGTTTCAGCCAGACCGTGACCTCCGGCATCGTCTCGGCGGTGGGCCGCAGCGGCATCCGCGGGCTGGGCTACCAGAACTTCATCCAGACCGATGCGTCGATCAACCCCGGCAACTCCGGCGGTGCGCTGGTCAACCTGCAGGGCCAGCTGGTGGGCATCAACACCGCCAGCTTCAACCCGCAGGGCAGCATGGCTGGCAACATCGGCCTGGGGCTGGCCATTCCCTCCAACCTGGCGCGCGACGTGGTCGACCAGCTGGTCAAGCATGGCGTGGTGGTGCGCGGCACGCTGGGCGTGGAAGCACAGAATCTGACCCAGCAGATCGCGCAGGGGCTGGGCCTTAGCGAATCACGCGGTGCGCTGGTCACCCGGGTGCTGGCCGGCTCCGGTGCGGCCGCTGCGGGGCTGCGACCAGGCGATGTGGTGGTGGCCGCCAATGGCCAGCGCGTGGACAGCGCGCAGGCCCTGCACAACATTGAAGGCCTGCAGCCGGTGGGCAGCACGCTCACCCTGGACATCCGCCGCGATGGCAAGGCACAGCAGCTCAAGGCCACGCTGAAGGAACAGGCCCGCGCGGTGGTGGGCGATACGCTCGACCCGCGCCTGGCGGGCGCCACCTTCGTGGACCTGCCCGAAGCACTGCGCCAGGCCGGCATCAGTGGCGTGCAGGTCAGCGAGGTCAAGCGCGGCAGCCGCGCGGCCACCTCCGGGCTGGCAGCCGGAGACGTCATCACCGAAACCACGGCCGGCGAGTTCGCCGACCTGGCCAGTTGGCGCGCCAACTTCCAGCAGCGCCCGCCGCAACTGGTGGTGCGCATCATCCGCGGCAATACGCCGGGCGTGCTGGTGATGCGATGAACGGGTCAGCAAGCCCTAACGCCCCTTACACCCCACCGATGCTATTACCTTGTGTTCGTTACCGCAGGTCTGCTGCGGTCACCTTCCCCATCGCACATAACGGAGAGTCACGATGAGCCCCACCAATACCGAGAACCTGAAGGAACACCTGGGCGAAGCCGGTTCGCACCTGAAGTCGGCCGCCACCGCCGCCGGCGGTGCGATCAAGGGCGCCACCGGTGCAGCCGGCGACGAGCTGCGTATCGGCAAGGCCAACGTCAAGGCCGAGCTGTCCGACACCGCGCTGTCGGGCCTGGCGGCGGCTGAATTTGGTGGCGCTGCGGCCAAGGAACAGGTGGATGCACTGATGGACAAGGGCAAGGACCTGGTCGACAGTGCCGCCGAGCTCATTCGCGAACGCCCGCTGGCATCGTTCGGCGTGGCGTTCGCCGCCGGCTGGATCATTGCCAAGCTGGCCCGCAGCGGCGGCGACAAGTAATCCGGCGTGAGCGATCAAGCCCAGTCGACCGCCACCGGTGGCGCGCAAGCCCCGCCACCGGACAGCGGTGAAAAAGCACCGCACCTGGACGAGAGCATCCGCCAGGTAGGCCAGGCCGGCCGCGCCACCGTCGATTCGGCCAAGCACACCCTGCGCTCCCTGCGGCGGTTGGCCTCGGCCGATTTCGCCCTGGCGCGCAGTGCGTTCGGGCGTGCGCTGGCGTGGAGCGGGGTGGCCATCGTGTTCGGTGCGTCGGCCTGGCTGTTGCTGGCCGGCACGCTGATCGCGCTGATGGTGCGCTGGGGCATGAGCTGGTTCCATTCGCTGCTGATCACCTCGATCCTCAGCCTGATCGTGACCGGCTATGCGATGTGGCGGGTGTCGTTCTTCTTCCGCCACACCGGCATGCATGCCACCCGCCGGCAGTTGTCGCGGCTGGGGCTGTATGACGAACCCAGCGAGGAAGATCCCGATGCCGACGTTGATACGACCGGGGCCAGGCGATGAACTTTGAAGCCTTGCGGCAACGCGTGCAGCGTGCCGAACTGGTGGTGGCGGTGCGGGTGGAAAAAACCCGCAGCAGCTGGTCCACCCTGAGCACGGTGTGGCGCGCCGGCTGGACCCCGCTGCGCATCATCTCCGTAGGCCTGGCCGGAGGCTTCCTTGCCGGCAGGATGGAGCCCACCGGGCTGGGTGCCAAGGTACAGGGCGCGCGGTGGCTGCAGATGATCGGCTCGGTCTCCAGCCTGCTGGCCAGTACCCAGGCGGCGTTTGCCTCGATGCAGGCCAGCGAGGCGGCCGATACCGCCGAGCAGGCCGCCGACAAGGTCGACGATGCGGTGGATGACGTACCGCGGCAGGCCTCTGCCGCTCCGCCGACGCGCGTGGATGTCGATCCGCAGCGTCAGCCCCAGCCGGCCGAAGCGGCAACGGATCTTTCCGAGCGCTGACACCCACCAGATGTGTCGGTCGCGCCTGACGCCCTGCCGCCTGCTGCGGCGGGGCGCTTTGTTTTCCGATGCATGCCTGAGCCGGGGTCGGTCCGCGCCGGCAACCGGTGCCGGCCACCAACACGCCGCCCGCACCCGGCTTGCCCAATAATATCGCTCCTTTCCTGCCCGGCGCCCGCATGAGCGTTCCTGCCGTTTCCCTCGACGACGCCATCGCCGCGCCCCCCTCGCCGCGCCCGCGCGCGCCGATGTCACTGGTGGTGCTGGCCACCCTGGCCGTCGGGTTCACCCTGTGGGCCGCGCAGGACGTGATTCTGCCGGTGCTGCTGGCGATGTTCCTGGCGCTGGTGTGCAACCCGATCCTGCGCCTGCTGGGCAAGCTCTGGATTCCCCGCTTCCTGGGCGCGGTGCTGGTGCTGGGCGTGGGCCTGAGCGGTGCGGCCGCGCTGGGTGTGCAGCTGGTGGGGCCGGCCATGGAATGGGCGCAGGAAGCCCCGCAACAACTGCGCAAGGTGGCCCGACAGGTACAGGACCTGACCAAGCCGGTGCAGCAGGCCAACCAGGCCGCGGAGAATTTCGCCCGGGTCGCCGGTGGCGAGGGCAGCCGGCGCGTGCAGATCGTGCGCACCCAGATGGATGACCCCTACAAGGTGCTCACCCGCGCACCCCGGCTGGCCGCCTCGGTGCTGGCGGTGGTGCTGCTCACCCTGTTCTTCATGATTTACGGGCAGAACCTGCAGCGGCATGCCATCGCGCTGTTCCCCAGCCGCCAGCAGCAGCGCTTCACCACCGACATCCTGCGTTCGATCGAACGCGAGGTATCGCGCTACGTGCTCACCATCACCGTGATCAACGCGCTGGTCGGGCTGGTGTTTTCCGGAGTGTTGCTGCTGCTCGGAATCAGCCTGCAGGAAGCCCTGCTGTGGGGCACGGTGGCGGCCCTGCTGAACTTCGCGCCCTACGTGGGCCCGCTGATCGGGGTGGCGCTGATGCTGCTGATGGGGTTTGTGGAATTCAGCGACCCGCTCAAGGCGCTGCTGCCGGCAGCCTGCTACCTGGCCCTGCATACCATTGAAGGCCAGGTGGTGACGCCGATCGTACTGGGCCGGCGCATGGCCATTTCGCCCTTGATCCTGATCCTGTCGCTGCTGGTGTTCGGCTGGCTGTGGGGCATGGTCGGGCTGCTGCTGGCGGTGCCGCTGCTGGTCTGCGTCAAGCTGGTGCTGGCGCGGCTGGACGGCATGCAGGGCTGGGCACGGCTGTTTGAATGAGCCGATCCGGGCATGCCCGCGCACAGCGGCGGGAGTAGAATGGGCCGGTGAATTTTCCTATCCAAGCCATCACCCTCGACCTCGACGACACCTTGTGGCCGTTCGCCCCCATCGGCGCGCGCATCGACCAGGTGCTGTTTGACTGGATGCTGCTGCACAGCCCCGCCACCGCCGCGATGTACCCGGTGGCGGCCATGCGCGAACTGCGCGAGCGCTCCTTCCACGCCAACCCGCAGCTGCACCACGACCTGAGCGCGCTGCGCCGGCTGACCCTGCACGAAGCGCTGGAGAACAGCGGCGGCGACCTGGCCCTGGTGGAGCCGGCCTACGAAGCGTTCTACGCCGCGCGCAACCAGGTGGAGTTCTACCCGGACGCGCTGGACGCACTGGCCCGCATCGCCGCACGCGTGCCGGTAGCCGCGCTCAGCAACGGCAACGCCGACCTGCAGCGGATTGGCCTGTCCCATCATTTCGTGTTCCAGCTCGGCTCGCGCGAACATGGCGCGGCCAAGCCGGCGGCCAGCATCTTCCATGCCGCCTGCGAACGCCTTGGGGTGGCCCCGGCGCAGGTGCTGCACGTGGGCGACCACGCCGAAATGGACGTCGCCGGCGCGATCCAGGCGGGCCTGCGTGGCTGCTGGATCAACCGCGATGCCCACCCCTGGACCCATCCTTCGCTGCAGCCCGACCTGCAGTTCGACACCCTGACCGGCCTGGCCGACTGGCTGGATGCGAACGCACCGGCAACGCACGCCTGACCCCGAACGGAGCCTCAACCCGCATGACCCAGATCAACGGTTTCACCACCGAGTCCGCCAAGGCCCTGCCGCTGCATGTCATGGAGCGCACCCAGTTCGCCGCGTGGCGCGCGCAGCAGAGCCCGGCGCTGGTGGCCTGGATCGACGCGCAGCACTTCAACGGCAGCGGCGGCAGCGTGGTGTTGCTGCCCGGTGAGCACGGCCTGGCCGGTGCGATCGTGGGCGTGGGTGATCCCGGCGATGCCTACGCCTATGCGCACGCCCCGTTCGCGCTGCCCGAGGGCAGCGTTTGGCAGGTGGCCGATGCACTGCCGGCCGATGTGGAAACCCTGCTGCACCTGGGCTGGGGCCTGGGCAGCTACCGCTTCGCGCGCTACCGCAAGCCCAACCGCGCCCCGGCGCAGCTGCTGGCCACGCCGTCGCCGGAAGTCTGCGACGTGGTGGTTGCCAGCCTGCGCGTGCGCGACTGGGTCAACACCCCCACCGAAGACATGGGGCCGCAGCAGCTGGAAGACGCCGCGCGCGAACTGGCCGCTGCGCATGGCGCGCAGGTGGAGGTGATTACCGGCGATGCACTCATTGAGCAGAACTTCCCGGCCATCCATGCGGTGGGCCGTGCCTCGCATCGTGCGCCGCGCCTGATCGCGCTGCGCTGGGGAAATCCCGGCCAGCCACATGTGGCACTGGTGGGCAAGGGCGTGTGCTTCGACACCGGCGGGCTGGATATCAAGCCGGCCGATGGCATGCGCAACATGAAGAAGGACATGGGCGGGGCGGCGCACGCGCTGGCGCTGGCCGGACTGGTCATGGCCCAGCAGCTGCCGGTGCAGCTGACCCTGCTGATCGCGGCGGTGGAAAACGCGATCGGCCCGGACGCGTTCCGACCGGGCGAAGTGATCGCCACCCGCAAGGGGCTGAGCATCGAAATCGACAACACCGACGCCGAAGGCCGGCTGGTGCTGTGCGATGCGCTCACCTACGCCAGCGAACAGCAGCCGGAGATCGTGCTCGACTTCGCCACGCTCACCGGCGCGGCGCGCATCGCGCTGGGCCCGGACCTGCCGGCGCTGTTCAGCAACGACGACACCCTGGCCCAGCAGTGGCTGCAGGCCGGCGAGCGCACCCGCGACCCGGTCTGGCGCATGCCGCTGTGGCGCCCGTACCTGCGCTACCTGCACAGCAACATCGCCGACCTGGCCAACGCCGGCTCGCGCATGGCCGGCTCGGTCACCGCCGCGCTGTACCTGGAGCGGTTCATCGCCGAAGGCCAGGTCTGGGCGCACCTGGACGTGTACGCCTGGAACGATGGCGAGCGCCCTGGCCGCCCGGCCGGTGGCGAAGCGCTGGCCCTGCGCTCGGCCTGGGCGATGCTGAAGACGCGTTACGCGTAACGGCCTCGAGCCGGACTCTGCCCGGCTGCTTGGCGTGCCGGGTGGAACCTGGCACTACGCGGGCGCCTTGGCTGTTCCCGACAGATCCCCGCTTCGGCGGGGATCTGTGTTTCCAAGGTTTGTCGAAAAAGTGAATACCGGCATCAGACCGGTTCTGACACCATGCCCCTGTCGCCCACCCACACGCATCGTGAAGGCAGGAATCCGGACATGTCGCTCTTTGGTTACACCCGCGCCGGCCAGGAGCCGGGCGCCCCGCGGCCCCCTTCGCCGTTGTTGTGGCTGGCCCTCATCGCGGTCATTGCCGGCCTGCTGGTGCTGGCCTTCGCCTGGCTGGCCGGCTGGATCGGCCGCGACCGTGCCACCGCGCAGGCGTTCACCGACAGCATCGAAGCCACCGGCCCGCCCCACCCCGGGTTCCGCCGTGCGCACAGCAAGGGCGTATGCGTGAGCGGCAGCTTCCAGGGCACGCCGGAAGGGGCGGCATTGAGTTCGGCGCGTGTGTTCGCCCAGCCCCGGGTGCCGGTGTTGGGTCGCTTGTCGATCGGCGGCGGCGATCCGCATGGTGCCGATGCCAACGCGCGCGTGCGCAGCATGGCGTTGCAACTGGTCAGCGATGACGGCCAGGAATGGCGCACCGCGATGAACAGCTTCCCGTTCTTCGCCGTGCCCACTGCCGAGGCATTCCTGGAACAGACCCGCGCCGGTATCCCCGACCCGGCCACTGGCAAGCCGGACCCGGCCAGGATGGCCGCCGTGCTGGAAAAGTACCCGTCCGCGCGCGCCTTCGGGCAGTGGGCCAAGACCGCGCCGTGGTCCAACAGCTGGGCCAACACCGCCTACAACGGGGTCAACAGTTTCCGCTTCAACGCCGCCGACGGCAGCCAGCGTTTCGTGCGCTGGAGCATGCGGCCGCAGGCCCCGTTCGTGGAAATGATCCCCGAACAGCGCGCACAGGCCGGCCTGGACTACCTGGCCGACGAGTTCGCGCAGCGGCTGGCGCAGGGCCCGGTGCGCTGGGACATGTGGGTGACCCTGGCCGAACCCGGCGACCCGATCGATGACCCCTCCCAGGTGTGGCCCCAATCGCGCCGCCAGGTGAAGGTGGGCACGCTCAGCCTGGTGTCGATGCAACCGCAGGCGCAAGGTGCCTGCCGCGACCTCAACTACGATCCGCTGATCCTGCCCAGTGGCATCGCCGGTTCCGATGACCCGATCCTGGCCGCACGCTCGGCGGTGTATTCGCAGTCGTTCAACCGCCGCGAGCGCGAGATCGCCAACGGCAAGGGCGCGGCGGCCACCGGCAAGGAAGGTGCGAAATGAAGCGTGATACCGGCCACTTCAACCTGACCGCGCGGGTGCTGCACTGGCTGATGGCGGCGATGATCCTGACCATGCTGTTTGTGGGCGTGGGCATGGTGGCGGCGCTGCAATGGCGACCCATGCTGGTTGACCTGCACCGTCCGCTGGGCATCGCCATCCTGCTGCTGGTGCTGGTGCGCCTGTACAACCGCCTGCGCCACCGCCCACCGCCGCTGCCGGCCGATCTGCCCGCCTGGCAGGCCGCCGCCGCACATGCCTCGCACTGGGTGCTGTACGGGCTGATGCTGGCGATGCCGCTGGTGGGCTGGTCGATGCTGTCGGCCGGTGGCTATCCGATCGTGATGTGGTCCGGGTTCAACCTGCCGGCGATCGTGCCGCATGACCCATCGTTGTATGCCGCACTGCGCAGCGCACACAGCCTGTTGGCGTATGTGCTGTTTGCCACGGTGGTGGCGCACCTGTCGGCGGCGCTGTTCCACCTGTGGGTGCGCCGCGACGGGGTGTTCCAGGCAATGGCGAGGGGCACGCGGAAAACCGGGGACGACCACACCCGGTAGTGCACGCAGCCCGGTTGCCTACCGGGCTGCGCGGAAGGCCTCCACCAGCGCGTAGTAGCGCTGCCGGTGCTGGGTGCATCTGGCCAGCACCGCTTCGGGCGTGCCGGTGGCGCTGCGCTCGCCCTTGCCCAGCAGCATGGCGTCAAAGCCCGTGCTTTCGAAGCGTTTGCCTTCGTGTCCCACGTACACATCGACATGCTGGTAGAACTCGGCCAGCGGCATCGAGAAGCGCGGATCACCGGCGCCGATCTCCCGGCTCTGGCCGTGGTTGGGGATGGTCGCCGGGCGCACCGCGCCTTCCACCTGCGGCAGGTTCGCCTCGATCCAGGCGAATTCTTCCAGCGGCAGGCCGCTCATGCCCATCTCCAGTCTGGCCAGGCGGGGCAGCGACACCAGCGCGCCCATCACCGGCGTCACCTTCGGCGCGCGGAACCACGACACGTTCAACCGCTCCAGTGCGGGCAGGCCGGCAAGAAAATCGAAATCGTCCACCGGCTGGTTCCAGTCCAGCGTGCCCAGAATCGTCAGGTCGCGCAACGCGGTGGCGCCGGCCAGGCCGGAAAAATCATGCACCCGGCGCAGGTTTTCCATGTGCAGCGCGTGCAGCGCCGGCAGGCGGCCCAGCGGTGAAAGATCGGAAAACGCCGACACATATTCCAGCACCAGTTCGCGCAATCCGTGCATGTCCTCCAGCATCGCCAGCGACTTGGGCCGCGCATGGCTGATGCGCAACGCGGTGAGCTGCGGCAGTTGCGCCAGCGCGGCCAACTGGGCCTGGTCGGGCTCATGCAGGGTCAGCTCGCGCAACTGCGCCAACTGCAGCACGCGCGTCCAGTTGCGGTCGTGGCGGGTCAGGGTCAGTCGCCACGCATCGTCGGGCGCGTCAGCCACGTCCTGGTAATGGCACGACCAGCGCTGCGCATTCGGCGTGATCGTCCATACCCCGGCATCACGGTCGAGAAAATCGGCGAAGTGATGTTTCATCGGCGGCCCTTCCTGTCCCTGGACCGCACAGGATACGCGCTCGCCTACAACCAGCCCTTCTGCCGTGCCAGCCGATACGCTTCGATGCGGTTGGCCACGCCCAGCTTGCCGATGCACTCGGACAGGTAATTGCGCACGGTACCGTGCGACAGCCCCAGCTGGGTGGCGATCTCGCTGGCCGAACGGCCGTCGCCGGACAGGCGCAGCACCTGGCGCTCGCGGTCGTTGAGCGGGTCGGCTTGCGACCACGCATCCAGCGCCAGTTGCGGGTCGATGGCACGGCCGCCGCGCTGCACCTGGCGCAACGCATCGGCCAGGCGCTCGGCCGGCGCATCCTTGAGCAGGTAGCCGCACACTCCGGCATCCAGCGCGCGGCGCAGAAACCCCGAGCGCGCGAAGGTGGTCACGATCACCACCTTGATCGGCAGGCCCTGGCGCGCGATCCGCTGGGCCAGTTCCAGGCCGGACAGCCCGGGCATTTCGATGTCGGTCACCAGGATGTCCGGCCGCAGCTGCTGCAGCATCCGCCAGGCGCTTTCGCCATCGGCGGCGCTGCCCAGCACTTCGATGTCCGGCTCCAGCCCAAGCAGCGCCGACAGCGCGCCGCGCACCATCGCCTGGTCTTCGGCCAATACGATGCGGATCATGCCGGTCCACCCGCAGGCAGCTGCGGCGCCACCGGCGCCTCGGTCGGCAGTGCCGCCACCGCCTTGGTGGCCGCCGGCAGCGGTACCCGCACGGTCACGCGGGTGCCCTCGCCCTTCACCGACTGCAGCGCCAGCGTGCCGCGCAGGGCCGCCACCCGCTCGCGCATGCCGCCCAGCCCGTTGCCATCGGCGTGCACACCGCCCCGCCCGTCATCGCCGATCTCCATCAACAGACTGCGCCCTTCCTGCTCGAAGCGGATCCAGGCCCGGTGTGCCTGCGCATGCCGGACGATATTGGTGGCCGCTTCGCGCAGCACCAGCGACAGTGCGCGCTCCACATCCGGTGGCATCGCCGGCGGCGGTGTGTAATCCAGGTGCACGTGCTGGCATTCCAGCAGCAGCCGCGCCGAGGCCAGCTCGGCGGCCAGGTCGCTGGCGCGGATGCCGGTGACCGCACTGCGCACCTCGGCCAGCGCCTGGCGGGCGATGGCTTCGGCTTCGGTCACTTCGCGGCGCGAGCCCTGCGGGTCGCGGTCGGCCAGCTTGCGCGACAGTTCCAGCTTCAGGGTGATCAGTGACAAGGTATGCCCGAGCAGGTCGTGCAGGTCGCGTCCGATCCGCTCGCGTTCGGCGGTGGCGGCAAGCCGCCGCACTTCTTCCTGCGACAGCAGCAGCGCCGCGTCGCGGTCCTTGTTGGCCCGTTCAACGTTGACAATGACGCCAATGATCAGCGCCATCGACGGAATCCACACCACCAGTTGCCACGGGTAGCCCACCCACAGCGCCACGATCACGAACAGGCCGTTGAGCGCCAGCAGCTGCAGCATGTAGCGCAGCACACTGGCGTCGCGGCACACCCGCAGCATCACGCAGCCGAAGATGAAATAGCTGATGCCCGACGGATACCACGGCAGCAGCGCCAGGCCCATGGCCACCATCGCCAGCGCATAACGCGGCCCATGATGGCGTGGGGCCAGCAGCAGGCGCAGGTACAAGGCCAGGAACGCCGGGTAGGTGAGCAGGGTCAGCCACAGCCATGACAGCGAATAGCCGCTGCCGAAGATGGGGGTGAGGAACACCCAGCCGGTCCACAGCAGGTGCACCGCATCGGCCCAGGCTGGCTTGCCCCGGCGCAGGTTGTCGGCCACCGAGGAATCCGGTGCGGGGCGCAGCAGCGAGGCGGTCCAGCGCGACGACACGGGCGGTTCCAGAACGGGGTGGTCAGGCGTGATCATGCCAGTTTCCTGCGCTGCTCAGCCAACCCGGCGCAGGCGCCGGCGGGCCAGCCCCAGTGCTACGCCAGTCACCGCCAGCAACACCGCGATGTGCACCCCTGTGCTGCCCTGCGCCGGCTCGCCCACGGCCGGCAGTGCCAGCTGCGCCAGGTGCCAGGTGGGCCACAGCGGGGCCAACGTGGAAAACACCCGCGGCAGCATCGACAGCGGCAGCCACAAGCCCGACAGCAGCGCCAGCGGCAGGTACACCAGGTTGACCACCGCCGGCGCCGCGCTGGCACTGACATGGCTGCCGATCCACAGCCCGATCGCGCCCAGCGGCAGCGCGGCGAAGGCGGCCACGGCCAGCAGGCGCAGCACCATCCCGGGCGACAACGCTACCCCGGCCAGCGCCGCCACCCCCAGCAGCACCACGGCCACCAGCAGCGCAAACAGCACCGTCATCGACAGCCGCGCCAGCAGCGGCGCCATCGGCGGCACCGGCAACGCGCGCTTGAGGGTGAGCAGGCCACCTTCGCGGTCCAGCGCCAGCTGCACGCCGAAGCCGAACAACGCCGGGGCCATCGCGCCGAACACGCAGTAGGTGGCCAGCAGGTACTGCGGCGCATGGCCGCGGCCGAGCAGAACACCGAACAACGAATAGAACAGCACCGGGAACAGCAGCGAGGGCAGCGCGAAGGCAGGGGTACGCCAGGCGCGGCGCAGTTCGCACAACGCTTCGGCGCGGTAGATGCGCCAGGTCGACGCGCGCGGGCGTGCCGTGGTGGTCAAGGTGTTCATGCAGCCTCCCGGGTCAGCTCGACGAAGGCGTCGGCCAGGCCGCCGCCGTGTACTTCCAGTTCCTGCAGCTGCGGGTCTTCGGCCAGCAGCCGCGCCACCACCGGTTCGGCCGGCTCGGCCAGCAACTGCAGGCGCAGCCCATCGCGCTGCACCTCGCGCACGCCTGGCCAGGTCTTCAGCACATCGGCATCCAGGCTGCTGCGGCAGCGGATGCGGCGCGGCGCCAACTGCTGGCGGAACTGCGCCAACGGGCCATCGGCCAGCACCCGGCCCTGTTCGATCACCACCACGCGCTGGGCCAATGCCTCGGCCTCTTCCAGGTAGTGGGTGGTCAGCAATACCCCGCAGCCTTCGCCGGCCAGCTGCCGGATGGCCTGCCACAGTGCCTGCCGCGCCTGGATATCCAGGCCGGTGGTGGGCTCGTCCAGGAACAACAGTTGCGGCCGCCCGCACAGCGCGATGGCGAACTGCACGCGGCGCTGCTGCCCGCCGGACAACTGCCCGTAACGACGACGTGCCAGGTCGGTGAGGCCGGCCAGGGCCAGGCATTCCTCAAGCGGGCGCGGGTCGTCGTAGCAGGTGCGCGACAGTTCGATCAGCTCGGCCACCTGCAGCACCGGTGGCAGTGCAGTGCTCTGCAGCATCACGCCGATGCCGCGGCGGCTGGCGCGCTGCTGCGGGTCGCCGCCGAGCAGCTCGACGTGGCCGGCATCCACCGCGCGCAGGCCCAGCAGGACGGCAATGGCGGTGCTCTTGCCGGCGCCATTGCGGCCCAGCAGGGCCAGCACTTCGCCGCGCTGCAGCGAGAAGCTTACGCCCTGCAGCGCGGCAACCGCACCGTAATGCACCTGCGCATCGCGCAGGCTGGCCAGGGGGGTGGTGCAGGAAACGGACATTGGCGGACTCCGTGACAGGTTCGGCACAGCCTCGCGCCACGGCAGGTGCCCTTCCAGTGGACAGCGTCAGCGCAAGCAGGTGACAGCTGTCACTGCCGCGTGGCCCGGCCGGCGGGCATGCTGTGCACCTCCCGGCCCCGAGCCGGTTTGTCCCCGACCGCCGTTGCGGTCACACTCGGCCCGATTCCCCGACCAGACGCACGATGAACGCATCCGCTGAACTGCTCAAGGAACTCCGCATCGACCGCAAGGCGGCCACGCCGCCGCCGTCCTCGCCCCGCCGTGGGCTGTGGATCGTGCTGTCGATCATCGTGTTGTTGCTGCTGGCCGGCATCGGCTGGTTCCTGCTTGGCCGGCAACGTCCGATCGAAGTGACCGCCGCGCCGGTGGTGGCCATCCAGCCGGGCGGTGCCAGCAGCTCGGTGCTCGATGCCAGTGGCTATGTGGTGGCCCGGCGCATGGCCACGGTGTCGGCCAAGATCACCGGCAAGGTGCGCGAGGTGATGATCGAAGAAGGCATGCGCGTGGAAGAAGGCCAGATCATGGCCACGCTCGACCCGATCGATGCCAATGCCCAGCGGAGCCTGTCAGCCTCGCAGCTGGAGGCTGCGCGCAGCCAGCTGGCCGGCCTGCAGGCACAGGTGGCCCAGGCCGATGCCGAAGCCGGTCGCCTGCAGACCCTGGTGGGCCAGCAGCTGGTGTCGCGCTCGCAGTACGACCTGGCCATTGCCCAGCGCGACAACCTGCGTGCGCAGCTGCGCACCGCGCAGCGCAATACCACGGTGGCCAATGATGCGCTGGCCATCGCCGAGCTCGGCGTGGACAACAACACCGTGCGCGCGCCGTTTTCCGGCGTAGTCACGGCCAAGGCCGCGCAGCCGGGTGAAATCGTGTCGCCGCTGTCGGCCGGCGGCGGCTTCACCCGCACCGGCATCGGCACCATCGTGGACATGGACTCGCTGGAGATCGAAGTCGAGGTAGGCGAGTCCTTCATTGGCCGTGTGCAGCCGGAAATGCCGGTCGAGGCCACGCTCAATGCCTACCCGGACTGGAAGATCCCGGCCGAGGTGATCGCCATCATTCCCACCGCCGACCGCGGCAAGGCCACGGTCAAGGTGCGCGTGGCACTGAAGGTGAAAGACCCGCGCATCGTGCCGGAGATGGGCGTGCGGGTGAGCTTCCTGGAAACGGCGCAACCGGCGCAGGCCGCCGCGCCGAAGGGCGTGCGGGTGCCGGCGGCGGCGCTTGTCGAACGCGGGCAGACGACCGTCGCCTTCGTGGTCAAGGACGACCAGCATGTGGAACAACGCGCGGTCACCGCCGGTGCCGCGCTCAATACCGACCGCCAGGTCAGCCAGGGCCTGAGCGCTGGTGAGGTGGTGGTGCTGGACCCGCCTGCCGAACTACAGGACGGCAGCAAGGTGGTGGAAAAGCAGCAGCAGTAGCCCGCCGCGCCCGGCCGGGCGTGGCGATGCCATGTAAGTGCGCTACCCGTGCCGTGCAGGCGCGCAGGCGGACCGCTGTCCGCCAACCGCGCATCCCCCGGTCACGGCTCTCATTGCGGCCCATGCAGGCGCGTGCCGCCGCATGCCGTTACGCCATTGACCCGCCTTGATCCACGGAGAACCTCCCATGTCGACCCTGGTTTCGCTCCGCAACATCACCAAGACTTACCAGCGCGGCCCCGAGAAGGTGCAGGTGCTGCACGGCATCGACCTGGACATCCAGCGCGGCGACTTCGTGGCCCTGATGGGCCCGTCCGGCTCGGGCAAGACCACCCTGCTCAACCTGATCGGCGGGCTGGACACGCCCACTGGCGGGGAGATCGAGATCGAAGGCGAGCGCATCGACCGCATGAGCGGCGGCCAGCTCTCCACCTGGCGCAGCCACCACGTCGGCTTCGTGTTCCAGTTCTACAACCTGATGCCGATGCTCACCGCGCAGAAGAACGTGGAGCTGCCGCTGCTGCTCACCCACCTGGGCGCGGCCCAGCGCAAGCGCAATGCCGAGATCGCACTGACCCTGGTGGGCCTGGCCGACCGCCGCAGCCACCGCCCCAACGAACTGTCCGGCGGCCAGCAGCAGCGCGTGGCGATCGCCCGCGCGATCGTCTCCGACCCCACCTTCCTGATCTGCGACGAACCCACCGGCGACCTGGACCGCCAGTCGGCCGAGGAGATCCTGGGACTGCTGCAGCAGCTCAACCGCGAGCACGGCAAGACCATCATCATGGTCACCCACGACCCCAAGGCGGCCGAGTACGCCACCCACACCGTGCACCTGGACAAGGGCGAACTGGCCAGCGCGCCAGCGGCCCACTGAGGAGGATGCCGCGATGAAGTATTTCTCGCTGATCTGGGCGCAGTTGTTCCGCAGCAAGACGCGGACCCTGCTGACCCTGCTCTCGGTGGTGGCCGCGTTCCTGTTGTTTGGCATGCTCGATTCGGTGCGCGTGGCCTTCAACTCTGGCGGCGACACCATCGAAGGGGCCAAGCGGCTGGTGGTGTCCTCCAAGCTGTCGATCACCCAGAGCCTGCCGCTGCGCCTGCTGCGCGACATCGAAGCCACCCCCGGGGTGCGCAAGGTGAACTACGCGATGTGGTTTGGCGGCATCTACCAGGACCCGAAGAACTTCTTCCCCAGTTTCTCGGTGTCGGACAACTACATGGACCTGTATCCGGAGTTCGAGCTGCCGCCAGCGCAGGCCGAAGCGTTCAAGAACACCCGCACCGGCGCCATCGTCGGGGAAACCCTGGCCAAGCGCTTCGGCTGGAAGCTGGGCGACACCATTCCGATGCAGGCCACCATCTTCCCGCGCAAGGGCAGCAACGACTGGCCGCTGCAACTGGTGGGCATCTACCGGGCAAAAGACCGCAACAACGCCGGCGCGGAGAACCAGCTGCTGCTGCACTGGAGCTACTTCGATGAATCCAACGATTACATCAAGAACCAGGTCAGCTTCTACACCGTGCAGCTGGACAACCCCGCACATGCCTCCCGCGTGGCCCAGGCCATCGACGCGCTGTCGCTCAATTCAGACCGCGAAACCAAGTCGCAGACCGAAGCGACGTTCTCGCAGGCCTTCGCCAAGCAGTTCGCCGACATCGGCCTGATCGTCACCGGCATCATGGCCGCAGTGTTCTTCACCCTGGTACTGCTGACCGGTAACACCATGGCCCAGGCGGTACGCGAGCGCATCCCGGAGCTGGCCATCCTCAAGACGCTGGGCTTCAAGGACGGCACCGTGCTGGTGCTGGTGATGGTGGAGTCGGTGCTGTTGATCGTGCTGGGGGGCCTGATCGGCATGGGCCTGGCGGCGATCCTGATGCCGGTGATCAGTGCCAACAGCCAGGGCATGATCAGCCTGCCGGGCGTGCCCGCGCAGACCTGGGCGATGGCGCTGGGGCTGATGGCGGTGATCGGCGTGGTGGTGGGGCTGCTGCCGGCATTGCGCGCGCAGCGGTTGAAGATCGTCGATGCACTGGCCGGACGCTGAGGAGCCCATCATGAAGACGCAGTGGATGTGGAACGTGTTGACCGTGCTGCTGCTGGCGGTGGCACTGGGAGTATGGATCGTGCTGCCGTGGCCGGCCGTGCTGGCCATCGCCGCCGCCCTGGCCGCGTGGCTGCTGCTGACCCGCAGCGGGCGGCTGTCGCTGGCAGCGGCGCGGATCGGCATCGCCAGCCTGCCGCAGCGCTGGGGTGCTTCGTCGGTGATCGTGGTTGGCATTGCCGGCGTGGTCGGGGTGCTGGTGGCGATGCTGGCGATGGGCGATGGCTTCAAGGCCACGCTCAACCGCAGTGGCAGCGACGACGTGGCCATCGTGCTGCGCGGCGGCTCGCAGGCCGAAACCAACTCGGTGATCATGCGCGACCAGTTGCCGCTGATCGAAAGCCTGCCCGGCGTGGCGCGTGGCAGCGACGGCAAGCCGCTGGTGTCTGCCGAGCTGTCGCAGGTGATCAGCCTGCTGTCGCGCAGCGACCACAGCGACACCAACGTGCAGTTCCGCGGGGTGGGCGACAAGGCGTGGGAGGTGCGCGACAAGATCCGTATCGTTGAAGGTCGCAAGTTCAAGCCCGGGCTGCGCGAGATCGTGGTGGGCAAGGGTGCGCAGGCGCAGTTCCAGGGCCTGGAGGTGGGCAAGAGCCTGCAACTGGGCAAGCAGGACTGGACCGTGGTGGGCGTGTTCGTCTCCAACGACGTCCACGAGTCCGAGCTGTGGGCCGACACCCAGACCCTGTCCACCACCTACAACCGCAGCGCCTACCAGTCGGTCAACGTGCGTACCGAGGGAAAAGCCGGCTATGAGACGTTCAAGGCGGCCATGCAGAACGACCCACGCCTGAAGCTGGACGTGGAAACCACGCGTGACTACTACCGCAAGCAGTCCGGCGGCTTGAGCAAGGTGATCAGCGTGCTGGGCACGGTGATCGGCGCGATCATGGCCATCGGTGCGGTGTTTGGTGCGCTCAACACCATGTACGCCGCGGTGGCCACGCGCGCCCGCGAGATCGCCACCATGCGCGCGATCGGCTTCCGCGGGCTGCCGGTAGTGACCGCGGTGATGCTGGAAACGATGTTGCTGGCCCTGCTCGGTGGCCTACTCGGCGGGCTGTTGGCGTGGGCGGTGTTCAACAACTACACCGTGTCCACGTTGGGCAACAACTTCAGCCAGGTGGTGTTCCAGTTCCAGGTGTCCCCGCAGTTGTTGTGGACGGGCCTGAAGTGGGCGTTGGGCATCGGTCTGGTGGGCGGGCTGTTCCCGGCGCTGCGCGCGGCGCGCCTGCCGATCACCAGCGCACTGCGCGAAACCTGACAGCACAGATGCACCTGCGTGCGAGACCGCGCGCCCGCAAACAGCAACCCTGGAACCGCATGCGCAAGCGTGCGGTTTTTTTTCTTCTTCCATGTGCGTGACAAGCACGGCGGGCGGTGGGTCTCCACACGTAAGCCGCGATGCCCTTGCGGGCAAAGTAAAGGAGGAGGGGGTGGCCTCAGGCCGACCCCGGGGGACATTTGCCGACAAGGGCATCGCGGCTTACGTGTCGAGACCCCAGGCAGCCTGATGAGAAGCATGGCTTCCCGTTTGGGCCTACCGCATGGCAAGCCCGTAGGGGCCGGTGGGCCCCTCGGCAAATGTCCCCCGGCCGCCGCCTGCGGCGACAGCCTCCTCCTTTACTTTGCCCAGGGGCCCACCGGCCCCTACGGGCTTGCCATGCGGTAGGCCCAAGCGGAGACACCACCCTGTCGTGGGCGATCACACCTCCTCAAGTTGCAGAACGCTTCGCCGTTATGGGTGCCTCTCCCTGCATGCGCGTGTATTGCACCGTGCACTTCATGCGCATTGCAAAAAGATAGTTCGCCAACCCGCGAATTTGTCAGCCATCGTTCATTTTTGGCTGTTTTTATGCTTTCAAGTGAAAGTAAAAATTTTGAAAAGTCATTAGACTCCCGCCCCCCGCGTCGTGATGTGTGTCCCCACGCCGCCCGCAAGGGCGCTTGTTTTTCCTGAAAAGAGATATCGCACGGATGTATTTGAAGACCCACCCGCTGCGCAACGCGATTGCCATCGCGCTTGTTGCCAGCTGCAGTGCCCCTGCCTTCGCCCAGACCGCCACTGACGGCACCACCAATCTGGATCGCATTGAAATCACCGGCTCGCGCATCCGCCAGGCCAGCGTCGAGAGCGCCCAGCCGGTCGTCGCGTTGAACCGCGCCGAGATCGAAAAGAAGGGCTACGTCAACGTGGCCGACATCCTGCAGGACGTCACCGCTGCCGGTGCGCCGGCGATGAGCCGCGCCAACTCGCTGGAGTCCGGCCGCGATTTCGGCGGCATGTACGTCAGCCTGCGCAACCTGGGCCCGGAACGCAGCCTGGTGCTGATCGACGGTCGCCGCATGGGCGTGAGCGCTGCCGGTTACGCCGACCTGGCCTCCATCCCGTCCTCGATCGTGGACCGCGTGGAAGTGCTGACCGACGGTGCCTCGGCGCTGTATGGTTCGGACGCCATCGCCGGCGTGGTCAACATCATCACCCGCAAGAATTTCGACGGCGCTGAAGTCAATGCCTACGTCGGCCAGTACAGCGAAGGCGACGGCCAGAAGACCGGCTACAGCGCCACCTTCGGCAAGACCTTCGACCGTGGCTGGGTCACCGTGGGCGGCGAGTATTCCGACGAAGACCCCATCCTGGGCGGCGCGCGCGAATTCACCGCCTACCCCAATGGCCCGCGTCACCAGGATGCCGGCCTGAGCGGCGTCACCCCGTGGGGCTATGCCACCGTAGACGGCAAGAACCTCAGCGTGGGCCCAGGCGGCGACCCGACCCAGCTGGGCAACTTCAAGCCGGCCAACAAGGCCAACGACGCCAACACCAAGACCAACATGAGCCTGCTCACCGGTCTGCAGCGCAAGTCGGTATTCGCCAACGGTGGCTTTGCCATCAACGACAACCTGCGCCTGGTGGCCGACGCGCTGTATACCGAGCGCGAATCGACCAAGCAGCTGGCCGGCTATCCGTACCAGAGCACCGGCGGCCGCGCGCTGCTGTCCAAGGACAGCGCGTTCAACCCCTTCGGTCGTGACGTGGCCTTCGCGCACCGCACCGAAGAACTGCCGCGCGCCACCGAAAACAACCTCACCACCAAGCGCGCCAGCGTAGGCGTGGAAGGCAGCTTCGAAACCGGTTCGCGGTACTGGGACTGGAACGTCAGCTACATGTACAACCGCAATGAAGGCGAGCGCATCGGTACCGGCAGCATGTACCAGCCGAACGTCAACCAGTCGGTGGGCCCGTCGTTCCTGGATGCCAATGGCGTGGCCCGTTGCGGCAGCGCCGGCAACGTGATCGCCGGCTGCACCCCGTGGAACCCGCTGGCCCCGATGGGCTATACCGGCCCCGGCGCACTGGGCAACCAGGACGTGCAGGACTTCCTGTTCACCCGCTTCACCGACAAGATGCGCAGCACCACCAAGGTAGCCAGCGCGAACATCTCCGGCTCGCTGTACAGCCTGCCGGCCGGTGACGTCATGGGCGCGATGGGCTTTGAGCACCGCAGCGAAGAAGCCAGCTACGACCCGGACACGATGGTGCAGAAGGGCCAGATCGCCGGCACCTCCGGCCAGCCGACCCGGGGCGATTACTCGCTCAACGAAGCCTACCTGGAACTGCAGGTACCGCTGCTGGCCGACATGGCCTTCGCGCGCGAACTGTCGCTGGACATGGCTGCCCGTTATTCGGACTACAGCAACTTCGGCGCCACCACCAACACCAAGTTCGGCCTGAAGTGGAAGCCGATCGACAGCCTGCTGGTGCGCGCCACCTACGGCACCGGCTTCCGCGCACCCACGGTGGAAGACCTGTACGGCGGCACGGTCACCACGCGTGACTCCTACACCGATCCGTGTGACATGAGCTTCGGCGCGGCCTCGCGCAACCCGCAGGTGCTGGCACGCTGCCTGGCCAAGGGCGTTCCGGCCAACTTCCACCAGCTCGCCGCCGATGGCAATGCCGCCACCGTGCCGGGCCAGCAGGGTGGCACCGACTTCACCTCCGGCTCCAACGCCGCGCTGAAGCCGGAAACCGCCAAGACCTGGACTGTGGGCCTGGTGTACAGCCCGGAGTTCGTGTCGGGCCTGGACCTGAGCCTGGACTGGTGGAAGATCCGCATCAACGATGTGATCGTGGGCGAGTCGGCCACCGACATGCTTGACCAGTGCTACGTGCAGGGCGTGGACGCGGCATGCAACCGCTTCACCCGCAGCAAGTCGGGCAAGACCATCGGCCAGGTCAGCAGCCTGGACCGCACCCTGCTCAACGCCGGCCACCAGGAAACCGCCGGCTATGACATCTCGGTGCGCTACCGCCTGCCGGAGCTGGCGATCGGCAAGTTCGCGCTCACCTGGAACACCACCTACGTGGATTACCTGGAGCGCAAGAACGACAACGCCGACACCACCCCGGTGCGCCAGTACACCGGCTGGGAAGGCAACTTCCGCGTGCGTTCGAACCTGAACCTGGATTGGCAGTACGGCAACCTGGGCCTGGGCTGGACCGCGCGCTACTACTCGGGCATGCAGGAAAACTGCGCCTTCGCCACCGAGTGCAGCAACCCGGGCTTCAGTTCGCCGTACACCGGCAACCAGGGCATCAACAAGGTCGGTTCCAACACCTTCCACGACATCCAGATGCGTTACATCCTGCCGTGGAACGGCACCATCTCGATGGGCCTGAACAACGTGTTCGACCACCAGGGTCCGATCATGTACAGCCAGCCCAACAGCAGCTTCACCTACTACGGTGGCTTCGACATCGGCCGTTACATGTACATGAAGTACCAGCAGCGTTTCTGATCCACGGTTTACTCTCTCCAAACCGTTGAATGGAAGTAAGGCGGCGCCCTCGGGCGCCGCCTTTTTTTGTCGCCAGGGCAAGATCAAAAGCTATGCGGGCCCGTGCGTTCTTCGGGCTGGGCTGGTGGGAGTGGGGTGGCGGGACACGCCGTAAATCCATCCTTGGAGGCTCGTGGGCGCCTTGCTCGTTTGTGCAGTCCTGCACAAACGGCAAGACCGGGGTTGGGCGTCCTGCCCAACCCGTCCGGCGCATGCGCCGGACCCATGGCGCCCAACGGTTCCGCCACCCCACTCCCACCAGCCCCCGACACATCGCTGGTGCTCGCAGAAAAATCTACGGCAACAGCGCGTTCCTCGGTGGGCTCCATGCGTTCGCCACGCCGACCAACCGTATCGGAAGTCGTTTGGGAACCGACCCCACCTCGTATCAATTACCTGTGCCTGGCCTGCTTGTGCCGCTTGCTTCGCTTGCCCATGGCTACCGATCAACTGTCGGGGGTGGGGCTGGGTGGGTTCGCGGGACCGTTGGGCGCCATGGATGGCGCCCACGAGCCTACATGGACGTACTTGCGGCGTGTCCCGCGGGCCCACCCAGCCCCGCCCAGCCCGATACGCGCGCCAACCAAGGCTTTGCGCTTTGCGCTTTGCGCTTTTCGCTCTGCGCTCTTCAAAGCTTCTAAAAACCCCCTACCCCCGCCGCGACCGCCACACGCTGTCCCCAATGAACAACAACAGCCCGGTCCAGATCGCCGCAAACCCGATCGCCTTGGCCACATCAAACGGCTCGCGGAAGAAGAACACCCCCAACAACAGCCCAAGGCTGGGCGCGATGTACTGCAGGATCCCCACCAGCGACAGTGGAATCCGCTTCACCCCGTAGGCAAACCCGATCAACGGCAACGCCGTCACCGCACCGCCCAGAATCAGCAGCGCATCGTTCTTCCAGCCCCAGCCGCTGAAGAACCCGCCGCCGTGCCCGCTCTCGCTCCACAGCGCAAACCCGATCGCCGGCAGGAACAGATACAGACTCTCCACCCCCAGCCCCGCCACCGGGTCCACCGAAATCAATTTGCGCAACAGCCCGTACAACCCGAACGAACAGGCCAGCCCCAGCGCAATCCACGGCGGCGTCCCCGCATCGATCGTCAGCCACGCCACCCCCAGCGCCGCGCAGCCCACCGCCAGCCACTGCAACCGCCGCAGCCGCTCCTTCAACACCACCACCCCCAACAGCACACTCACCAGCGGATTGATGAAGTAACCCAGGCTCGTCTCGATCACATGCCCGGCATTGATCGCCCAGATGTACAGCCCCCAGTTGAACGCAATGGCCAGGCTGCTCAACGCCAGCGTCGGCAGCGCGCGCTTCTGCGCCGCAATCTTCTTCCACCAGCCCGTGCCCACGCCCAGCAGCAGCCAGGCCACCACCAGCACCGTGCTCCAGATGATCCGGTGGGCAATGATCTGCTGCGACGGCACCGCCTTGAGCAGGTGCCAGTACACCGGCACCAGCCCCCACAGGGTGAACGTGAACGCGGTGATCGCCAGACCACGGCGTTGTTCCTGCAGGTTCGGCTGCACCGACGTGCTCACTTCGCGCGCGTCCGGGCCAGGGTCAGCACCACCACGCCCACCAGAATCACCACCATCGCCGCCACGTCATGCAGGCCGAAGCGCTCGTGGCCGATGAACACGCCCAGCACCACCGCAATGACCGGGTTCACGTAGGCATAGCTGGAGGCCAGCGCCGGGCGCACGTTGTGCAGCAGCCACACATACGCGGTGAACGCCACGATCGATCCGAACACGCACAGGTAGGCCACCGCCAGCAGCCCATTCATGCTTGGCCACGCCGTTGGCCGCTCCCCGGTAACCAGGCCCAGCGCCACCAGCATCACCCCGCCGCACAGCATCTGCCCGGCCGCGGTCATGAACGGGTTGGGCAGGTCCAGCCCGCGCGCCCAGACCGACCCGAACGCCCAGCCGATCGGCGCGATCAGCAGCAGAATCAGCCCCTGCGGCGAGGCGGTCAGGCTGCTGCCGGCGTTGAGCCAGACCACGCCCAGGAAGCCAATCGCGATCCCCAGCCACTCGCCGCGGCTGGCATGGGTGCCACGCATCGCCCCGAACAGCGCCATCCACAGTGGCACCGATGCCACCGCCGTGGCCGCCAGCCCCGAAGACACCGTGCGCTCGGCCAGCACCACCATGCCGTTGCCCAGCACCAGCATGGTCAGGCCCATGATGGCCAGGTTGCGCCATTGGCGCCGGGTGGGCGCAGCCATTCCGCGCCAGCGCAGCACCGCATACATCAGTCCGCCGGCGATGATGAAGCGGGCGCCGGACACCATCGTCAACGGCAGCGCGCCGCCTTCCAGCGCCAGCCGGATCCCCAGGTAGGTGGACCCCCAGACCACGTACACCAGCAACAGGGCCAGTACGACAAGGCCGCTCCGGGGAGCAGCCGCTGAGGGTTCGGGCGAAGACATGGCACACCACCATCCGGGGGAACAGGGATTCTAGGCCACTGGGCTGCCGGGAGCAGCGTGGAAAACGGCAAGCTGTATCCGCTCACGCATTCTGTCGCACGAAATGGTTACCCTCTTGCCCATGCGCTGCGATGCCAGGAAGGCCTCCAGCGCCAAGGCCCGCCGTGGCGGCGCCTTGCCCACCCGCACCGATCTCCCGTGAGGACACCCTTCCTGCATGAGCACTTCCGCCCCCTCCACCGCCGCACACCCCGAGCGGGCCGCGCTGCGGCGCTCGATCTCCAACACCCTCAAAGGCTCGGCCGGCAATCTGGTCGAGTGGTATGACGTCTACGTCTACTCCGTGTTCGCGGTGTATTTCGAATCGCAGTTCTTCTCGGCCGCCGACAAGAACTCCACCATGTACGTCTGGGCGATCTTCGCCGCCACCTTCCTGATGCGCCCGATCGGGGCGTGGTACTTCGGCCGCTTCGCCGACCGCTACGGCCGGCGCCTGGCGCTCACCGTGTCGGTCACGGTGATGGCCGGCTGTTCATTCCTGATCGCCATCACGCCCAACGCCTCGCAGATCGGTATCTGGGCGGCGGTGATCCTGCTGTTCGCGCGGCTGCTTCAAGGCTTTGCCACCGGTGGGGAATACGGTACCAGCGCCACCTACATGTCCGAGGCCGCCATTCCCGGCCGGCGCGGGTTCCTGTCCTCCTTCCACTACGTCACCCTGGTGGGTGGCCACGTGCTGGCACAGCTGACCCTGCTGGGCATGCTCACCTTCTGGGACAAGCCGCAGATCTCCGAATGGGGCTGGCGCATCGCCTTCGGCATCGGCGGCATCGCGGCCATCGTGGTGTTCTGGCTGCGCCGGAGCATGGACGAATCGCTGGAAGTGTCCTCCATCGAAGCGGCCAAGGAAGGGCGCGCCAAGGCGTCCGGCTCGATGTACGAACTGTTCGTGCACCAGTGGCGGCCGCTGCTGCTGTGCTTCCTGATCACCGCCGGCGGCACCGTGGCGTTCTACACCTATTCGGTGAACGGGCCGAAGATGATCCAGAGCGCGTTTGCCGGCGATGACGTGATGACCGGCACCCTGATCAACCTGGGCGTACTGACCTTCCTGATGGTGCTGCAGCCCATCGGCGGCTGGCTGTCGGACATCGTCGGGCGCAAGAGCCTGCTGGTGTTCTTCGGCGTGGGCGGGCTGCTCTACAGCTGGTACCTGATCACCGAGCTGCCCAACCAGCACGACCCGCTGATGGCATTCGTGGTGCTGGCCATCGGCTTTGTCATCCTCACCGGCTACACCTCGATCAACGCGGTGGTGAAGGCCGAACTGTTCCCCACCCACGTGCGCGCACTGGGCGTGGGCTTCGGCTATGCGATGGCCAACTCGTTGTTCGGCGGTACCGCGCCGCTGCTGTACCAGGGCGCGCTGAAGACCGGCCACGTGGGCCAGTTCGCCGCGTATGTCACTGCGATCATCGCGGTATCGCTGGTGGTGTATGTGTTCTTCCTGAAGAACAAGGGCCCCAACTGGCTCGACGGCACCCGCACCGACCCGTAAACCGGGCCACCGACGGGCCGCACACGCGGCCCGTCTTTCGACCGCCACCGGCCGATCGCGTACCCTTGCCTGCAACCCGGTGCCGATGATGCCGCGTGCGGGCAGTGAACGTTGCAGCAGAAGGACGTGGCCGGTGCGGGGATGGATCCTGTTGATGGTGATGACGCTGGGGGTGTCTACCCCGGCGCTGGGCAGTGCACGCGAGTGTCGTGCCGGGCAGCCGGTGCCCGACCGTTACCCCAACAGCGTGGCCACCGCGCCCACCGCGTTGCAGCAACAGGCCCATGCGGTGGCCTGCCAACACCTTGAACAACGCGACCAGCACCTGCGCCCGTGGGTGAAACCGGTGCAGAAGACCGTGGGCGTGGTGCTGTGGAGCGCGGCCCTGCTGTGTGCGCTGGCCCTGTTCCGGCAGTGGTGCTGGGGCCACCGCGCGCACGCACGGGTGTATGCACTGGTGGCGCTGCACGCCTTGTCGGCATTGATGCTGCTTGGGGTCGCGCTGGCGGTGTATCGCGGGGTCGCCCGGGGCAACCTGCGCGGGCCACCGCGCTGGCTCTGGTACGAGCTGTCGCCGGTGGCCTTCAGCGTGCAGCAGTGCATCCAGGTAGCCCTCGCCATCGGGATGGTGGCGCTGGGGTGGGTCATGCTCAAACCCGGTCGCCCACCCCGGTCCAGCAATCCGCTGCCACGGCGTGGGGCCCGGCGTGGGCCACCTCGCCGCCGCTGAGGCGACTCAGCGGCGCGCCGCCTCGCTCTGCTCGCGCACCTTGCGGAACTCCGAACCCTGCTCCCACTGCGGCCAGCGGCGGCTGTTGGCCAGCTCCGCACCCAGGTCGTACACCAGCAGGGTGTCGGCGGCATGGCCGCTGGCATCCCAGGTGGGGGTCCACGCATCGCAGGCCTGGTGGTAGCACGCGGCGAAGTAGGCATCACGCAGCTCGCGGCCCTTCTCCACGCCGCCCTCGGTCATGTCCAGTCCCGGGCCGATGGTGATGGCCGGCACGCCCAGGCGGGCGAAGGCGAAGTGGTCGGCGCGGTAGAAGAAGCCCGCTTCCAGGTTGGGGTCCGGCGAGTAGCTGCGGCCGCGGGCCTTGGCCACCCGCTCCAGGTCGCCTTCCAGCGACACCCGGCCCTTGCCCCACGACGCGATGTCGCGGGTGGGGCCGTCCGGGCTGAACATCTCGATGTTGAGCACCGCGGCGGTCTTGTCCAGCGGCGCCAGCGGGTGCGCGGCGTAGTAGCTGGCGCCCAGCAGGCCCTTCTCTTCGGCGGTGAGCGCCACGAAGTACAGCGTGCGCTGCGGCTGCGGGCCGGCCGCGAACACCCGGCCCAGTTCCAGCACGGTGGCCACGCCGGTGGCGTTGTCGATCGCACCGCGACGGATGCGGTCGCCCTTGGCATCGGGCTGGCCGATCCCGAACGCGTCCCAGTGCGCGGAGAAGATCACCGCTTCATCGGCGTGCGCGCCGCCGGGCAGCTTGGCCACCACGTTGCGGGTGATGACCTGCTCGCGCTTGAGCTTGAAGGCAACCGACAGCGTTGCATCGCCCAGGGCCACCGGCTTGAACGCCGGGGTCATCGCCTTGCGCTTTTCGGCATCGAAATCCAGGCCGGCGTCGGCGAACAGCTGCTCGGCCAGGCTGCGCTGCATCCAGCCCCGCACCGGCACGTGCTGGGCCAGCGCCTGCTCGGGGGTGCGTTCGATGTCGAACAGCGGGGAGGTACCCGAACTCTTCACCGTGGCCCAGCCATACGCGGCCGGCGCGGTTTCATGCACGATCAGCACGCCCTGCGCGCCACGGCGTGCGGCCTCTTCGAACTTGTAGGTCCAGCGGCCGTAGTAGGTCACCGCCTTGCCATCGAACGCGCCGGGCTGGTCGGCCTCGAAATCGGCGTCGTTGATCAGCACCACGGCAATCTTGCCGTGCAGATCCACGTCCTTGTAATCGTTCCACTGCCGCTCGGGCGCGTCGATGCCGTAGCCGACGAACACCAGCGGTGCATTCTTGATGTCCACCGCCTGCTGCGGGCGCAGGCTCTGCAGGGTGACATCCTCGCCGTTGGCCAGCGCGCGCGTGGCGCCCTTCTGGCGCAGCTGCGCCCGTACCGGGCCATCAACCTGGGCGCGCACCATCGGCACCGGCTGCACCCAGCTGCCATCCACGCCGCCGGGCTGCAGGCCGTACTTTTTGAACTCTTCGATCAGGTACTGCACGGTGCGTTCTTCGCCGGGCGTCGCCGGGGCGCGGCCTTCGAAGTCGTCCGACGCCAGGATGCGCACGTGCCGCGACAGCGCCTGCGGGTCGATGCCGCCGCCGGGCAGGTCATTGGCCGCGTGGGCCAAACCGCCCACGAACAGGCAGGACGACAGCAGCAGCATGCGCATCGGATTCACGGCAGACACCAGCACGGAAAGCAAGGGCCTGCGAGTGTAACGTGACACCTGCATGACCGCGCGCCGCCGGCTAACGGCGGTCGCGATCCAACCAGCAGGCCAGGCCCTGCGCGTTGAGTTCGATATCCATCGCCAGCACCTGCACCACCGCCGCATCGTCGAGCAGGCAGCCATGTGCCTGCGCGCGCTCCAGGTACAGCGCGGTCAACGCCGCCACCAGGCAGCGGTGGCGGTCCAGGCGCCCGTCGCACTGGCGCCCGATGTCCACCATCGCATCAATCTGTTCGACCAGGTCGGCAGCCAGCCTGGCCACATCGCCAACCCGGCCGTAGTGGGTAAGCAGCATCGCCTGCGGTTCGAACGCCAGCATCCGCGCGATCGACTGTTTCAGCGGCTCCGGATCGAACTGCACCGGCGAGGACGTCGGCACGATGAACGCCCCGCGTGCGCTGTCCAGTTCGCGGTAGGACAAGCCGAACGTATCGCCGGTGAACCAGGCGCGGCTGCGCAAATCCCACACGCACAGGTGGTGGCGCGCATGCCCGGGTGTGTCGATGCACAGCAGGCTGCGTCCGGCCAGGTCCACGCGGTGGCCGTCGGCGGCAATCACCACGCGCTCGGCCGGCACCGGCAGGATCGGGCCGTAGCTGCGCGCGATTTCCGCCGCGCCGTACACCGCGGTGGCCCCGGCAATCAGCCGGGCCGGGTCGATCATGTGCGGCGCGCCGCGCGGATGCACCACCAGCTGCGCATTGGGCAGCTGCTGCATCAGCAGGCCGGCGCCACCGGCGTGGTCCAGGTGCACGTGGGTGAGAATCAACCAGTCCACCGCGTCGGGCGGAAGTCCGGCGCGGGTCAGCGCGGCCAACATGGCCGGCACGGCCAGGCCGGTGCCGCAATCGATGAAGGCGGCGCGACCGTTCTCCACCACCAGGTAGGCCGCGTCGAAATCGCCGCGCTGCATGAAGGCGGTATCAATGGTGTGGATGCTGGGGTCGAACGACATCGGATCATCCCGGGCGGTTTGCAGCCCAGTTTAGGACGATCCGTGTGTTGGCTTCGATGCGGCTTTGGTCGCACGCCGTGCCAGCCACGGGGTGCGCAGCAGGATCGCGCCCACCAGCACCGCCAGGAATGCACCGTAGGCGTACAGCACCGCCAGCACCTGGCGCCAGATCGGTCCGGCATCGTTCTGCACCACGCCGATATGATGGCCCCACAGCATGGCCGCGATGCTCAACACGAACGCCAACAGCAGCGTGACGGCATCGAACCCGCGCCGCGCCGCATCGCGCGGTTGCCGCGGGAACAGCCAGTACAACGCGCCGAGCAACACGAACCACGGCAGGAACAACAACAACGACAACCAGGCCATCGCAGTCTCCCCTTCAGGATGACCGCATCATGCCCAGTCGCGCCTTGAACCGGTAGTGCCGGCCGCTGGCCGGCTCCGGATACCGTGGCGAGCGCCTGGTTGCCGGCCAGCGGCCGGCACGACCGGGCGCACTCCCCGGGTTGCGGTTATTCCGCGCGCAGTTCCTGCAACGCGGCCAGCACCACGTCCACCTCGGCCTCCAGCGTGAACAACGGGCTCTGCAGCCCATCGCCGTGTTCGGTCTGCTTGAGCACGCCGATCAACTGGCCGGCATCGCGCGGCGAATCAAAGCCCTCGCTCTGGATCAACAGACCGCCATCACCGGCCAGCAGCTTGAAATAGAACCGCCCGTCCTTCTCGCGGTACTGCTTGAACAGTGGCGGCGCAGCACGTGCTTCAGTGGCCGCATCCCCGGCGATATCGCCGGCACTGGACAGATCGCGCAGGCCCACCGCGTGGCGCAGTTCCTTGAGCAGCGGGATGGCGTACTGCTCACGCAACTGCTGTCCACGGCGGCGCAGCAGCGCCTCGATCTTTTCCGGCTCGGCCATCAGCGCGTCGTATCGCTCGCGCAGCGGGGTCAGCTCGGCATCGATGCGCTCCAACAGCTGCTGCTTGGCATCGCCCCAGCTGATGCCCTCGGCGAAGGCCTGGGCAAAGGCGGCGGTCTGCTCGGCACTGGCGAAGGCCTGGTACATCTGGAACAGCGCCGAACCCTCGGTGGCCTTCGGCTCACCCGGTGCACGCGAATCGGTCAGGATGGAGAACACCAGCTTTTTCAGCTCCGCGCGCGGGGCGAACAGCGGAATGGTGTTGTGGTAGCTCTTGCTCATCTTGCGCCCGTCCAGGCCGGCCAGCGTGGCCACCTGTTCGTCGATCACCACCTCGGGCAACGGGAAATATTCCTTGCCGTACACATGGTTGAAGCGCTGGGCGAAATCGCGCGCCATCTCGATGTGCTGGATCTGGTCGCGGCCCACCGGCACCCGGTTGGCCTTGAAGATCAGGATGTCGGCGGCCATCAGCACCGGGTACATGAACAGCCCCGCGCTGATCCCGGCGTCCTCGTCCAGCTGCTCCTCGCGGTTCTTGTCCACCGCCGCCTTGTAGGCATGGGCGCGGTTGAGGATGCCCTTGCTGGCGATGGCAGTCAGGAACCACATCAGTTCGGTGGTTTCGGGGATGTCGCTCTGCCGGTAGAACCACACCTTGTCCGGGTCCAGCCCACAGGCCAGCCAGCTGGCGGCGATCTCCAGGGTCGAACGCTGGGTCCGCTCGGGCTCCTGCGCCTTGATCAGGCTGTGCAGGTCGGCCAGGAAGAAGAAGCTTTCGATGCCCGGTGCCTGGCTGGCCGCGATGGCCGGGCGGATGGCGCCCACGTAGTTGCCCAGGTGGGGGGTGCCGGAGGGGGTGATGCCGGTAAGAACGCGGGTGGTCATGTGGGGGATCATTACGGACAGGTGAACCGCCCCAGTTTACCTGCCCCGGCGCAACCCCGTTGCAACCGGCCGGCCGTTCAATCCATTACCCCAACGTGGAGCCGTGCCATGAAACGCCTGTTGCTGCCCCTGCTGACCGTGCTGGCCCTGTGCGGCTTCCGCCCGGCCCCACTGCCCCCCGCGCAGAACGCCGGCCCGGTGTACCTCACCGTGCTCGACCGCGACGCCGGTACCACGCTGCCGCAGTACCGCGACGGCGGCCAGCGCTGGGTGGCCGGCGAAAAGGGCCACCGCTACAGCGTGCGCCTGCGCAACCACAGCGCCGAGCGCGTCCTGGTGGTGCTGTCGGTGGATGGCCTGAATGCCATTTCCGGGGAGGTCGCCGCCCCGGGGCAGACCGGCTACGTGCTCAACCCCTGGCAGACCGCCGATATCAGTGGCTGGCGTAAATCGCAGGAGGAAGTGGCCCAGTTCGTGTTCACCACGCCGGGCCGCAGCTATGCCGCGCGCACCGGGCGCCCGGACAACATCGGGGTGATCGGCATCGCGGTATTCGGTGAGGCCGGTGGCGTTTCCGCGGCAGTGGCCCCGGCGGTGGAGCGACGCCGGCTGCCGATGTTGCGCGGTGGCGCGCAGGCTGACGCCTCTGCCGAGGCGACGTCACAGCGCGCGCAGGCGTCCGCCGCGATAACCCCGGCCGCCCCGGCGCCGACGCAACGGCTGGGCACCGGGCATGGCGAACGCGAAGCCTCGCGCGTGCGCGACACCCGCTTCGAACGCGCCAGCACGCTGCCCCTGCAACAGGTGGAAGTGCGTTATGACAGCGAACGCAATCTGCGTGCGCGCGGCATTCTGCCGGTCCCGCAATCCCCCCGCGACGATGCGCCGCGCGCGTTCCCGTCGCAGTACGTGCCCGACCCGCCGGCCGGCCGGCGTTGAGCACCCGGCAGAAAAAACGGTTCTTCTCCCATTTGAGGGGAGCGTCTTGTTACAAGGGGCGCCGCAGAGTGAGCACGACGCTATGCGGGTGGCCGGGTGTGCAGGCCGGTTGACGTCTCCGATCAGGCCGGTCGCGAGCGTGAGGGCCCCGTAGCGGCTTGCGGTACGGGCGGGGGGCTGGCCTTTTTGATGGCCGTTGGTGGGTCGGGCGCTGGGCCCCGCACAGGGGGCGAAGAACCAAAAAAACGGGCCGCGATCGCGGCCCGTTCCTGGTGTCATACGCCCGTTGAAGCCGCCGCGATCACGCGGCCTTGCCTGCATCAGTTGAAATCGGGGTAATCCTTGCGGACGTCTTTTTCGAAGTCACGCACCTCGGTTTCGGCGCGGTCGCGGGCCCAGCCATAGCGCTCCTGCAGGCGACCGGCCAGGTATTCGGCGTTGCCTTCGGCGACCTTGAAATCGTCATCGGTGAGGTCGCCCCACTTGGCCTGCGCTTTGCCCTTGAGCTGGGTCCACTTGCCGGAAATGATGTCTTTGTTCATGGGTTCGCTTCCTTGATTGCAACGGCACCTTCGCCGCACGACCAGAATGCGATGGACGACGTTCGGTGGCGGTCAAGCGCGGATGAAACGCATGCTCACGTGCTTGAACAGGTCCTGCCGGATGCGCGCCGCAGATGCGGAAAAGGCCGGGAGATCCCGGCCTTTTCCGTTGCAACCTGATCGCGTGGATCAGTTGGTCTTGGCGGCGTCTTCGACCTTCTCGCCGGCCTTCTGCACGTCCTTGCCGGCACCGGCAACGGTGTTGCAGCCGGACAGCACAGCCACCGAGAACATCGACAACAGCATCAGTGCAATAACACGCTTCATGGGGTTCTCCTGTTTTGATCTACGTCGACACCGGAATCCGGTCCCACCTGTCAGATGAATCGGCAAACGCACCGTGCGCATGGCCGACCCTCTTCCTGATCGCGGTGACGTCGTGGCCGTTTCCGGCACCGCCGCCGCGTGAAGTGCAATCTGGCGGCAGCGGCGTGCAGCGAATGTGAACGCACGTCGGCAGCGTTCAGAAAATCGCAGGAAAGCCCCGTGGCGCGGGCGCTCAGTCGCGCATCAAGGTGGATTTCCCGAACAGGCTTTCCACCAGGTCCACGGCCAGCACGGCCGTGCTGTTGCGGTTGTCCAGCAGGGGATTGAGTTCCACGATGTCCAGCGAACCCATGCGCCCGGTATCGGCGATCATCTCCATCACCAGTTGCGCCTCGCGGTAGTTCACCCCGCCCGGCACGGTGGTGCCCACGCCCGGGGCGATGCTCGGATCAAGGAAATCCACATCGAAGCTGACGTGCAGGTGGGTGTTGTCGTCGATGCCGTGCAGCGCCGCCTCCATCGTGCGCTTCATGCCGGCTTCGTCGATGTAGCGCATGTCATACACATCCACCTGGTGCTGCTTGATCAGGCGCTTTTCTTCCTGGTCCACCGAACGGATGCCGATCTGGTGCACCTGCTGCGGGCGGATGGCCGGTGCATCGCCGCCCAGCCGGGTCAACGCATCCGGGCCCAGCCCGCACAGGCAGGCCACCGGCATGCCGTGCACGTTGCCCGACGGCGTGACCTCGCTGGTGTTGAAATCCGAGTGCGCATCCAGCCACAACACCCGCAGGGTCTTGCCCTGCTCGCGGCACCAGCGCGCCACGGCGGTGATCGAGCCGATGCCCAGGCAATGGTCGCCACCGAGCATGATCGGCATGCGCCCGGCCTGCAGTTCGGCGTAGGTGGCGTCCATCAGCGCGCGGTTCCACGCCACCACTTCGTCCAGGTGGCGGTAGCCCTGCACCGGTGCGGTCCACGGGTTGCGCGGGCCGTCCAGGTTGCCCAGGTCGCGCACCTCCACGCCACGCGCAGCCAGTGCCTCGGCCAGGCCGGCAATGCGCAACGCATCCGGTCCCAGGCCCGCGCCGCGATGGCCTGCCCCGATATCGGTGGGAACGCCGATCAGGGAAACCGGGGAATACGTGGCCATGGATGCCTCCTGCAAGTGCGGAAAAAGAAGCACAGTCTAGCCAGCGCGGTGCAGGGTCACTCGCGGCGGTGCAGCAGGCAGCCCCGCATGACCGCCAGCGGCGCAGCGTGCCGCCCAGCGTCGCATCCGGCCGCAGCGGGAAAGCCGTTGCCGCGCAACGGTCTTCCCGCGTCGACAGGACAGTGCGGTTCATCCTGCGTTGGCAGTGAAGGTAAATATTCCGTGCTACATTTCACACTTCTTCGCAGTACTGATTGACTAATCCATCAAGGATTGGTTCGTGTTTCGTCGTGTGCCAGGGGGCAGTACGTGCAGCGCAGTACCATTCACCAGATCGTCCGTGGCGTCAGTGGCGAAAGCCAGCCGGCGCGCCAGCGGTATGACATCGACGGCATCGAGGCGACGTTCCGCCAGTCGCGCGAGCGCGAATCCAGCCTCAGCCTGCTCATGCTCTCCACCGCCGATGGGCGCGCCGTCGCCGAAAGCTCGGCGCTGGGCGTGGACGGTCGCCGCCTGGCCGCGATGGCCAACTCGTTCCTGACCCTGGGCGAGACCGTCTCGCGCGAACTGGCGTTGAGCGAAGCCGACTACGCCACCATCTGCACCCGCCAGGGCAACGTCGTGCTGATCCGCATCCAGGGCGACAAACCGCTCACCCTGACCGCGGTGGGCAGCCACGACCTGAACATGGCCGTGCTGCTGTTCCACGCGCGCGAATGCGCCACCCGTCTTGAAGCCGTGCTGCGCCCGCGCGCAGCCTGATCGGCGCCCCTTTTCTGCTGTGCTATCAGGCAGGCCGTCGGCCTGTCTTCCTTCTGCCTGACCCACAAGGATTTACGTGTCCAACCTCAATCTGGAAAAGCTCAATTCGGTCGCCGGTTTCGTCGGCGCGGCCCTGGTAGACAGTGACAGCGGCATGGCCCTGGCCACGCTGGGTGGCGGCAGCATCAACCTGGAACTGGCCGCGGCCGGCAATACCGACGTGGTGCGTACCAAGCGCCGCGTGGCCGAGCAGCTCGGGCTGGCCGACAGCATCGAAGACATCCTGATCAGCCTGGGCACCCAGTACCACCTGATCCGCCCGCTGGAGAGCAACCCGGTGCTGTTCCTGTACGTGATCATGGACCGCGCCAAGGCCAACCTGGCCATGTCGCGGCATGAACTGAAGGCGTTCGAGAAGACCCTGGACTTCAGCTGATCGCCTCATGTCCTGCACGGCCAACGCCGTGCAGGACGATCGCGCCGCCGCGTGCGCCCTGCACGCGATGACCGGCCGCCTGCTGGCAACCCCCATGAAAACCCCCATTCGTTCCTTCCAGATCGCCGCGGTCGGGCTCGACCTGTTGCATCACACCCGGCTCAAGCTGGCCAGTTCACTGCTGCTCGCCGAGCGCATGGACGTGGCCCTGCAGGCGTGGTCCGGCCAGCCCGTGGACCTGCTGGTGATCGGCCTGGACCACCCGGCCAGTGCGACCGCGCTGGCCGATGCCCGTACGCTGGGCGTGCCTACGCTGTCGATCGCGCGGCGCTTTCCCGCCAGCGCGCGTGGCGAGCTGCCGCACGGCGCCACCGTGCGCGACATCAACGACCAGCTGTCCACGTTGCTGCTGGCCGCCCCGGAAGCAGCCAACGCCGTGCAGGGCACGCCGCTGCTGATGCAGCTGGCCCGGCACGGCGCGCCATCGGCAGGCATGCACCTGCTGCAACGTGGTGCCATGATCCTGCTGGTCGACCCGGCCACGCGCAGCATCGCGCTGCCTGCGGCCACCGCACTGGCCGAGGTGGCCGCGCAGCTGGACGATGCCACCTGGTCGCTGACCGCCATCGATGCGGAAACCTTCCAGCACCAGTACGCGTACCGCCTGCCGCAGCGGCACTCGTTTGAAGCGTTGTTCTTCTGCATCGCCCGGCATCGGCCGGAGCTGATGCCCGCCCCCAGTGCACAGGCGTCGCTGCAGCTGCGCCAATGGCCCGACCTGAGCGCCGACGACGTGCCCGACAACGGGCTGCTGGCGATCGCCCGCCTGCACGCACGCCCCTGGCGTGCCAGCGCGCTGGCCAGTGCCTGCCGGATGCCGCAGCACACCGTACAGTTGCTGTTCTCCGCCGCGCTCGCCAGCGGTCTCGCCTCGATCCAGGATGCTCCCGTGCCCCCTTCGCAACCCCGCCGCGACGCTGGCGATTCACGTTTCTTCTCGTGGGTGGCGCGCCGCTTCGGCCTCAGCCTGTTCCAGGGCGCTGCATCATGAGCCTGCCGGCCAACAAGCTGGTGTTCGTCGGTGGCATGGGCGCCGGCAAGACCACGGCGGTGCGCGCGATCTCCGATGTGGAGCCGGTCAGCACCGAAATGCCGCTCAGCGAAGACGCCTACGGCGACAAAGTGGAAACCACCGTCGCACTGGACTACAGCTCGATCGAACTGGACGACGGCGAACTGCTGCACGTCTACGGCGTGCCTGGCCAGCGCTATCTGGATTTCATGTGGCCGATGGTCTGCGAAGGTGCATTGGGCGTGATCGTGCTGGTCAGCGCCGGTCACCCCGAGCCGATCGCCTCGACCGTGGAGCTGCTCCAGGAATTTTCGCGGATCGCACCCGATGCCAGCCTCGCGGTGGGCATCACCCGCACCGATGAACATCCCGAGCTGCTGGTGCCCGACGTACGCCAGGCGCTGCTGGATGCAGGCTTCCGGCTGCCGGTGATGCGCGTGGACGCGCGCTCGGCCACCCAGGTCACGTTCCTGGTGAAGTCGCTGTTGTCGTATCGGTTCGCCGAAACGCACTAGCGCGTCGCAGCCGATGGTGCGCACGCTGCAAGGCGGCGGGGATGGTGCCGGCACCCGGATTCGAACTGGGGACCTACCGCTTACAAGGCGGTTGCTCTACCAACTGAGCTATGCCGGCAAAGGCACGGGCAGCGGCGAAGGCCGTTGCCGAGCACGGATTCTAGCGCAAGCGTGCACAGTCCAGCGAGCGTTGCTGCGCCGCACCGCTGCGCTGGCGTGCGGCAGTGGCGTCGGCCGGCGCGACCAGGGTCGCGTCCAGCCACCACTGCGCGCTGCCATCGCCGCCACTGGCCACCAGGCCGGCCTTGAAGCCGGCCGCACTCAGCGCGGCCAGGCGTCGCTCGGCGCCTTCGCGGTTGCGGTACTGGCCCAGTGCGATCGCATTGGCTTCCTCGCCGTTGGCAATGATGTAGTAATCACTCAGCCCGGCAGCGACGATGCGCTTGACCGTGGCCTGGGCCGCTTCGCGGCTGGCTGCCGCTGGCAACAGCACCCGGTAACGGGTGGCGCCGGCGTCGGCCACTTCGCGCAGGTGCGCGCCGCGCAGCAACGCGCCCGCCTTGCCCTGCGCGGCCTGGGTAGCGGCACGGTCGGCGAACGGCCCCAGGCTTACGCACTGCGCGGGCGCGGTGGGGACCGCTGCAGGGGTCGGGGTCGGGGTCGGGGTCGGGGTCGGGGTCGGCGTCGGCGCGGCCACGACGGCAGGTGCGGTGGATGCAGTGGGTGCGGCGGCCACGGTGCTGGCCGGGGGCGCGCTGGGCACGGCCTCGGCGGGTGCAGCAGGCGCAGGCTTGGCCGCCGGGGTGACATCGTCCAGCGCCGGGGTAACCGTGGCGGCGACGGCGGTACTGGGCGGCGGATCGGGACCGGCCGGCAGCAACTGGAGTTGTGCCACCCCGGTGGGCGGCGCGGGCGGCGCCGGAGCCGGCTCGCCACGCAGCATCCACCACAACGCCACCCCCAGGTTGAGGATGGCCAGCACGACAATCAGGGCACGGGTCAGCATGCGGGGATCCTACCGTGCACCAGCAGGTTGATGCACCGCCCAGCGGGCCAGGCCGTCCAGCACCAGCGACGGCAGGAAGCGCGCATCGCCCAGCAGCGGCAGCAGTGGCGGTGCGCCGCCGCCATGCACCAGCAACGCCGGCAGGTACCCCAGCTGCGTGGCGGCCTGCGCGCGGCTGCGTTCGATCAACGCCACGGCGGCACCGTCGCAGCCGGAGGCCAGCGCATCGGCGGTATCGTTGGCAAATTCGGTGTAGTGGCCACCGCTGGCCGGCAGCTGTACCGCGCGCGCATGCAACGCTTCGCGCATGGTGGTGGGCGAAGCAGCAATTCGTCCCCCCTGGTGCACGCCATCGGCATCCAGCAGGTCGATGGTCAATGCCGTGCCGACACCGGCAACGACCACCGCCTCACCGGTTTCGGCCGCCGCCAGCAGCGCCAGGAAACGATCCACCCCGAGCTTGCCGGGATCGGCATAGGCCACCTGCACACCGGCGTAGCGCGCTTGGGTATGCGCCACCCGCACCTGGCGAAAACGCCCCTGCAGAATCGCCAGCATGCTGCGCGTGAGGGTGGGCGCGGCCACGCTGGCCACGTAGGCGACATCGCCGCTGGGCAGCGCCTGCAGCTGTTCGGCCGGCATGGTTTCGGCGCCATGCGGCCAGGCCTGCACATCACCAGCACGCGCGCCCTGCAACGGGGCGAACTTGAAGCGCGAATTTCCCAGGTCGAACAACCAGTCGCTCATTGCGCCCTCACGCTGACTTCGCCGGCATGCACGTGTTGCTCCACCCCGTCGATGCGAACGCGCAGCGCGCCATCGTCGGCCAGCCCCAGTGCGGTGCCCTCGCGCCATTGTCCGCCCTGCTCCACGCGCACGGTTTTGCCGCGCAGCAGGTCCAGTTCGGCATAGCGTGGCAGGAACGGCGCCAGCCCTTGGGCGTCGAACGTTTCCAGCGCCGGCAACAGCCGCGCCAATACCGCCGCGACCACCGTGTTGCGATCCACCGGCGCGCCGGCCAGGGTGTCCAGGTCGATCCACGGTTGGGTGATCTGTTCGGCAAACGCCGCCGGCATGTGCACGTTGATGCCGATACCGATCACCGCCCGTGCCGGTCCGGCGTATTCGCCACCGCCTTCGGCCAGCAGGCCCACCAGCTTGCGGCCATCGACCATCAGGTCGTTGGGCCACTTCAGCCGCGCCTGCACATAGCCCAGATCATGCAGCGCCTCGGCCACCGCGATGCCGGCCACCAGGCTCAAGCCACTCAGCCGCACCAGCCCACCGTCGAACAGGCGCAGCACCGACAGGTACACATGCGCAGCCAGCGGCGAGGCCCAGGCGCGGCCACGACGCCCCCGGCCGCCGGTCTGGCGCTCGGCCAACAGGACGCGAACACCCTGTTCAGGCGCGCTGCACCGCAACAATTCTGCATTGGTGGAGTCCACCGTCCAGGCCACCTGCAGGTCGTGCAGGAGCGCCTCGGCGGCATGGGGGAGCTGGGCGCGGATCGCCTCCGGCGCCAGCAGGTCCAGCGGGCGGGTCAGTCCGTAGCCTTCCCCGGCACGCCCTTCCACTTCGACACCGGCGGCTCTAAGTCCTTGAATTCTCTTCCAAATTGCGGCACGGGTGTAGCCCAGTTCGCGGGCCAGCGCGTCGCCGGACAGGCGCCCGGCGCCCAGTTTGGCCAGCAGTTGGCGGTCGTCCACGGCAGCTTCCATCAGGTGATCGGCAAAAGTATGCGGGAAAGCCCTGCCGCCTGCCTGCCCGGGGGGCTTCCAACCACCGCCCTGAATCGGGCTAGAATCGAAGACTGACCCGCCCTTCCGGATGTCGACGATGCGCCCGTTCGCCCATTGCCTGATCCTGCTGATGGCCCCCTTGGCCGCGCACGCTTCCGATGCGCTGACCAGCGCGGGGCGGGGTGGCTGTGTGTATTCGCCGGCCGAAAGCGAGCGCGCTGCGCCTGCGGCGGCACCGGCGGCACGTGCGCCGGCGGCCAAGCCCAGCGCCGCCAGCGGCACCAGCAGCGGTGGTGGCGGCGACGATGACGTACTGCCGCGCCTGCGCGCGCCGAAGTGGCACAGCTTCCTGCCGGGCATGTTCCGCTGATCCAACGTCTGTGGGGTTGGCTGCGGCGCACGCCGCGCGAGATCGATAGGGAGACCTGGCAGCAGTGCTGCCAGCGGGCGCCTTGGCTGCATGGCCTGGAGGAGCCGCGCTGCGAACGCCTGCGCGCCCTGAGTGCGCGGTTCCTGCACGAAAAGACCATCAGCCCGGTCGGCGACCTGCAACTGGACCAGAACGATGCCGTGCTGCTGGCCGCCCTGTGCTGCCTGCCGCTGCTGGAACTGGGCGAGGTCGGCCTGCGCGGCTGGTCGCAGCTGATCGTGTACCCCGATGCATTCCGCGTGCAGCGCAGCCATATCGACGCGGCCGGCGTGCTGCACCAGTGGGATGACGAGCTGATCGGCGAATCGTGGGACAGCGGACCGCTGATCCTGTCGTGGGCCGACATCCAGGCCGACATCGCCGATCCGCATGCAGGCTACTGCGTGGCGGTGCATGAAATGGCCCACAAGATCGATGCACTGGACGGTGCCATCGACGGCACTCCGCCGCTGCCGCGCGACTGGCAGCGGCAGTGGGCGGCCGATTTCCAGCGCGCGTATGACGCGTTCTGCGCGCAGGTGGACGATGGCCGGGACACGTTGATCGACCCGTATGCCGCCGAGGCGCCGGAAGAGTTCTTCGCGGTGGTAACCGAGTACCACTTCTCCGCGCCGGCGTTGCTGCAGCGGGAACTGCCGACCGTGGCCGCGCATCTGCGGCGGTTTTACGGGGCTTCGCCGGCGGCGACCGGTGCCGGTCAACGGCGGGAACCTCACCCGGCGCATTGACGGTCTGCTGCGTGCCCAACAACGCTCCGCACCTGCCGCGCTGGTGAACCGCGCGTCGGTCAGGCATCGAGCGTTGGTCGATGCAATACCTGCGCCGCGCGCGGCGATTACGGCCCGGGCGGCAGCTTCACTTCGAACCGCGCGCCACCCAGCTCTGGCGAGCGCTTGACCTGCAGTTCGCCGCGGTAATCCTTGATCAGGTCCTGCACGATCGACAGGCCGATGCCGTGGCCCTGCACGCGTTCGTCGCCGCGCACCCCCCGCTGCAGCACCTTGGCGATGTCGTCCGGGGCAATGCCCGGGCCATCGTCATCCACCGACAGCACCAGCCCGGCGCGGCGTGCGCCCGGCGCCGGCAGCGGCTTGGCGGTGAGCAGCACGCGGCGCTTGGCCCACTTGAAGGCGTTTTCCAGCAGGTTGCCCAGCAGCTCCTGCAGGTCACCGGGTTCGCCGTGGAAACGCGCGCCTTCGTCGATATCGAATTCGCACAACACGCCCTTGCCGGCGTACACCTTCTCCAGGCCGCGCACGATCTCCTCGGCGTTGGATTCGATCGGCAACGGCGCGGAGAACAGCTTGTGGCCCGACGAGGCCGCGCGCGCCAGCTGGTAGGACACCAGGTTGTTCATGCGCCGCAGCTGCACGTCGAACTCCTGGCGCAGGTCCTGGTCCTGCGCACCGCTGTCGAGCTGGGTGCGCAGCACGGCCAACGGGGTTTTCAGGCTGTGCGCCAGATCGGCCAGGGTGTTGCGCTGGCGCTCGAGGTTTTCGCGCTCGCTTTCGATGAAGGCGTTGATGCTGTCGGTGAGCGGCTCGAGCTCGCGCGGGTGGCGTTCGCTCATGCGCTCGGTCTCGCCGCGCTGCACCTTGGTCAACTCGGTGATCACGCGCCGCATCGGGCGCAGGCTCCACTGCAGGATCACGGTCTGCAGCATCAGCAGGATCAGACCGGCACCGCCCATCCAGAACCAGACCCGGCCGCGGAACACGCGCAGCTGCGCGCCCAGTGCGCGCGAGTCTTCCATCACATAGATGGTGTACGGAAATTCAGTGGCAGGATCGGCGTCGGCATCCCACACCAGGCCCAGCCCGTAGCGGTACACCGAGCCCTGGCTGCCATCGATCTGGATCATCGGCAGCGGGCCTTCGAACACTTCCTGGCGCGGGGCCAGCAGGCCGCCGCCCACGGTGGGCAGCATCGGCCCTTCGGCCGACATGGAATTGCCCTTGCCGTCGGGCATCACCACCTGCAGGTACAGACCGCTGCCGGGCACGTCGAACCGTGGGTCCGGCGGCTGTTCGCGGATATACAGCGAGCGGTCGCGGGTGAAGTCGATGCCGGCCGCATAGGCGGTGGCGTAATTCTTCAGCCGCTCGCGCAGGTTGGCCCGCGCGGTGTCGGCAAATGCCGCATCCAGCGCGTAGCCGGCGATGGCCAGGAACGCCACCAGACCGACCGAGGCGGCCAGCAGCTGGCGCGCCTGCAAAGAGCGCGGCCGCCAGCGTTTGAAGAACCACAGACGGCCTGACATCACACTCCTTCGCCCAGCGACCGGCTCAGCCTTCGTTGCGCGGGATGGCGAAACGGTAGCCGCGGCCACGCACGGTTTCGATCGGCTTGAGTTCGCCGTCGGCATCGAGCTTCTTGCGCAGGCGTCCGATGAACACCTCCAGCACGTTGGAATCGCGATCGAAATCCTGCTGGTAGATGTGCTCGGTGAGGTCGGCCTTGGAGACCAGTTCACCGGCATGCATCATCAGGTATTCGAGCACCTTGTACTCGTAGCTGGTGAGGTCCACGTTGCTGCCGCTGACGCTGACCGTCTGCGCGGCAAGGTCCAACGCCACCGGGCCGCATTCCAGCGTGGGCTTGCTCCAGCCAGCGGCACGGCGCAGCAGCGCATTGACGCGGGCCAGCAGCTCCTCGACATGGAACGGCTTGACCAGGTAATCGTCGGCGCCCTGCTTGAGCCCTTCGACCTTGTCCTGCCAGCTCGAGCGCGCAGTAAGGATAAGCACGGGGAATTTCTTGCCCTCGTCGCGCAGGGCCTTGATCAGTTCCATGCCCGACATCTTGGGCAGGCCCAGATCGATGATGCCCACGTCGAACGGCACTTCGCGGCCCATGTACAGACCTTCCTCACCGTCCTGCGCAGCGTCGACGGCAAAACCTTCGCGCTTGAGCCGGGCGGCCAGGGTTTCCCGCAGCGGGGCTTCGTCTTCGACCAGAAGGATACGCATGAACTCTCCCTAGTGTCCTGGGTATGGCCGGGGGCCAGTGGAATACAGTTGATTACGGACAACTATCCCTGTTCAGGGGTTATCGCCGCGTAGTGAAGACATATCCGATCGCGGTGCGCGGGGCTGTGAACGCGCCGGCGCAGGGTCGTCCATGTAGCGGACCCGACCACGATCGTCCATGTATTTGACCCGGTTGATGTCGCGGCCGTCGTAGGGCACCCGTTCGGCGCCCAGGATGTGGCCACCGGTGGTGCGCTGCACGCGGCGCACCGCATCGGACAGCGAGCGTTCCGGTGCTGCGCCGCGCGCGGCCCGGACCATTGCCTCGCCACGCGCCGGATCCGGGGTCGGTTCCTGTGCCGACGCACTGCCGATGGAGGCAGCGGCGCCCGTCGCCAGCAGGGCGAGGACGGCAAGACGACAGTGGCGGGTCACGGAGAGCATCGGTCTGATCCTAGCGGAGCGCAGCGAAACGTTCAAAAGTTGTGAATCGGAGCCGCCGGTCGGGACCGGTGCTTTACGAATCTTTAGCGAATTCTTGGTTTTACGCAGTGAATCCGGTCTGAACTTTTCCGGTCGCACCTCGGCGCCGTTCATCTAAGTGAACATTGGCGGCTAAAGTGCAGGCCTTGTCAAGCAGACAAGGTGACGCGCCTCACGCCGCGACGCGTTCGGCCTGGGCGCGGGTGACCGCCAGCGCCTGCTCGATGAGCGCCCAATCGGCCCCCGGGCGGTGTGCACCTTCGCTGAGCACCTGGCGGAAGGCGCGGCCACCGGGCTGCCCGTGGAACAGGCCCAGCAGGTGGCGGGTGATGTGCTTGAGCGCCAGGCCACGGCCCAGCTGATCCTCGATGTAGGGGCGCATCGCGCGCAGCAGCGCCTCCCGCGGCTGCACCGCCGCGCCGGTCTGCGCGGCCTCCAGCTGATGCAGCACGTAGGGATCGTGGTAGGCGGCGCGACCCAGCATCACCCCGTCCAGGGCCGGCAGCTGTGCCTGCGCGGCCTCGACGGTGGCCAGGCCGCCGTTGAGCACGATCTGCAGCGCGGGGCGGTCGGCCTTGAGCCGGTGCGCCCAGTCGTAGCGCAGCGGCGGCACTTCGCGGTTTTCCTTCGGCGACAGGCCCTTCAGCCACGCATTGCGGGCGTGCACGATGAACATCGCGCTACCGGCGTTGGCGGACTGATCGACGAAATTGCGGAAGTTTTCGTAGTCGTTGTCTTCATCCACACCCAGCCGGCATTTCACCGTGACCGGGATGTCGACCGCCGCGACCATGCCGCCCACGCACTGCGCCACCAACGCCGGCTCGCGCATCAGGCAGGCGCCAAAACGCCCGGCCTGGACCCGGTCGGAGGGGCAGCCGCAGTTGAGGTTCACCTCGTCGTAGCCCCAGTCCTGGGCGATGCGCGCGGCCTCGGCCAACAGGGCCGGATCGCTGCCGCCCAGCTGCAGGGCGAGCGGATGCTCGCTGCCGTCAAAACCGAGCAGGCGTTCGCGATTGCCCTGGATCACCGCATTGGCGTGCACCATCTCGGTGTACAGCCGCGCGCCCGGGGCCAGCAACCGGTGGAACACCCGGCAATGGCGGTCCGTCCAGTCCATCATCGGGGCGACGGACAGGCGCAGGGAGGCGGCATAACGCGCAGCGGCGTCGGTGGCAGGCAGGGTCATCGGGCGGAGCGTCGGATACTGCTGGCATTGCCAGCGCAATCAATAGTTTACCTGCTTGGAATGAACGCTGCCCGAGAGCCGGGGCATGTCGTCAGGCATTGACACGTGCGGGGAACTGCGAAAAGTTTATGAACCAGACATGAAGTCAACAGGGGGGGACATGAAGTCAGCAAAACCCGTAGCGGTTGCCGTTGGCGTTGGCGTTGGCGTTGGCGTTGGCGCACTTTTGATTGCAGCCGTTGTCACCTGGACAACACGTGGACTACCCAACGCGAAGCAATCCCATGCGGCTGGTTCTTCTTCAGAGCAGCCCGTCAGCCTGGGGTCGGACAGGGCTCCAGTTGCGCGCGCCCCTATCGCTAGTCGCTCGTCGGGCTCCGCTTCAAGTGCCTCCCCACGTATTGGGGATGCTCTTTCCGGCGCGAAGACCGAAGCCGACGTCGCGTGGTTGGTGCGCAATGGATATCCCTCAACTGAAGCGGCCCGCGATGCTTTGCTTCGACGAGGTGCGAGAGGCCCACTCGAGCAAGCCGAGCTGCTCGATCCCACTGCGATCCTGGACGCAGAACAGCTAGCCGTTCTTGACTCCTCCCGACGCACGGAAGCGATGGAGTTTCTGGCGGCTTCTGCACAGTCTGGGTCCATCTACGCGCTGGAGACCATCGCGCGGATTCATGAGGAGGGTATAAATGGCATTTCTGACCCCGTACGAGCTTCAGCCTATCGGAAGGCAGCTGAGTTACGCGGCAGCTGGCCGGCAGGATTGGTCAACGGCCGGTCAAAGCTGACGCCTCAGCAAGAGATGTACGCAACGCTGATGGCGCACCAGGTTATTGCGAATATTGAAGTGGACCGGCAGAAAAATGGACTGCCTCCACTTGGAATCGATAGCCGCCCAGGATTGAACGATCTTATTTCGGAAATCGGAAAGAGCGGCGCACCTGCATCTCGCTGAGATCGCTGCTTCGACTCATTCGCATTACCCGCCAGTCGCCGTCAGGGCGCCGACGGCGTCAGGTACTCATGGAAGGTGCCCGAAGGAGCGTATGTCATGCGATACAAGCTTGCTTTTCCGTTTCTTTTGTTCGCGTCGGCGGCAGCAGTTGCGTGTGCTGTAAGTGCTCTCATGAGCGCCCCCATTAAAGTCAACGCCGCAAACACGGTCGCCGATCACTGACGCACCATCGGCGATGAACTGCAATCGCAGTTTGGATCTGCGCTTCGGGACGTAGAGCTCAACGTAAAAGTGCCGCTTCAGGTGTGCGCTGCTTTTGGAGTAGCATGCGCGCCCCCGGTTGAAACGAACATGCACAAACCCTGCGGCAAGAGCATGAAAGAAGCGGCAAATGATATCGCCAATGGCGCCAACGATGGCGGCGGTGGAATAGGCGGCGGCTGGGGCGGATCAGGTGGCAGCGGTGGTAGTGGGAGCAACCCTTGGGAAGGGTGCTTCTCTGGGACGCAAACGGGGACAGCATGCACTTCAGCCGGTGGCGGCGCTCAGCACTGTGTTGAGACCTCAATCCCCATTCTTGAATGCCCAGGCATGGGGTAATTTGTCCCACTGAGAAGCGCGGCCCATGCCGCGCTTCTCAGGCCATGATGGCGTTAACCGCCGTTGGAAGCAGTGACCTGAATGCGGTTGCAGTGCGCTTGGTCCTTGTCGTCTCAATCCAGGCGAGAATGCACCGTCCCGCACCGCAAGACACCCGATGACCCCGCCCCGCCCGCGCCTGTTCGACCCCACCACCGAGCAAGGCGTGCTGCGCCTGTCCATCGCTGCGTCGGTGGCGATGGCGATGGCGGCCGTGGTGTTCGGCTTCCTGGCCAACTCCTCGCTGATCATCTTCGACGGCATCTACGGCGGCATCGACGTGGTGATGACCTGGTTGTCGCTGCTGGTGGTGCGGCTGATCAGCCAGTCGACCCACGTGGACACGCTGCAGTCGCGCTTGAACCAGCGCTTCACCATGGGCTTCTGGCACCTGGAGCCGATCGTGCTGGGGGTCAGCGGTACGTTGATGATCGGCGCGGCGCTGTATGCGGCGGTCAACGCGGTGGATGCGCTGATGTCTGGCGGGCGCGATATCGCACTGGGACCGGCGATCCTGTTCGCGGTGCTGTCGATCATTGCCGAAATCGGGCTGGCGGTGTTCATCCGGCGCGTCAACCGCAGCATCGGCTCGGAGTTCATCGCGCTGGATGGCAAGAACTGGGTGGTGTCGGCCAGCATGTCGGCTGCCTACCTGGTGGCCTTCATCGGCGGCGGGCTGCTGGGCAATACGCGCTGGGCGTGGCTGGTGCCCTATATCGATCCGGCGATCCTGCTGGTGGTGTGCCTGTTTGTGATGGTGGCGCCGCTGGGCACCGTGCGCCAGGCGCTGTCGGACATTCTGCTGATCACCCCGGTGGACCTGCAGGCGCATGTGGACGCGGTGGCACGCGACATCGTGGCGCGGCACGGTTTCCTGGAGTACCGCAGCTACGTGGCCAAGGTGGGGCGTGGCGAACAGATCGAGTTGTTCTTCGTGGTGCGCGCCGATGATCCGCCACGCGCGTTGATCGAATGGGACCGGCTGCGTGATGAGATTGGCGAGGCGTTGGGGGAAGAGTCCACCGATCGGTGGCTGACAATCATGTTCACCACCGATCGGGAGTGGGCGATCTAGGCGACGTGCCACGATTCACCCCGCGCCAGGTGCCTCGGCCCTGTGGGGAACGGTGCACGGGGTTCCTCACCGCGGCTTTCTCTTAGGTGCAATCGATCGATCTGCACCCGAGTCCTGCAAATGCGTCTCGCCATGCGTCGACTATGTCGCGTTTGCCCGTCGACGCATACACCTTGTCTTGAAACCATAGGTCTGCCGCCAGAACGTCGGGCGGTCACACCCGGTTCCGACCAGAAAGGCAAGGAAGAACAGCCATGAAGCATGCAACCCTTGGAAGGGCAGCGCTTGCGCTGACGCTGATCGCCGGTGGATTGGCAACCCCATTGATGACGCAGGCGTCAGACACCAGGACCACCTTCGTTGTGGTGAATGAGTCTTACAAGGCCGGGAATGCGCAGGGGCGGGCCGTTCTCGACTGGATCACCCGTCATTGGCCAGATTACGCGCCGATCGGACGAAACGGCGAGGTGAGACTGGAGCGACTGACGCATGCTTCCACGCCCGTTGCGGCGCCTGTTGCATCACAGTCGCCCGACCTTCCCGCGCCGCCCGGAAAGCTGCCCGACAGCGGTGCGCCTGGCGAGATACTCAGGATGGAGAACATCCTTCCCGACGGTACAACGCAGACCTGGGAATTCCGGTGGGTCCAGCCATCCAGCGGACATGGCGGTCACTGGTCGACTGCTGCGTACTCCATCAGGTTCCCGATGGATCCTGTCAACGTCCAATAGGTCGCCCCCGTATCCTCAGCAACGCACAGTGGACCCCGCCCGGCGCGTTGCTTGGTCACCCGTCTGCGCAGCGGCCACGCGTAGACCGCCCCTGTTTCACTGCGTCAACAGTCCCTGCTTCCACTGCCGCGGCGAGTGCCCGGTCTGTGCCTTGAACGCGCGCGACAGTGCCGCCTCACTACCGTAACCGACGTCGATGGCGATGCGCTTGAGCGGCTGGCCCTTGCGCAATGCCTGCTGCACCAGCCGCGTGCGCCAGCCCTGCAGGTACTGGCCCGGGGTGCTGCCGATGGTGTCGCGGAAGGTGTCGGCAAACGCGCTGCGCGACATGCCGGCGCGCTGGGCCAGCGATTCCAGTGTCCATTCTTCTGCGGGCGTGTCGTGCATGGCCACCAGCGCATGGCGCAGGCGCGGGTGGGCCATGCCGGCCAGCAGGCCCACGCGCAGTTGGCCACTTTCCATCAGCGCGCGCAGGATCTGGATCAGCACCACCTCGAACAGGCGGTCGAGCAGCGCCTGGCGGCCGCAGCGCTGGGCGAAGGCCTCCTCGAACAACACCGACAGGATCGGCTGGCCGCCGTAGAGCTGATCCAGTGGCAGGCAGATGGCGGCCGGCAGCGCCGCGGCCACGGGGTTGTTGCCGGCGCCTTCGAACTGCAGGTGGGCGCAGGCGAAATCGGCACCGCGCTGCGCGTCGGTGACGAAGCGGTGGGCGAGCGGCCGCGGGTACAGCAGCACGCTGGGCTGGTCGATCTGCAGCACGCTGCCATCGGCATGCTCCACGCGGACCTGGCCGTCGTGGATCAGGTGCAGCTGGCCACGCTCGCCCTCGGCGTCCAGATTGTTGATACCGCAGAGCGGGCCGGCATGAAAGACTTCGGCAGTGACCGAGAAGCGACGGAGCAGGGACTGCAGGCGATCGACCATTTCGGACTCTGGATCAAGTTTGATAGACGAAATGTAACCCAACGTACCCCCAGGGGCGTCAAAGTACCCCTGCCATCTGGCCCACCCCATTCACTCCGCAGGAGATCACCATGTCCATCGAAAAGGTTCTGTACACCGCCACCGCCACCGCCACCGGCGGCCGTGAAGGCCACGCCACCTCGTCCGACAACGTGCTGGACGTGCAGCTGTCCACCCCGCGCGAGCTGGGCGGCGCGGGCGGCCCGGGCACCAACCCGGAGCAGCTGTTTGCCGCCGGCTATTCGGCCTGCTTCCTGGGCGCGCTGAAGTTCGTGGCCGGCCAGGCCAAGGTTGCGCTGCCGGCGGAAACCGCGATCACCGGCAAGGTCGGCATCGGCCAGATCCCGACCGGCTTCGGCATCGAAGTGGCGCTGGAGATCAGCGTGCCGGGCCTGCCGCGCGAGCAGGTGGAAGAACTGGTGCAGAAGGCGCACATCGTGTGCCCGTACTCCAACGCGACCCGCGGCAACATCGACGTGACCCTGACCGTTGCCTGATGCCGCAGGTGCTGTACCGGATCACGGTCGGCACCTCACGCGCGGGAAAAAAAATGGGCGGCTGCCTGGCTGGATCGCTTGGCAACCGCCCATCCCACCGCGGTGGATCCCGTGGGTACGCCCACGGGATGCGTCTTGTGTGGCGGCAACGATCATCGGTCGTTGCCTACCGGTGAAGCCGGATGTCGCCGGTTTCAGTAGTGCAGTTGCCGACCAGCGGCCGACACTACCCGTTACTTTTCGTTTGCGATCAGCTGCACGACGCTGGAGAAATCCAGTTTGCCGCGGCCGGCCTGGTGGTTCATCGAGTACAGGTTGCGGGCCAGCTCACCCAGCGGGATGGAAGCACCGACGTTCATCGCCGCTTCCACCGCCAGGCCCATGTCCTTGAGCATCAGGTCGCTGCCGAAGCCGCCGCTGTAACCGCGCGAGGCCGGCGCATTTTCCAGCACGCCCGGCCACGGGTTGCACACTTCGGTGGCCCAGCTGCGGCCGGTGCTGACCGCCATCATCTGCGACAGCACCTTCGGGTCCAGCCCGTGGGCCACGCCGAGTGCGATCGACTCGCCGGTGACGGCCATGATCACCCCGAGCGCCATGTTGTTGCACAGCTTGGCCACCTGGCCGGCACCGCTGGCACCGACGTGGAAGATGTTCTTGCCCATCGCGTGCAGGATCGGGCGGGCGCGTTCGAGCGCGTCGGCTTCACCGCCGACGATGAAGGTCAAGGTGCCGGCCTGGGCGCCGGCAGTGCCGCCGGAGACCGGCGCATCCAGCATCTGCAGGCCGCGGGCGGCCGCCGCTTCGGAGACCTTGCGCGCGGTGGCCGGGGCAATGGTGCTGCAGTCGATGACCAGCGCGCCGCCGGGGATGTCGCCAAGCAGGCCGTCATCGCCCAGGTATACCCCTTCGACGTGGCGGCTGGCCGGCAGCATCGAGATCACGATCTCGGCGTCGGTGAGGGTATCCAGTGCGGAATGCGCGGCGCTGGCGCCGGCATCGACGGCGGCCTGCACGGCGGCAGGCACCAGGTCGAACACGCGCACGGCGTGGCCGGCCTTGGCCAGGTTGGCGGCCATCGGCCCGCCCATGTTGCCCAACCCGATGAATGCAATACGGCTCATGCGTGGCTCCTTTCAGGGACGGTGGCGCCGAGGTCGGCCAGCGGATGCGCCGCATCCGACCAGGGCGAAACGAAGAAGGTCTGGGCCCACGCCACGGTGGCGTCGGCCAGCGTGCGTGGCTGCCACTGCGGATTGCGGTCCTTGTCGATCAGCAGCGCGCGGATGCCTTCGGCGAAATCGCCGTGGGCAGCGCAATGCAGCGCAGTGACATATTCGAACCGGTACACCTCGGCCAGCGAGGCACCGGCTGCGCGGCGCTGCAGTTCAAACGCCAACCGTGCCGAACCGGGCGCACCGGCGGCAAGCGTGGCCCGGGCGGTCTGCAACCACGGGTCGTCGCTTTCCAGCGCGGTGATGGCAGCGACGATCGCGGCCAGGTCATCGCCGGCGCACAGCGCATCGACGGCGGCGGCATTGCGCAGCAGCGGGCCGGTGACCGCATCGCTGGCATGCTGCTGCAGCAGTGCGCTGAGTTGTTCGTGATTGCGCTTGGCCTCGGTGCTCCAGTGCACCTCGGTGAGCGCGCTGAACACGGCCCCGCGCTGCGCTTCGGCGATGTGGATGTCGGCCAGGCCGGCATAGATGGCATCGCCGGCATTGAGCGGTGCACCGGTCAATGCCAGGAACAGACCGCCCTTGCCCGGCACGCGCGGCAGCAGATAGCTGCCGCCCACATCGGGGAACAGGCCCACGGTGATTTCCGGGAAGGCCAGCTTGGAGCGCTCGCTGACCACGCGGTGGCTGGCACCGGACATCAGCCCGATGCCGCCGCCCATGACGATGCCGTGGCCCCAGCACAGGATTGGCTTGGGATAGGTGTGGATGGCGTAGTCGACGCGGTATTCGACGTCGAAGAATTCGGCGGCGTAGGCGTTGTCGCCGATGTCGCTTGTTCCGGCTTCGCGGTAGTCGACCATGCTGCGATACAGACTGTGCAGGTCACCGCCAGCGCAGAACGCCTTTTCGCCTGCACCCTGCAGCACCACCAGCGCGATGCTGTCATCGGATGCCCAGGCGTCCAGCCGCTCACGCAACAGGTGCGCCATTGGCAGCGAGAAGCCATTGAGGGTGCGCGGCGCGTTGAGCGTGGCGATGCCGATGCGCATGCCGTTGCCGGCAGTGCGCTCTTCGAACAGCACCGGTGCCTCAACGGCGGTGTCCACGCTGCTCATGCGTTCTTCCACTGCGGCGCGCGCTTTTCCAGGAAGGCATTGACGCCCTCGGCCTGGTCGGCGCGGTCGAACAGGTCCACGAAGGCCTCGCGCTCGGCCACCAGGGCCGAGGCATGGGTGCCGCTGCGGGTGGCCTGGACCAGGGTCTTGCACGCCGCGATGCTGGTCGGGCTCTGCTTGCCGGCCTTGTGCGCCCATGCCAGCGCCAGGGCCTTGGCCTCGCCCTTGCCGACCTTTTCTTCGGCCAGGCCAATGCGCAGTGCGGTGTCCGCATCGATGCGCTCGCCGAGCAGGATCATCCGCTTGGCCCAGCCTTCGCCCACCAGGCGCGGCAGGTTCTGGGTGCCACCGGCGCACGGCAGCAGGCCGACCGTGGCCTCCGGCAGCGCCACCTGGGCGTGTTCTTCGATGATGCGCAGGTCGCAGGCCAACGCGCATTCCAGGCCACCGCCCATCGCGTAACCGTTGATCGCGGCGATGGACACGCCACGGAAGCTGGACAGCGCCTCGAACGCTTCACCGAAACGACGCGCGGCTTCGCGGGCGGCGGCCTTGTCGCCGGAGGCGAACTGCTTGAGGTCGGCCCCGGCGGAGAAGAATTTCTCGCCGCCACCGGTGATGACCAGCGCGTAGATGCCGCTGTCGGCATTGAGTGCACCAACCAGGTCGCGCAGCGCCGACAGGCTGTGCACGGTCCAGGTATGGGCGGGCGGATTGTCCAGGGTGACCACGGCGACGTGGCCGTCGGCCTCGACCTGCAGGCCGGTGTGTGCGTGCGTGCGCCAATCCATCATCGCAGTTCCTCTTCGGTGTTGAGCAGGTGGCGGGCCACGATCACCCGCATGATCTCGTTGGTGCCTTCCAGGATCTGGTGCACGCGCGAATCGCGCAGCAGCCGTTCGATGGGGTATTCACGGATATAGCCGTAGCCGCCGTGGATCTGCAGCGCTTCGTTGCAGATGTTGAAGCCGGCATCGGTGGCGAAACGCTTGGCCATCGCGCACCATACGTTGGCATCGCTGGTGCCGGCATCAAGCTTGCGCGCGGCGGTATGCACCATCTGCCGCGCGGCCACCAGCTGGGTAACCATGTCGGCCAGTTTGAACTGCAGGGCCTGGAATTCAGACAGCGCCTTGCCGAACTGGCGCCGCTCGCCCATGTAGCGGCGTGCGGCATCCAGCGCGCCCTGGGCGGCCCCCAGCGAACAGGCGGCGATGTTGATGCGGCCACCGTCGAGCCCCTTCATCGCCAGCTTGAAGCCACCACCCTCCTCTCCCAACAGGTGGCTGGCCGGCACGCGGACGTTGTCAAAGGTGATGCCGCGGGTGGGCTGGCTGTTCCAGCCCATCTTTTCTTCCTTGCGGCCATAGCTGATGCCGGGCAGGTCGGCCGGCACCGCGATCGCGCTGATACCGCCCGCGCCGGCACCGCCGGTGCGCGCCATCACCACCAGCAGTTCGGTGGCACCGGCGCCGGAAATGAAAGCCTTGGCGCCGTTCAGCACGTAGTCGTCGCCATCGCGCACCGCGCTGGTCTTCAGCGAGGCCGCATCCGAACCGGCACCCGGCTCGGTGAGGCAGTAGGAGGCCAGCTTGGTGCCCGAGGACAGGTCGCTGCCCCACGCCGCACGCAGGCTGTCCTGGCCCCACTTGGCCACCATCCACGAGGCCATGTTGTGGATGCTGATATAGGCCGCAGTGGACGGATCCACGTTGGCGAGCTCCTCGATGACGACGGCGGCGTCCAGACGGCTCAGGCCGCTGCCGCCGACTTCGGGGTCCATGTACAGGCCACAGAACCCGAGTTCCCCGGCCTTGGCGATCGCCTCGCGCGGAAAGATGCCCTCCGCATCCCAGCGCGCGGCGTGTGGCGCCAGTTCGGCCTGGGCGAAGTCGCGCGCGGCCTCTCTATAGGCCTGCTGCGCTTCGTCGAGTTCCGTCGTCATCGAGTGGCTCATGGTCGAACTCCGTTGTCTCTTATTTCAGGCTGATCGTGGTGTTGACGCCGTGGCCCAGCGTCTCGTCATCGAACCAGCGCGAGGTGATCGTCTTGGTCTGGGTGTAGAACATCACCACCTGCTTGCCGTACGGGCCCAGGTCGCCGAGCTTGGATGCGCGCGAACCGGTGAAGGAGAACAGCGGCACCGGTACCGGGATCGGCACGTTGATGCCGACCTGGCCCACGTCGATGTCTTCCTGGAACTTGCGCGCGGCCGCGCCGGACTGGGTGAACAGTGCGGTGCCGTTACCGTTGGGATTGGCGTTGATCAGTGCGATGGCGTCTTCCAGCGTGTCCGCTTCCAGAATCACCAGCACCGGCCCGAAGATTTCCTCGTCGTAGATGCGCATGCCCGGGGTGACGCCATCGAAGATGGTCGGGCCCACAAAGTTGCCCTTCTCGAAGCCGTCCACCTGCGGGTTGCGGCCGTCCAGCACCAGCTTGGCGCCCTGCTCCACGCCCGAGGCGATCAGTGCTTCGACGCGTTCGCGTGCGGCACAGGAGATCACCGGACCGACATCGGTACCGGCCACGCTGCCACCGCTGACCTTCAGGGTCTTGGCCTTGGCCACCAGGTCCGGCACCCACGCGCGCGCTTCGCCCACCAGCACCAGGGTGGAGGCGGCCATGCAACGCTGGCCGGCCGCACCGAAGGCGGCCCCGACCATTGCGTTGAGGCTCTGTTCCTTGTTGGCGTCCGGCAGCACCACGGCGTGGTTCTTGGCGCCCATCATGCACTGCACGCGCTTGCCGGCCAGCGAGGCGCGGTTGTAGACGTGGGTACCCACGCGGGTGGAACCCACGAACGACACGGCCTTGATGTCGGGGTGGTCGCAGATCGCGTTGACCACGTCTTCGCCGCCGTGCACGACGTTCAGCACGCCCTTGGGGATGCCCGCTTCCAGCGCCAGTTCAACCAGGCGCATGGTGACCATCGGGTCCTGCTCGGACGGCTTGAGGATGAAGGTGTTGCCCGTTGCAATGGCCATCGGGAACATCCACAGCGGAATCATCGCCGGGAAGTTGAACGGGGTGATGCCCGCGCACACGCCCAACGGCTGCAGCAGGGTGTAGGTGTCCACGCCATTGGCCACGTTGTTGGCCAGCTCGCCCAGCTGCAGGTTGCCGATGGCCGCGGCGTGTTCGACCACTTCCAGGCCACGGAACACATCGCCTTCGGCGTCGGGCACGGTCTTTCCCTGCTCGGCCGACAGGATGTGCGCCAGTTCGCTCATGTTTTCGCGGATCAGCTGCTGGTACTTCAGGAAGATGCGCGCGCGGGTGCCGATGGGCGTCTTGCGCCAGGTCTTGAAGGCTTCCTTGGCCGCAGCCACGGCCGCATCGACTTCACCTGCGGTGGCGAACGGCACCTGGGCCAGGACGTCCTGGGTGGCCGGATTGACCACGTTCTGCCAGTGGGAGCTGGCCGACTCGACGAACTGGCCATCGATCAACATGCGGATACGGGGCGCTGCAACAGTCATGGACAATCCCGGGGGGTCGAAAGTTGTTGGCATTATTCACAGAGCCAACCTCGATTTCCGGGCTGTATGCGCTTAATCTGGCCAATGCCCGCTACGATTCTTGTGAATTCTGTGAATAGCCAGCCCCCCCATCGCCAGATCGGCCTGCGCCTGCTCAAGCTGCGCGAGCAGCGTGGCTTCAGCCAGGTGGACCTGGCGCGGGCGCTGGGGCTGTCGGCCAGTTATCTGAACCAGATCGAGCGCAACAAGCGTCCGTTGACCCCGGCGGTGCAGAACAAGCTGCGCGAGGTGTTGGGCGACGTTTCCGGGCTGTTCGACGTGGATGAGCCCGGCGCGCTGCAGGAAGCGCTGGGCCAGACGCTGCGTGACCTGGGCTTGGATGATGTGAGCAGCACCGAACTGCGCGCCATGGCCGGCAACCTGCCGCAGGTGAGCCAGGCGCTGCTGGACCTGCACCGCCGCCACCTGGTGCTGCGCGAGCATGCGGCCGCGCTGGAGTTCCAGCTGGGTGATGTGCATGCCGGGCAGGCGCTGCCGGCCGGCGACCAGGTGCGCGATTTCTTCAACCGCATGCACAACCACATCCCCGAGCTGGACGACCTGGCCGAGCAGTTGTTCGGCGAATGGGGGCTGGTGGCCGGGCATGTGGCGCCGCGGCTGCGCCAGCTGCTGGCCGACCGCCACGGCGTGCTGGTGGAAGTGGCGCCGCTGCAGGCCGGGCGCGAGAAGCGGGTGTACGACGGCGGCAGCCGCACCCTGTGGTTGCCCGATTACCTGGAGCCGGGCCAGCAGGCGTTCCAGATGGCCGCCGAGCTGGCGCTGCTGGGCTATGCGGCGCAGATCGATGCGGTGATCGCGCGGGCCGGCTTCCGCGAGCCGGAGCAGATCGCGCAGGCGCGGATCGGCATGTCCAACTACTTCGCCGGGGCGCTGGTGATGCCGTATGCGCAGTTCCTGCGCGCCGCCGAGCACAGCAGCTACGACATCGACGCGTTGGCGCACCGCTTCGGGGTCGGCTTCGAGGCGGTCTGCCACCGCCTGAGCACGCTGGCCCGGCGCAGCGCGCCGGGGCTGCCGTTCTTTTTCATCCGGGTGGACCGGGCCGGCAACGTGTCCAAGCGCCACTCGGCCACCGATTTCCATTTTTCGCAGGTGGGCGGGTCCTGCCCGCTGTGGATCGTGTACGAGGCATTCAACCAGCCCGGGCGGGTGCTCACCCAGACCGCGCGCATGCCCGACGGGCGCCGTCATTTCTGGCTGGCCCGGCAGGTGAGCAGCGGCCCGATCGGGCATGGGCAGCCGCGCAAGACCTTCGCCGTGGCACTGGGCTGCGACCTGCAGCATGCCGAGCGGTTGATCTACTCGCGCGGCCTGGATATCCAGAGCCCGGGCAATTCGGTGTCGATCGGCCCAGGCTGCCGGGTGTGCCCGCGCGAGGACTGCATGCAGCGCGCGTTCGCGCAGTTGCCCGGGCGCGGCTAGGGTCGAGCGTTGGTCGACAGGTGTCCGATGCCGGGAATGCTTGACCCCGATGCGGGAAGCAGACGACCCACGGTGGGCTCCACGGGCTCAATAGATCGGGGTGACCTTCATCTGCGGCAGCGGGCGCGGGGCGCCGTCGGTGAGGTCCGGGCCGAGGTCTTCCCAGGCGTGTCCCTGGTCGGCCATCAGCCGCCACAACTGCTGGGACTGGCGGCGCTTGTCCTCCGAGCCGAACCGGTACGACGGCGGCGGTGGCTCGCCGATGGCCACGCTCTGGTAGGCGTCGGCCCAGGCAGCCACGCGTTGGGCGGGATCATCGGTCCGTGCAATTTCCAACGTGTAGCGCTGATACGCCGAGGCCAGGTTGCGCCAGCGGATCCAGTAGTGGTTCTGGAAGGAAAATCCGCAGAAGCGTTCGCCGGCCACACTGCCCTTGGCGGCGATGCGGCTGAGCACGTCCTGCGGCATGTCCAGGTTCATGCCGCCTTCGTCGCCCTGCAGCGACACGTGCACGATGCGGTCGCGGTAGCCGGGTGCGCGCGCCTGCAGCACATCGCGCCAATTCTGCATGGTGGACACGATCGAGAACAGGAACCCGGACATCTCCGCGGCCGCCAGTGGCTGGGCGATCGAGTGGTAGCTGCGCTGCCAGCCCTGGCGGTTTTCGGTGGGCAGGAATACCGCACGCTCGATCTGCGCCGCTCCGTCGCGCGCATCGTCGCGCGCATCGTCGGCCAGCACGCTGACCGCATCGGCATGGCGCGGGTACACCAGGTTGATGCCGAAGGTTGGCCAGCGTGGCAGTGCGGCATCGAACAGATGGATCGGGAAGTTGCTGCTGATGCCGCCATCGGAGAACCAGCACACCCGGAACGCGGTGATGACCGGGCCGCAGCTCTGGCCACCACTGGTCAGCCCTTCCATGCTGTCGGCCACGTTGACAGCGTCACCGTGCGGCTTGGCATCGGCCAACGGCTCGCAACGACGCTCGCGGCGCGCCGGCTCGTGCAGCGGCACGGCGCTGATCAGCAGCGGAAAGCTCAGGCTCATGCGCGTGGCCACCAGCACCGGCAGGTGTTGGCCATCGACCAGCCGGTAGTAGTTGCGACCATCCACCCGCTCGGGCGCGCCGGCCTGCGCCACCAGCCAGTCGACCACGCTGGCCGGGAACAACTGCTGGAACTCTTCGCGCACGAACCAGAAGTGCGCGGCGCTGAACGGCAACGTGCGCGGTTCGGTATGCGAGACGCAGGTGGTGATCATCCGCAGGGTGATGGCATGCTCGCCCTGGGGCTCACCGGCATAGCGCGGCGCGTGGTACAGGTCGCCGAAGGTGAGCGGCTGGTCCAGAGGCTTGCCGGCCAGGGTCTGCAGACGCTCGTGCAGCCAGTCGGTCAGCGCCGGGGTGGCCGCATCGGGCTGGGTGGCCCCGTTGCACAGCCCCAGCAGGTTGCGCCGCGCCACCCGCGCCACCCGCAATGCCGACGCCAGCACCCCGGCGCCATACGCGCACAGCAGCGATGGCAACAGCGTCGCCCACATGCCATCGATGCCGGCGGCCAGCCAACCCACGCCGAGCAGGCCAAACAAGGCCACCAGCAGCTCTACCGGGGCGATGGCGAACACCGCCGCCAGCAGGCAGGCGATCTTGCGCGGCAGGCTGGCATTGCCGGTGAGCATCACCAGCAACCGGTAGGCGGTACGCGCGCCCGCGGCGGGCTGGAACAGCCCGTAGATGAATCCGCGCGTGGACAACTGCGCCGACACGGCGGCCAGGCCCGGGAAGCCCACCGGCTCGGCCACCGTCTGGCCTACATGGCGGCGACGATCCCCCAGCGCGGCCGCGGCCGCCACCGCCGCGGCAATCGCCCCGGCCGAGGTGCCGCCGATGCTTTTGAAGCGATACTGGCGAGCCAGCGACAGCACCGCGCTGGGATACACGATGCCGCTGGTGATGCCGCCCTTCATGACCAGATCGCAGTACTTGTCCGCCACGCCGCACTCCTCCGTCCGCCTGCCCGCCGGCGGCCAATCCGCCTGCGCGCCCAAGCCGGATCGGGGTGAACCGGTCCTCTCGGGCTGATGCGGACAGTATCGCCTGCGGCCTTCTCAAGGCCTGAGAAGCGCGGCACGAAACAGTTTATTCCGGCATTTTTCCGGATTGGGGCACCCGGCGTACCTGGGACAGGTCGTAACCGAGCGCGGCCAGCCGGGTCATGGCCGCCTGGTAATCGGCGTCGGAAATGCGCGGGGTGCGCGCCATCAGCCACATGTAATCGCGCTTGCTGCGCCCAACGATGGTCTGCTGGTAGTCCGCATCCAGATACACGATCACGTATTCGGCCTGGATCGGCCAGATGAACTGCATCCCCCATTCGGCCCCGTTCGTGCCGGGCTTGACCGTGCCGATGGGGTGCATGGTCTTCACCGGTGCATCGAAGCTGCCCTTGCGGTAGCGGAAGGTGGTCTGGATGCGCCCGTCCGGGCGCAGCGCATAGGACTCCACCGCGTCGAACGCCTCACGCTCGGGGCGGCTGGGAATATGCGCAATGACGTACCAGTCGCCCATGAAGCGCGGCACGTCCACCTGCGCTACCGGTGGAATGGGACGGGTATTGCCGCCGCAGCCGCCGAGCAGCATGGCGGCGGCAAGCAGCCCAAGCAGGGGACGAATCGACATGGCGTGCTCCGGTCAGGGACGTGCGAACAGGTAGTGGCCCACCAGCCATTGCTGGCCCTGCTGGTAGCCGAACAACTCGGCGCAGGCCATCCAGAACATGCGCCAGCGCTGCTGCCACAACGCCGCCGATGCCGCGCCGTAGGTCTGCTGCATTACCGCCATGACAGCCTCCTTCTGCAGGTCCTGGTTGGCCAGCCAGTGGTTGGCGGTGCGCTGGTAGTGGGTGCCATCCAGCAGCCAGCGCTGTTGCAGCTGCAGGTGCTGCTGGAAGCACAGCAGGGTATCGGCGGCCGGCATCAGGCCCCCGGTGAAGAAGTGCCGCCCCATCCAGTTGTCCTCGCCCTCGGTCTCGAACGGGTACATCAGCGTGCGGTGCGCGAAGATATGCACGAACAGTTTTCCGCCCGGGCGCAGCCAGCGCTGGATGCGCTGCAGCAGCGTGGCGTAGTTGCGCATGTGTTCGAACATCTCGATGGAGACGCAGCGGTCGAACTGCTCTGCCTCCAGGTCGAGCTGGTTGACGTCGCGGGTGAGGATGGTGACGTTGCCCAACCCGCGCGCGCGGCACTGCGACTGGATGTACTCGCGTTGGCTGTTGGAATTGGACACGCCGGTGATGCGCGCGTTGGGGTAGTGCTCGGCCATCCACAGGGTCAGCGAGCCCCAGCCGCAGCCCAGCTCCAGGATGTGCTGGCCATCGGCCAACTGCGCGCGCTGCCCGTACAGCGCCAGCATCGCCTCTTCGGCCTGGTCCAGGGTTTCGCTGCCGGTGGCGTAGTAGCCGCAGCTGTACTTGAGGCGCTTGCCCAGGCACAGGTGGAAGAATTCGGCCGGCACTTCGTAGTGCTGGCGGTTGGCCGCCTCCACGTGCAGCGCCACGGCGCTGCCCGACAGCTCGGCGAGCCGCGTGGCGAAGCGCTGTGACTGTGCCTGCAGGCCCCCGGCCATCTCTTCGCGCAGGCGCGCCTGGCACTGGCGGCGGATGCCCAGCCGCAGCAGTGCGTCGGGCAGCAGGCCACGTTCGGCCAGGCCGGTCACCCCGGCGGCGTAATCGGGAGCGGGCAGGTACTCACTGGCGACATTCACGGTGCAGACTCCTCGCGCGGCGGCGATGTTGGGGAGGGAAACCACGGAAACAACATCGGGGTGCTGCGCTGGTACGCACGGTAGTCCTCGCCGCGGCTGCGCAGCGCCTGCGCTTCGGTGAAGGGAATGCCGCTGATCCAGCGCAGGAATACATACATCACCAGTGGGCCGGACCAGGCCAGCCACCACAGCGGCGAGTGCACGGCCAGCAGCACGTAGGTGAACCAGTGCAGCCATTCGAAGAAGTAGTTGGGGTGCCGCGAGTACCGCCACAGGCCCTGGCGGCAGGTCTTGCCCTTGTTGGACGGGTCGGCGCGGAAACGCGCCAGCTGACGGTCGGCGAGTGCTTCGCCGCCGACACTGAGCAGCCACATCGCGATGGCCGCAACGATCCAGCCCAGGTCATCGGGCTGCGGATTGTGCGCCACCGCCACGAACGGCAGCGCGAACAATACGATCAGCCCGGCCTGGAACTGGAAGAAGCCGAAGATCTTGCCTTGATGGCCATTCCAATGGTTGCGCAGGTGCTGGTAACGGCCGTCTTCGGGTTCGCTGCGCACGCGGTGCCACAGGTGCAGTGCCAGCCGCGATCCCCACAGCCCGCCGAGCACCGCCAGGGCGATGCGCGGCGCGTGGGCGCCATCGCCGAGCAGCGCCAGCAACAGCGCCGAGGCGCCCACACCCTTGGCCCACAGCACGTCGACCACGCCGATGTTCTGATGGCGGCGCTGCCACCACCAGCCCCAGCTCATGATCACCGCGGCGTACAGCCACACCCACCACAACAGTTTCATGCATGTTCTCCGGATCGAACAGACAGTGCGTGCGGCAGCGTGCGCTGCCAGTGACGGGCGCAGGCGGCCAGCAACGGCAGCGCCATCGACCAGCCGATGCCGAGCAGCGCCACGCCCTGCCAGCGCGGTTCAGTGAAGACCACCGCCGACCAGCCGCGCGCGGCCGACAGATACGCCAGCGGCGCCAGCAGCAGCCCGACCAGCGCGGCGATGCGCAGGTGCCGCTGCAGGGTGGCCAAGGACACGGTCAGGGTCATCGCAAACGCCGCCCACAACGCCAGAATCCACACCGGTGCCAGCCACGTTGCCGTGTTGCCGGCGGCGTACTGCACCCAACCCGAGCCGCCGGCCACGCCATCCACCAGCAGTCCGCACAGCAGCGCCACGCCAAGCAGCCGGATCTCCACGCCGGGCTGCGCCGACCACGCCAACTGGCTGCCCACGTACACGCTGGCGGCCAGCAGGGCCGGCCAGCGCAGGCCGTGCCCGGCGCCGATCACCGCGCACAGCCAGACCAGCTGGTTGCCGATCACGTTGACCCAGAAGCGCAGCATCTCAGTGGGCCTGCTGCTGCAGCGGCGGCCGGTAGTCCGGGCGGGCCATCAACAGGTGCGACACCCCGATCGAGCGTTCCAGGAAGCCGCCTTCGCAGTAGGCCAGGTAGAACTCCCACAAGCGGATGAAGCGCTCGTCGAAGCCCTGCGCACGCACCGCCGGCAGCTGCCCCAGGAAGCGCTGCCGCCAGGCACGCAGGGTGAGCGCGTAGGACGCGCCGAAGTCGTGCTGGCCGATCAGCTGCAGGTCGCTGCTGCGGGTCTTGGCCGCCACGATGGCATTGATGGAGGGGATGAAGCTGCCGGGGAACACGAAGCGCTTGATGTAGTCCACGCTGCGCCGCGCCTGTTCGTAGCGCTGGTCTTCGATGGTGATGGCCTGCAGCAGCGCCAGCCCGTCAGGCTTGAGCAGGCGGGTGAGCGTGGCGAAGTAGGTGTCCAGGTACTGCGCGCCGATCGCCTCGATCATCTCGATGGACACCAGCTTGTCGTACTGACCGTCCAGGTCGCGGTAGTCCTTCAGCAGCAGGGTCACCTTGTCCTGCAGGCCGGCCGCTTCCACGCGCGCTTTGGCCAGGGTGTATTGCTCCACCGAGATGGTGGTGGTGGTGACGTGGCAGCCGTACTCGGCCGCCGCATACAGCGCAAAGCCACCCCAGCCGGTACCGATCTCCACCACGTGGTCGTCCGGGGTGAGCTGCAGCTGTTCGCAGATGCGCGCCAGCTTGCGCTGCGAGGCCGCTTCCAGCGTGTCGGAGGATTGGGCGTACAGCGCCGAGGAATACATCAGGTCCGGCGACAGAAACAGCGAGAAGAACGGGTTGCCCAGGTCGTAATGCGCGGCGATGTTGCGGCGACTGCCTTCGCGCGTGTTGCGGCGCAGGTGGTTCCAGCCCTGCAGCAGCCAACCGCCAAGGCGTGCCACGCCGCGCTCCATGCCATCCAACAGGTCGCGGTTGCGCACCAGCAGCTGTACCAGTGCCACCAGGTCGCTGCAGCGCCAGTCACCGCGGATGTACGCCTCACCCGCGCCCACGCTGCCCTGCGCGGCCACGGCGCGGTAGAACGCCGGATCGTCCACCCAGACCGTCACCCGCAGCGGCGCGGCGGGGTCGCCCAGCAGCACATCGCCGGCAGCATCGCGGACCTGCAGGCAACCGCCACGCAGCGGGGTCAACTGGGCCAGCAGGCGCGTGCGCAGGAAGCGCTCCAGTGCGCTGGGCTGGGCCAGGGCAACTGGCCGGGTCATGTCGTTCATGGGCGTTTTCCAGCAAGCGAAGGATGGTCGTGGACGGGGTTGCGTTTGAGCCACAGGCGCAGTGCCTGCCAGTGGATGGCGGCCACCACCTGCAGGGTCATCAGCGGGAAGCGCAGCAGCACCCCGGCCAGGCCGCGTGCGGTGATGGAATGGCGTTGCAGCACCAGGTCCGCGTCGAACTGCCGCACGCCAGCGCGCCACACCTGCATGTGCACGTGCAGGTCGGTGCCGGGCGCGGTGAACCGCCAGCGGTAGCGGCAGTCCATGGGCATGAACGGCGACACGTGGAACTGCTTGTCGAATTCCCAGGCCAGCGCGCGGCCGTTGGCGTCGGCGTCGGCCACGGGCAGCACGTAGGCGTGCCGCTCTTTCCACGGGGTATTGGTGATCTCGGCGACGATGCAGTCCAGGGTGCTGCCATCGGCGGCGTAGCAGTAGTAGAAGCTGACCGGGTTGAACGCATGGCCGGCATAGCGCAGGTGGGTCAGCAGGCGGATCGGCCCTTGCGGGGCGTGGCCCAGCGCTTCGGTGATGCGCGCGCGCACCGCGTCGGCCAAAGGGACGGCCGGGTCGCCCAGATAATCGCTGCGGCGGAATTCGGCCAGGTTGCGCCGCCCCACCGACCACAGCCAGCGGCGCTGGAACACGCTGTCCAGCTCGTCCAGGTCGAGCAGCAGCTGCGCCACCGGGTAGCCGAACGCATGCGGATGCGGCGCGTGCCGGCGATGGTGCATGCGACCGCGGTAAAGGGCGCTGGCGCTCATGCCGGCAGTGCCTGCGCCAGCGGCCAGTACGCTTCAGCATCCAGTGCCTGCAGCGCATCCACCACGCGGCGCGCACTGCGGATGCCATCTTCGTGGAAGCCCCAGCCCCAGTACGCGCCGGCAAACCAGGTGCGGCGGCGGCCCTGGATCTCGGCCCAGCGCTGCTGCGCGCGCACCATCGCGTGGTCGTGCACGGGGTGGGCGTAGTGCAGCGTGCGCAGCACCTTGGCCGGGTCAATGGCAGCGGTGCGGTTCAAGGTCACCACCAGCGGCGTGGGGGTATCAATGCCCTGCAGCTGGTTCATCAGGTAGCTCACCGTGCACGGTGCGTGCGGATCGGCCGGCACGTGCGCGTTCCATGCTGCCCACGCCTTGCGATGGCGCGGCAACAGGCGTGCGTCGGTGTGCAGCACCACCTCGTTGGGCTGGTAGCGGATCGCGCCGAGCACGCTGCGTTCGGCCGGGTCGGCGTCGGACAGCAGCGCCAGCGCCTGGTCACTGTGGCAGGCCAGCACCAGCTGGTCGAAGCCCTCCAGGCCGGCCGCGCTGTGTACGCGCACACCGTGTTCATGGCGTTCCACCCCGAGCACGCGGCAGTCCAGCCGTTCGCGCACCTGCCAGCGCCGGCGCATCGCCTCGATGTAGCGCGCCGAGCCGCCCTGCACCACCCGCCACGGCGCCCGGCCGCTGACCTGCAGCATCTGGTGGTTGGCCATGAACTGCACCAGGTAGCGTGCGGGGAACGCAGCCAGGCTCGCCGTGGGCGAGGACCACAGCGCCGAGGCCATCGGCAGCAGGTGCTCGTCGATGAAGGTGCGGCCGTAGTGGCCGGCGGCGAGGTAGTCGCCCAGTGAAGGGCCCTCATCGTCGCCGTGCAGCAACGCCGGCGCCTCGCGATAGAAACGCCGCAGGTCGGCGAGCATGCCCCAGAAGCGCGGCGAGACCAGGTTGCGGCGCTGGCAGAACAGTCCATCGAGCGAGCTCGCGTTGTACTCGCGGCCACTGCGCTCGCTGTGCACCGAGAAGCTCATGGTGGTGGGCTTGGAGGCGACGTTGAGCTCGTCCAACAGCGCGGTGAGCAGCGGGTAGTGCAGCGGGTTGAACACGATGAAGCCGGTGTCCACCGCATGCGTCTGGCCATCCACCTGCACCGCGTGGGTATGGGTGTGGCCGCCGAGATAGTCGTTGGCCTCGAACAGCGTCACTTCGTGCCGCTGGCCCAGCCACCAGGCGCTAGCCAGGCCGGCGATGCCCGATCCGATCACGGCGATACGCATGTCAGTGCTCCGCCTTGGCCAGCACCCAGGCCGGCACCGGTTTGAGGTCACGCACCAGGCGCAACGCCGCCATCACGCGCAGGCCGTACCAGGTGAGGTCCACTTCCCACCAGTAGAAGCCCTGGCGCGCGGTACCCGGGAAGAAGTGGTGGTTGTTGTGCCAGCCCTCGCCAAAGGTGAGCAGCGCCAGCCACAGGTTGTTGCGGCTGTCATCGCCGGTGGCGAAGCGCTGGCGGCCGAAGCGATGGGCCAGCGAGTTGATGGTGACCGTGGCGTGGAACAGCGCCACGGTGGAGATGAAGAAGCCCCACACCAGCATCTGCCCGCCGCTGGTGCCCCAGGACGGTGCCACGTGTTGCAGCAGCGTTCCCAGCCCGAACAGGGCACCGGCCAGCGCGATCGGCACCAGCGTGTCGAAGCGGTCCAGCCAGCGCAGCTCGGGGTATTTGGCCAGGTCCGGGATGCGCGCCCAGTCGGTGCGGAAGTTCTCGGTGGTGAGGAACCAGCCCATGTGGCTCCACCAGAAACCATGCACGCGCGGCGAATGGGGATCGGTGGCGGTGTCGGTGTGGCGGTGGTGATGGCGGTGGTGCGCGGCCCACCACAGTGGGCCGCGCTGCACGCTGGCCGCGCCGATCAGGGCGAACACGAACTGCACCACGCGCGAGGTGCGGAAGGTGCGGTGCGAGAAGTAACGGTGGTAGAACGCGGTGATGGCGAACATGCGCAGCGCATACAACGCCACCGCCACGCCCACCGCCACCCACGACGCGCCCACCCAGATCACAGCGAGACAGGCCAGGTGCATCGCCGCGAACGGGATCGCACGCAGCCAGTCCACGCGCTGGCCCGCCTCGGCCGCCACCGGGGTGTCGGCGCTGGTATCGAACCAGCGCCGCACGGTGGCCATCAGGCCACGGCGAGTGGGGGTTGCAGCAGTGGCGGGTCCGGCCGACATATCGCAAATCTCCTGGTTCTTGTCAGGAGATACGGGAACCAGCGCCATCCGGATGCACGGTTCCGGAAATAAAGTGCACGTTACAAGGTGGCGATGTCACCCTTGGCGATGATCGGCCCGGTCGGGATGCCCTGCGGCGCGCCCGTGGCCGGTTCCAGGGTGATGGCCAGCACCGAACCGTTCACCAGCGCATCACGCAGCGTGTCCGGCACGGTCACCGTATGGGCCCGGTTGATCGACACCAGGCCCAGCGAGCGCGGCGCGCCGCCGGCCGGAATCAGCCACAGTTCGGGCGCGCGCCCGGCCGCATCGGCCGCCGCCGGTACGGGCACCATCAGCACCTTGCCCTGCGCCTTGTCGACCGACGCCAGCCAGCCCGGCGTGCCATCGTCGTGCAGCAGCGGGGTGACCGGCTTGGTCGCCTGTTCCGGCTCGGATGGGGTAGGCGGGGCCGTCGGGGTGACCGCCACCGGCGGGCTCACCGGGGCCACCGGCTTCAGTTCGCCGCGGCTGAACACCGCCACCAGCGCCACGACCGCAGCCACGGCGGTCATGCCCTGCCAGAAGCCGGTGCGCTGCCAGGCGCGCGGTGCCCGTGTGGCCACCGATGGCCACCCCAGCGCGGTGCGGATGCGCGGCCACACGTGCGCAGGCACCGCTTCACTGCCCAGTGATGCCAGCAGCGGGGCCAGCCGGTTTTCCCACTGCGTCACCAGCCGCGCGAAGCCCGGATCGGCGGCGATACGGCGCTCAACGTCGGCGCGCTGGTCGGCATCGAGCACGCCCAGCACGTACTCGCCGGCCAGGATGTCAGCGCTCGGCGGTTGCCCGTCGTCGTGCAGGTCATGGAGGTCGCGGATGTTCATTGTTCCAGGCACACCCGCAGTTGGCCCAGGCCGCGGCGGATCCAGCTTTTCACCGAACCCAGCGGCGAGCCGATCCGGCGTGCCAGTTCCTCATAGCTGGCCCCGTCCAGGAAGGCCAGCCGGATCAGCGAGCGGCGGCGTGGTTCCAGGGTGTCCAGGCAGTCTTCCAGGCGCTCCCGATCGGAGGCCTGTTCGGCCACCTGGGCCGGCTGCGGGGCGAAATCGGGGATTTCATCGGCCACCGACAGATCCTCCAGCGGTCGCGGCGGGGCGGCGCGCAGGCGATCGATCGCGCGGTTGCGCGCCATCATCGACAGCCAGGTCATGGCGGCGGCCTTGGCGCGGTCGAACTGCGCGGCCTTGTGCCAGACGCTGGTGAACACGTCCTGCAGCACCTCTTCGGCGTCGCCGCGGTCGCGCAGCACATGTAGGCAGATCGCGAACAGGCGCCCGGAGGCCAGCTGGTAGACCGATTCGAAGGCCTGGCGGTCGCCGCTGGCGACCCGGACCAACAGGTCGTCGAGGCGCCGTGCGGCACCAGTGTCGGCAAGCTCCAGCTCAGGCATCGCAGGCTCAACGTCGGCAGGGAGACAGCCCGCATCGTCGTCGCTGCGCGCGCATGGCGCAAGGGGGCACTTATCCGGTGCATGTAGCCACCAGCATCTGCTGCCGTGCTGCGGCCAGTTCAGCGGCGGTCGCCACGACCGGCTCTGCGGGGAATTCGATGCGCACCTGCGGGTAGCGCCCGTGCGCGTCACGCACGTTGCCGGTGCCGCTGAACTGCAGCAGGCGCGGGCTGTTGCGGGCATACACGAGGGTGACTGCCGGTACCGCGAAGCCGAACCAGGCATCGAGCCGCATCTGCAGCTGCTCGGCCGGCTGGCCCTGCCAGGTCACCGCGCCGCTGCGCTGCAGGCGCAACGGCACCCAGCGCTGGCGGCTCGGCAGCAGGAACTGGAACGCCACGCTGCGTCCCGCCTGCAGCGCATCCCAATGGCCCAGCACGGCCGCATCGAACCCGGCATCCACCACGGCATCGGATGGGACCACGATGGCGCGGCGGGTGCGCTCGGCATGCGCGTCTTCACGCACATACACGGTGCGTGTGCCGGCATCGCCCTGCAGGCCCTCCTGGTATCCGTTGCGGGCATCTTCGAAAGCGAAGTCGGGGGTCTGCGCGCTGCCCTGCGGGGTCATCCACTTGCGCGCGAAGGCGCGGCCGTCGGCGCAGCGGTACAGCACCAGCCGCGCGCGGGCGGTGGGCGGGCCTTGCAGCCAATGGGTCTCGCGGTACAGCAGGCGGCCGTCGGCCGGGGCGTAGGCGCGGCCCTCCTGGCGCTGCACCTGCTGGGCGCTAGCGGGCAGGGCCGGACTCAGCAACAGCAGCAGCAAAGGCAGATGGCAACGTCGCATGCGTAGCTCCGCATCAAGGGTCACCAGCAGATACGCAGCCTGCGGCGCGATGGATGCACTGCCGGGGCCGGCCAGGAGAGGCGCCGGGTCTCCTCACCCTCTTTCGGAATGACGCCCTACCGTCTGGCCAAGTCCATCGACCCCCTGCACACCCGCATCGGCGGCCTGAGACACCGTGCCCTTGACCATCGCCCGCCTTCGGCCTACCTTGTGCTCGCCGAAGGTATCCATCTCTTCATGCAGATGAAGGGATGGGTTTAAACGGGAATCCGGTGAAGGCGCCTTGCGCGCCCATTCCGGAGCTGCCCCGCAGCGGTGAATGGAAACGAATCCTGCCAACAGCACTGGGCCTCACCGCCTGGGAAGCGGCAGGGAGTAGGTGGGCGCCCGCGCCCGTGTCCATCAGCCCGAATACCGGCCCCGGCCGGGGGACACGACCGTCCCCTGATTCGACCTGGAACGTCCGCGGGGAGGTTGCCGGGGCCTGCCGCCATGCCGCCCGCGTGGCGCTGCCCCCGTGCGCCCGCTCCACGACATCCGGTTCGCCCGCGGGGGCGAAGGTCGCTGGCGGGGCGGACACGGCAGCAATGGCGTGCACGGCGCGCGGTTCCTTCGTTCCTCAATGCCGCTACTGCAATGAGGACACGTTCCATGACCACTGTTACCAACCTGGGGTTTCCCCGCATCGGCGCCAAGCGCGAGCTCAAGCGTGCGCTGGAAGCGTTCTGGGCCGGCCAAAGCAGCGCCACAGCGCTGCTGGACACCGCCGCCGGGCTGCGTGCCCGCCACTGGCGCTTGCAGCGCGAGGCCGGCGTGGATGTGCCGCCGAGCAACGACTTCAGTTTCTACGATCAGGTACTGGACACCGCCTTCCTGTTCGATGCGATCCCGGCCCGCTACCGCGCGCTGACCGATGCCGACCCGCTGGCCGGCTATTTCGCCCTGGCCCGTGGCGTGCAGCGCGACGGCCTGGACCTGCATGCGCTGGAAATGACCAAGTGGTTCGACACCAACTACCACTACCTGGTGCCCGAACTGCAGGCCGGCCAGGGCTTCGCGCTGCGGGGCGACAAGCCGTTGGCCGAGTACCGTGAGGCCAAGGCACTGGGCATCCAAACCCGCCCGGTGCTGCTGGGCCCGGTCAGCTTCCTGCTGCTGTCCAAGACCGTGGACGGCAGCCCCGTGCTGGATCTGCTGGATGCCTTGCTGCCGGTCTATGCCGAGCTGCTGGCCAGCCTGAAGGCGGCCGGTGCACAGTGGGTGCAGCTGGATGAGCCGCTGCTGGTGCAGGACCTGGATGCGCCGGCCCGCGCCGCCTTTGAGCGTGCCTACGCGGTGCTGTCGGCAGGCCCGCGGCCGAAGCTGCTGCTGGCCACCTACTTCGGCGCGTTGGACGACAACCTGGGCCTGGCCGCCGCGCTGCCGGTGGACGGCCTGCACGTGGATCTGGTGCGCGCACCGGAACAGCTGGATGCCGTGCTCAAGGTGCTGCCAGCCGACCGTGTGCTCTCGGCCGGCCTGGTCAACGGCCGCAACATCTGGCGCACCCACCTGGACAACGCACTGGTGCTGGCCCGCTATGCGCACGGGCACCTCGGTGAGCGCCTGTGGCTGGCGCCGTCGTGCTCGCTGCTGCACAGCCCGGTGGATCTTGACCTGGAAACCAAACTCGACGACGAACTGCGCGGCTGGCTGGCGTTCTCAACCCAGAAGCTGCAGGAACTGCGCCTGTTGGCCGACACGCTGGACGGCCAGCCGCAGGCCGAGGCCGGCCTGGCCGCCTCGCGCGCGCGCATCGAATCGCGCCGGCAGTCGCCGCGCGTGCACAAGCCCGCCGTCGCTGCGCGTTTGGCCGCGCTGACCCCGGCCGATGCACAGCGTCACGGCCGCTACCCGCAGCGCCACCTGGCCCAGGCCGCCGCGCTGAAGCTGCCGCGTTTCCCCACCACCACCATTGGTTCCTTCCCGCAGACGCTGGAAGTGCGCGAGGCACGCGCGCGCAACAAGTCCGGCAAGCTCTCCGACGCCGACTACGACGCGTTCCTGGCCACCCAGACCGAGCATTGCGTGCGCGTGCAGGAGCAGATCGGGCTGGACGTGCTGGTGCACGGCGAGTTCGAGCGCAACGACATGGTGGAGTACTTCGGCGAGCAACTCGATGGCTTTGCCTTCACCAAGAACGGCTGGGTGCAGAGCTACGGCTCGCGCTGCGTGAAGCCGCCGGTGATCTATGGCGATGTCACCCGCCCGCAGCCGATGACGGTGCGCTGGTCCACCTACGCCCAGTCGCTGACCGACCGCCCGATGAAGGGCATGCTGACCGGGCCGGTGACGGTGCTGCAATGGTCCTTCGTGCGCGATGACCAGTCCCGCGCCGATACCTGCCGGCAGATCGCGCTGGCGCTGCGCGATGAAGTGCTGGACCTGGAGGCGGCCGGCATCGGCGTGATCCAGATCGACGAGCCGGCCATTCGTGAAGGCCTGCCGCTGCGCCGTGCCCAGTGGCGCGAGTACCTGGACTGGGCGGTGGAAGCGTTCCGGATCAGTGCCAGCGGCGTGCGGGATGCCACCCAGATCCACACCCACATGTGCTATTCCGAGTTCAACGACATCATCCACTCGGTGGCGGCGATGGACGCCGACGTGATCTCGATCGAGACCTCGCGCTCGCGCATGGAACTGCTGGATGCCTTCGTGCGCTTCCAGTATCCCAACGAGATCGGCCCGGGCGTGTACGACATCCACTCCCCGCGCGTTCCCGACAAGGAAGAAATGCTCACCCTGCTGCGCAAGGCCGCCGAAGTGCTGCGGCCCGAGCAGATCTGGGTCAACCCGGACTGCGGCCTGAAAACCCGCGGTTGGAAGGAGACCCGCGCCGCGCTGGACGCGCTGGTGGCCGCCGCACGTGAACTGCGTGCGGAAACCGCCGACGCCAACGCCGCCTGATCCGCACGTTTCTGTAGATGACCCCAAGGACCGCGCCGCCGCCGTTGCCGGCGGTGCGGTCGACGAGACCCGCATGACCACGCCCTTTGTTACGCCGATCGACCGCCCCACCCTGTCCCTGCCCGACGGCCACCAGAAACTGCTGTTGCATTCGTGCTGCGCGCCGTGCTCGGGTGAAGTGATGGAGGCGATCACCGCCTCCGGTATCGACTACACGATCTTCTTCTACAACCCCAACATCCACCCGGCGAAGGAATACGAACTGCGCAAGCAGGAGAACATCCGCTTCGCCCAGACGCATGGCGTGCCGTTCGTGGACGCCGACTACGACACCGACAACTGGTTCAGCCGCGCCCGCGGCATGGAGAACGAGCCCGAGCGCGGCATCCGCTGCACGATGTGCTTTGACATGCGCTTCGTACGCACTGCGCTGTACGCGCACGAGCATGGCTTTGCGGTGATCAGCAGTTCGCTGGGCATCTCGCGCTGGAAGGACATGAACCAGATCAACGACTGCGGCCACCGCGCCGCCGCGCACTACCCCGGCATCCAGTATTGGGACTACAACTGGCGCAAGGGCGGCGGTGCCTCGCGGATGGTGGAGATCAGCAAGCGCGAGCAGTTCTACCAGCAGGAGTACTGCGGTTGCGTGTACTCGCTGCGCGATGCCAACCGCCACCGCCGCGAGACCGGCCGCAAGCGCATCCAGATCGGCCTGCTGTATTACGGCCAGGACAACGACGCGCCCGCCGGCGATTGACGCGCGCGACCGGGGCGGCCACGCTGGTCGCCCCTTCGTGTTGTGTTGGACCCTGCCATGACTGCCCTGCCCGCCGACGTGGCCCTGCTGGTGATCGACCTGCAGCCGGACTTCATGCCCGGTGGCGCGCTGGCCTGCGAAGACGGCGACGCGCTGGTGGCACCGATCGCCGACCTGCTGGCACAGCGCCGGTACCGCACGGTGGTGGCCACCCAGGACTGGCACCCGGCCAACCACGCCTCGTTTGCCAGCCAGCATCCGGGGCACCTGCCGTTCGAGGCGATCCTGCTGCATGCGCAGCCGCAGACGTTGTGGCCCACTCACTGCGTGCAGGGCAGCAGCGGCGCTGCGTTGCACCCCGGCGTGGACTGGACCGTGGCCGACCTGATCCTGCGCAAGGGCACGCGCCGGGAGGTGGACTCCTACAGCGCCTTCCGTGAGAACCACGGCCCCGATGGCACCCGCCCGGCCACCGGCCTGGCCGGCTGGCTGCACGAACGCGGCATCCGCGAAGTGCATGTGTGCGGGCTGGCGCGCGACTACTGCGTGCTGTGGAGCGCCCAGGACGCAGTGAAATCCGGGTTTCGGGTCAAGTTCGTGTGGGAGCTGACCCGGCCGGTGACTGCCGCCAACGACGTGATGGTGCGCGAAGCATTGGCCAAGGCCAAGGTCGCGGTGATCTGAGCCGGCGTGCCGACCGCCGGTCGGCACCTCTCCCATCCGGATGTTCCACCGATCAGCGGAACACAACCGTGCGATGCCCGTTGCGCAGGATACGGTGCTCCACGTGGCGACGCACCGCGCGGGCAAGCACCTGCGATTCGGTATCGCTGCCCAACCGCACCAGGTCGCGCGGGGTCATGGCGTGGTCCACGCGGGCCACGTCCTGTTCGATGATCGGACCTTCGTCCAGATCCTCGGTCACGTAGTGCGCGGTGGCGCCGATGATCTTGACCCCACGCGCGTGCGCCTGGTGGTAGGGCTGGGCACCCTTGAAACTGGGCAGGAAGCTGTGGTGGATATTGATCGCCCGGCCCGCCAATGCCTTGCACAGGCGCGGCGACAGGATCTGCATGTAACGCGCCAGCACCACCAGATCGATCTGCTCACGCTCGACCAGGTCGATGATCTGCTGTTCCTGGGCCGCACGGTTGTCGGCGTTCACCGGCAGGTGGTGGAACGGCACGCCGTAGGACCCGGCCAGTGCGGCGAAATCCTCGTGGTTGGACGCCACTGCGGCAATATCCACCTGCAGCTGGCGGCTGTGCGCGCGGAACAGCAGGTCGTTCAGGCAGTGGCCCTGCTTGCTGACCAGCACCAGCAGCCGGGCGCGGCGGCGGGCGTCGTGCAGCTGCCAGTCCATGCCGAATTCGGTGGCCAGCGTGGCCATGCGCGTTTCGATGTCGGCCAGCGCCTGGCTGGCGGCGCGATCAAAATGCACGCGCAGGAAGAAACGGCCGCTCTCGTCGTCGCCGAACTGCTGGGCATCGAGGATGTTGCAGCCCAGCTCGAACAGCAGGCCGGACACGCGGTAGACAATCCCGGTACGGTCCGGGCATGACAGGGTAAGAATGGAATCGGGGCGCATCCGGCCAGTTTAAGCGAGCACCGCCAACCTGCGGGCGATGCTCTCAGATGCAACCAAGCGCTGCGCACGGCGCGTCAGCGCCGTTCGCCTTCCAGCGCGGCACGGATGGCACGCAGGTCGGCACCTTCCGGCGCCCAGCCGGTCACGGTGTCGACCACCTTGCCGTCGCGCAACAGGTAGAACACCGGTGTCTGCCCTGTATCCAGCACCTGCCAGGACGTGTCGGCCACCATCGGCCGCATCGGCAGCGTGGGGTGTGCGGCGTTCCAGTCAAGCATTTCCTGACCGGGCCACCCCTGCCCGTTCGGCACTACCAGTTGCAGGTGGTCGCGAAGCCAGGCGTATTCGGGTCTGGTGGTGATGGCCTCCAGCGCGCGTTGCGAAAAGCCGCAGTACGGGTGCACGACCGCCACCACGCGCAGACCGTCTTCAGCCAACGTCGCACGTTCCACCTCGACCAGGCTGTGCAACCGCAGCAACGGCTTGCCCGGCAGCACGCTGCCACGGATCTCCGGCAGCGCGGTGGGGGCATTGGACAGCCGACTGTTCAGCGCGTTGGCCTGCTCGAAGCGCTGCAGCACGATGAACGATCCGCGCATGGCGCGATGTTGTTCCTCGGCAGCCAGGTCACGCGCCACCAGCACGTCATACAGGCACTGCAGCCGCACCAGTGTGGCCGGTTCGCGTGCATAGAAGGCAACCAGCGCGGTGGATTCAAACAGGTCCTGCAGGCGCGCATCCGGCAGTGCCGCGCAATCGGCCTGCTGCATCACTTCGGGGGCCGCGTGCGCGTACGCACGGCGCATGGCCGCCAGGCGCTCGGCCACGGGCTGCGCCGGATCGGCATCCAGCGCTTGCAGCTGGGCATGCAGGCTGCCGGGCACGGCCGCGGTGCGGGCGCTGGCCAGTGTCGGCAGCAGCAGGCACCACAGCAGCGCCGTGAGTGCCCGGAAAACGAACCTGCGTACCTGCTGCTCGTGCATCATCGCCCCCTCCCTGGATCCGAATGAATCCAGAGTATCCAGCATGGCCACTTCATTGCGCCGCCGACGTGACCCGGCTCGCGCTATCGGCGACGTCAATCGTGCACCGCGTTACACCGCCGCCGGATCCACCTTGTCCACGTGGATGCCGTACCGCTCGATCGCCACCTGCAGCTGCCCGCGTTCGATCCGGCCGTCATCGGCCAAGGCCTTCAATGCGGCCAGCACGATGAAGTGGCGGTCCACTTCAAAGAAGGTACGCAGCGCCTCGCGCGTGTCCGAGCGGCCGAAGCCGTCGGTACCCAGTGCGCTGAAGCGGCGGCCTTCCACGAACGGGCGGATCTGGTCGGCCACGATCTTCATGTAATCGGTGGCCACCACCAGCGGGCCAGGGTGGGCAGCCAAGCGCTGCTGCACGTAGGGCACGCGCGGTTCCCCGGCAGGATGCAGCAGGTTCCAGCGCTCGGCCGCCAGGCCGTCGCGGCGCAGTTCGGTCAGGCTGGTGGCACTCCACACATCGCTGGCGATGCCGAAATCCCGCTGCAGCAATGCGGCGGCCGCTTCCACTTCGCGCAGGATCGCGCCGCTGCCCATCAGCTGCACGCGTAGCGCCGGGTCGCTGTCTGCAGCGGCCGGGTGCAGCAGGTACATGCCCTTGAGAATGCCTTCCTCGGCGCCGTCGGGCATGGCCGGGTGCGGGTAGTTCTCGTTGAGCACAGTGATGTAGTAGTAGATGTCCTCCTGGTCCACGTACATGCGGCGCAGGCCGTCCTGGATGATCACCGCCAGCTCGAAGTTGTAGGTAGGGTCATACGACACGCAGCTGGGGATCACCGAAGACAGTACGTGGCTGTGGCCGTCGTCGTGCTGCAGGCCCTCGCCCATCAGCGTGGTACGACCGGAGGTGGCCCCCAGAAGGAAGCCGCGGGTGCGTGCATCGGCGGCGGCCCAGGCCAGGTCGCCCACGCGCTGCAGGCCGAACATCGAATAGAAGATGTAGAACGGAATGGTGGCCAGGCCGTGATTGCTGTAGGCGGTGCCGGCCGCGATCCACGAACAGATCGCGCCAGACTCGTTGATGCCTTCCTGCAGGATCTGGCCGTCCTTGGCTTCCTTGTAATAGCTCAGCTGGCCGGCATCCTGCGGGGTGTAGAGCTGGCCCAGGTAGGAATGGATACCGATCTGGCGAAACAGCCCTTCCATGCCGAACGTGCGCGATTCATCGGGCACGATCGGAATGATCAGCTTGCCCAACGCCGGGTCCTTGAGCAGCGCGGTGAGGATGCGCACGAAGCCCATCGTGGTGGACTGCCCGCGCTCGCCGCTGCCCTGCAACTGGGTGGCGAACGCCGACAGCGGCGGCACCGGCAACGGATCCACATGGGTCAACCGCGACGGCAGCTGACCGCCCTGGGCCTGGCGGCGCTGGGCGAAGTAGCGTTCTTCTACGCTGCCCGGTTCGGGGCGCAGGTAAGGCATGTCCTCCAGCTGCGCGTCGCTGACCGGCAGGTCGAAGCGGTCGCGGAAGGCGCGTACCGCCTCCAGGCTCATCTTCTTGAGCTGGTGGTTGATGTTCTGCCCTTCGCCGGCCTCGCCCATGCCGAAGCCCTTGACCGTCTTGGCCAGGATCACGCTGGGGCGGCCATTGCCGGCCACCGCCTGTGCGTAGGCGGCATACACCTTCTGCGGGTCGTGGCCGCCACGGGCCAGCGCCCATATATCGTCATCGCTCAGGTCCGCGACCAGGGCGAGCAGCTCCGGCGAGGTACCGAAGAAGTGCTCGCGCACGTACGCGCCGCTCTGCGACTTGAAGGTCTGGTAGTCGCCGTCCACGCACGCCATCATGCGCTGGCGCAGCAGCCCCCTGTGGTCCTTGGCCAGCAGCGCGTCCCAGCCGCCGCCCCAGATCACCTTGATGACATTCCAGCCGGCGGCACGGAAGGTGCCTTCCAACTCCTGGATCACCTTGGCGTTGCCGCGCACCGGGCCGTCCAGGCGCTGCAGGTTGCAGTTGACCACGAACACCAGGTTGTCCAACCGCTCGCGCCCGGCCACCGAGATGGCCGCCAGCGATTCGGGCTGGTCCATTTCGCCATCGCCCAGGAACGCCCACACCTTGCGGCCCTGGTGTGCCTTCAGCCCGCGGTATTCCAGATAGCGCATGTAGCGTGCCTGGTAGGCGGCGGTGAGCGGGCCCAGCCCCATCGACACGGTGGGGAACTGCCAGAAGTCGGGCATCAGCCGTGGATGCGGATACGAGGACAGGCCATCGCGGTCGGACTCGCGGCGGAAGTTGTCCATGCGCGCCGCATCGATGCGGCCTTCGACGAAGGCGCGGCCGTAGATGCCCGGCGCGGAATGGCCCTGGATGTAGATCATGTCGCCGTCGAAGGTATCGGTGCGACCGCGGAAGAAATGGTCGAAGCCCACGTCGTACAGCACCGCGGCCGACTGGTAGGTGGCGATGTGGCCACCCACGTTGGAATGCTTGCCGGCGCGCAGCACCATCACCATCGCGTTCCAGCGGATCATCGCGGTGAGCCGGCGCTCGATGGCCAGGTCGCCGGGATAGGCCGGCTGGCGCGCCAGCGGAATACTGTTGACGTAGGCGGTCCAGGCCCGCGCATGCAGGTCGCCGTGGTGGGCCACGTCCTGGTCGCTGAGCTGGTCAAGCAGGTAGTGCGCGCGTGGCCGCCCGGCCACCTCCGTCACCGCCTGCAGCGCTTCACGCCATTCCTGGGTCTCCTGGGGGTCGGTGTCGAGGGGGGCGAGCGCGTCGTTCATGGTGCATCTCCAGGAAAGGCAACCCGGCCGGGCGCGGGGCGCGCTGGCCGGGGGGAGAAACACCATAGGAGCCGACCGCCGGGGCCGGTAGATCGAGCCCTGTTGGCTCTTTCGAAAGACAAACTTTGCAATCACAGGCGAGAATGGCGGTCACCATGAATATTCTCCAGTCAATCCGCAGCTTCATCCGCACCGCCGATGCCGGCAGCCTGGCCGCCGCCGCGCGCACGCTGGGGATCAGCGCGGCGGCGGTCGGGCAGAACATTTCCCGGCTGGAGGCGCACCTGGGCGTGCGCCTGTTCAACCGCACCACCCGCCAGCTGGCGCTGACCGAGCGCGGCGCGCTGTACCTGGCCCAGGTGCGCTACATCGAGCGCGACCTGCAACGCGCGCAGGCCGCAGTCACCGACCTGGATGCCACCCCCGAAGGCCGGCTGCGGATTGCCTGTAGCACCTCCTTCGGTCGGCACAAACTGGCCCCGCTGCTGCCCTCGTTGAAGGCGCGCTACCCGCGGCTGGCGATCGAACTGCTGCTGGCCGACCGCAACGTGGACCATGCCCGCGAGGACGTGGACGTGAGCATCCGCATCGAGCCGCAGCTGGAGGAAGGGCTGGTGGCGCGGCCGATCGCGCAGGTGCCGTTCGTGTTCTGCGCCGCGCCGTCCTACCTGGCGCGCACCGGCGTGCCGCGCACGCCCGAGGCGTTGCGCGAGCATCGATGCCTGTTGTTCCGCCACCCCAAGGATGGCCGCCACCTGCGCTGGGGCTTCGTGCGCGACGGCCTGCGTTTCGACGCGGAGGTGAGTCCGGCGCTGGTCAGCGACGACATCGATGCGCTGGCGGCGATGGCACTGGCTGGCGGTGGCATCACCCGGCTGGCTGCCTTCGTGGCCGCGCCTTATCTGGCGCGCGGCGAGCTGCAGGCGTTGTTTGAAGGCAATGAAGCCGGCGACGCACACGCCCTGCCCGAACCGATGCGGCTGTTCCTGTGCGTCAGCGACCGTCGCGACCTCACCCCGAAGGTGCGTGCGTTGATGACGCACATCGTGGAAGGACTGCCGGCTGAGTGGCGGGTAGACGTGGCCTAACTGCGTGCAGGCGATGGCAGCCAGCCATCGCCTGCAACAGCGTTCAGCGCGGCGGGGCGATGAACACGCCGCGCGCTTCGCGCGGTTCGCAGCGCAGGTACTGCGGCGCCGGTTCCAGCGAATCGCCCAGCGCGGCGGCGGCATGCCACGGCCAGCGCGGGTCGTACAAAATGCCCCGCGCCAACGCGATGGCGTCGGCATGGCTGTGGCGCAGGATCGATTCGGCCTGGGCCGGGTCGGTGATCAGGCCCACGGCAATCACCGGCATGCGCAGCTTCTGCGCCTTGATCGCTTCGGCGAACGGCACCTGGTAGCCCGGCGACAGCGGAATCTGCTGGCGCGGGTCGTTGCCGCCGCTGGACACATGCAGGAACTGGCAGCCACGGCCATCCAGCACATGCGCCAGGGTGGTGGTCTGCTCGATGTCCCAGCCGCCGGCGACCCAGTCGCTGGCCGAAATGCGCACGCCCACCGCGATGCGGTCACTTACCGCCTCGCGCACCGCGTCGAACACGCGCACCAGCAGGCGCATGCGGTTCTGCAGCGAGCCGCCGTATTCGTCGTCGCGCTTGTTGCTCAACGGGGACAGGAACTGGTGCAGCAGGTAACCGTGCGCGGCATGCAGTTCGATCAGGTCCAGGCCGCTGCGCTCGGCGCGCTGCGCGGCGGCCACGAAGGCGTCCACCACCGCATCGATGCCGGCCACGTCCAGCGCCTGCGGGGTCGGGTCGGTGGGGTGGAACGGAATCGCCGAGGGGGCGTGGGTGGTCCAGGCGCGCGGGTCGGTGGCCGGCAGCGCGCCGCCGCCGTCCCACGGCCGTGCCGACGACGCCTTGCGCCCGGCGTGCGCCAGCTGGATGCCGATCGGCATGGGCGACCAGCGCTTGACCGCATCGATCACCTGCTTGAGCGCGGCTTCGGTTTCATCGTTCCACAGGCCCAGATCGGCCCAGCTGATGCGCCCTTCGGGCAGCACGGCGGTGGCTTCCAGGATCAGCAGGCCGGCGCCGGACTGCGAGAGCTGGCCCAGGTGGATCTGGTGCCAGTCATTGGCCAGGCCGTCGGTGGAAGAGTACTGGCACATCGGCGCGATGACGATGCGGTTGGCCAACGACAGCGGGCCAAAGGACACGGAGGAGAAAAGCTGACTCAAGGGGGGACTCTGGCGGAAACGGAAAACCGGGCGCTATTGCACTCCTGCTGGGCGCGCGTGGCAACCGTGCCGGTGGATCACAGTTTCGCGGCGCTCATGCGGGGGCCGCACAATGGGGTTCAGGCGCTGGCCGCGTTGGGCAGCAGAAAGGCCAGCGCCGGGGCGCAGGGCTGCGCGATCTTCAGGCTGAGCAGGTCGTCGGCGCGGGTGCGGCCCAGGTTGAGCGCGGCCACCGGCAGGCCCGCATTGGCCGCGGCCTGGACGAAGCGGAAGCCCGAATAGACCATCAGCGAGGAGCCCACCACCAGCACCGCATCGGCCTGCTGAAGATGCGCCTGGACGGTGGCAACCCGCTCGCGCGGCACGTTTTCGCCGAAGAAGACGACATCCGGCTTGAAGATGCCGCCGCACTGCGGGCAGCCCGGGACCTGGAAATGGCTGAAATCCACGTCGTCCAGGTCGGCGTCGCCATCGGGGGCCTGGGCCGCGTCGAGCTGGTCCCAGCCGGGGTTGTGGGACAGCAGCAGGTGCTGGAAATCCTCGCGTGGCACCCGGGTTTCGCAGCCCATGCAGCGCACCTGGTCCAGGCGCCCGTGCAGGTCGATGACCACGTTGCTGCCGGCGCGCTGGTGCAGGCGATCCACGTTCTGGGTGAGCAGCAGCTCCACCTGCCCGCGCGCTTCCAGCGCAGCCAGCGCGGCGTGGGTGCCATTGGGGCGGGCATGGCCGAAGCGCGGCCAGCCCAGCAGGCTGCGTGCCCAGTAGCGCTGGCGGGTGGCCCGCTCGCCCATGAAGGCCTGGTAGGTCACCGGTGGGGTGCGCTTCCACTGGCCATCGGCATCGCGGTAATCGGGGATGCCCGAGTCGGTGCTGCAGCCCGCCCCGGTGAGCACGAACAGGCGCTGGGCGCGGTCGATGAAGGCGGCAAGCGGGCTGGTCATGCTCATCAGGTGGGGGCGCGCGGCGGGCAACGCAATCGCGTTTACGGGCCGGGAATGGCACCCGGCAGCGGCGGCACGGCAATGGGGTGGCCGTCGGCATCCAGCGCGATCATCACGAAGTGGCCGCGGGTGCAGAGCTTGCGCTCGCCGGTGTGCAGGTCTTCGGCGATCAGTTCCACTTCCACCTTCATCGAGCTGCGGCCCACCTCCACGATGCGGCCGATGATTTCCACCATCTGGCCGATGCGGATGGGCAGCTTGAAATCGACCTGGTCCGAGCGGGCGGTGACCACGGTGCGGCGCGAGTAGCGGGCCGCGGCGAGGAAGGCGGCCTTGTCCATCCAGGCCAGCGCCTGGCCACCGAACAGGGTGCCCAGGTGGTTGGTGTGGTTGGGGAAGACGATCTCGGCCATGCTGATTTCAGTGGGCGGGAGGGTATCGGGGGAGGTGGACATGGCGGCGGCCGATGTGAAGGGGAGTCGGCGCGATGTTACGGCAGCACGGGAAAGGCGGCGTGGATGCCGCTGGCGGGGTTCAGCAAGAGGCTCTTGCGTGAACGAGGGGCTTGACCCTGCATCGAGGGTCCATCTTCACGGCGTATCGGCTGACCCTCAAACGGCACTCGGAGACGCATGCGGTGCGTGGCACGCATACTTGAGCCTCTCACGCCCAAACACCAAAGCCGCAAGTCGCGTACCACACAGTGACCGCTGCGTTGTAAAGCCCGTGGATGCATGCACGCTGCAGCGTTGAGAAACCAAAATTGGTCGCCATGATGCAAAGTGCAAACGAAATCAATGCGGCGAGCACCATGATGTCTGGGTGAGCGAGCCCGAATATCACGGACACTATCAGCGCACCCACGATGTTCGGACTCAT
>JAHREJ010000012.1 GCA_021733645.1 Bacillus subtilis subsp. subtilis | reverse complement strand
TTCACTAATGGTGCTGATCATTCCAGTGGTACGAAGGACTGCAGAACAACAGGAACGCAGCATTCATCACAACCGACCACCGATCGAACGAACCGCCAGATTCCGCACATGCCATCAGCGCAAACCGTAAAACAACTGAAGCGCGCGAATACTAGCCTATGCCGGTTAACCGCGCCTGTGCGTGCGGCCAACACCAGGCTCTCTCTCGCCGACGAATTCACATAAATCGCTTCAGTATTCGCGCCTTCGGGCGCGAATTTTTTATCTGCGATTCAGTTTTGTCCACGCCTGAGCATGGTCAATCCGACCAGCCGCGATACCACCAAAGCCACGTACATCACGCCTGCAAACTGCTCCAGCATGACCAATGCGCGTGCCTGCGGGTGCACGGGCACCACGTCGCTCAAACCCACCCCGGACAGCAAGCTGAAGCTGAGATAAAGCAGCTCCATCCACGTGCGCAATTCGCTCTCGCTGGTGGCCAGGAAGCTGCCGGGATACCACTGCTGGCACACCGAAAATGCAAAGGCAAAGGCCCATGCCAGCAGGGTGAAGGTCGCCCCTGCCGCAAACAGCTCATCGCGGGTGACCTTGTGGTCCTGGAGCATGTACGCGGTAAGGCTGCCGGCGGTGTAGAAATACAGCAGACACTCCAGCAACTGCGCGGTGGTGGTCAGGGCGGGCCGGTCGAGCAACGCCCCGGCAATGGAGAACACCACGGCGGGAATGGCCAGCAGCAACGCCAGCCACATGCCCAGCGGGCTGCGCCGCACCACCCACAGGGCCAGGCCAAGCACGGCAATACCGAACGCGCCGAACAGCGCGCGGCTGGCACCGGCCTCGTCCATCGCCGGGTACAGCAGCACACCCAACAGCTGCACCGCCAACAACCAGGCAGAAGGATGTCGGCGGGCGATGGCCAGCCACTTGGTGGTACGTGCGATTGCCATGCCAAGCCCCTTCCCTGCCCCGTTCGCCGCCGAGCTTAACGCGGTTGCCGGCGTTGCCGCATGAGCCTCCCGGGGCGGTGATGCACCGCCCCGGCAGTACCGTCACTCCTGCCGGTACACCTGTGCGCCCAGGTCGCGGAACTGCGCCGACTTCCCGGCCATGCCCTCCGCCAGCGCATCCTGCTCGGACAGGCCGTTGGCGGCAGCGTAATCGCGCACGTCCTGGGTGATCTTCATCGAACAGAAGTGCGGGCCACACATCGAACAGAAGTGGGCCAGCTTGTGCGCGTCCTTGGGCAGGGTTTCATCGTGGAATTCCTTGGCCTTCTCCGGGTCCAGCCCCAGGTGGAACTGGTCTTCCCAACGGAACTCGAAACGCGCCTTGCTCAACGCGTTGTCGCGCACCTGCGCGCCGGGATGGCCCTTGGCCAGGTCCGAGGCATGCGCGGCGATGCGGTAGGCCATGATGCCGTCACGCACGTCCTGGCGGTTGGGCAGGCCCAAATGCTCCTTCGGGGTGACGTAGCAGAGCATGGCGGTGCCATACCAGCCGATCATCGCCGCGCCGATGGCGCTGGTGATGTGGTCATAGCCCGGCGCGATATCGGTGATGAGCGGGCCCAGCGTGTAGAACGGCGCCTCGCCGCACTCGCGCAGCTGCTTGTCCATGTTCTCCTTGATGAGCTGCATCGGTACATGCCCGGGGCCTTCGATCATGGTCTGCACATCGTGCTTCCACGCAATCCTGGTCAGCTCGCCAAGCGTTTCCAGTTCGCCGAACTGCGCCGCATCGTTGGCGTCGGCGATGCAGCCCGGGCGCAGGCCATCGCCGAGCGAGAAGGTCACGTCGTAGGCCTTCATGATCTCGCAGATATCCTCGAAGTGCGTGTAGAGGAAGTTTTCCTTGTGGTGGGCCAGACACCACTTGGCCAGGATGCTGCCACCGCGCGAGACGATGCCGGTGACCCGCTTTGCCGTCAGCGGTACATAGCGCAGCAGCACGCCGGCGTGGAGGGTGAAGTAGTCCACGCCCTGTTCGGCCTGCTCGATCAGGGTGTCGCGGAAGATCTCCCAGGTGAGTTCTTCGGCGCGGCCATCCACCTTCTCCAGGGCCTGGTAGATCGGCACGGTACCGATGGCCACCGGCGAATTGCGGATGATCCACTCGCGGGTTTCATGGATGTGCTTGCCGGTGGACAGGTCCATCACCGTATCGCCGCCCCAGCGGATCGCCCACACCAGCTTCTCCACTTCTTCGGCAATGCCCGAAGACACCGCGCTGTTGCCGATGTTGGCGTTGATCTTGGTCAGGAAATTGCGGCCGATGATCATCGGCTCGCTTTCGGGGTGGTTGATGTTGTTGGGCAACACCGCGCGGCCGCGGGCGATCTCGTCGCGGACGAACGCGGGGGTGATGATCTTCGGGATCGACGCACCGAAGGATTGCCCAGGATGCTGCTTCAGCAGTGCGGCATCGGCAATGGCCTCCAGACGCTGGTTCTCGCGAATGGCGACAAATTCCATTTCCGGGGTGATGATGCCGCGCCGTGCGTAGTGCATCTGGGTAACGTTGGCACCGGCCACCGCACGGCGCGGTTGCAGGCGGGAGGGAAAGCGCACGGCTTCCAGCCGCGCGTCGGCTTCGCGCGAGCGGCCGAAGCTGGAACTCAGACCGGTCAGCAGCTGGGTATCGCCGCGCTCGGCTACCCAGCCGGCACGCAGGGCGGGCAGGCCCACCGACAGGTCGATGGCAACATTCGGGTCGGTGTAGGGACCGGAGGTGTCATACACGGTGACCGGTGCGTTCTCCTCGCCCCCGAACAGGGTGGGGGTACGGGTCAGCACGATCTCGCGCATCGGCACCTGCAGGTCGCTGCGCGAACCGGCCACGTGGATCTTGCGCGAGCCGGGAATCGGCCGGGTGACCGATTCGGAAAGTTGCCGGGCCTGCTGTTGCAGGGTGGAGAGCGGTGCGTTCATCGGGCTTCGTCCTAATGTCAATCGCCGCACGGGACTGTGCGGAAGGGACGAAGCGGCGGCGCACGGCGGGCAGACTACGGGCGGTCTTTGGGCGCGATGCCCCGACGGCGCAGTCCTTCGGCAGTTGCGAAGCATCCCTACGCCGGTATCAACCGGATCAGGTTCGAAGGGACTGTCTCAACCGTGGCCACATGGCCGCGGTACCCCCGCTTCAGGGCGAATTACAGCACAAACCGACGATCACGGCACGGGGCCGTGCGAGGTTCAGCGTGCGCCTGGATCGGCTGCCACCTGGTACAGCACGGGCGCGCGCTGCCCTGGCACAAAGGCGGCAATGGAGGTGCGCGGAAGGCGGACGCCGTCCATCCAAACCGGTGCGCCGGTGAAGTTGGCCACCAGCCGGGTGCCATCGGCGAAACGGGTTTCCTGGACCTTCCGCGCGTCATCGAGCCAGCGGAACCCCACCAGCGCCTGGGTGGCAAGCCGCTGGTGCAGGGGGCGGAAGAACGTGTCCTGGCGCACCATCGCCGGCAGGCGCTGCGGCAGCGTGGCGGCGCTGAGGTGATACAGCGGCGGTACGTTGTACAACAACTGGACCAGCTCGCTGTCGGCACGCACATTGGTCAACTTCAGGCTGTCATACAGCCAGTGGTGGGTGGTGATGACCGAACCGTGGAAAACCGCCTGGTACAGCGGCAAGCGACTGGCCGGCGCGAAATGGACGGTGCGGAACGGCTCGCGAAGGGGAACCTGCCGGAAGAAGACCTGCGGCTGCTCTTCGGGGTACCAGGCGCCGACGAAGTAAGGTGACGTACGCTGCGTGTGCATCTGTGGGTCGCCCCAGCCGATCACCGGGGTCTGCATGCCGTGGGCGAACACCACGCCGCCAGCGGTGGTGGCATTGCCATCTTCCGAGCCCACCACGAGCCCGGCCGTCTCACCCACCCAGCGCAGGCTGGCGATGTTGCCTTCCGCATTCTCGGCCTGGGTCATCGGTTCGCCGGGGGCCTGGCTGTCAAACACCATGCCGGTGGCGTAGGCATCCAGGAACCAGCTGTTGAACGGCACTGCGGCCTGGAGGGCGCCAATGCGCGCGCGCAGCAGGGGCCGCACGCAATCAGGGCGGGTGTAGTGGCCCTCCTCCTGGAATCCGGCCTTGGTCCGTCCATTTCCCAAGGTAATGGCGCACCGGGTATAGGCGCTGTTGCCCAGTTGCGTGGTCGACCAACTGGTGGTTGCCGACGCCGGTGCCGCGGTCTGGTAGGAATCGTAGGGCGCCAGCAGATACCCGGCGTCCACGCCATGCTGGACCGCTTCGGGGTGCCACAGGCCGCCGCCCCATCCGTCGCCGAGACCCAGCCACAGCCGCTCCAGCCCCGCCTCGCGCAGGGCATGCAGGGTGTTGATCGACAGCCCACTGCCCCAGTGGGCTGGATCCGGTTGCAGGGCGGCGGTGAAGCTGCGCGCCATGTCCTGGCGCAGTACACCGTAGCTGGCCACCATCACGGCCAGGTCCGGCGTGGGGGTTTGCCAGCGCGCCCGGATCTGTGCATCCAGGCCGGCGTTGATCGCCCCAATCAGGACCTGCTGCTGGTAGCGATCGGGTGCGTTGCCTGCGCTTGCCAGGACTGATGCCGCGTCGGTGTCCAATGCCGCGCGCAATCGGGCCGGCAGGCCGGGTGCCTGGCGCAGCGTGGCCAGCAACGCCGGCCAGTTGCGCACATCGCGCGGCGCAAGCAGCCCATTGCCCCACAGGTAAACATGCGCCGCGCCGATCAGGCGCTCTGCGGCAGGCAGTGCGGCCAGCTTGCCAGCCAACGGTTCATAGCGCCCGGTGTCGATCAGCCAACGCTGGTAGCGTTTGGAGGCCGCCAGGGGATCGGCCGCGCCGAGATGGAGCATCAGCGTCATCGGCTGGTGCACATCGTTGGCGGTGAAGGCGTGGTCCAGGGTGAGCGCCATGCCGCGGCCATCGGCAACAAACCCCATCTGGTTGCCGAACGGCTGGGTGAGTATCCAGTTGAGCGTATAGGCGCCATGATCGGTTCCCCACAGCGGCAGGCTGATGTCCTGGCTGGTATTGAAGCGGTCCATGTGCTGCAGCAGGAAGCTGCGCCACACGGTGTCGGTGGCCGGCACATATGCGCCTTCGGCGAGCGGCAGCATGATCGCCTTTCCAAGCGCCGCCGCCGGTTGCCGCAAGAGCGGCAGCGTTCCCGGGCGGGTCGCTGAAATCTGCAGCACCAGATCGCTGCCGTCCAGGCGCATGCGCACCGCGTAGCCCTCCTCCGGCCAGTCCCAGGTGGCCGCCGCATCGCGTGCGTCCAGCGCCGCCACACCGCGTGCCGGGCCGCCACTGGAGACCGTCACAGGCCGCTGGCCGGCAGGCGTGGCCACAATCGCCAACGTTTCCGGCACTACCGTCACCGTCCAGGTGGCGTTGTGCACTGTCACCGCCGCGTTCAACGGGAACCCGACGCTGACCAACGCCAGCAGCAGCAAGGGGAACCGGATCTTTTTCATGGGCATCCAACGTGTTCTGTTCAGGAAACGCGCCGACGATGGACGGGCGCGAACGGATGGGCACACAGTGAATGCGCCGGTTTGCACGGGCAAATCGAATGCTCCTATGCCATTGCACGCGGGCCATCACCGGCCCGATGGATGGCCCGCCGGGTGAATCCCGTCATGCCGCCGATACCGCGCGCGCCTGCGGTACCCGCCGGTCTGTTGCAGCCGCCGCGTTCCTAACAACAACGTGACGCTACGCTCAGTATGCTTTCACGCGCCCTTACTGCCGCCCAAGCGCACCGATGCCTGCAGGGCATTCCCGCGCCCACGGCGGCAGCCCGCTTTCTGATTATTCTGGAGAAACTCCTGCATGGTGTTTCGCATCTCCATCGCACTGGTCATTGTCCTGGTGCTGATCGCCGGCCTCGCGCCCGGTCCCTTCAACGAGGTGGTCCAGAGCGGGCTGTCGAACATCATCCGCAGCACCGGCTGGCTGTACCTGCTGGTGGTGTTCATCACGCTGTCATTCCTGATGTATCTGGCGTTCGGCCGGCTCGGTTCGCTGCGCATCGGCGGCGAAGATGCCGAGCCGGACTTCTCCAACGCCAGCTGGATGTCGATGCTGTTCGCCGCCGGCATGGGTATTGGCCTGGTGTTCTGGGGCGCGGCCGAGCCGATATCGCATTTCGTCAAGCCACCGGAGGGCCTGGCGCCGCAAAGCCTGGAAGCGGCGCGCGCATCGATGCGCTATGCCTTCTTCCATTGGGGCCTGCACCCCTGGGCGATCTATGCGCTGATCGGGCTGGCGATGGCCTGGTTCCAGTTCAACCGCAACGGGCGCGGGTTGATCAGCGACCTGTTGCAGCCGCTGATTGGCGCGCACCATCGTGGCTGGATCGGCACGGTGGTGAACGTGGCTGCGGTCGTGGCCACCGCCATCGGCGTGGCCACCACGCTGGGCTTTGGCACCATCCAGATCGCGGCGGGGTTGGAGCGGGTGTTCGGCATCCGCGATTCGATCCCGGTGCAGTTGACCATCATCGCGGTGGCCTTCGTGCTGTACATGGCGTCCACCACCAGCGGGGTGAATCGCGGCATCAAGTGGCTGTCCAATTTCAACCTGGGGCTGGCCGCGTTGCTGCTGGCGCTGATCATGGTGCTGGGACCAACCGGATTCATCTTCGACACGTTCACCACCACGATCGGTTCATACCTCAACCAGCTGGTGACGATGAGCCTGCGCATGTCACCGTTCTCGGGCAGCACCTGGGTGGCCGACTGGACGATCTTCTACTGGGCGTGGTGGATTGCCTGGGCGCCGTTCGTGGGCTCGTTCATCGCGCGCGTGTCGCGCGGGCGCAGCATCCGCGAGTTCGTGCTGGGCGTGGTGATCGCCCCCAGCGTGCTGGGCTTCCTGTGGTTCTCGGTGTTTGGTGGCACCGCGCTGTGGTCGCAGATCTTTGGCCATGTGGACCTGGCCCAGGCGCTGGGCAATGGCTATGAGACCGTGCTGTTCACCATGTTCGACAGCCTGCCGATGCCGACGGTGTTGTCGGTGATCGCGCTGGTGCTGCTGATGATTTTCTTCGTGACCTCGGCCGACTCGGCGGTGCTGGTCCTGGCCACGATGTCCACCGAGGAGGCCGGCGATCCGCCGCTCGCGCGGCGCATGGTGTGGGGCGTGGCGATCGCGCTGATTGCCGGGGTACTGCTGCTGGCCGGCGGACTGACCGCGCTGCAGGGCATGATCACGATTGCAGCGCTGCCGTTCGCGCTGCTGATGTTGCTGGTGATGTGGTCGTTGTATCGGGTGCTGGATATGGAGTACGCGTTGCAGCGGCGACGTGCGCAGCGCGCGCGGCGGATGATGGATGCATGGATCGAACGCGAGATCGCCGCGCAGGAAGAGACACGCGATGAGGCGGCGCGGGCGCCGTAGTTTGCCTCTGCCATGATCCCCCGGTTGGGTCGGGGGGATGGTGGGCGGTTTGGGGAGCGCAGCCGAGCGTGGCTCGGCTCCACCATTCCAATCGTCGCCGCGCGTTGCGCCGCCAGCCGACCAACGGTCGGCCGACGGCTCAGTACCCGGCGGCCTGGCCGTCTTTGCGGCTTTCCGAGGCGCCGTAGTACACGCCGGTGTCCGGGTCGCGCAGGATCGCCTGGTAGCCGCCGTAGGGGCCGTCGGCAAATACCACCCGGTGGCCCTTGCGCATCAGCGCACGCACCGTCTCGTACGGGAAGCCGGTTTCCAGGTTGACCTCGCCGCCATCGCTCATCGCCGTGGCCTGCCCGGTTGGCTCGGTGGAGCCCTCGTGCTGGATGCGCGGTGCATCACCGGCTTCCTGCAGGTTCATGCCGAAGTCCACCATGTTCATCACGATCTGCGCATGTCCCTGCGGCTGCATCGCCCCGCCCATCACCCCGAAACTCATCCACGGCTTGCCGTCCTTGGTCACAAACGCCGGGATGATCGTCTGGAACGGTCGCTTGCCCGGGGCGTAGCCGTTGGGGTGATCCTTCTGCAGCACGAACATCTCACCGCGATCCTGCAGGATGAAGCCCAGCCCCGGCGGGGCCATGCCACTGCCCATGCCGCGGTAGTTGGACTGGATCAACGACACCATCATCCCGTCCGCATCGGCCACGGTCATGTAGATCGTGTCGCCTTCCTGCAGCTGCCTGGGCGTGCCCGGCTGCACCTCGCGCAACGCCTTGTCCATTGAAATCAGCTTGCGCCGCTCGGCCGCGTAGCCCTTGGAGATCAGCGTGTCCACCGGTGCCGGGTGGAACGCAGGATCGGTGTAGAAGCGCGCGCGGTCGGCGAAGGCCAGCTTCTTGGCCTCCACGAACAGGTGCACGTGCTCGGGCGAGCCGAAGGCGATCTTCGAAAAATCGTAGCCTTCCAGCACGTTGAGGATCTGCAGCGCGGCGATGCCCTGGCTGTTGGGCGGCAGCTCCCACACATCGTAGCCGCGGTAGTTGCTGCTGACCGGCTCGACCCACTCACCGTGGTGGCTGGCCATGTCCTCATAACTCAGATACCCGCCGTTGGCCTTGAAGTAACTGCCGATGGTGCGCGCGATGTCGCCCTTGTAGAACGCATCGCGCCCGCCCTGGGCAATCTGTTCCAGGGTGTTGGCCAGGTTCGGGTTCTTCCACATCTCGCCCTTGCGCGGGGCATGGCCGTTCACCGTGAACTGTTCCTTGAAGCCGGGGTACTGCGACAGCTTGGGCACCGAACGGTCCCAGTAATACGCGATCACCTCGGTCACCGGATGGCCCTGGCGGGCGTAGCGGATGGCCGGGGCCAGGTTGTCGGCCATCGGCTTGCGGCCGAAGCGATCGTGCAGCGCAAACCAGCCATCCACCGCGCCGGGCACCGAAACCGGCAGCGGGCCGGTGGCCGGGATCTCCTTCAGGCCCCGGCGCTGGAACTCGGCCAGGGTCAGTGACTTCGGCGACCGCCCCGAGCCGTTGTAGCCGTAGAGCTTCTGGGTTTTCGGGTCCCACACGATGGCGAACAGGTCACCGCCGACACCGTTGCCGGTGGGCTCCATCAGCCCCAGGGCGGCATTGGCCGCGATGGCCGCATCCACCGCCGAGCCGCCGCCCTTCATCACATCCAATGCGATCTGGGTGGCCAGCGGCTGGGAGGTGGCGGCCATCGCGTGCGGGGCAATCACCTCCGAGCGGGTGGCGAAGGGGTGGCCGGTGATGCGGTCGGCCGCGAGGGTGGCGATGGGGAGGGCACACAGCACGGCGGCGGCGAGCAGGCCGCGGGCAAGACGTCGGGACACGGGGTGGTTCCTGGTGGAGGGTAGCCACACCGATAGTGGCGGCAGAGCGGCCGCTATGGCATCCCACAATGGTCATGCCACGCGCGGAATCGGCGACGAAATCCGCGCAGAACGTGCCTGCAAAATAGTGAATTCGGGTTCACCGCAACGCTTTCAACCGCAACCATCCTTGCGTGGCGGGGCTTTGCGCTGGATGCAGGCGAAACTGTTGGAAATATGCCTGCCAGGGTTGACAGCCTTAAAACCGCTGTGGTTTTCTCAATCTCATGTTGCAGCGCACAGCCACCGACGAATCCATCGAGCACGCCGACCCCGGCGCGGCCTCGATCCGTTCGCTTCTTGTCCTCGTACTTATTACCCAACCAACAGGTGCGGGACGGACCGGCGTGTAAGCAAGACTGCCAGGTATCCATCAAAACCCGCACCCACCCAGGTGCGGGTTTTTTCGTTTCAGAGCCCCCCCCATTCCCCTCCCCCTCTCCGAGTTGCCCTCCCGCCATGACCCGCCAGCCCGCCGCCAGCGCCCCCACGTCCTCCGCCCCCACGGCGGATGCGTGCCGTTGCGGCGCTGCGCGCGCCACCCCTTCCCCTGACTGGCCGACGCGTCACTGACCGTCGGCCATTTTTTTTCTTTCCGCCAAAGGATTTCCCCCATGAGCACCAACGACCTGCCCCAGATCAAGATCGCCGTTGTCGGCTACGGCAGCCAGGGCCGCGCGCACGCGCTGAACCTGCGCGAATCCGGCTTCGACGTCGTCGTCGGGCTGCGCCCGGGCGGCCCCACCGAGGTCAAGGCGCAGGCCGATGGCTTTACCGTCCAGGCCCCGGCCGAAGCGGTCAAGGACGCCGACCTGGTGGCCGTGCTGACCCCGGACATGGTGCAGAAGAAGCTCTACGAGGACGTGCTGGCGCCGAACATGAAACAGGGCGCGGTGCTGCTGTTCGCGCATGGCCTGAACGTGCACTTCGACATGATCAAGCCGCGCGACGATCTGGATGTGGTGCTGGTGGCACCCAAGGGCCCGGGTGCACTGGTCCGTCGCGAGTATGAAATCGGCCGCGGCGTACCGTGCATCTGGGCGGTCTACCAGGACCGCAGCGGCAAGGCCGCCGAGTACGCCCTGGCCTATGCCGCCGGACTGGGCGGCGCGCGCGCCAACCTGATCCAGACCACCTTCAAGGAAGAAACCGAAACCGATCTGTTCGGCGAGCAGGCCGTGCTCTGCGGCGGTGCCTCGGCGCTGGTCCAGGCCGGTTTTGAAACGCTGGTGGAAGCCGGCTACCAGCCGGAGATCGCGTATTACGAAGTGCTGCACGAGCTGAAGCTGATCGTGGACCTGTTCTACGAAGGCGGCATCACCCGGATGCTGGAATTCATCTCCGAAACGGCGCAGTACGGCGACTACGTCAGTGGCCCGCGCGTCATCGACGCCGGCACCAAGGCACGCATGAAAGACGTACTGACCGACATCCAGAACGGCACCTTCACCAAGAACTGGGTGGCCGAGTACGAAGCGGGCCTGCCCAACTACAACAAGTTCAAGCAGGCCGACCTGGAGCACCCGATCGAGAAGGTAGGCAAGGAACTGCGCGCCAAGATGGTCTGGTTGCAAAGTCAAGCCGCGTAACCGCGCGGCTCCCCCACCCGCTTTCGCAAAGGTCACCGCATGAATACCTCCGCACACAGCACCGCGCCCCGCAACGGCGCACGCTGGTTGACGCAGGCCCTGGAAGCCGAGGGCGTGCATACGCTGTTCGGCTACCCCGGCGGCACCATCATGCCGTTCTACGACGCCCTGGTGGATTCGGGGCTGAAGCACATCCTGGTGCGCCACGAACAGGGCGCGGCATTGGCCGCCAACGGCTATGCCCGCGCCAGCGGCCAGGTGGGCGTGTGTGTTGCCACCTCCGGCCCGGGTGCCTCCAACCTGGTCACCGGCATTGCCGATGCGATGCTGGATTCGGTGCCGATGGTCTGCATCACCGGCCAGGTGGCCACCCCGCTGCTGGGCACCGACGCGTTCCAGGAACTGGACGTGTTCGGGCTGACCCTGCCGATCGTCAAGCACAGTTGGCTGGTGCGCAGCGTGGACGATCTGCCGCGGGTGGTCCGCGAGGCCTTCCGGATCGCCCGCGAGGGGCGCCCGGGTCCGGTGCTGATCGACCTGCCCAAGGACGTGCAGATCGCCGATGCCTCGCACCTGCCGGCCCACGTACCGGAGGCGGTGAGCCCGCCGCCGGCGCCGCAGGATGAGGCGGTGGCGCAGGCCATCGCCGCCATTGCCGCCGCCGAGAAGCCGGTGATCTACGCCGGGGGTGGCGTGGCGCTTGGCGATGCGGTCGAGGACTTCCGCGCCTTCGTGGACGCCAGCGCGATCCCCACGGTGTTGACCCTGCGCGGGCTGGGCGCGCTGCCGCCGCAGCACCCGCACTACCTGGGCATGCTGGGCATGCACGGCACCCGCGCGGCCAACATGGCCGTGCAGGAAAGTGACCTGCTGGTGGTGGTCGGCGCGCGCTTCGACGACCGTGCCACCGGCAAGTTGAACGAGTTCGCCCCGTTCGCGCGGGTCATCCACATCGACGCCGATGCGTATGAGATCTCCAAGCTGCGCAGTGCCGACATCGCCGTGCCTGGCAACGTCGGGACCGCACTGCGTGCGTTGACCGCAGCGGCGGCCATTCCGGCGTCGCAGGAGGCCTGGCGCAAGCGCTGTGGCAGCCACCGCGAGCGCTTCGCGGCCCGCTACGACGCACCGGGCAAGCACATCTACGCCCCGGCGCTGCTGAAGCGCCTGAGCGAACTGGCCCCGCACGACGCGATCATCGCCTGCGACGTCGGCCAGCATCAGATGTGGGTGGCCCAGCACTGCCGCTTCAACCACCCGCGCAACCACCTCACCAGCGGCGCGCTGGGCACGATGGGCTTCGGCCTGCCAGCGGCGATGGGGGCGCAGTTCGCCTGCCCCGACCGCACCGTGGTGCTGGTGTCCGGCGATGGCAGTTTCATGATGAACGTGCAGGAGCTGGCCACCATCGCGCGCTGCCGCCTGCCGGTGAAGATCGTGCTGCTGGACAACAGTTCGCTGGGCATGGTGCGCCAGTGGCAGGAACTGTTCTTTGCCGAGCGTTACAGCGAGATCGACCTGTCCGACAACCCCGACTTCGCCGCACTGGCGCAGGTGTTTGGCATTCCCGCCACCCGCATCGAGGCACGTGACGACGTTGAAGGCGGCCTGGCCGCGCTGTTGGCCCAGCCGGGTCCGGCGCTGCTGCACGTGGCCATCGACGCGCGCGCCAACGTGTGGCCGCTGGTGCCCCCCAACAACGCCAACAGCACCATGCTGGAAAGCAACCCTGCCCATCAGTCCCAGGAGTTCCCCAATGCAATACCGGCTTGACCTGGTGCTGGTTCCCGCCGAGGGCGCGCTGCTGCGCGTGATCGGCATGGCCGAACGTCGCGGTTTCGCGCCGCGCGCGATCGCCGGTGCGCCCAATGCCGCCGACCACGGCCGCTGGCACCTGCAGCTGGTGGTGGACAGCAACCGACCGCCGGAAACGCTGCGCCGGCAGATCGAGAAGATCTACGACTGCGTCTCGGTGCGCGTCAGCGCGCTGGAACCCGGCGCCGGAGTATCGGCATGAACGCCCGCACCGTTGCATCGGTGCCGGTACGGAGGTCGCTTCTCGGGCGCACCGGCGGTACGGCGTGGCAGCACCCGGGCGCGCCGCTGCAGCGCCGCGTCGCGCGCGCCGATCAGCATGGCCGGATACGGCATGCCGGCTAGTTACGCCAGCCCGGAGCCGGAGGTAGGCGACGTAAGCGTCGCCGACGTGCTGGCCGCGCAGGCGCGGCTGCGCCGCTATCTGCCGCCCACCCCGCTGCACTACGCCGAACGCTTCGGGGTGTGGCTGAAGCTGGAAAACCTGCAGCGCACCGGCTCCTACAAGGTGCGTGGCGCCTTGAACGCGCTGCTGGCCGGACGCGAGCGCGGCGATGACCGCCCGGTCATCTGCGCCTCGGCCGGCAACCATGCCCAAGGCGTGGCATGGGCTGCCTACCGCTTGAACATCCCGGCGATCACGGTGATGCCGCACGGCGCACCGGCGACCAAGATCGCCGGTGTCGCGCACTGGGGCGCCACCGTACGCCAGCACGGTGAAAGCTACGACGAGGCCTATGCCTTCGCGCGTGCGCTGGCCGACCAGCACGGCTACCGCTTCCTGTCTGCCTTCGACGACCCCGATGTGATCGCCGGCCAGGGCACGCTGGGCATCGAACTGGCCCCGCACGCGCCCGATGTGGTGATTGTGCCGATCGGTGGCGGCGGGCTGGCCTCCGGCGTGGCGCTGGCCCTGAAATCGCAGGGCGTACGCATCGTCGGTGCACAGGTCGAGGGCGTCGATTCGATGGCCCGGGCGATCCGTGGCGACGTCCGCGAGATCGCCCCGGTGGCCACCCTGGCCGACGGGGTCAAGGTCAAGATCCCCGGTTTCCTGACCCGCAAGCTGTGCAGCGCGCTGCTGGACGACGTGGTGATCGTGCGCGAAGCCGAGCTGCGCGAAACCCTGGTGCGGCTGGCGCTGGAAGAACACGTCATCGCCGAGGGGGCCGGTGCGCTGGCCCTGGCCGCCGGCCGCCGCGTGGCCGGCAAACGCAAGTGCGCCGTGGTGAGCGGCGGCAACATCGACGCCACGGTGCTGGCCCAGCTGCTGTCCGACATCCGCCCACGTCCGCCGCGCAAGCCCCGCCGCCGCGCGAGCGAGCGAACGCGACTACCGCTACCCACCGCGCTCGCCCCACCCAAGATTCCCGCTGCTTCCCCTTCCCTTGTGACCCCATCCGACATCGCTGTCGAGGAGACCTCCTGGTGACCACGCCCAACTCCCCCCGAATTAGAATTTTCGACACCACCCTGCGCGACGGCGAACAATCGCCCGGCTGCAGCATGAGCCCGCAGCAGAAGCTGGTGATGGCCCGTGCGCTGGACGAGCTGGGCGTGGACATCATCGAAACCGGCTTCCCGGCCAGTTCGCAGTCCGACCGCGAAGCCATGACGATGATCGGCCGCGAAGTGCGCCGACCGACCCTGGCCGTGCTGTCGCGCTGCCTGTCCACCGACATCGAAACCTCCGCCAAGGCCCTGGAAGCGGCGGCCAACGCGCGCCTGCACGTATTCCTGTCCACCAGCCCGTTGCACCGCGAGCACAAGCTGCGGATGAGCCGCGAGCAGGTGCTGGAATCGGTGCACAAGCACGTCAGCCTGGCGCGCGGCTACATCGATGACGTGGAGTTCTCCGCCGAGGACGCCACCCGCACCGAGGAAGACTTCCTGATCGAGGTGGCCCGGGTGGCCGTGGCCGCCGGTGCCACCACCATCAACCTGCCCGACACCGTGGGCTTCACCACGCCCGAAGAGATCCGCGGCATGTTCCAACGGGTGATCGCCGGGGTGCCCGACAGCGACCGCATCATCTTCAGCGCGCACTGCCACAACGACCTGGGCCTGGCCGTGGCCAACTCGCTGGCCGCCATCGAAGGTGGCGCGCGCCAGGTGGAGTGCACCATCAACGGCATCGGTGAACGCGCCGGCAACTGCTCGCTGGAGGAGATTGCGATGGTATTGAAGGTACGCAACGCGTTCTACGAGGAAGACACCGGCATCAACACCCCGCGCATCGTGTCCACCTCGCAGCTGCTGCAGCGCCTGGTCGGCATGCCGGTGCAGCGTAACAAGGCGATCGTGGGCGCCAACGCGTTCGCGCACGAGTCGGGCATCCACCAGCACGGCATGCTGCGCCATCGCGGCACCTACGAAATCATGCGCCCCGAAGACGTGGGCTGGGAATCCTCGCAGATGGTGCTGGGCCGCCATAGTGGCCGCGCCGCGGTTGAACAGCGCCTGCGTGCACTGGGGTTCTGGCTGGACGAGGAAGAACTGAAGCACGTGTTCGAGCAGTTCAAGGCATTGTGCGAGCAGCAGCGCGTGGTCACCGACGCCGACCTGCAGGTGCTGATGCAGGGCAGCGCCACCCAGAACGGCTACCGCCTGGCGTCGATGACCATCAGCGACGTGGGCAGCCGCGCCAATGCGCTGGTGGAGCTGTCCGACCCGGACGGCAACCGCGTGGCCGAAACCTCGGCCGGCGATGGCCCTGTGGATGCGCTGTTCGGCGCCTTGTCGGCCGCCACCGGCGTGCAGCTGATGCTGGACAGCTACCACGTGCACAGCGTGGGCATCGGCGCCGATGCACGCGGCGAAGCCAACCTGAGCGTGCGCCACGACGGCGTGGAGTACGAAGGCACCGGCACCAGCCGCGACATCATCGAAGCCTCCGCGCTGGCCTGGCTGGACGTGGCCAACCGCCTGCTGCGCCAGCGCAACGCCAGTACCGAACAACCTGCGGCCAGCGCCGCGGCATAAGGAGTCCCCATGAGTGCCTTCGACAGCCATTTCGCGCCCCCTGAGGGCCAACACTGGAACGCCCACGACTACGCCATCGACGCCGGCTTCGTGCCGCAGCTCGGCGGTGCGGTGGCGCGGTTGCTCGATCCGCAGCGCGGTGAGCGCATCCTCGACCTGGGCTGCGGCGATGGGGTGTTGAGCTTCGATCTGGCTCTCAGCGGCGCGCACATCATCGGCGCGGACGCCTCACCGGAGCTGATCGAAGGCGCCCGCGCACGAGGTATCACGGCCCATGTCATGGATGCCCATGCGCTCACCTTCGAGCGTGCGTTCGATGCGGTGTTCAGCAATGCCGCCCTGCACTGGATGCGCGGCGCCGACCAGGTGATCGCCGGCGTGGCCCGTGCGCTGAAGCCCGGCGGCCGTTTCGTGGCCGAGATGGGGGGGCACGGCAACGTGGTGGCCATCACCAGCGCGCTGCAGGCGGCCCTGTGCAGCAACGGCCACGCGGTGCCGGCGTTCCCGTGGTATTTCCCCGATGCGGACGCCTACGCCGACCGCCTGCGCGCGCACGGCTTCCAGGTGCGTTACATCGAAGCGATGGAGCGCCCCACCGCGCTGCCTTCCGGCATGCGCGGCTGGCTGCGCACGTTCGCCTCCCCGTTCCTGGTGGGCCTGGATGCCACGCAGCGGCAGCGCGTCATCGATGACACCGTCGCCCTGCTCGAGCCCACCCAACGCGATGCGCGCGGCCAGTGGACGGCCGACTACGTGCGGCTGCGCTTCGACGCGCGCCTGCGCACCGTTTGATCTACCTTTGACAAGAACACAGCAAGGCCATTCCATGACCCCAGCTCCCCGCACCCTGTACGACAAACTGTGGGACGCCCACCTCGTCGTACCCGAATCGGACAGCGCGCCCGCCGTGCTGTACATCGACCTGCACCTGATCCACGAAGTGACCTCGCCACAGGCCTTCACCGAGCTGCGCGAGCGTGGCCTGTCACCGCGCCGCCCGGACCGGACCAAGGCCACCATGGATCACTCCACCCCGACCCTGCCCGCCGGTGCCGACGGCAAGCTGCCCTATGCCAGCGCCGCCTCCGAAGCGCAGGTGGCGATGCTGGCGCGCAACTGTGCCGAGTACGGCGTGGAGCTGTTCGACCTGCAGTCGGCCAGCCGCGGCATCGTGCACGTGATCGCCCCCGAGCAGGGCTTCACCCAGCCGGGCATGACCATCGTCTGCGGCGACAGCCACACCTCCACGCATGGTGCCTTTGGCGCCCTGGCCTTTGGCATCGGCACCAGTGAAGTGGGCCACGTGCTGGCCACCCAGTGCCTGCTGCAGCGCAAAGCGAAAACCACGGCGATCACCGTGGACGGCGTGCTGCCGGACGGCGTGGGCGCCAAGGACGTGGTGCTGCACATCATCGGTGTGATCGGCGTCAACGGCGGCACCGGCCACGTGCTGGAGTTCCGCGGCAGCGCCATCGCGGCGATGGACATGGAGCAGCGCATGACCCTGTGCAACATGTCCATCGAAGCCGGTGCGCGCGCGGGCATGGTCGCCCCGGACCAGATCACCTTCGACTGGGTGGCCAACACCCCGCGCGGCCCCAAGGGCGCCGACTTCGACGCCGCCGTGGCGGCCTGGTCGCAGCTGCGCAGCGATCCGGGCGCGCGGTTCGACGCCGAAGTCCACATCGACGCCGCCGACATCCGCCCCACCCTCACCTGGGGTACCCACCCCGGCACCGCCATCGCGGTGGACCAGCCGATACCGGCCGCCAACGATGCGGCCGACCAGAAGGGCCTGGACTACATGCACTTCCACGCCGGGCAGACCCTGGCCGGCACGCCGGTGGACGTGGTGTTCGTCGGCTCGTGCACCAATGGCCGCCTGAGCGACATGCGCGAAGTGGCGCAGGTGCTGCAGGGCCGCCACGTGGCCGCCGGCGTGCGCATGCTGGTGGTGCCTGGCTCGGAGATCGTCAAGCGCCAGGCCGAGGCCGAAGGCATCCACGCCATCGTGCGCGCTGCCGGCGCGGAATGGCGCGAGCCGGGCTGCTCGATGTGCATCGCCATGAATGGTGACCTGGTCGCCCCGGGGCAGTTGGCGGTCAGCACCAGCAACCGCAATTTCGAAGGCCGCCAAGGCCCCGGCTCACGCACGCTGCTGGCCTCGCCGATGACCGCCGCGTGGGCGGCGGTGAACGGCCGGGTGGCCGACCCGCGTGAACTGTTCGCCGCCAGGGAGGTGGCCTGATGAGTGGCTTCCGCACCCTGACCTCGACCAGCGTGGTGCTGCGCGAGACCAACATCGACACCGACCAGATCATTCCGGCCCGGTTCCTGTCCACCACCGAGCGCGCCGGCCTGGGCAAGCACGCTTTCAATGACTGGCGCTGGCAGGCCGACGGCACGCCCAATCCGGGCTTCGCCTTCAACCAGCCGCACAACCGCGGCCGCAGCATCCTGCTGGCCGGGCGCAACTTCGGCTGCGGCTCTTCGCGCGAACACGCGCCGTGGGCGCTGACCGACCTGGGCCTGCGCGCGATCGTCAGCAGCGAAATCGCCGATATCTTCCGCGGCAATTCCCTCAAGAACGGCCTGCTGCCGATCGTGCTGGACGAGGGGGACGTACAGGCGCTGATGCAGCGTCCGGACGATAGCCTCAGCATCGACATCGCCGCGCGCGAGCTGCGCACCCCCGATGGCCGCATCTACGCCTTCCCGCTGGACGGCTTCTCCCAGACCTGCCTGCTGGAAGGCGTGGATCAGTTGGGCTACCTGCTGGGCCGCACCGCTGACATTGAACGTTACGAGAGTGAACATGCACGCTGAAATCGTCGTACTGCCCGGTGACGGCATTGGTCCGGAAGTCGCCGCCGCCGCCGTGGCGGTGCTGGGCGCCATTGCCGACCGCTTTGGCCACACCTTCCATTTCAGCGAACACGACATCGGGGGCATCGCCATCGACCGCCACGGCGAGCCGCTGCCGGCCGCCACGCTGGAGGCCTGCCGCAACGCGCAGGCGATCCTGCTGGGCGCGGTGGGCGGCCCGAAGTGGTCCGACCCCAACGCCAAGGTGCGCCCCGAACAGGGCCTGCTGGCCATCCGCAAGGCCCTGGGCCTGTACGCCAACCTGCGCCCGGTGCGCACCCATGAAGCGGCGCTGGGCGCCTCGCCGATCAAGCCCGAGCTGCTGCGCGGCGTGGACTTCGTGGTCGTGCGCGAACTGACCGGCGGCATCTACTTCGGCGAGAAGACCCGCACCGCTGACACGGCCAGCGACCTGTGCAGCTACAGCGTGGCCGAGATCGAACGGGTTGTGCGCAGCGCGTTCACGCTGGCGCAGACACGGCGCGGCAAGCTCACCTCGGTGGACAAGGCCAACGTACTGGAAACCTCGCGCCTGTGGCGCGACGTGGCCGCGCGGATCGGCCGCGAAGAGTTCCCGGACGTCGCGCTGGAGCACCAGCTGGTCGATTCGATGGCCATGCACCTGCTGGCCAAGCCACGCGAGTACGACGTGATCGTGACCGAGAACATGTTCGGCGACATCCTTACCGACGAAGCCTCGATGTTGGCCGGTTCGCTGGGCCTGCTGCCGTCGGCGTCGTTGGGCGAACCGGGCGCGGTGGGCATCTACGAACCCATCCACGGCTCGGCCCCGGACATCGCCGGCAAGGGCATCGCCAACCCGTACGCCACCATCTTCAGCGCCGCGATGCTGCTGCGCCATTCGCTGGGGTTGGAAGAAGAAGCCGCCGCCGTCGAAGCGGCCGTGCATGCGGCGCTGGATGCCGGCGTGTTCACTGCCGACCTGGCGGCCCAGGGTGCGGCGGTAAGCACCACGCAGGCGACCGACGCGGTGCTGGCACGGTTGCCCGGCTGAAGAGCCGCTTCCCCCGTAGAGCCGACCGTTGGTCGGCTGCGCTCCGTTGCGGGATTGGAAGCAGCCGACCAACGGTCGGCTCTACGGGGTGCATTGGAGCAGCCGACCAACGGTCGGCTCTACGCGAATGCATCGGGAGCAGCCGACCGTCGGTCGGCTGCCCCGTCATTGATTACCCTTCGCTGGTCTTCGCCTCATCCGGCTTCACCCGGAACCACGCCGCATACAGTGCCGGCAGGAACACCAGGGTCAGCACGGTGCCGACGATCAGCCCGCCCATGATCGAGATGGCCATCGAGCCGTAAAACGCACTGCGCGACAGCGGAATCATCGCCAGCACCGCGGCCAGCGCGGTCAGCACGATCGGGCGGAAGCGGCGCACGGTGGCGTCGATGATGGCGTGCCAGCGGTCATGCCCGGCGTCGATGTCCTGCTGGATCTGGTCGATCAGGATCACCGAGTTGCGCATGATCATGCCGGCCAGCGCGATCGTACCCAACAAGGCCACGAACCCGAACGGGGCGCGGAACAGCAGCAGGAACAAGGTCGCCCCGATGATGCCCAGCGGCGCGGTCACCAGCACCATCGCCGCGCGCGAGAAGCTGCGTAGCTGCAGCATCAGCAGCGTGGCCACCACGATCAGGAACAGCGGCATGCCGGCCTTGATCGAGTTCTGCCCACGCGCCGAATCCTCCACGGTACCGCCGGTTTCCATCAGGTAACCCGACGGCAGCTGCGCGCGGATGCCATCCAGGGTGGGCAGGATCTGCTGCACCACGTCCAGCGGTTGCATGCCATCGCCGATGTCGGCGCGTACGGTCACCGTGGGCAGGCGGTTGCGATGCCAGATGATGCCGTCTTCAAAGGCGTACTCCAGCCGCGCCACCTGCGACAGCGTCACCGGCGTTCCGCTGGCCGTCGGGATGGCCAGGCTGCCCAGCATGCCCAACTGCGCGCGCTCGTTGTCCGGGCCACGCAGCAGCATCTCGATCTGGCGGTTGCCTTCGCGATAGGTGCTCACGCTCATGCCCGACAGCGAACTGCTCAGGAACTGGCTGACCTGGGCACTGTTCACCCCCAGTGCGCGCGCACGGTCCTGGTCGATGACCAGCCGCACCACCTTGCTCGGCTCGCTCCAGTCCAGGTTGACGTTGATCACGTGCGGGTTCTCGCGCACCTTGGCTTCCACCTGGCGCGCGATGGCCTGCACCTGCGCGATGTGTTCGCCAGACACGCGCATCTGCACCGGGTAGCCCACCGGCGGGCCGTTCTCCAGGCGGGTCACGCGCATCTGCACGTCCGGGAACTGCTTGATCACCTCCTTGATCAACCAGTCGCGGGTGCTTTCACGCGCCTTGGCATCGGCGGTCAACACCACGAACTGCGCGAAGTTGGTGGCCGGCAGCTGCTGGTCCAACGGCAAATAGAAGCGCGGCGAACCGGTGCCCACGTAGGCCACGTAGTTGCTGATGCCGTCGCGGCCTTTGAGCAGCTTTTCCAGCTTGGTGGCCTGGGCCTGGGTGGCGGCCAGCGACGCGCCTTCGGCCAGCTCGATGTCCACCATCAGCTCGGGCCGGGTGGAGTCGGGGAAGAACTGCTGCGGCACGAAGCGGAAGATCACCAGCGAGAACACGAACAACGCCGCCGTCGCACCGATCACCCACCAGCGATGCCGCAGGCAGGTATCCAGGAAGCTGCGGAAGCGCGTGTAGAACGGCCGCTGGTAGGGGTCATGGTCGTGTGCATGTTCGGTCGGCCTGATCCAGCGCGCGAACGCCGGGTAGCGGTCGGCCCATTGCAGGCGGCGCGCATGCCAGCGCCCGGCCAGGCTGGTCGGCTTGGGAGGCTGCCGGTTGAACAGGTCCGGCAGCATCTTGTCGCCCAGGTACGGAATGAACAGCACCGCGGCAATCCATGACACCACCAGCGCGATGGTCACCACCTGGAACAGCGAGCGGGTGTATTCACCGGTACTCGATGCGGCGGTGGCAATCGGCAGGAAGCCGGCGGCGGTGATCAGCGTGCCGGTGAGCATCGGGAAGGCGGTGGACTCCCAGGCGAAGCTGGCCGCGCGCAGGCGGTCGTAGCCCTGCTCCATCTTGGTGGCCATCATCTCCACGGCGATGATCGCATCGTCCACCAGCAGGCCCAGCGCCAGCACCAGCGCGCCAAGCGAGATCTTGTGCAGGCCGATGCCGAAGTAGTGCATGACAAAGAACGTCATCGCCAGCACCAGCGGAATGGTCACACCGACTACCAGGCCGGTGCGCAGGCCAAGCGAGAAGAAGCTGACCAGCAGTACGATCACCACCGCTTCGGTGAGCACCTGCACGAACTCGCCCACCGACTCTTCCACCGCATGCGGCTGGTCGGACACTTTGCGCAGCTGCATGCCGGCCGGCAGGGTCTTCTGCAGGCGCTCGAACTCGGCATCCAGGGTGGCGCCCAGCTTGAGGATGTCGCCGCCGTCCTTCATCGCCACCGCCAGGCCGATGGCGTCCTCGCCCATGAAACGCATCTTGGGCGATGCCGGGTCGGCGAAGCCGCGTTTTACCTCGGCGATGTCGCCCAGGTGCAGGGTGCGCTCGCCGGCCTGGATCGGGAACTTGCGGATCGCCTCGATGGAATCGAACTGGCCGGTCACGCGCAGCTGCACGCGGTCGGTGGGGGTTTCAAAGAAGCTGGTGGCAGCCACCGCGTTCTGGTCGGCCAGTGCCTGCTGCACCTGCTGCAGCGACACGCCCAACGTGGCCAGCTTGGTGTTGGACAGCTCGATCCAGACCTTTTCATCCTGCAGGCCCACCAGGTCGATCTTGCCCACGTCGGGCACGCGCTGCAGTTCCAGCTGGATGCGATCGGCGTAATCGCGCATCACCGCATAGTCGAAACCGTTGCCGGTGAGCGCGTAGATGTTGCCGAAGGTGTCGCCGAACTCATCGTTGTAGAACGGCCCCACGATCTCGCGCGGCAGCGTGGCGCGGATGTCGCCCACGCGCTTGCGCACCTGGTACCACAGGTCCGGGATCTGCTTGGAGCGCAGGCTGTCGCGGGCCATGAAGATCACCTGCGATTCGCCCGGGCGCGAGTACGACCGGATGAACTCGTACTCGCCGGTGTTCATCAGCGCCTTTTCGATCGGCTCGGTCACCTGCCGCGAGACCTGCTCGGCGGTGGCACCCGGCCACATCGTGCGCACCACCATCGCCTTGAAGGTGAACGGTGGATCTTCAGACTGGCCCAGGTGTTTGTACGACCACGCACCGATCACCGCGAAGGCGAGCATGGCAAACAACACCAGCGGGCGATTGCTCAACGCCCATTCGGAAAGATTGAAGCGGCGCATGGGGTCAGGTCCCCTTGCCGGGGGCGGCAGCGGGCTTGGCGGCCGGTGCCAGCACGGGGCGGTTCTGGCGGTCCACCGGCGTCACCACCTGGCCTTCGCGCAGCAGATGGCCACCGGCGGCCACCACCCAATCGGCCGAGGTGACACCGGACAGCACCGGCACCGTCTCGGCGGCGTAGGCGCCCACGGTCACCGCGGTGGCCTTGAGCGCGCCGTTGGCCGGGTTCACCACCCACACGCTGGCCTTGCCGTCGGTGCCACGCAGCAGCGCCGCCAGCGGCAGTTGCAGGGCGCCGGTCCGACCGGCGGTGGCGAACACGCGCGCGCTCTGGCCCAGCTCCACTTCGCTCAAGGCTTCGGCGGCCAGGCTTACGCGGGTGGCGTAGGTACGTGCCTGCGCGTCGGCGGCCGGGGCGATCTCGCGGATCGTGCCGGGCAGCAACTGGCCCGGCCGGTTCCATAACTCCACCTGCACCGGCTGGCCCACCTTGTAATCGCGGATGCTGCTTTCCGGCAGGGCGATCAGCACCTCGCGGCCACCGTCGGCGGCCAGGGTGAACACGGTCTGCCCGGCGCTGACCACCTGCCCGGCTTCGGCCTGGCGGCTGGCGATGACGCCATCGGCGGGCGCGCGCAACTGCGCGTAATCGGCCTGGTTGCGGGCCACCGCCAGGTTGGCGCGGGCGGCGTTGGCCTGGGCCTGCGCGGCCTTGAAGGCGGCCGTCTGCTGGTCCAGCGCCGAGCGGCTCACCAGTTGGTCTTCGGCCAGTTTGGCGTAGCGCTTCTGGTCATCGCGGGCGCGCACCAGGTCTGCTTCGGCCGCGGCCAGCTGCGCCTGCGACGCGGCAGCCTGCGAGGCGTAGTCGGCTGCGTCCAGCTCGGCCAGCAGCTGGCCCTTCTGCACGCGCTGGCCGGCATCGACCAGGCGCTTGACCAGGTTGCCGCCCACCCGGAAGGACAGCGGGCTTTCCTGGCGCGCATGCACCTCGCCGGGGTAGGCGGCCGCTTCCTGCCCGGCCACGGTGCCCGGCTGAACCACCAGCACCGGCATCGCCACGGCCGGTTCGGCCTCGTGTCTGCCACAGGCTGCCAGCACCACCAGCAGCACACTACCGCCCAACCAACGCATGTTTTTCATGAGGTACAGGACCTGAGAAGTAACCCGGAAAACGCGCTGGCAACATACTGTTCCAGCACGGCTAATAGTGAACCAGCCGGTATAGTATAAATATCGAACCGATTGGTCTAGTATTGTTTCGATGACTGCTCCCACCTCTCCTGCCGCATCGGCCAAGCCGCCCGCCAAGGCCTCCGGGCCGGGGCGACCGAAGGATCTGGGCAAGCGTGCCGCGATCCTGGAGGCGGCCAAGTCGCTGTTCGTGGAACAGGGGTACAACGGGGTCAGCATGGACAGCATCGCCGCCCAGGCCGGCGTCTCGAAGCTGACCGTTTACAGCCATTTCGGCGACAAAGAAGCTCTTTTCACCGAAGCTGTGAAGTCAACCTGCTCGGCGATGCTGCCCGATGCGCTGTTTGTCACCGACGCCGAGGCCCCGGTGCGCGACCAGCTGCTGGGCATCGGCCTGGCCTTCTTCAGCATGATTACCTCCTCCGAAGCGGTGGCGGTGCAGCGGGTGATGATGGCCCCGGAAACCGACGACCGCCTGCGCGAGATGTTCTGGGTGGCCGGTCCGCAGCGCACCACCGACGCGCTGGCCGAGTTCCTGCGCGCCCGGGTGGCACGCGGCGAGCTGGAGATCGAGGACTGTGAAACCGCCGCACTGCAGTTGATGACCCTCATCAAAGGCGAGCTGCATACGCATATGATGTGCGGGCTGCGACCGACCCCGGCCGACTGCGATGCCAACGCCCATGTGCGCGCCAGCGTCGACTTCTTCCTGAGGGCGTACGCGCCGCGCCGCGAGGCGTGAGAACAACATGAATGGACCGGAGGTCGCGGTGACTTCCGGCACTGCGACCCCGGCGCGACGGCAGCGATGCTCTCAGCGCGCCGCCGGCTCCCGGCACCGGTAAAATGGCCGGCCCACTGCGCTGGAACTGAAAACCTCATGACGATCGATTACTCCCACGCCCGCGAACTGATGGTCGAACAGCAGATCCGTCCCTGGGACGTGCTGGAGATCCGCGTGCTCGATGTCCTGGCACGCCTGCCGCGCGAAGCGTTCGTCGCTGAATCGCACAAGGCCCTGGCCTATGCCGATATCGAGCTGCCGCTGGGCTTTGGGCAGAAGATGATGAAGCCGGTCATCGAAGGCCGTACCCTGCAGGCGCTGGATCTGCAGCCGGGCGACGAAGTGCTGGAAATCGGCACCGGCAGCGGCTTCCTGAGCGCCTGCATGGGCGAGCTGGCCCGCGAAGTGCTGAGCCTGGAAATCCAGCCGGAACTGGCCGCCGGTGCGCGCGCGCGCCTGGATGCCGCCGGCCTGGGCAACAACGTGCGGATCGAAACCGCCGATGCGCTCAACTGGGACACCGAGCGCCGCTTCGACGCGATCTGCGTGACCGCCGCGGTGGACACCATTCCGTCACGTTTCACCCAGTGGCTGCGTCCGGGTGGCCGCCTGTACGTGATCCGTGGCCGGTCGCCGGTGATGGAAGCGGTGCTGGTCAAGGCCGACGGCAGCATTGATTCCCTGTTTGAAACCGATATCGATTACCTGCGCGGTGCCGCTCCGGCGCCCCAGTTCCAACTCTGAGTCCAAGGAAGCCGCAATGATCCGCCGATCCCTCGCTATTGCGCTGGCCGCCGCCCTGCTGCCGATGACCGCCTCTGCCGCCGACCTGCTGCAGGTCTACGAAATGGCGCGCAATGGCGACCCGCAGCTGTCTGCGGCTGAATCCACCCGTCTGTATGACAAGGAAGGCGCCGTGCAGGCGCGTGCGGCGCTGCTGCCGCAACTCAATGGCGAGGCTTCGCTCAACCGCACGCGCACCGCGCCGGATTACGACGTGAGCTCGCAGTCGTTTGCCACCAAGAGCCGCAACTACACGATCAACGGCAGCCAGACACTGTTCAACTTCACCCAGTTCGCCAACCTGCGCTCGCAGCGCGACCTGAGCAAGGCGGCTGACTTCACGCTGGATTCGGCCAACGACAGCCTGATCGTGCGCACCTCGGCGGCGTACTTCAACGTGCTGGTGGCGATCGAATCACTGACCGCCGCGCAGACCAACGAAGCGGCGGCCAAGAAACAGTTCGACTTCGCCGACAAGCGCCTGGAAGTGGGCCTGGCCCCGATCACCGACGTGCATGAAGCACGCGCCCAGTACGACCAGGCGCGTGCCAATACCATCGTGGCGCAGAACACGCTGGCCGACAGCTACCAGGCACTGACCGAGTTGACCGGCCAGCCGGTCGCCGACCTGCGCGCACTGCCGGCCGACTTCCGCCCGGAACTGCCGGCCAAGTACGCCCAGATCGACCAGCTGGTCGGCGAAGCGGTGGCGCAGAATCCGGCGCTGAAGGCGCAGGAACTGAAGGTGACGGCCGCCGAATCCGGCGTGTCGGCTGCACGGGGTGGCCACTACCCGACCCTGTCGCTGGGCGCCAGCGCGGGCAAGTCGGCCAGTTGGGGCGACGTGGTGGGCAACGGCAGCAGCTTCAGCCCGGACCGCCGCACCAACAGTGTCGGCCTGACCCTGAGCGTGCCGATCTTCTCCGGCGGCGCCACCCAGTCCGGCGTGCGCCAGGCGCTGGCCCAGCGTGACATCGCCCAGGACGGCTACGAGCAGCAGAAGCGCGCCCTGGACCGCAACACCCGCAATGCCTACCAGGTACTGGTGGCGGGCATCAGCGAAGTGGAGGCACGTCGCCTGGCCGTGGTTTCGGCACAGAGCGCCTACGACGCTTCGCAGGTGGGCCTGGAAGTGGGTACCCGCACCGTGCTGGACGTGATCCAGAACCAGCGCATCCTGTTCTCGGCACAGCTGGACTACGCCAACGCGCGCTACACCTTCCTGCAGAACCGCCTGCAGCTGGGCCAGGCCGTGGGCACGCTGGACATCGCCGAACTGCAGGACATCAACCGCCTGCTGACCCAGGCCGCCGCCACGCCGAGCACGCAGGTCAACTGACCCGCAGCAACCGCGTTGGAAAAGAAACCACCCGCATGCGGGTGGTTTTTTTTTGGTTCCTCACCCGCCACAGGTACCCACCGTTGGTGGGTACGCGGGCTCGGCTGCAACGGGGTGCGCGGCGTGCGCGGATCCTGGCGATGTCTGCTCTGGCCTACCGCACCCCGAGCCCCGTAGCGGCCGGCAGGCCCCTGGCAAAGTAAAGGAGGAGGCCGTCGCCGCAGGCGTCGGCCGGGGGACATTTGCGCAGGGGCCTGCCGGCCGCTACGGGGCTCGGGGTGCGGTAGGCCAGAGCAGAAACCCCGGCTTTTCTGCGGGCCGCCCGTAGCCTGGCCACATGGGCCGCGCTGCCGTTGCGGGCGACGTAAAGGAGGAGGGGGCGGCCGCAGGCCGACGCGGGGGACAGTCGCCGGCAACGGCAGCGCGGCCCAGCGCTCGACCCACCTACCGCCGTGCCTGCAAAGATCACAGCAAGCTTCTTACGAGGTGCGGGGTGGGCGGTGCGCCATGCCAGCCAATCACGTCATTGTGCGGCGCCCGCCCACGCGCCCCGTTTCGACGTCACATCACCGCCTTCCCGGCGTCAGGGCGCGCGCCCGCATACCCCGCCGATACCTTGGTATAGATCGCCGAAAAGCGCTTGACCCCCACCGGCACACCTTCTAACTTCCGCCCCGCACCACCCTTCCCTTCGCCCAGAGACCCCCTCCTTGGACAGTCATAGTCGACCGCGTTGCTGCGCCTGAGCCGACGGACCCACTGACCCCAAGGTCGGTTCCGTCCGCACAGGACGGGGCCCTCCGGCGCTCATAGGCGCGCCTGCCTCGCATCACCCGCAGCGCTGTTTGCAACGACCCCGACGAGGGGGCCGCTGGCGTTTCCGTTTGCCTGGAGATTGCCCATGCACGCCTCCCGCGTACTCGCCCCGCTGCTGTTGAGCGTGGCCGTGTTTCCCTTCAACACCCGCGCCGCCGCCAGCCTGCTGGTGGACGATGCCGGCATCACCGATGCCCACCACTGCCAACTGGAAAGCTGGGTCCGGCACGGCGATGCCGGCCAGGAATGGACCGCCGTACCGGCCTGCACCGTGGCCAACACCGAATGGTCGCTGGGCATGAGCAGCCTGCCCGGCGAGACACGCAACGTGTGGGCACTGGGCGCCAAACGCGTGCTGGTGGAACGCGGCCCGCACCGCTGGGGGCTGGCCGCCAGTGCCGGTGTCGGCGGCCACTGGCAGCGGCCACGCGCCGACGACTGGGACCTCAACCTGCCCCTGACCATCGCCCTGGATACGCAGGGTCGGGCGTTGCTGCATCTCAACCTCGGCCGCGCCCGCCAGGACGACCTGCACGGGTACACCGCCGGCGTCGGCGTGGAGCTGGCCGTACGCGGTCCGTGGTCGCTGCTGGCTGAAACCGCGCGCGATGCCGTTAGGCAGCGCAGCAGCCAGTTCGGCATGCGGCGTGCGTTGTGGGACGGCGCCAGCGTCGATCTGCTCGCCGGGCGCGTGCATCACCAACCCAACTCGAACTGGCTGACGCTGGGCTTCAACCTCGCCGCCACGCCCTGACTGCCACCACGCACACCCCTTGCCTCACCGCTTACTGCTGGAGAACCACCATGAACCGCGAAGACCTTCTGTTCTCGATCCGCACTCTGATCCGCTCGCGCGATGCCGCCGGCTTTGCCGCCATCGCCGACACCACCCACGCACTGGATCTGGTGGAAGCGCTGGACCTGTTCGGCACCGAATCGACCTCGCTGCTGCTGATGCTGCTGGCACCGGCGGCACGTGCAGCGCTGTTCGCGCACTTCCCCGACGGCGCCCAGGACGCCCTGCTGGCTGCGATGCCGCGCGAGACGGTGGTGACGCTGTTCGAGCACCTGCCCTCGGATGATCGTGCCGACCTCTACCACCGCCTGGATGAAACCGCGCGCCAGCACCTGCTGCCGGCGCTGGCCAAGGCCGAGCGCGATGACCTGCTGCGCATGGCCGCCTACCCCGAAGGTACCGTGGGGGCAGCCACCACCTCCGACTACGCCTGCGTCACCCCGCAGATGACCGCCAGCGCGGCCATCGCCCACCTGCGCCTGACGGCGCGGGACAAGGAAACCATCAACATCGTGTTCGTGCTCGACCCGGATCAGCGCCTGCGCGGCACCGTGACGCTGCGCGACCTGGTGCTGGCCGACGGCAGCGCCACCCTGGATACGATCATGCGCAGCCCGCCCACTACCGCCGATGCGTACTGGCCACAACTGCAGGCCGCCGAGCTGATCCGCCGCTACGACCTGTTGGCGCTGGCCGTCACCCACGCCGATGGGCGCATGATCGGCATCGTCACCGTCGACGATGCGATGGACATCGAAAAACAACAGGATGCCTCGCAGCTGGCGCGGTTCGGCGGCACGGTCAGCGCCCAGGGCAACGACCTGGATGTGCGCACCACGCCGTTGAAGCAGATGTTTCGCGTGCGCGTGTTCTGGCTGGCGATCCTGACCGGATTCGGCATCCTTACCAGCACCTTCGTGGCTGCCCAGGAAGAACTGCTGTCGCAGGTGATCGTGCTGGCGGCCTTCATCGCCCCGATCGTGGACATGGGCGGCAACACCGGCAGCCAGTCGGCCACGCTGGTGATCCGCAGCATGGCGCTGGGCGAACTGAAACTGAGCTGGCGCGATGTGTGGTTCGTGGTCCGCCGCGAACTGCCGGTGGCGGCCGGGCTGGGTATCACCATCGCCGTGCTCGAAGCGATCCTGGCGTACTTCAGCAAGGGCGTGGGCATGGACGTGCTGCTGGTGGTCGGTTCCAGCATGCTGGTGTGCACTGCGCTGGGCGGCATCATCGGGGCGCTGCTGCCGTTCGCCGCCCGCCGCATCGGCACCGACCCGGCCACCTTGTCCTCGCCGATGATCACCTCGATCATGGACCTGATCGGGGTGTTCATCTATTTCGGCTTCGCCTACCTGTTCCTTGGCGACCTGCTGGTGGCGGCCGCCTGAGCAGACGCGCCGCCGCTTACTCCAGCGGCGGCGGCAGGTGCGGGGCGATCAGTGCCACGGTGCGGTCGAGCGCGCCGCGGCCGTTGCTTACCAGCGTACAGCCGGCACGCGCCATGTCTTCGCGCGCCTGCGGGTCGCGCAGCAGGGTCAGCAGGGCATCGCCCACGCCCTGCGCGTCTTCGGCGATCACCACGGCGCCGGCCTCGCGCATGCGCCGGGAGATCTCGGCGAAATTGTGCAGGTGCGGTCCGGTGACCGTCGCGGTCCCCATCGCGGCCGGCTCCAGCAGGTTGTGCCCGCCAATGGCCTGCAGGCTGCCGCCGACGAAGGCCACCTGCGCGCAACCGTAGAAGGACATCAGCTCGCCCAGCGTATCGATCACGAACACGTCGGTGTCGGCCTGCGGCCACTGCTGCTGGCGACGCGTGGCGACCTTCCAACCCTGTTCGCGGGCCAGCGCTTCCACCCGCGGGAAGCGCTCGGGGTGGCGCGGTGCCCACAACAGCAACAGGCCGGGCAGCGCGTCGCGCAGGCGCCGATGCAGGTCGATGGTGGCCTGCTCTTCGCCCTCGTGGGTGCTGGCGGCGATCCACACCGGGCGGTCGGCCGGCACCAGCGCGTGGAACTGCGCGACGAAGCCCTGCACGTTGGGCGCGGCGATGTCGAACTTGAGGTTGCCCAGTGCCTGCACCTGTTCGGGCCGCGCGCCCAGATGGATGAAACGCTCGGCGTCATCCTGTGATTGCGCCGCCACGCAGGTTACCGTGCGCAGTGCGCGCCCGATCAGCGCGCGGAGCAGGCGATAGCCACGCAGCGAGCGTGCCGACAGGCGCGCGTTGAGGATGTAGACCGGAATGCCGCGATCGCGGCAGCCAAACAGCATGTTCGGCCACAGCTCGGTTTCCAGGATCAGCGCCAGGCTGGGCTTGAAATGGCCCAGGAAGCGGCCAACGCTGCCCGGCACGTCGTACGGCAGGTAGACGTGGTCCAGGGCATCGCCCCACAGCGCGCGCACGCGCTCGGAACCGGTCGGGGTGATGGTGGTGATCACCCAGCGGATGTCCGGGCGCAGCTTGCGCAGCGCGTTGACCAGCGGTGCGGCGGCGTTGACCTCGCCCACCGACACCGCGTGCAGCCACACCCGCGGCTGCCCGCTGGGATGCGGGTAGGACGCATAGCGCTCGTCCCAGCGGCGGAAGTATTCGCGCACCCGGAACCCGCGCCAGACCAGGTGGTACACGGTGATCGGCAGCAACAGGTACAGCACGGCCGAGTACAGGCCGCGCAGGATCCATTCGACAGGGCTTTTGCGCATGCGCAGAGGATACGGGAGCCGCGCGGGGAAGGCATCCCGCACCGCCGTGATGGGCCTGGCCGGATGCATCCATTAGAATCGAGGGCATGTCAGATAACGCGTCCACCGCCACCCGCCCGTCCCTGCGCAATCCCCGCCACTGGCCGATGTTTGCCGTCATGTTTGCCGCCTTCGGCATCGCCCGGCTGCCGTGGATGCTGCAGCGTGCGCTGGGCCGTGGCGTGGGCACCGTGGCCTACCGCCTGGCCGGCAGCCGCCGGCGTGCGGCCGAGGTCAACCTGCGCCTGTGCTTCCCGGAAAAGGACGATGCCTGGCGCCAACGCCTGCTGCGCGACAGCTTCGACGCACTGGGCGTGGGCATTTTCGAATTCGCCCGGGCCTGGTGGGGCAGCATCGACAGCATCCGCCCGCAGGTGCACATCGAGGGACTGGAGCATCTGCAGCGCCTGCAGGCCGAAGGGCGCGGCGTGCTGCTGGTGTCGGGCCATTTCATGACCCTGGAAATGTGCGGGCGCCTGCTGTGCGACCACGTGGACCTGTCGGGCATGTACCGCAAGCATCGCAACCCGGTGTACGAATGGGCGGTGAAGTTCGGCCGGCTGCGCTACGCCAAGGCGATGTATGCCAATGAAGATATCCGCGCCACCGTGCGCCACCTGAAGAAGGGCGGCTTCCTGTGGTACGCGCCGGACCAGGACATGCGCGGCAAGGACACCGTGTTTGTCCCGTTCTTCGGCCACACCGCCGCCACCATCACCGCCACCCACCAGCTGGCGCGGATGACCGGTTGCGCGGTGGTGCCCTATTTCCATCGCCGCGAAGGCGGAAAATACTTCCTGAAGATCGGCGCGCCGCTGGCCAATTTCCCCAGCGACGATGTGGAAGCCGATACCGCCCGGGTCAACCAGGCCATTGAAGCGATGGTGCGCGAAGCGCCCGACCAGTACCTGTGGATCCACCGCCGCTTCAAGCGCCAGCCGGGCGGGCGCAGCGACTACTACCGCTGACCGGCTTCGCCCGGCGAGGCATCACGCCGGGAATCATGGCCGCGTGATCGAGAGCATCCACGCATGGCGTGGATCTACGATTCGTCCTTGGCCAGCAGGCTGCCGGCGTACAACGCGGCCAGCAGCAGGGTCAGCCCACCCCAGAATGTGGAATAGAACGCCAGGTGGGTGTTGAGCGGGAACACCGTCACCGCCAGGGCCAGCATCGCCGGACGCGCGCGCTCGCGTGCGGGCAACGGCGCGAAGCGCCAAGCGCGCCAGGCCTGTGCCGCGGCGGCCAGCCACAGCAGCAGGCCCAGCACGCCGGTTTCGGCGAGAATCTCCAGCACGATCTGGTGGGCATGCAGTGCCGGGCCCTCGCCCCACACTTCCTGCGCCTGGGGTGCGGGGTTGCAGCCCGGGTAGGCATCGCGGAAACCCCGCGCGCCCACGCCGTTGACCGGGTGCCCGGCGATCATGCAAGCGGCCGCCGCCCAGATCTGGGCACGCCCGGACAACGCCTGGTTGACCCCGTCGCCGTCGCCTTCCCAGGCCATCGCGGTGCGCGCCACGCGCTCACGCACCTGGTGTGAGCCCAATCCGATCGCCACCGCTGCCACCAGCCCCAACGCCAGGCAGCCGATCAACGCGCGTGCGCCAAGCAGGCGCCACCCCGAATACGCCACGACCAGCGCATAGGTCAGCCAGGCGGCACGCGAACCGGCCAGCACCAGCACCACCCCCACCGCGGCGGTGGCCAGGCCCCAGCCCCACAGACCGGCACGCCTGGCGGCGGCGAACAGCAGGAATGGCGACAGGCTGGCCAACACCTGGCCGAACTTCAGGTTGCATGGCCCCAGTACGCCACTGAGCCGGTCAACGGCGGCCACTTCGGCGGCGTTGCACAGGCCGTGCCCGCTGACCAGCACCTTGAGCTGGTCCAGCGACCAGAACAGCGCGCTGTTGCCGAAGGTGGCCTGGGCCAGTGCATCCAGCGTCCACAACGCGGCGATCACCGCGATGCCGCCCAGGGTCAGGCTGCGCCGCTGTGGGGTGGCCACCGCGATCGCCACCAGCCACATGAAGGGTAGATAGCGCAGCCCGGCCGCCGTCTTGCGCCAGGCCGTGGCCGGGTCGATCGCATCGAAGGCCGAGAACGCCTGCGGCAACCAGTACCCCAGGAACAGGATGCTGGTCAGCGCCCACGCCGGGCTGCTCAACAGATGCTGCTTGCCCTGCATGCGCAGCTGCACCATGCGCACGGCGGCATACAGCGCACCGAGCACCAGCACGCCCTCGGCGATGCCAGGCAGCGGCCACAGCGCAACGAAGGCAAGCACCCACCAGGGCGCCCAGCGCCCGGCGCGGGAGGCGGGGGAACCGGGCACCCGCACTGCGTCAGCGGGCGATGGAGGTGTAGAGCTGGAGGGTGTCACGCTGCATCGCCTGCAAGGTGAAAGGAATGCGCGACGGCAATGCGGGCGGCTGCAGCAGCAGGTGCTGCGCGCGTGCCAGCAAGGCGGCGCTGTCATGCAAGGCTACCGCACCGGACGGCTGCAGTTGCGCCAGCAGTTCGCCAACGCCGCCGTGGTTCCAGCCCAGTACAGGCCGGCCCACCGAGAGCGCCTCCACGACAGTGCGCCCAAACGCTTCGGCCTTGTCCGACACCTGCAGCACCAGATCGCTGGCCGCATAGGCCTGGGCGATGCGGGTGGTGGGCGCGGTCATCACGACCGCCTCGGCAATGCCCAGGGTGCGCGCCTGCGCTTCCAGCTCGGCCACGTAGGCCTCGCGGCCAGGTTCGCGGGTGCCGGGCATCCACAACCGCGCCGGGACGTCGGCGGCATGCAGGCCGGCCAGCAGCTGCAATGCATGGCGGTGGCCCTTGAGGCGGGTGCCACGGCCGGGCAGCAGCAGCAACGGCGCATCACCGGCCAACGCCGGATGCTGTGCGGCCACGGCCAGGCGCGCACGCCGATCGGCGCGGGCCACGCGCGGGAACTGGGCGACATCCACCCCACGCGGGATCACCTGCAGGCGCTCGACGGATACGGCCGGATAGTTCGCCTGCACGAACTCCCGCACCGTGTTGGACACGCAGATCACCCGCTCGCCGCTGGTCATCACCGCGCTGTAGCGGCCTGGCGAATTCAGCCCGTGCACGGTGGTGACCCAGTGCGGGCGCTGCGCCGGCGGCAGGTTGCGCACCGCGTACAGGCCCAGCCAGGCCGGCAGACGCGAGCGTGCGTGCACGATGTCCGCGCCCACCTCGGCAAACAGCGCGCGCAGGCTGCGCACGTGGCGCAGGGTCAGCAGCGATTTGCGCGCGATGTCCAGGGTGAGGTGTTCGGCGCCGCTGGCCAGCAGCGGTTCGACCAGCCGCCCGCCTGCAGACACGACGATGGCCCGGTGGCCGGCGGCAACCAGGGCCGAAGCAATCTCAAGGGTGGAACGCTCAACCCCGCCGGAATGCAGCGCCGGCAGCAGCTGCACCACGGTCAGTGGGCGCACGTAAGCCGCCGCGGCTTAGTCGGCCAGCACGAACACGGCACCGCAATACGGGCACTTGGCCTCGCCATTGGGCTCGTCTTCGATCGGCAGGTACACGCGCGGGTGTGAGTTCCACAGCGCCATTTCCGGGGTCGGGCAGCTCAGCGGCAGGTCGGCGCGGTGCACGGTGTAGCGCTTCTCGGCGTTGGCGGGCGCAGTGGCGGTATGGCTCATGGCGTGGACACACAAAGGAATTGCGAAGGCGTTGATTCTAGCATCGCAGCGCCCCTGCGACGGTGCCGGCGGCCGCACACACCCGGCGTGGGCACGGGCACAGCACCGTTCTTTTTAAATCGATCCAAACAAACTGTCAACCCAAGTATCGGAAGGCCGATTTTCCCCGTTTGGATCGAACTAAATGGCACTTGCCAGCATTGCCACGGCTGTTGCAGCATCGGACCGGTTCCACCTTCTGTCCCGATCGCACGGCCCGTCCCCCGCCGGACCTGCATCGCCCGCCTGCCCACCTGGGCGGCCGGGGTGATGCTGTCTGCCTGGTTGACGATGCGGGCTTTGCCTGCCGCCTGCTGCCCCACCGGGAGTTCCCTGCATGACCCTGCCTGCCTCGCGCCCTGCCCGCCACGCCCTGCTGCCGCTTGCCCTCGCCGTGGCCTGCGCCGCGCTTGCCCTGCCCGCGTTCGGCCAGGGCCTGCAGACCTCCTTCGAACCGGGGGAACCGGCACCACTGGGCGGTACGCAGGCGTTGCAGGTCAGCATCGGCAACGGGCCCGGCGCGCCGTATGCGGCCAAGCCAGGGGTGGGCTACACCGGCCTGCGGGCGCTGCACTATGCCGGCACCGGCGGCACCCAGCAGCGTCGGCTGTTCGACACCGCCGTGCCGATCGATGCCGATACCACGCTGAGCTGGCTGGTGCTGCCGGAAATTGTCGGCGCCGACACGGTGGCCTCCACCTATGTGTCGCTGGACCTGGTGCTGGACGACGGCAGCCGGGTGTCGGCCAGCCACGCGCGTGACCAGCACGGGGTGGCGCTGGGCGCGACCGCGCAGGGCGACTCGAAGACGCTGTACCCGCAGCAGTGGGCGCGCAAGGCGGTGCGGCTGGGCGATGTGCCGGCGTTGCGCGGCCGCCGGGTGGTGGCCGTCGAGCTGCAGGTGGCCAGCGCCACCGGCGCCCCGGTGTCGGGCTGGATCGACGATGTGCGGCTGGACGACCAGCCACGCAACGTGCCGCAGCGCGCCTCGGACTGGGTGCTGACCACGCGCGGCACGCAGGCCAATGGCACCTTCTCGCGCGGCAACAATTTCCCGGCCACGGCAGTGCCGCACGGTTTCAACTTCTGGACCCCGGTCACCGACGCCGGTGCGCTGAACTGGCTGTACCGCTGGAACGAGCAGAACGACGCACGCAACCGCCCGCAGCTGCAGGCGCTCGCACTCAGCCACCAGCCCAGCCCGTGGATGGGTGACCGCCAGACCTTCCAGGTAATGCCATCGGCCAGCCGCGGCGTGCCCGAAGCCGACCGTGCCAAGCGTGCGCTGGCGTTCTCGCGCACCCAGGAACGTGCCCGTCCGTACCGCTACGAGGTTCGCTTCGACAACGGCATTGCCGCAGCCATCGCACCCACCGATCATGCCGCGCTGTTCCACTTCGACTTCCCCGACCAGGGCGATGCCAACCTGCTGTTCGACAACGTGGACGCCCGCGGCGGACTGACCCTGGACGCGGCCACGCAGACCCTGACCGGTTACACCGATACGCGCAGCGGCCTGTCCAACGGCGCCACCCGCATGTACGTGGTGGCCAGCTTCGACAAGCCGTGGCGCAGCAGCGGGGCGATCAACACCGGTCGGCCCACCGGCTACATCAAGTTCGACGCCGGCAGCGCGCGCACGGTGACCATGCGCATCGCCACCTCGCTGATCTCGGTGGAGCAGGCCCGGCACAATCTGGCCCTGGAGCTGGCCAGCGATGACACCCTGGACAGCGTGGCCGCCCGCGCGCAGGACGCCTGGGATGCGCGCCTGGCCCCGTTCGACATCGGCGATGCCAGCGACGACCAGAAGACCACGCTCTATTCCAGCCTGTACCGGTTGTACCTGTACCCCAACTCCGGCCACGAGAACGCCGGCACGGCCGCCGCACCGGACTGGCGCTATGCCAGCCAGGCCAGTGCCGCCGAGGACAACACCGACGGCAGCGCCACGCGCAGCTTTGCCCCGGTGCGCGACGGCAAGGTGTATGTGAACAATGGTTTCTGGGACACCTTCCGCACCACCTGGCCGGCCTATGCGTTGTTCACCAAGGACGATGCCGGTGCGCTGGTGCAGGGCTTCCTGGAGCAGTACCGCGCGGGCGGCTGGGTGGCCCGCTGGTCCTCGCCCGGCTATGCCGACCTGATGGTGGGCACCAGTTCGGATGTGGCCTTCGCCGATGCCTGGCTGAAGGGCATCGGCGGCTTCGATCCCGAAGAGGCGTATGCGGCCGCCCTGAAGAATGCCACGGTGGTACCACCGGACCGCCACGTCGGGCGCAAGGGCATGGACCGCTCCACGTTCCGCGGCTATGCCACGGCCGACGTGCATGAAGGCATGTCGTGGACGATGGAAGGGGCACTCAACGACTTCGGCATCGCCAACATGGCCGACGCACTGGCCAAGCGCGCCGGCACGCCGGCCGCACGCGAACGCTACGCCACCGAGGCGGACTATTTCCGCCATCGCGCCGGCACCTACGCCACCCTGTTCGATCCGGCCGCCGGCTTCTTCCAGGGCCGCAAGCCCGATGGCAGCTGGCGCCTGGATGCCAAGCAGTACGACCCACGGGTGTGGGGCCATGACTACACCGAATCCAACGGCTGGACATTTGCCTTCACCGCGCCGCATGACGGCGAGGGCCTGGCCGCGCTCTACGGCGGCCGTGCGCAGCTTGCCGCCAAGCTGGATGCATTCTTCTCCACCCCGGAAACCGCCGATCCGGCATTGGCCGGGTCCTACGGCGGCACCATCCACGAGATGACCGAGGCACGCGATGTGCGCATGGGCATGTACGCGCACAGCAACCAGCCGGCGCACCACATTCCGTGGATGTACCTGTACGCCGGGCAGCCGTGGAAAACCCAGCAGCACGTGCGCGAAATCCTGGCGCGGCTGTACGTGGGCAGCGAGATCGGCCAGGGCTACCCCGGCGATGAGGACAACGGCGAAACGTCGGCCTGGTATGTGCTGGCCTCGCTGGGCCTGTATCCGCTGCGCATGGGCTCGCCGGAGTACGCGATCGGCTCGCCGGCGTTCCGCCACGCACGGGTCGCGCTGCAGGGCGGCGCGGTGCTGACCGTCAATGCGCCGCTCAACTCGCGCGACAACGTGTACGTGCAGTCGTTGAAGATCAACGGCAAACCCTGGACCCGAACCTGGGTGCCGCACGAGGTGATCGCCAAGGGCGCAACGCTGGACTTCGTGATGGGCCCACAGCCCTCCACCTGGGGCAGCGGCCCGGACGATGCGCCGCGTTCGCTGACCGCGCCCGGCCAACGCCCTGCCCTGTTGCACGACCTGCTGGGCGACGGTGCACGCGCGCAGCTGGCCGATGGCCGCGCGCTGCCCGCGCTGGTGGATGATGATGCCGCCACGGCGGTGCCGTTGGGCGCCACCACCGTGACGTTCACCGGGGTGGGCAACGGCGTACCGGCGATGTACACCCTGACCAGTGGCAACGGCCCGATCCGCGATGGTCAGTGGACCCTGGAGGCGCGCAGCACCGGTGGCCGCTGGACCCCACTGGACCAGCGCCGTAACGAAGACTTTGCGTGGGCGCAGCAGACCCGGCCGTTCGCCATCGGCAAACCCGGCCGCTATGCCGAGTACCGGCTGCGCATCGCCGGGCCGGGGCGCATGCAGTTGGCCGAAGTGGAACTGCTGGCACCGGCGGAGGAGCGTTGAGAATGGGCATGACCGATGTCTTGGCGCAGACGGTGGCGCCGATCGCGCGGGGTCGGCCCGCGGGCGGCACTATCGGGGCGCTGCTGCTGGCGACGCTGGCGGTGTTCGATGCCGCGGCGTTCCAGTCCAGCCAACAGCGCGATGGGGTGACGCTGGCCTACCACGATCCAAGCGGTGCGCTGGCCGCGCCGATGCGGACCCGCATCATCGACACCTTCTTCGCCGCCTATGTGCGGGAGCGGGCGGACTTCCACCCGGCCGCGCCGGCGCAGGTGCGGATCGTGATCGACCCGGGCTACGACGGCATCGCCTTCGTCGGCGAAGGCGCAGGGGCGGCCACCATCACCCTCAACCCGGCCTGGCTGGACAAGCATCCCGACGATGTTGACCTGGTGACCCACGAGGCCATGCACATCGTGCAGGGCTATCCCGAGTACGCCAACGAACGCGTGCCGGGATGGCTGGTGGAAGGCATCGCCGACTATGCGCGTGATCGCTACGGGCGGGAGAATGCCGCTGCAGGATGGGCCTTGCCAACGGTGGTGAAGGAGGGGCAGCGCGTCGATACCGGCTACCGGGTCACCGGCGCATTCCTGAAGTGGAGCGAGGCCCGGTACCCCGGGCTGGTGAAGTCACTGGATGGCGCGCTGCGCGAAGGGCGTTACACCCCGGCGTTGTGGCAGACCCGCACCGGTGTGGCATTGCCGGCGCTGTGGGCGGCATACGTACAGGCACGATGATGACAACGAAGCGCCGGGGATCTGCCCGGCGATCGCGGCGCAGCGCGGCACAGGCAGCCGCGGGCGACGGTGCAGCGGGGCTGCGCGCGGCGCCATGCGGTGCCCGCCCTCAGCGTGCGCCCACCAACCCGGCGTACAGCGCGAACAACTGCTTGAAATAGCGGTGGGTCATTCGATGGCGCATGGCACGGCTCCGGCTTGCAGGGGGTCTGGTCGGGCCCAGGGCGGCGGGAGCCAGAGGCCCACCGCCGCGGCCAGGCCGCGTGGGGGTATTGGGCCCTTGGGAGGTTGCAGGGGGGTGACCGGGGTGCGGCGTGCGTGTGGCAGCGGCGAAGGCAACACCTGCGGCGGCGCACCGTGATGTGTCGGGTGGAGAGCCGAAGGGGCGCGCCGAAGGCGGGGTTGGAGGATGCATGCGCGGGCATCCGAAGGATGCCTACCGACCAACGGTCGGTAGCTACCCGATCCGCGTTTCGCTGCGCGAAACCAAAACGCGCCCCGAGGGGCGCGTTTTGGCAGCTGGAGGTCAAAAGACCGGCGCGTTATGCGCCGTTCTTTTCCGCCTCCAGCTGCTTGCGGATCTGCGCATCCACCGCGGCGATCGCGGTCATGTTGAGCACGCGGCGCGAGGTGGCGCTGGTGGTCAGGATGTGCACCGGCTTGGCCACGCCCATCAGGATCGGGCCGATGGCCACGCCGTCGGTGAACACGCGCACCAGGTTGTAGGCGATGTTGGCCGCTTCCAGGTTCGGCAGCACGAACAGATTGGCACGGCCCTTCAGCGTGCTGTTGGGCAGCAGCTTCTGGCGCAGCGCTTCGTCCCACGCGGTGTCGCCCTGCATTTCGCCGTCCACGTTCAACCGTGGATTGCGCTTGAGCAGCATCGCGCGGACGCTGCGCATCTTCAGCGCGTCCTTGGAATCGTGGCTGCCGAAGTTGGAGTGCGACAGCAGTGCCACCTTCGGTTCGATCCCGAACAGCTTCATGCGGTAGGCCGCCTGCAGGGTCGCTTCGCAGATCTGCTCGGCGGTGGGGTCTTCCTGCACGTGGGTATCCACGAAGAAGAACACGCCCTGCTGGTTGATCACCCCGGTCATCGCCGAGGTCGAGCTGACGCGCGGCTCCAGCGGCAGCACGCTGCGCACGTAACCCAGCTTCTTGTGGAAGCGGCCCACCACGCCGGTGAGCATGGCATCGGCTTCACCGCGCGCCACCATCACCGCCGCGATCAGCGTCGGGCGTGAACGCATCAGGTTCTTGGCCGCCGCCACGGTCACGCCGCGGCGCCCGGTGAGGTTGTGGTAGTACTGCCAGTACTCGTTGAAGCGCGGGTCATCGTTGATGTTAGTGATGTCGAAGTCGACACCGGCCTTCATACGCAGACCCAGGCGCTCGATGCGTGATTCGATCACGTCCGGGCGGCCGATCAGGATCGGCTGCGCCAGGCCTTCATCGACCACGTTCTGCACCGCACGCAGCACCACTTCTTCTTCGCCCTCGGCATAGACCACGCGCTGCTTGTCGGCGCGCGCACGGTCGTAGACCGGCTTCATCATCAGACTGGTGCGGTAGACGAACTGGGCCAGCTTCTCCCGGTAGGCGCCCATGTCGGCCACCGGACGCGTCGCCACGCCCGAATCCATCGCGGCCTGGGCCACGGCGGCCGACAGCTCCACCAGCAGGCGGCGGTCGAACGGGCGCGGGATCAGGTAATCGCGGCCGAAGCTGGGCGTTTCATCACCATAGGCCGAGCCCAGGTCGCTGGCCTCGCGACGCGCCATCGCAGCGATCGCGTGCACGCAGGCGATCTTCATTTCTTCGTTGATCGCCGTGGCGCCCACGTCCAGCGCACCGCGGAACAGGTACGGGAAGCACAGCACGTTGTTGATCTGGTTCGGGTAGTCCGAACGACCGGTGCCGATGATGGCGTCCGGGCGAACCGAACGCGCCATCTCGGGCATGATTTCCGGAGTCGGGTTGGCCAGCGCGAAAATCACCGGGTCCTTGGCCATGGTCTTGACCATGTCCGCGGTGAGGATGCCCGGGGCCGACAGGCCCAGGAAGATATCGGCGCCATCGACGATCTCGGCCAGCGTGCGCTTGTCGGTGTCGCGGGCGTAACGCGCCTTTTCCGGGTCCAGGTCGCTGCGGCCGGTGTGGATCACCCCGTCGCGGTCGAAGGCCAGGATGTTTTCCTTCTTCAGGCCCAGCGAGACCAGCATGTTGACGCAGGAAATACCCGCCGCGCCCATGCCGGTGGTGGCCAGCTTGATGTCTTCGATCTTCTTGCCGGTGACCACCATCGCGTTGAGCACCGCGGCGCCGACGATGATCGCCGTGCCGTGCTGGTCGTCATGGAACACCGGGATGTTCATGCGCTCGCGCAGCTTGCGCTCGACGATGAAGCATTCCGGGGCCTTGATGTCTTCCAGGTTGATGCCGCCGAAGGTGGGCTCCAGCGAGGCGATGATGTCGACCAGCTTGTCCGGGTCGTTTTCGTCGATCTCGATGTCGAACACATCGATGCCGGCGAACTTCTGGAACAGCACGCCCTTGCCTTCCATCACCGGCTTGCCGGCCAGCGGGCCGATGTTGCCCAGGCCCAGCACGGCGGTGCCGTTGGAGATGACGGCGACCAGGTTGCCGCGTGCGGTCAGTTCACTGGCCTGCTGCGGGTCGGCCATGATCGCCTCGCAGGCGTGTGCCACGCCCGGCGAGTACGCCAACGACAGATCACGCTGGGTCAGCATCGGCTTGGTCGCTGCGACGCGGATCTTGCCCGGCGGCGACATGCGGTGGTAATCGAGGGCAGCCTGTTTGAAATCTTCGTTGGACATCGCTTTCTGCAGATGAATGGGCGAGAGGAACAGGGGATCATACCCCCGTTGGCGTGGATGGACCTGTCGCTACGCTGTCGCGGCTATGCTGCAACCGCACATAAAGCCCGCCGTTCGGCAGCGTATGCGCAGCGTGGCCAAGTGCGATGACAACCCGCACCGCCAGCGCCTTCAAAAAAAAACAGGGCCCGCCGTCCAGGGGGAGCGGGCGGGCCCTGCAACACACACACGCATCAAGCGGTTCAGCGCGCCGGGGCGGCCAGCGGCGAGGGCAGGTCGTCGGTGGTGAGCGCGGGCAGTTCGGCTTCGCGGCCGTCCAGGGCCAGCGCCAGGCGGTCGCGGTCCAGCGCGCCTTCCCAGCGCGACACCACCACGGTGGCCACGGCATTGCCGATGAAGTTGGTCAGCGAACGGCATTCGCTCATGAAACGGTCCACGCCCAGGATCAGCGCCATGCCGGCCACCGGCACTTCAGGCACCACCGCCAAGGTGGCGGCCAGGGTGATGAAGCCGGCCCCGGTGACGCCAGCGGCGCCCTTGGAACTGAGCATCGCCACCAGCAGCAGCGCGATCTGGTGGCCCAGGGTCAGTTCGGTATTGGTGGCCTGGGCGATGAACAGCGCGGCCAGGGTCATGTAGATGTTGGTGCCATCCAGGTTGAACGAATAGCCGGTGGGGACCACCAGGCCCACCACCGACTTGGCGCAACCGGCGCGCTCCATCTTCTCCATCAGCGAAGGCAGCGCCGATTCGGACGAGGACGTGCCCAGCACCAGCAGCAGCTCGGCCTTGAGGTAGCGGGCCAGCTTGAACACCGAGAACCCGCACAGCCGGCAGACCACGCCCAGGATGACCGCCACGAACAGGAACGCGGTGAGGTAGAACGAGCCCACCAGCCAGGCCAGGTTGACCAGCGAGCCCACCCCGTACTTGCCGATGGTGAAGGCGATGGCACCGAAGGCGCCGATCGGGGCGGCCTTCATCAGGATGTGCACCAGGCGGAATACCGGGGCGGTCAACGCCTCCAGGAAGGTCAGCACCGGGCGGCCCTTGGCGCCGGTCAGGGCCAGCGCCACGCCGAACAGCACGGCCACGAACAGCACCTGCAGGATGTTGCCATCCACGAACGCGCTGACCAGCGTGGCCGGGATGATGTCCATCGCAAAGCCGGTCAGGGTCAGCTCATGGGATTTCTGCACGTAGCTGTGGACCGCGGTCTGGTCCAGGTCGGCCGGGTTGATGTTCATGCCGGCGCCGGGCTGCACCACGTGCGCCACCACCATGCCCACGATCAGCGCCAGGGTGGAGAAGAACAGGAAGTAGGCCATCGATTTGGCGAACACCCGGCCCACGGTGCGCAGGTGGGTCATGCCGGCGATGCCGGTGACGATGGTCAGGAAGATCACCGGGGCGATGATCATCTTGACCAGTTTGATGAAGGCATCGCCCAGCGGCTTGAGCGACTCGGCGAAGGCCGGCTCGTAGTGGCCAAGGATGGCCCCCAGCACGATCGCCACCACCACCTGGAAGTACAGCTGGCGGTAGAAGGGCAGCGGCTTGGCCGCAAGCGGGGCAGCGGTGGGAATGTGCATGGCGGACTCCGGATCGGGCGATACTGGCGCGTCCGGCCCGCAGACAGCGGCGGGCCGGTTCCAAGGAACGTCGCAGCGGCACGATGGGGCCGGCTGCAGCGGATGGACGCATTTGTACGCGCGAGTCACCGCAACGCAGATAACCTATTGGTACTAGCCCCCCGGTTCAGGTGGCGTTGGGTGCCTACACTGCCCCCACACCGCCCTCCCCCACGGCGGCAAGTGACCGCGCGCGGCCCGGCTGGCAACAGTTTCCGGCGCTGCGGCCGTTGTTGTCCTGTCCCGTCTCAAAGAGAGAGCAGCACCTTCATGCGCCCGACCCCGACCCTGCTGGCCCTGTGCCTGGCCGCCACCCCTGCCCTGGCTTCGGCCGCCGACTTCGACAACTGGCCGACCAAGGTTGCCTTCAGCGACGGCACCGAACTGGCGGCCACCGCCAACATTGCCTACGACCTCAACGATTTCTCCGGCAACAGCGGCATCGAAGACGCCGACGCGGTGCGCCGCAAGGAGTTTGGCGCCACGCTGAAGAAGAAGGGCGTGTACGACGCGATGGTCTACTACGACTTCCAGGCCGATACCTGGCTGGACGTGTTCGTGCGCTTTGAAAGCAAGGCGTTCTTCGGTCGCGACGTGGGCCGCTTCCGCTTCGGCTACATGAAGACCCCGGTGGGCCTGGATGCTGGCACCTCCTCGCGCGCCGGCAGCTTCCTGGAAACCGCCCTGCCCGTGCAGGCGTTCTACGAAGGCCGCCGCACCGGTGCCGAATGGGTGCTGGAACGCCCGCAGTACCTGCTGCAGGCCGGCGCCTACGGCGGCAAGGACCTGCAGGGTGACAACCCCGGCACCACCCAAGCGGTGCGTGCGGTGTGGACACCGGTGAAGGCCGCAGGCGATGTGCTCCATCTGGGCCTGGCCTATTCGCAGGAAAATCCACGCGGCTACAGCGACGGCCGCGATGTGCACCACGAGGCCAGCGCGCGCCTGCGTGCGCGCCCCGAAGCGGGCCTGACCGACATCCGCCTGGTGGATTCAGGCGCACTGGCCACCGCCGACCAGATCCGCCGCACCGGCCTGGAGGGCATCTGGATCCGCGGTCCGTTCTCGGTGCAGGCCGAAGCCCTGCAGACCACCGTTACCCGCGAAGGCAAGCCCGATTACACCGGCAACGGCCAGTACGCGATGGCCAGCTGGGTGCTCACCGGCGAATCGCGCCCGTACAACGCCGGCGCGGTGGCCAACATCAAGCCGGCCCACGATTACGGCGCGGTGGAGCTGGTGGCCCGCTACAGCCGCCTGGACCTGGACGATGCCGATGTGTTCGGCGGCCGCCAGCACGACTGGACCCTGGGCGCGAACTGGTACCTCACCAGCCACTTCAAGTTCCAGGCCAACTACGTGAAGGCCGACGCCAGCCGTCGCGGTGTGCACACCACCCCGGAAATCTTCGAACTGCGCGCGCAGATGCACTTCTGATCGGCCTCGCGGCGGGCGTGCTCCCCACGCCCGTCGCACGCCCGTAGACTGCCGCCATGTACTGGCTCGGCCGCCACCGCACCTTGTTGCTGACCCTGCTGCTGATGATCGGCGGCACCCTGCTGTGCGCGGCCGCCGCCGGCCACTATGCGTGGCGGCGTGCGCTGGCCACCGAAAGCGCGCAGGTACAGCGCCAGCTGGAACTGTACGGCCAGGGCCTGCAGCAGCGCATCGACCGCTTCGGCACGCTGCCGCAGGTGCTGGCGCTGGACCCGGACCTGCGCCGCGCGCTGCTGCAGGTGCCCGATGCGTCGGCGCGCCAACGCCTGAACCTCAAACTGCAACAGGCCAACCAGGTCACCCGCGCGTCTACCCTGACCCTGGTCGGGCACGACGGTGTTGCCGTGGCGGCCAGCAACTGGGACCAGGCCAGCAGCAACGTCGGGGAAGACTACAGCTACCGCCCCTATTACCGGCAGGCCCTGGCCACCGGCCGCGGCCGTTTCTACGGCATCGGCATGACCACCGGGGTGCCGGGCTATTTCCTGTCCCAGGCGATCGAGGAAAACGGCCAGCGCCTGGGCGTGGTGGTGATCAAGATCGAACTGTCGGCGCTGGAACAGGAATGGCTGCCCAGCCCGGACGTCGTGCTGGCCAGCGACGAACACGACGTGGTGTTCCTGGCCAACCGCGATGCCTGGCGTTACCGGCTGCTGCGGCCGCTGGGCCTGGCCGAGCGTCGCGAAATGCTGGACGCACGGCAGTACGCCGACCGCTCGCTGCAACCGCTGCGGGTGCGCACCGAGGATGTGCTGGAAAACGGCGGGCGCATGGTGCGCCTGCTCGACCCGGTGCTGCCCGGGCCGATGCTGTGGCAGAGCCTGGCCCTGCCCGAAGAGCACTGGAACCTGCACCTGCTGCACGATGCCGGCGCGGCCACCAGTGCCGGGCGCAGTGCCGCCATCGGCGGTGGCGCGGCGTGGCTGGCACTGGGCTTCCTGGTGCTGTTCGTGCAGCAGCGGCGGCGCCTGGATGCACACCGCCAGCGCAGCCGGCGCGAGCTGGAAAGCGTGCTGGCCCAGCACGCCGAAGAACTGCGCACCGCGCAGGATGGCGTGCTGCAGGCCGCCCAGCAGGCCGACAGCGGCCTGAGCCGCAGCCTGGCGCACCTGCCGCAGGGCGTGGTGGTGATCGACAACGCGCAGAAGCTGGTGGCGTGGAATGCGCGTTACCTGGAGCTGTTCAAGTTCCCGGCCGGGCTGATCCGCGAGGGTCGTCCCATTGAAGAGATTTTCCGCTACAACGCACGCCGCGGGCTGCTGGGGCCGGGGCCGATCGACGAGGCCATCGAGCGTCGCCTGAACCACCTGCGCAGCGGCCGCCCGCACATGCGCGAGAGCGAGAAAGACGACGGCACCGTGCTGGAAATCCGTGGCAACCCGCTGCCCGATGGCGGCTTTGTCACCAGCTATGCCGACATCACCGCCTACAAGAACACCGCGCGCGAACTGCGCTCGCTGGCCGATGCGCTGGAGCACCGCGTGGCCGAGCGCACGCGTGACCTGGACGAAGCCCGGCATGAAGCCGAGCGGGCCAACCGCTACAAATCGCGCTTTGTCGCCTCGGCGGTGCACGACCTGCTGCAGCCGTTGAATGCCGCGCGCATGTTCGTGTCGGTGCTGCGCGGCAAGCTGGCCGGCGATGCACGCGAGTTGAGCGAACACGTGGACGCGGCGCTGGCGGCGCAGGACGCGATCCTGACCAGCCTGCTGGATATCTCGCGGCTGGAATCGGGCACGCTGCAGACCCACGTGCAGGCCTTCGCGCTGTCGCCGCTGCTGGAAACGCTGGCGCGCGAGTTCGGCATCGCCGCCGACCGCCGCGGATTGCAGCTGCGCTGGGTGGACACGCGTGCGGTGGTGGTGAGCGATGAAGCGTTGCTGCGCCGGATCCTGCAGAACTTCCTGTCCAACGCGCTGCGATACACCCCGCGCGGACGCGTGCTGATCGGCTGCCGGCGCGCGGGCAACCAACTGCGCATTGAAGTGCATGACCAGGGTCCGGGCATTCCGGAGAGCCTGCAGGGCGAGATCTTCGAAGAGTTCCGCCGCCTGGATGATGGCGTGGACCAGGAGCGCGGGGCCGGTCTTGGGCTGGCCATCGTGGAACGCATCGGCCGCCTGCTGGGCCATCGCATCCACCTGCGCTCGACGCTGGGGCGCGGTAGCGTGTTCGCGGTGAGCGTGGCGCTGGGCGATGTGGCCGCGATTCCGGCGCCGCCTGCGCCGCCCGCGGCGGCCGCCGACGTTGGCGATGACAGCCCGTTGCGGCAATGCCGGGTCTGGAGCATCGACGACGACCCGCGCGTGTGTGCCGCCACCCGCGCGCTGCTGGAGCGCTGGGGCTGCGCGGTGGACCTGGCCGACGGCCCGCAGGCCGCGCTGGACATTGCCTCTGCACTCAACGTGCCGCAGTTGCTGCTGCTGGATGTGCGCATGGGCCAGTGGCACGGCCCGGCGCTGTATGAGCACCTGTGCGAAGTATGGCAGGCGCGCCCGCCGGTGATCCTGGTCACTGCCGAGCGCGATGATGCGCTGCGCGCGCAGGCGGTGGAAAACGGCTGGGGGTTCCTGTCCAAGCCGGTGCGGCCGCCGGCGTTGCGGGCGTTGATGACGCAGCTGCTGGTCAGGCACAGCGCGTAACAATCAAGGGTGGCATCGATCCGGTGACCCGGACCCACCATCGGCGCTACCCGTCGGGGCCTGCGCCTGCGCCGGCGTCGCCTTCGGGTTCCAACGCCTTCACCAGCACGGCGGCCTGCGTGCGGCTATGGCATTCCAGTTTCTTCAGGATCGCGGTGACATGCACCTTCACCGTGTTTTCGGCCAGGCCCAACTCGTAGGCGATCTGCTTGTTGAGCAGGCCGTCGGCCAGGTACAGCAGCACGCGGAACTGCTGCGGGGTGAGCTGGGCCAGGCGCGCGGCGAGCAGTGCGTCGGATTCGGAACGCTCCGGCGCCATCGCGGGAAACCACACGCCGCCATCGAGCACGGTCGCCACGGCCTGACCGATGGCATCGGCCGGCGCGGATTTGGGGATGAAGCCGGCCGCACCGAACTGCTGCGCGCGACGGATCACGCGCGGATGGTCGTTGGAGGACACGATCACCACCGGGATGTCCGGGTGCGCGCCGCGCACGTGCAGCAGCGAGGAAAACCCACGCGCGCCGGGCATGGTCAGGTCCAGCAGAACCAGTTCGATTTCCGGGTGCTGGTCCAGCGCGGTTTCCAGCGTGGCGGCGCTGGCTACTTCGATCACCTGCACCTGCGGCAGCGACTGGCGCAGGGAATGGACGACCGCCGCACGCAGCAGCGGGTGGTCGTCGGCGATCAGGACGGTGAATTCGCTCATGCGTCCAATTGTAATGAGGTTGACGGCCAGCGGCCGTTATTCCCTGCCGCCGATTGCACCGAGGTTGACGGCCAGCGGCCGTCACTACCGGGGTGGTGTGAGTTGGCCTGCGGCCCCGGAATGCATCTGGAGAGGAGCCCCCTTCGTGTTGAAGGGGGCGCGCCAACGGCGCGGGGTTCAGGTGGAATGCGCGGGCGGCAGGCACCGTAATCCCGGCGTCTCTCCGCGATTACGGTACCTGCTGCCGCATGCTGCCGCGCCAGGCGTCCAGGAACTGGCGGCGCTTGAGGCCGTCCAGGTACACCAGCAGGCCCGGGCCGAGCTGGATCGGGCGGTAGCTGCGTTCGGGCGAGCGCCCGCGCTGCTGGCCCTGGGCCGGCAGGATCGGCATCAGCCGCGCCTCGCGCGAGAGCACCTGCTGGCCGCGTGGCGACAACAGGTAGTCCAGGAAGCGCCGCGCTTCTTCCGGATGCCGGCTGCTGCGCGGGATCACCGCGGTACGCAGGACCACCAGCGTGTAATCCTCCGGCTCGACGATGCCCAACGGCGCGCCGGCGTCGATCCGTGCCTGTGCATAGGAGCCCAGCACGTTGTACACCAGCGACAGCTTGCCGCTGCTGACCTGGTCCAGCAGCACCCCGGTGCGTTCCTCCAGGTGCACGCCGTTGTCGCCAAGCGCGCCCAGCAGCGCACCGGCCATGCTGCCGCGCTGGCCGTCCTGGGTGGCCAGCAGGTAGCCCACGCTGCTGCGCTCCACGTCGTAGGTGCCCACCTTGCCCTGCAACGGCGCATCCGGGGCGCGCAGCAGTTCCAGCAGCTGGCGGCGTGTATGCGGCACGCGCGCGGCCGGCAGCGTGCGGGTGTTGTAGACGATGGCCACCGGCTCGTAGCTGATGCCGAATGCCTCGTGCCGCCACTGCGCCCATGCCGGCAATGCATCGGTCTGCGCCGAACGGTGCGCCAGCGCGTGGCCATCGTTGACCAGCTTGGTCTGCAGGTCCATGCCGCTGCTGATCAGCATGTCCGGGGCGTGCGGGCCGTTGCGGTCGCGCAGATAGCGCGCGTAGATGTCCTGGGTGATCACATCCTCGTAGAGGATCTCGGTCCCCGGATGCAACCGCTGGTAATCGGCGATCACCGTGGCAAACACCTCGATATCGGTCGAACCGTGGATGCGCAGCTGCGCCACCGGCGCACCCTTGGCCGGGAACCGCTGCACATCGCCGGGCGCGGCCTGCGCGCCCGCCACCACAGCCAGCAGCATCAGCAGCCACCATCGCTTCATGCGTGCATCCTCGGCAGGCGGACGGTGGCCACCAGGCCCCCGCCAATACGATTGCTCAGGTCGATCTGGCCGCCGTGGCTGTCGACCACGCGCTTGACGATTGCCAGGCCCAGCCCGGCCCCGCCGGCGGCCGCCCCTTCGCCGCGTGCGAACCGCTCGAACACGCGCTCGGCATCGGCGGCGGCAATACCCGGGCCGTGGTCGGCGATGGTCAACACCCAGCGCCCGGGCTCTTCGGTGAGCGCCACCTGCAACGCACCGTCGCCACCGTACTTGAGGGCGTTGTCGATGAGGTTCTTGATCGCCTCGCGCAGCAACAGCGCATCGCCGTGCACCCAGGCAGCCTGCGCGCTCACCGCCAACTGCACACGGGGTGCCGGCAGGGCCTGCGGCAAGGCCTCATGCAGTGCCTGGTGCACCGTCTCGGCCAGGTCCACCGGGGCGAAGCGCTGCAGATTGGCGCGGTGGATCACGCTGGCGTCGCTGAGCAGCTGGTTGAGCAGCCGGCTCATGTGGGTGGCGTTGCGTTCGATGGCGTGCAGGCTGCGCCGCATGTCCTCGGGATCTTCCTCGTCCAGCGCCAGCTGGGCCTGCGCGCGCAGCGCCGCCAGCGGCGTGCGCATCTGGTGCGCGGCGTCGCCCATGAACGCGCGCAACGTTTCGTTGCTGCTCGACAGCCGCCCCATGAAGTGGTTCAACGCGCCCACCATCTTGTCCATTTCGCGCGGCACCCGGGTATCCAATGGCTTCAGATCGGACGGCTCGCGCCGTGCCAGCTCACGCTCCATGCGCACCAGCGGGCGCAGCGCGCGGTGCACGCCAAGGCCGACCAGGGCCAGCGACAGCAGCGACAGCACCGCGATCGCGGCCAGCGCCCGGTTGACCATGTCCTGGGCCAGCGCTTCGCGGGCGCGCCGGGTCTGGCCGACCTGCACGCGCACCTCGCCCTGCGCCGAAGGGGAAGACACCCGCCGCGCCACCACCACGAAACGTACCTGCTCGCCGCTGTAGGGGGCATCGAACAACTGCGGGCGATCGCTGGGCGGGTGCGGTGGCGTGGGCAGGTCGGCATAGCCGGTGACCGTCTCGCCGCGCGCATTGGAGACCCGGTAGAACACCCGGTCCTCCGGCGCCATCGCCAGCAGGTCCAGCGCCGCATACGGCAGGTCCACCTGCCACTGTGCGTCCACCAGCGCCACCGAATCGATGATCGACAACGCCGAAGACACCAGCAGGTGGTCGTAGGACCGGTTGGCCGCACGCTGCCCGTAGGCGCGCGCGCCGAACAGCAGGGCCACGGCGAACAGCGCCAGGAATGCACCCAGATACAGCCAGAGGGTGTGCCGGATCGAGCCGGACGTGCGCGGATCAGTCGCCATCGTCTGCCGCGCCGTTGGCCCCTTCAATGGCCTCCAGCAGGTAGCCGCTGCCACGCACGGTGACGATCCGCAGCGGTGCCTCGGCCAACTTGCGGCGCAGGCGGCCCACATAGAGTTCGATCGCGTTGGGGCCGGCCTCGTCGTCGAAGCCGAACAGGCCATTGCCGATCTCGTCCTTGCCCACCACCTGGCCCAGCCGACCCATCAGGATTTCCAGCAGCCGGAACTCGCGGTTGGGCAGCTCGATCGGCTGCCCGTCCAGGCTGACCCGGTGCGAGGCGTTGTCGAACTGGAAGCGGCCGATCTGCACCACCTCGCTGGCCTGGCCGCGGGTACGCCGCAGCAGCACCCGGCAGCGCGCTTCGAATTCGCGGAAGTCGAAGGGCTTGCCCAGGTAATCGTCAGCGCCCACGTCCAGCGCCTGCACCCGGTCTTCGATGCCATCGCGTGCGGTCAGCATCAGCACCGGGGTGCTGTCGCCGCGCTCGCGCATGCCGGCCAGCACGCGCAGGCCGTCCAGCGTGGGCAGGCCGATATCCAGCACCACCAGGTCAAAGCGCTGGTAGCGCAGCACGCTGGCTGCGGCCAGGCCGTCGCACTGCCAGTCCACCGCGTGGCCACTGCGGCGCATGCGGCGGACGATGGCATCGGCCAGGTCCGGGTTGTCTTCCACCAGCAGCAGGCGCATCGGTCGGATTCGTCGAAGGTGCACGAATGCTAGCGCGAGCGGCCGCGTCCGTGGGCTTCGCTGCAGTGCACAAACCCCTGACAGGTGGATGACAGCATCCGCGCACTAGGCTGCGCCATCGCGTCGCCGCCGGTTGCGGTGCCTTTGACGACAACACCGCACCAACGTGCACCTGGGAGGGTCCGTGGAACTGAACTCACTGCGCTGGCGCATGCCGGCCACCTGCACCCTGTTGCTGCTGTCCGCCCCGCTCTGGGCCGCCGAGGACAACGCCGACGACCGCCCGGTCACCGCCAGCGTGGGCGGCCGCCTGCACCTGGATTTCGCCGATTTCAGCAACGACGGCCGCGGCACCCCGAACAAGGACGACACCGAGATCCGCCGCGCCTGGCTGGACGTGTCCGGCAGGTTCTTCGCGGTGGACTACAAGCTGGAAGCCGATTTTTCCGGCGACCGGGTCGAGGCCAAGGACGTGTATGTCAGCCGCAGCTTCGGCGACGCCGGCAAGCTCACCGTGGGTCAGTTCAAGCAGTTCTTCTCGCTGGATGACCGCACCAGTTCCAACTACGGCACCTTCCTGGAGCGCGGCAACGCCGGCACCACGCTGGCCCCGCTGTACCGTCTGGGTGCGTCCTGGCAGGCCGCCCGTGGCGACATGACCTGGGCGGCCAGCGCCTACAGCCTGGAAAGCATCGACGCCTGGCAGGTCAAGGGCCGCGCCGCCGGTGGCCGCGCCACATGGGCCCCGGGCGCCACCGCTGGCGATGTACTGCACCTGGGTCTGTCGCTGGCCCATGAGCGCTATGACAACCCCGGTGCCAACGGCGTGCCGGCGCTGCGCATCCGCCCGCGTCCGGCTGGCCACCTGTCCGACAACAGCCGCCTGACCCTGGTGGATTTCTCGTCCGGGCGCGATACCGATGTCAACAAGTGGTCGCTGGAGTACGCGCAGGTGCGCGGCCCGCTGTCGTGGCAGGGCGAGTTCAGCGGCGCCACCTTCGACGACGGCAGCCAGCGCGGCAAGGTCATGGCCGGCTACGGTCTGGTGAGCTGGTTTGTGACCGGCGAATCACGCGTGTACGACCGCAAGACCGGCCGCTTCGGCCGGGTCAAGGACTTCCAGCACGCCGCTGGCGCGTTCGAGCTGGCGCTGCGCTACGACCAGATGCGCGGCGACCAGCACCTGATCGGCCAGCCGGACCTGCGTGATGCGCAGACCGAGGCGTGGACGCTGGGCGGCAACTGGTACATGCGCCCGAACCTGCGCTTCATGCTCAACCTGATCGAAAGCCGCAACCGCGACCGCCTGGCCGCCACCACCCTGGACCGCACCCGCGCCGTCACCGGCCGCCTGCAGTTCGATTTCTGATCCTTTCTTTCCGCACCACCTCTTCAGGAGTCTGCAGATGATGCTCAGCATCCTCGGCTTTGGCATGGTCATTACGTTCATGTACTTGATCATGAGCAAACGGCTGTCGCCCCTCGTTGCCCTGATCACCATCCCGATCATCTTCGCGTTGATCGGTGGCTTCGGTGCCGGTATCGACGAAATGATGCTGGAAGGCATCAAGAAGATCGCGCCCACCGGCGTGATGTTGATGTTCGCCATCCTGTATTTCGGGGTGATGATCGATGCAGGCCTGTTCGACCCGCTGGTGCGGATCATCCTGCGCTTCGTCAAGGGCGACCCGATGAAGATCGTGCTGGGTACGGCGATCCTGGCGATGCTGATCTCGCTCGATGGCGATGGTTCGACTACTTACATGATCACCGTGTCGGCGATGCTGCCGCTGTACCAGCGGCTGGGCATGAACGCCTTGAACATGACCTGCGTGACCATCCTGGCCGGTGGGGTGATGAACCTCACCCCGTGGGGCGGGCCGACCGCGCGCGCGGCCACGGCGCTGCACGTGGACCCGGCCGACGTGTTCGTGCCGCTGATTCCCTCGATGGTGATCGCCTGTGCCGGCGTGCTGCTGCTGGCCTGGTACCTGGGCCTGAAGGAGCGCCGCCGGTTGGGCGTGGTGACCCTGCCGCAGGGTGGCAGCTGGATGGACAACAGCGTGTCCGATGACGGCAGCGCCCTGCCGACCGTGGAAGACGCCGAAGACACCAAGCGGCCGAAGCTGTTGTGGGTGAACCTGGCGCTGACCGTGGCGCTGATGACCGCGCTGATCATCGGCGTGCTGCCGATGCCGGTGCTGTTCATGATCGGCTTTGCGATCGCGCTGGTGATCAACTACCCCAACCTGGCCGAGCAGCGCCGCCGCGTGGTCAGCCACGCCGGCAGCGTGCTGTCGGTGGTGGCGCTGATCTTCGCCGCCGGCATCTTTACCGGCATCCTCAACAACACCGGCATGGTGGAGGCGATGTCGCACAGCTTCCTGGCAATCATCCCCGACAGCTGGGGCCCGTACCTGGCGGTGATCACCGCCATCGCCTCGATGCCGTTCACCTTCTTCATGTCCAACGACGCCTTCTACTTCGGCGTGCTGCCGATCCTGTCCGAGGCGGCGGGCAACTACGGCATCACTCCGGTGGAAATGGCGCGCGCCTCGCTGGCCGGGCAGCCGGTGCACCTGCTCAGCCCGCTGGTGCCGTCCACCTACCTGCTGGTGGGGCTGGCCAAGGTCGAGTTTGCCGACCACCAGAAATTCACCCTGAAGTGGGCCGTGGCCATTTCGCTGCTGTTGATGATCGGCGGGCTGTTGTTCGGCCTGTATCCCTTCGCGTCCTGATCGGCTCACCTAGGAGCGTCCTGCAATGACTTTACGCATCGCTTACATCACCAGCGGCATGGGCAGTGTTGGCACTGCCATCTGCCAGAAGCTGGCCCGCAATGGCCACACCGTGGTGGCCGGCTGCGCGCCGGCGTCACCGCGCAAGGCCGGCTGGCTGCGCGAACAGCGCGAGCTGGGCTTTGATTTCATTGCCTCCGAAGGCAATGCCGCCGACTGGGCCTCCACCGTGGCCGCCTTTGCCAAGGTCAAAGCCGAGGTTGGCGAGATCGACGTGCTGGTCAACAACGCCGGCGGCAGCCGCGACGTGCTGTTCCGGCAGATGAGCCCGGACGACTGGAACGCGGTGATGGGCTCGAACCTGCATGCGCTGTTCAACATCACCAAGCAGGTGATCGAGGGCATGACCGCCCGCGGCTGGGGCCGCATCGTCAACATCGGCTCGGTGAGCGCGCACAAGGGCCAGATCGGCCAGGTCAACTTCGCCACCGCCAAGGCGGCGATGCACGGCTTCAGCCGGGCGTTGGCCAATGAGGTGGCTGCGCGCGGGGTGACGGTCAATACGATTTCGCCCGGCTACATCGCCAGCCAGTCGATCAGCAGTTTCCCGCCGGACGTGCTGGACCGGTTGGCCGGTTCGGTGCCGATCCGCCGCCTGGGCAAGCCGGAGGAAGTGGCCAGCCTGTGCGCGTGGCTGGCGTCGGACGATGCGGCCTATGTGACCGGTGCCGACTACGCGGTGAACGGTGGGTTGCACATGTTTTGACCTTGGCGCGTCCTGCTGTGACGCGTGACCTCCCCCACGAGGTAAGCCGCGGCGCTGAGAAGCGTCGCGGCTTTTTTTTCTTCGCCTCTATGCGGGGCAGGCACGAAGGGGGCTCTGAATCCTCGCCTGCGCGGCGGTGGGTGGGGCGGCCTCCTCCTTGATTTTGCCCAGGAGCCTACCGGCCGCTACGGGGCCCTCACGCGCGCGACAAACCCGATCGGAGACGCCCAGCCATCCAAGCGACGCCTGCACACACGGCGACAGCCGCTGCAGCAAGAGCGCACACGAAAAGGTGCTGATCTGCCGTTGACCTGCGCACACCCACCGACAGCCGTCGATGGGTGCGAGAAGCAGCCGTCAGAACTCGGCAGCGACCGTCATGAACACCTGCCGCGGCGCACTGGCGTGGATCGCGTAGCGGGTACCGGCCGGGTCGGTCGGCGCGAACGAACTCAACTGCCCGGCGTAGCGCTTGTTGGTCAGGTTGGTGGCATTGAGCGAGACCTTGATGTCGCGCAGGCCCAGCCCCGGACCGAACGAATACCCTGCACCCGCATCGAAGGTGGTCACGCCCGCCACCGACTGGTCGTTGGTGTAGGTGTAGTAGCGCTTGCCGGTGTACTTGGCACGCAGGCTGGCGAAGAAGCCATCGCGGTTCCAGCTGATTTCACTGGATGCCATGCGCTGCGGGGTGTCCACGGTGATCTTGCCGGCCACCGGCACGATCACGCCGCCGGAGGTGTAGTTGTCCTCGTAGGTGGTCTTGTTCCAGGACAGCGCGTTGTACCACTGCAGGCCATCGACCGGCTTGAGGATCAGGGTCAGTTCGGCGCCCTGGCTCTTCACCGAGCCCACGTTGATGAAGCGGGTGACGCATTCCGGCCGCGTGCCGACTTCAATGCTCGAACACGGGTTGAGCGACAACAGCCGGTTGTCGAACGTGGTGTGGTAGGCCGCGATCGAGGCCTGGTACTTCTCACCGAAGGTGCGGAAACCGGCTTCCAGCGACTTGGATTTTTCCGGTTCCAGCCCGGCGCTGGCCGCGAACGATTCCGGCGACACCTGCAGCGGGCCGCCGCTGCCACCGCCCACGAAGGCGGCGATGTTTTCCGCGTACGAGGCGAACACCTCGTTGTTGCCGTTGAGCTTGAAGCCGACACCCAGCTGCGGCAGCACCGATTCCTTGGCGGTCAGCGTGCCCGACGCGATCGAGGTCTCATTGCCCGGCTGGGCGGTGGCACGCATGCGCGTGTTCGGGCTCTTGATGCCCACATCCACCGTCAGGCGGTCGTCCATGAACCGCATGCGGTCCTGCACGTAGAACTGGCGCGTGCGGATGTCGAAGTCCTGGTTGAACAGGCGACGGTCCGGATTCTGCAGGTACAGGTCATCCAGGAACGGGCCACTGATGTAGTAGAAATTGCGCGACACATTATGGTCGTTCTGCTCGTACCACAGCCCGGCTTCCAGTTCGTGGATGCCCACCTTCCAGCTCAACGCCGCGGTCATGCCAGTGCGGTTGATGGTGTAGTTGGTGCTGCGGATGGAGATCGGCAGCATGCGGTCGGTGCCCGGGTAGGACGGCTGGCCCGGCGCCCACCAGTGGCCCTGGCCGCGGTTTTCGTGGTGGTAGCCCAGCAGCTTCAGGCGGGCGGTGTCGCCCAGCGCCAGGTCGGCGTCCAGCGAATACAGGTTGTCATCGCGCAGCGCGCGGCTCTGGTAGTAGGCATCGTCGATGCTGTTGACGCCGCCGCTGAAGGCGCACTTGGCCGGGTTGCGGGTGCCTGGCGCGCAGTAGGCGGCGGCCACGGCGCGGTCCCAGTCCGGTGCGTAGATGTTCCAGTCGTAGCCCAGGCCGCGCGCCAGCATGTCCTTGCTCAGGTAGGCGTAGTTGGCCTGGCTGGCCCGCGAGGTGGCCACGAACGCACCGAAGCGGTGGTCACCCACGTTCCATACCGCCTTGGCGTTGAACTGGCGGGTGGTCTGGTTCTGGTGCGGCGCGGCCCACATGTCCGCGTCCTGGTGCACGCCGGAGACATAGGCCGAGAAGCCGTTGAGGTCGCCGGTGTCCACGCGCAGGTAGCCGCGACGCTGGTTGTCATCGCCTACGGTGACGCTGGCACGGCCGCCGAACTCGGTGGACGGGTCCTGCGAGAAATACTGGATGGTGCCGCCCAGATTGCTGGTGGAGGCCACGCCCAGCGAACCGATACCCTGGGACAGCTCGGCGCCGGCCAGGTTTTCGGCGATCAGCGCACGGGCGATGCTCAGGCCGTTGTAGTTGCCATAGCTGTTGTCACCCAGCGGAATGCCATCCAACGTGTAGCCCAGGCGGCTCTTGTCAAAGCCGCGCAGGGTGATGCTCTGCGATTCCTCGTTGGCGCCGAACGCATCGTTGGACTGCACCGATACGCCCGGCAGGCGGTCGAGAATCTTCTGACCACTGGTGCCGGGCGGCAGTACCTGCTTGTCCACCGTGCCAATGCGCTGCACCTGGCGGGTTTCGCCCTGGCCGATCACCGATACGGTGTCCAGGGTCTGCGCGCTGAGGGCGACGCTGGCATCGGTACCGGCGTTGGCCTCTACATCGGCGGCATGGGCATTGGCGGCGCACAGCGCGATCGCCACGGCGATCGTCAGGGGTCGGGTAAGCATGTTGATCCGTTACATGGGGGACGAAAACCTGCGTGGTGCAGGTGCGTGACCATCATGCGAGCGGAAGATGAAAGCATTCTTACGCCGCCGTCGCTGGCGTAAGAAATGAGACGCAGCGCAGAGAAACAGGCACGGCCGCACACGCCACCGGCAGATAGAATGAGCGCCTTACCGCAGCGGCAGGGACAGCAGGCAATGAACGAGCAGGACTACGCAGCGGCCACCTGGGCACTGCTGCACGCCCACCTGGTCCAGGCCACGCCGGAGCAGCGGCACCTCTACGTGGCACGCTCCAATTATGGCGACAACCATCGCGCGCTGGCGTGGCTGGCCGACCAGCCCGACCTGGACCGCGCCACAGCATTGATGCTGTTCTGGAGCGTGGGTGCAGGCGGGCATGCCGGGTACGCATCACTGGACGCAGTGCCCGATTACGCGCGCGACACCCATCAACTGATCGGCCGGGTGCAGCAACGCTTCCTGGAGGGCTTCTATGCCGACCACGGCATCGGTTTCGATCCGAACCACTGGGACGGCGCCGGCCCGCACGAGCATTCCCCGGCCGAACTGCAGCGCGTGCCGCCGCCGATGCTGCAGGCCGTGGACGGCGAGCATCGGATCGATCCGTTCGATGAGGCCTACGATGAAACGTACGACGATGGCCTGCCGATGGCGCTGGTCGAACAGCTCTACGAACTGGCCGATGTGCATATCGCCTGGCAGGACGCGAACCCGCACGCCGAGTGAGCCGGCGCGCGCCGGTGGCGCCGGCGCTACTCGGCCGCCAGCTGGTCCATGCGGATGCGGTTGGCAAACAGCGAAAACGCCAGCATGCCGGCCAGGCCGTTGGCGCGGCTGACCCAATGCGGCAACCACCGCGGCGGGCGCAGGATGCCTTCTTCGAACAAGGGGGCAAAGTCGATCGCGTCGGTCAGGGACATCTTGCCGGCGAACAGCCACCGGCACACCTGCAGGCGGTCTTCGGCGAGCATGTGGCGGAAGAAGGTATGCACCGATACCAGTCCGCGCAGGTACACCGTGTCTTTGGTGAAGGCCACCCCACCGCTCGGTGGCACCCCGCGGAACACGCGCTGGGCCGAGGCGAAGCTTTCTTCGTTGTTCTGCCCGGCCTGGCAGAAGTAGCGGAACACCTGGATGAAATCGGCACCCTCGCGCGCCATCGCGATCGCCTCGGTGCGCAGGCTGATGCGTTTCAGGCGCTGGATGTCGATGCTGCCGGTGATCTGTTCGGCAAAGGTGGCCAGGCCTTCCTGGGTAGCGGTGACCCGTGGCGAGGACAAGGCCAGGCTGGGCAGGTGTGGCTGCTCGCGGCCGTTGAGGGCGGTGAGCGAATGCACCAGGGCTTCATGGTGGAACAGCTGCGCGCGGTCGTAGGCACTGAAACGCGCACTGGTGCGCAGGCGGATGCGGGTCGCCCCGGCAGCGGCTTTGGAGATCAGCTCCGGGTCCAGCTGCACGCTGATGATGCGCGATTCGAAGAAGGCATCCAGGTCGCTCTGCAGCTGCAACTGCAACGCGGTGGCCGACACCGGCACCTGCTCTTCGGGCGCGAGCAGTTCGTGGTCCAGCTCCTGCGCGATCTGGATGAAGTGGCGGGCCGCGTCGCGGGTGCTGGGGCCATTGCCGGGCAATGGCTGTTCGGGTGCCCCGAACAGTTCCACCGAATAGCGATCGACCTCGGCGGTCCCCAGCGATTCCAGCAGCCCGGCGGCCAGGTCCCAGCTGTGCGCCGAGCGCTGCACGTACAGGCCGATGGGGTGGGACGGATCGCACTGGGCGCTGATGGCGGCCAGCGCGCGGCGGGTGTCGCCGAAATCAAGCTTGGGGTAGTCCACCTGCGGCAGCAGCGGATTACCGCGCGCCACGCTGGCCAGGAACGGCGCCTGCAGCGCCGCCGGCCAACTGGTCAGGCCGAGCAGCTTGATGCCGCCCACCGCTTCCACCAGTTGCGCATCGAGTGCGGTGTGGTGGGCCACCTCACGATCCACGGTCATCGGTGTGTTCATGGGGCGGACATTAACAGGGTCCAGGCCTGGTGACCGGACCTGCCCGACAACCCGACCACTTCTGGCCTATCGCATGACGACAGGTGGCCACAGAAGGACCGGGCCCTGTCGGGTGCGATCAAGCAAACTCCCACCACGCGGGCAAGAAGGCCGCCGATGCCGGGTTGCCCAAGATGCCGGATCGGCGTGGTACGCCGCCGGTGCCCAGGCGATCATCGAGCTTCCGTCGGAGATTGCGCCCGGGAAACCATCGCGGTGATCAATGCCACACATCCCGACCGCCAACGGAACACCACGCGCGCCACGCAACGCCTTCAGTACAACCGGCTGTTCCGGCACCGGGCGTAGCGTCGGTATCCCGATGGCCCGGCCGGTCAGCGCTTGCCGCCCTTGCCCGGGCGCCATTGCGCGCCCTTGCCCACATGCTTGCGCTCGATCGCCTGCTGCGCCTGGCGCACCGCCAGCTTGGCCGCCGCCGCGGCCACTTCTTCCTTCAGCTTGAAGTAGTTCAGCAAACGCTCTTCATCCAGCGTGCCGTCGTCGATGGCCGCACGCACCGCGCAACCGGGCTCACGCTGGTGCGCACAATCGCGGAACCGGCACTGGGCGGCCAGGGCTTCCACATCGGAGAAACCGCCTTCGCTCAGCGCTTCCTCGCCGGTCGGCTTGAGCTCGCGCATGCCGGGGGTGTCGATCAGGCAGGCACCGGCCGGCAGCGGGATCAACGCGCGGTGGGTGGTGGTGTGGCGGCCGCGCGAGTCGTTCACGCGCACATCGGCGGTTTTCATCCGCTCCTCGCCCAGCAGGGTGTTGGTCAGCGTGGACTTGCCCGCCCCCGATGACCCCACCAGCACCACGGTCCGGCCCGCCCCCAGCCACGGCAGCAGGGCCGACGCACTGGCCGGATCCTTGCCGTTGATGGCCAGCAGCGGGATGTCCTGCGCGGCCAGCTCTTCCAGCACGTCCAGGGCGTCCTGGCTGTATTCGGTCTGGTCGGCCTTGGTCAGCACCACCACCGGCTGCGCGCCGCCGCCGCCCACCAGCAGCAGGTAGCGTTCGATCCGTCGCGGGTTGAAGTCCGCATCCAGCCCGCACACGATGAACACGGTGTCGATGTTGGCCGCGATCACCTGCTGGTGGTAGTGCTCGCCGGCCGCACCGCGCTTGATCGCGGTGCGCCGTGGCAGCAGCGCGATGATCTTGATGCCGTCCAGCAGCACCCAGTCACCCACGGCCGCGCGCTCGTGGCTGGGAAAGCGCGGGCGCTGCCATTCCGGCGGCGATTCGGTCTTGATCGCCGCGTCCGGCACGTCGGCCACGATGTAGCCGGTGCGGTGCTGCTCGACCACCCGGCCCGGACGGGCCTGCGGGTGCGCATCGAACAGGGCCTGCCAGCTGGGCAGCTCGGGGGCACCTGCCCAGGGCCAGCCCATGCTCTGCAGGGCGTGGAAATCGATCGGTTCGCTCATCGGGCCATTCTACCTCCCCCACCGTCCCAACCGGTCCCGGCAACTGCCCGCCGCCATTGGGGATTGGCCGTCCGGACGGCTTGCCCTGCAACGCAGCATTTCCGCTACCATGCGGTGTCCAAGCCCGAACCACGGCCCAGCCATGTCCACGCCCCCGTTGAAGCCGCTCGCCACCCGCGAGCGCCTGTCCGAAGTCCGCTACGAGATCCGGGGCGAACTGGCGCGGCGAGCGCGTGAGCTGGAGGCCCAGGGCCGCAAGCTGATCAAGCTCAACATCGGCAACCCCGGCAACTTCGGTTTCCGCGCGCCCGAGCACCTGCAACGCGCCATCGCCGACGACATGGGCCGCACCGACCCGTACACCCACCAGCAGGGCCTGCCGGAGGCACGCGAAGCGATCGCCGCCGCCTACGCCCGCCGCGGTGCACCCGATGCGCATCCAGACCGGGTGTTTATCGGCAATGGCGTCAGCGAACTGATCGACCTGTCGCTGCGCGCCCTGCTCAACCCCGGCGATGAAGTGCTGGTGCCCTCGCCCGACTACCCGCTGTGGTCGGCGGCCACCATCCTCAACGACGGCCGCCCGGTGTACTACCGCTGCGCGCCGGAAAACGGCTTCCAGCCGGACCCGGTCGAAATCGAATCGCTGGTGTCCTCGCGCACCCGCGCCATCGTGCTGATCAACCCGAACAACCCCAGCGGCGCCAGCTACTCGCGCGACCTGCTGGAGCGCATCGTGGCCATCGCCGCCAAGCACAACCTGCTGCTGATGGTCGATGAAATCTACGACCAGATCCTCTACGACGACGCGCAGTTCCACCCGGTGGCGCCGCTGGCCGGCGAGCATCCGTGCATTACCTTCAGCGGCCTGAGCAAGGTGCACCGCGCCTGCGGCTGGCGGGTGGGTTGGGCGATGCTGTCCGGCGCGGCCGAGCGCCTGGGCGAATTCCGCGCGGCGATGGACCTGCTCAGTGCGCTGCGCCTGTGCGCCAATGTTCCCGGCCAGTACGCCATCGATGCGGCGGTGAACGGTCCAGACACCATTTCGCCGCTGTGTGCACCCGGCGGTCGCCTGTATGAAACCCGGCGCGCGGTGATCGAAGCCTGCAATGCCAGCGAACATCTGTCGCTGGTGGCCCCGGCTGGCGCGCTGTACGCCTTCCCGGCCGTGGTCGGCCCGGCTGCGCGCAGCTTCGACGACCATGATTTCGCGCTGGAACTGATGAACGAGGAAGGCGTGCTGGTGGTGCCGGGCTCAAGCTTCAACGTGCCTTACCGCCACCACTTCCGGGTGACCCTGCTGCCCGAAGCGGAGGTGATGCGCGATGTGTTCGCCCGCATCGACCGCGCGCTGGCGCGGCGTGCCGAGGCCAACACCAAGGTGGTGCCGCTCAAGCCACGCAGCGCGGTGGCCTGAGTGGCGCTGTCCTACCTGGCGCTGGGCGATTCGTACACCATCGGCGAAGGCGTCGCGCCGGTCGATTGCTGGCCGCTGCAGCTGGCCGCCGGTCTGCGCGGTATCGGCGTGGCCGCCAACGACCCGCAGATCATCGCCACCACCGGCTGGACCACCGACGAACTGGATGCCGGCATCGATGCGGCCGCGCCGCAGGGTCCGTTCGACCTGGTGAGCCTGCTGATCGGGGTCAACGACCAGTACCGCGGACGCAGCGTGGACGAGTATCGCCCGCGCTTCAGCGCGCTGCTGCAGCGTGCGCTGGCCTTCGCCGGGGCGCGGGCGCAGCGTGTGCTGGTGGTGTCCATTCCCGATTGGGGCGTAACGCCGTATGCACGCGATGCCGGCCGCGACCGCGTCCAGATCGGGCACGAACTGGATGTCTACAACGCCGCTGCCGCCGCGATCTGTGCCGCGCATGGCGTGACTTTCATCGACATCACCGACCTCAGCCGCACCCCTGGTGCCGAAGCGGTGATGCTGGTCGACGATGGCCTGCACCCGTCGGCGGCGATGTACACGCTGTGGACCGAAAAGGTGTTCCAGGTGGCCCGCGTGCAGCTGGCCGACGAGGTGCCGCGCTGAGCACGGACGCCCTTCCCCTGGCCAAGGAACAGGCCCGCCGCATCGCGGACGCCTTCATGCCGGCGCAGCGCTTTGGCAACCGACGTGATTACTACTACAGCCGCGGCAAACTCGGCACCGATCCGCTGTATCCCGGCGTGCTGGCCGCGCTGGCCCCTGCGCACGGCCCCCTGCTGGACATCGGCTGCGGGCTGGGCCTGCTGGCCCATGTGCTGCGCCAGGCCGGCCAACCTCGGCCGTACCTGGGCGTGGACATCGACGCCGACAAGATCGCCCGTGCGCAGCGCGCCGGTACGCGCGCCGCGCTGGCCGATGCACGCTTCCAGTGCCTGGATGCCCGTGCCACCCTGCCCGCCCACCAGGGCAGCGTGGCACTGCTGGATGTGCTGCAGTACCTGCCCGCCGATGCCCAGGCCGGGTTGCTGCAGGCGGCGGCGGCCCGGGTGGCGCCGGGCGGGCGGCTGGTGATCCGCACCACCCTGGCCGACCGCAGCGGGCGTGACCGTGCCACCCGCATCACCGACATGCTGGCCCACCTGGTGGGCTGGATGGGGACCCGCCCGCGCCATTACCCCGGCGCGGCCAGCGTGCGCGCGCCGTTGGAAGCGGCCGGGCTGCAGCTGCAGGTGAGCCCGCTGTATGGCAACACCCCGTTCAACAACTGGCTGGTCTGCGCCGCCCGCGCCGGCACGGCCTGAGGTCGCACCCAGCGCCGCGCGCGCGCATACTCGCGCCCCGACACCGGCATGGAGCCCGCATGACCCTGCAATCGTCCCGCCACTCCGCGTTGGGCATCGCCGCACTGGTGATCAGCCTGTGCGCACTGGTGATGTTCGCCATCAGCGCGCACTTCGCGCATGCGCCCGCCCACGCGCCGATGCACGTGCTGCCGGTAGCGCTGCTGGTGGTGTTGTGCATCAGCATCGGCCTGGCCCTGCTGGCCACCGTGATGGGGATCGGCAGCGTGCTGCAGCACCGTCGGCGACGGGTCACCGGGGTGCTCGCGCTGGGATTGTCGTTCGCCCTGCTGCTGGCGCAGTTGTCGCTGGTCAGCTGGATGCGCCTGCAATGGCAGCACGCGCACCCGGTGGTGGACGCGCCCCGGTAGGGTCGCGCCCCGGCCGACTGCCGACCCGGGTGCTCGGCTCGGGAGCGGCAAGACCACCGAGCGCAGCCGCCACTGGCCCGCCCAACCCGCGGCGACAGGCACCCCAGGTGCCTACTCCGCCGCCGGCAACTCCGCCGTCAGGCCGCGGTCCTGCAACGCCTGCAGCACCGCCTCGATGATTTCCAGGTTGTGTCCGTGCGCGGCCCCCTCATGCAGCAGCACGATCGCGCCGGGGCCCAGATCGGCCACGATGCGTTCCACCACCGCCGCAGGCTGGCAACTGACACCGTCGAACCCGCGCGCGCTCCAGCCCACGCGGGTGAGCTGCCACTGCGCCAGCGCCGGGGCCACGAACGGGTTGGTCATGCCCACCACCGACCGGTACCAGCGCGGCGGCTGCCCGGCCAGGGTGGTCAGCGCCTGCTGGCACTGGGCGATTTCATCGGCCATCGCCGCCGGCCCCAGCCGCCAGAAACGGTGCTGCGGGTGGCGGTGGCTGTGGTTGCCCAGGCTGTGGCCGCGCGCGAGCATCTGCCGCACCAGCGCCGGTTGGGCCAGGGCGCGCTCGCCCACCAGGAAGAACGTGGCCTTGGCCTGGTAGCGGTCCAGCAGGTCCAGCACCGCCAGGGTTTCCGGCGAGGGGCCATCGTCGATGGTCAGCCACACCCGCGGCGCATGGCCCGGCAGGCGGCTCAACACCGGTGCGTAGAAGCGGCTGTTGGGCAGAAACACCGGCACCATGAACAGCGCGTGCGAGGCCACCATCAGTGCCAGCCCGACCGGCCACCCCAGGCCCACCCAGGCCAGTACCACCAGCAGCTGGGAGAGCAGCAGCCACGGCAACCAGCGCCAGGGGCGCAGGGGAATGCGATGCAACGTTTCCGGTACGGTCATGCCCCATGATGCCATGCGGCGTAGAATGACCGGTTCCAAACGCCGGACCCTGACCGTCATGTCCCTTGATCCCGCCCTGCGCTCGCGCATCGAATCCATCCTCAACGCCAACCGCGTCGTGCTGTTCATGAAGGGTCAGCCGAGCATGCCGCAGTGCGGTTTTTCGGCCAAGGCCGTGGGCGCGCTGCAGGACCTGGGCGTGGACTTCGCCCACGTCAACGTGCTGGCCGACGCCGAGATCCGCGAAGGCATCAAGGCCTACGGCGAGTGGCCGACCATCCCGCAGCTGTACATCGAGGGCGACCTGGTCGGCGGCAGCGACATCATCCTGCAGATGGCCGGCAGCGGTGAATTGAGCAGCGTGCTGGGCCTGGCCGCGCCGGACCGCACCGCGCCGACCATCACCGTGACCCCGGCTGCGGTTGACATGCTGCGCGGCGCGCTGGCCGATGCACCTGGTGCCTCGCTGCAGCTGGGCATCGATGCCAACTTCCAGCCCAACTTCCAGCTGGCCCCGCACGATGACAACGCCATCGCCGCCGAATCCAATGGGCTGCGCGTGCAGTTCGACCTGGCCAGCGCGCGCCGTGCCGAAGGCATCACCATCGACTGGGTGGACGACATCCGCGGCAAGGGCCTGGCCATCGACAATCCGAACGCGCCGCGCGCGGTGAAGGACCTGGCGGTGCGCGATGCCGACGACCAGCTGCGCGCCGGCCGCCTCACGGTGGTGGACGTGCGCCCGGCCGACGAACGCGCCATCGCCGCGATCAACGCCCCGTTCGAGACCTTCGACGGCGACAACCGCGCCCGCCTGGAAGCCCTGCCCAAGGACACCGCGCTGGGCTTCCTGTGCCACCACGGCGGCCGCAGCGCGCAGGCCGCCGAGCAGTTCCGTGCGTTGGGTTTCAGCAACGTGCACAACATCACCGGCGGCATCGACGCGTGGTCGAACGAGGTGGACAACAGCGTGCCGAAGTACTGATCGACACCCGCTCAGTGCTCAAAGAAAAACGCCGGCATTGCCGGCGTTTTTCGTTTTTGGCTCTGAAGCCAAAGCAGCCTGGCTGCGACCTCTCGGGCTGGGCGGGGGTGTGGGGGTTCGCGGGACACGCCGCAAGTCCCGCTCCGCGGCCCGGCCCAGCCGCTGGCGGCTGTGCGTTCAGTCAAATGCGAGGCAATGCCTCGCAAGCAACGTGCCTTCACCCATGTAGGCTCGTGCGCCGCTTGCTCGTGTACGCAATCCTGCGTACACGGCAAGACCTGGGTTGGGCGTCCTGCCCAACCCGCCCGACGCATGCGTCGGGCCCATGCGGCGCAACGGCCCGGCGAACCCACACACCCCCACCCTCGAGAGTTGGCCGGTAGCCACGGCAAAAAGCACACAGCGCAAGCAACGCCCGCTGGTTCGAGTGGTTCGAGTGGTTCGAGGTGTCAATGCTCCACCGCTCTTTCGTTGAGCACCCGAACACTGTCGGGGGTGGGTACGGGTGGGTTGGCGGGACCGTTGGGCGCCATGGATGGCGCCCACGAGCCTCCATGGATGGATTTACGGCGTGTCCCGCCAACCCACCCGTACCCGCCCAGCCAGGGCAAGCGCGCACCCGCCGCAGTTGCAGTTGCAGTTGCAGTTGCTCACGCTCTTCCAGCCTCAGCCCGCAAACCCACCTTCAGCCAGGTAATCCAGTTCCGCCGCCGTCGGCATGCGCCCCAACACCGCGTTGCGGTGCGGGAAGCGGCCGAAGCGGCGGATGATGTCGCGGTGCAGTTCGGCGTACTGCAGGTATTCCTTGTCGCCCAGCGCATCGAACATCGCCACCGAGCGCTCCTGGTCCTGCGGGTCTTCGGAGTGCTCGAACGGCAGGTAGATGAAGGCGCGCAGCTTGGGCACCAGCTGCATGTCCAGGCCTTCTTCGAACGCGCGCGTGGCGTAATGCCGGGCCAGGCCATCGGTGGCGTAGGAATGGGCGGTGTCGCGGAAGCAGTTGCGCGGGAACTGGTCGAGCAGGATCATCAAGGCCAGGGCGCCATCGGCGCTGCCCAGCCAGTGTTCGCGCGCGCGCCGCGCCGCCGCGAAGTGCTCCTGCAGGAACAACTCGCGAAACCGCGCATCGAACGCGTCATCGCGCGCGAACCATTGTTGTGGGCCGGCATCGCGCCAGAACTCCACCACTTGTACCGCCACGTCCATTCACTACCCCTGAGGGCGGTGCGTCGCCAGGACGCCCGCCGGTTCCATTGCCATCACTCGTCAAAGCGCAGGTGGCGGACCGACTTGCCGTTGCGCCGTATAAGCTTAAGCGCCTCGATACCGATCTGGATATGGTTTTCGACGAACTGCGAGCTGACCTTGGCGTCGGAGGCCTCGGTTTTCACCCCATCGGGGATCATCGGCTGGTCAGACACCAGCAGCAGCGCCCCGATCGGGATGTGGTTGGCAAAGCCGGCCGCGAACAGGGTCGCCGTCTCCATGTCGATGGCCATGCAGCGCATTACCCGCAGTTTTTCCTTGAAAACCTCGTCGTGCTCCCAGACGCGGCGGTTGGTGGTGTAGACGGTGCCGGTCCAGTAGTCATGGCCCAGGTCGCGGATGGTGGTGGACACCGCCCGTTGCAGGGCGAAGGCCGGCAGTGCCGGCACTTCCGGGGGCAGGTAATCGCTGGAGGTGCCCTCGCCACGGATCGCGGCGATCGGCAGGATCAGGTCGCCCAGCTGGTTCTTGCGCTTGAGCCCGCCGCACTTGCCCAGGAACAGCACCGCCTTGGGCATCACCGCCGACAACAGGTCCATCACGATGGCCGCGTTGGGGCTGCCCATGCCGAAGTTGATCAGGGTGATGTCATCGCTGGTGACGCTGGCCATCGGCCGGTCCATGCCCTGCACCGGGGCACCGGTAAGGTGCGAGAAGGTATGCAGGTAGCCTGCGAAGTTGGTCAGCAGGATGTGCTGGCCGAACTGGTCCAGCGGCACGCCGGTGTAACGCGGCAGCCAGTTTTCGACGATTTCCTGTTTGTTCTTCATGGTGCGCGTTCAATCCGGCAGGTCGTTCAAGTCTGCCTATTCTGCGGCCACGCACCCAACAAGCAAGAAAAAGGCGGCCATTGGCCGCCTTTTTCCCGTTACCGTTACGGCTGGATCAGAACTGCACCGACCAGCGCGCGGTGGCACCGTGGTCGCGCGACTCGCTGCCGAACTGGCCGTTGTAGCCCAGCTCCAGCTGGTTGCGCGGGCTCAGCCAGGCCGACAGGCCCAGCTCGGCCACCACCGCATGGTCGGCGATGGCCGCGCCGGTGACGGTGTAACCACTGCCGCCGGCCAGGGCCAGGTTGGCCACCTGGCTGCGGTCGCCCGAGGCGCGGCGGTAACCAACGCCGCCACGCACGTGCAGCCAGCTTTCCTGCTGCCAGGACGCCTTCAGGCCGCGGTCGAAGCGCACACCGGCGGTGCCGATGGTGGTGCGGGTGTCGGCCACGTTGCCGTGCAGCGCCGCAGCGCCGCCCTGCTCGGTGAAGCCGTCCACATCCACTTCCACGCGGGCCAACTGCAGGTACGGCTCCAGGCCAGCCTCGGCGCCGCCGATGCGGTAGGCACCTTCGACGAACAGCTGGCGGGTCTTGGCGTCGTAACGGGCGGTCAGCGCATCCTGGAAACCGGCGAAAGCCAGTTCGCGGCGGCTGTCCACTTCGTGGCGGGTGTAGCCCAGACCGGCACGCAGGCCGAACCCACCCCACTGGTTGCCCACGTAGGCGCCCAGGTGGGTGTTGTCGATCTCCGCGCGGGCGCGACGACCCTGGGCCTGCTTGCTGTCGGTACGCCCGGTACCGATCAGCCCGCCCACCTGCCAGCCGCCAGCGAACTGGTGGTCGGCACCGACCAGCAACCCGCTGGTGTTGCTTTCAGTGCGTGCCGCGTTGGCGTCACCATCGAGCTTGCCGCTGCCGCCGATGGCCTGCACCCAGGCACCGGTGACGGCACTCTCGGCCGCGCCCGGTGCACGTGCACCGATGCTGCGGCTGAGTGCGGCATCGCGCAGGTAGCGGCTGCTTTCCACCAGCGCCATCGGCGTGGCGGCATGCAGTTCACCGCTCAAGCCGTCCAGTGCCGCGCCCACCTGGGCCGGGAACAGCTGGGTCAGCGGCTTGGGCAGGCCCTGGTTGATGGCCAGGCTGTCGGCGCTGGTGGCCACGCCGATCTGGTTGGCCGTCACCGCCGCGCTGGCCAGTGCGTTGCCGCGGGCCACGTCGATCCGCACGCCGTTGGCGCCATAGCCCAGGCTGAATTTCAGGAACGGCGAGAACGAGGAGAAGTCCACGGTAGCGAAACGCCCGTTGACGCCGCCATCGGCCTGCAGGAAGTTGAACTGCTCACCGAGGTAGTAGATGCCCACTTCCGGCAGCGCCTTCAGGGTGCCGTCCAGGCTGGCGGTGCCGGTCACTTGCAGCTTGTCGCTGCGGCTGCCCGGCGCCAGTTCGGCCAGGTAGGTGCCGCTGGCGGTCTGCACGTAGTTGCCGTCGATGGTCAGCGTGCCGATCGAGTTGCCCGGCGCGATGATGCCGTCCACGCGGGTATCGCCGAGGCGGCCGACGCCCATCAGCGCGCCCTTGGTGCCGACCACGGTGGTGCCGCCGGTCTGCACGCCGTTGAACGACACCACGCCGCCGCTGATGTTCAGGTCGGTGTTGTCGAGCACGCCGGTGGCGGTGATGCGGCTGTTGCCGCCGGCGCTGTTGAAGGTCATGTCGCGCAGCGTGCCGTTGAGCAGGAACTGGCCGCCGGTGACGTCCAGCGAGGCGGTCAGTGCATTGACGCCATCCAGCTCCAGTACGCCTTCACGCACGACCGCACCGTTGAAGGTGTTGTCGCCGCTCAGGCGCAGCCAGCCGATGCCGGACTTGGTCAGCTTGCCCGGGCCGCCGATGTCGTTGGTCCAGTCATCCCAGGCATCGCCTTCCCACACCTTCACGCCGCCGGCCTTCTGGTTCATCACCACGTCGGTGTCCACGCGCAGCAGGCCGTAGCCTTCGATGGCCTTGGCCAGGTTCATCAGGCCCCAGCCGTAGACATCGTCCACGCCCTCGGCACCCAGGTCGGTGGCGGTGGTCAGCAGCACGTCGCGCACCTGCGCGTTGTCCAGGTACGGGAAGCGCTCGAACAGCAGGCCCAGCGCGCCGGTGACGTGCGGTGCCGCCATCGAGGTGCCGCTCAGGTCCTCATAGGCCGAGGTCGGAATCTGGCCCAGGATGTCGAGCTTGAGGTTGCCGTTGTCGTCGTACAGGTCGGCATCGATCTGCGAATCGGGGCCGTACACGGTCGAGGTGATGTTCGACCCCGGCGCGGCAAGGCACCAATTGGACGCCAGGCCGCACCGCATGGAGCGGTTGCTCAACTCCAGGTCTTCGTTGACGTTGACCACGGCCAACCAGTACTTCTCGATGTCGGCGATGGCGCGCGGCAACGAGGCGTACATGCCGGCAATCGGTGCTTCTTCCGGGGACGGATTGTACGAATTGGTGTTGCCGGCCGCCCACACCTGGATCAGGCCGCTGCTGCGCGAACCTTCGGCCATGGCGGCCAACTGATCGGCAAACACCGGGTGGGACTGGTAGTAGTCCAGCATTTCCTCGCTGTCCGGCTCGGAGGACAAGCCCCAGCTGTGGTTGACCGCGCGCACGCCCTGTTGGTTGAGCTGCGCATACAGCTGCGGGAAGATCGAATCGTCAGCGCCCAGCGCCGCCACGGTCTGCGAGGAGAGGTAGCGGTCCGGCGTGACGCTCAGGTAGGTCACGCTGTTGGAGAACAACCGTGCCACGCTCAGGTCGGCGCCGAAGGCAACGCCGTGGGTGCCGTTGCCGTCGCGATTGGCGGCGATGGTGCCGGACACGTGCGTACCGTGAACCTGGTAGCTGGCACCTTCGAAATAGCCATTGCGGTTGAGCAGTGCTGCGTATGCCGGATCGAGGATCAGGTAGTCCACCGCGACCTGGTCGCCATCGCTGGTGAAGCACGCATCCGGGCCATCCAGCACGGCGGTGTTGGTGCACAGGCTGCCATCGGGCATCACATCGGCCAGATGGATGCTGCGGTGGTCCTTGCCGGCAAATTCATCGTGATCCAGCCCGGTGCCGCTGTCGAACACACCCAGGCGGATGCCCTTGCCGGTGAGGCCGCGCGCGTAAGCGGCGTCGGCGTTGACGGCCTGCAGGCCCCAATCGGCCTTGAACTCATCGGTGCGCCAGCTGGCCACATCGCCAACGGTGCCCATGATCGGGCTCGGATCGCCGGAGACGGCCGGGGCCACTGCGGTGGACACACCGCGCGGGCGCACGGCCACGTCAATCGCGGTCGGCGCCAGTTGGTAGGCGGCGCGCTGCACCAGGCGCTGCTGCTGGTAGCGGCTGAGGCTGTCGTCGGCGCTACTGGCCAGGGCAGGCAGCGCCAGGGCGCTGAGCAGGATGCCGCCAATGGTGCTCGCCAACAGGCTGGGCGACGGGCGACGGGAAAGAGCGGAGAAACGCTGGTTCATCTGTTTACCTTCCTTGAGTGATGCGCTTGCAGGGCGAAAACGTGATCAATTTCACGGAACTAGCGGGGAGTGGACCCGCCTCCGAGCGTAACCCAGATTCACTTTTTGTTCACACCTGTTTAATGATCAGGAAACAATCGGCAATACCGGGCACCCGTGCAGTTCGTCACTTGGCAAGCGCCCCCGGGGAAGGCTAGCGTCGGCGGCTGCGTCCCTTTGACCCCCGGGAGAACCATGCACAAGTTGTTGAGCGCCGGCATCGGCCTGGCGCTGATGTCGATCAGCATTCCCCCGGCACCGGCCGCATCGCGCTTCGTGCAGGACCCCTACCCGAGCACCTACGCACCGATCGCCTCGGCACCGGTGCTGATCCACAACGCCACCGTGCTCACCGGCACCGGCACCCGCCTGGACAACGCCGATGTGCTGCTGCAGGACGGCCGCATCCGCGCCGTGGGCAGCGCGCTGGACGCGCCGGCCAATGCGGTGCGGATCGACGCAGCCGGCAAGTGGGTCACGCCCGGCATCATTGATGTGCACTCGCACCTGGGCGTGTATCCCAGCCCGGGCGTGAGCGCGCACAGCGACGGCAACGAGATGACCGCGCCGGTGACCGCCAACGTGTGGGCCGAGCATTCGGTGTGGCCGCAGGATCCGGGCTTTGCCGCCGCACTGGCCGGCGGGGTGACGTCGATGCAGGTGCTGCCCGGCTCGGCCAACCTGGTCGGCGGGCGCGGGGTGACGTTGAAAAACGTGCCGGCCACCACCTACCAGGCAATGAAGTTCCCCGGCGCACCGTGGGGCCTGAAGATGGCCTGCGGCGAAAATCCCAAGCGGGTCTATGGCGGCGGCAAGGGCGTGGCACCCGGCACGCGCATGGGCAACGTGGCCGGTTACCGCGCCGCCTTCATCGATGCCAGCGAATACATCGCCAAGAACGCGCCGAAGAAGCAGCAGAAGAAGCGCTGGTTCAGTGGCAGCGACAAGGGCGACAGCGCCGGTGACACCGGCGGCAAGCGCGACCTCAAGCTGGATACGCTGGCCGGGGCGATCCAGGGCGACATCCGCGTGCACATCCACTGCTACCGCGCCGATGAAATGGCCACGATGCTGGATCTGTCCAAGGAATTCGGCTTCAAGATCGCCGCCTTCCACCATGCCGTGGAGGCCTACAAGCTGTCCGACCGACTGGCTGCCGAAGGCGTCTGCGGCGCGCTGTGGGCCGATTGGTGGGGCTTCAAGATGGAGGCTTTCGACGGTATCCAGGACAACATCGCGCTGGTCGACCGACCGCCCAACAGCTGCGCGATCGTACATTCCGATTCTCCCGAGGGCATCCAGCGACTCAACCAGGAGGCCGCCAAGGTGATCGCCAACGCACGCCGCGCCGGCATCCAGATCGCACCCGAGCGCGCCATGATGTGGTTGAGCTACAACGCAGCGCGCTCGCTGGGCGTGGAGAAGCAGACCGGCAGCCTGGAGGCGGGCAAGATGGGCGATGTGGTGGTGTGGAACGGCAGCCCCTTCAGTTCCTATGCGCAGGCCGAGAAGGTGTACGTGGACGGCCACCAGGTGTACGACCGCCAGGATGTGCGCCGGCAGCCGTTGTCGGACTTCATGCTGGGACAGGAGGGGCGGCCATGAGCCGGGGGATGCGGGTTTCCGCGCGTTGCCGGGGATGGCGTTGCCGAGCATGGCTCGGCACTACCGCAGCCATGCTGCTGGCTGCCCTGCCGGTGCAGGCGCAGGACCTGCTGGTGCGCAATGCCACGGTGCACACCGCCAGCGCGCGCGGCAGCCTGGAGCATGCCGATGTGCTGGTGCAGGGCGGCATCATCCGCGCGGTGGGTCCGGGCCTGGTAGCACCGGCGGGCGTCAATGTGGTCGAGGCCGCGGGCAAGCCACTGACCCCGGCGCTGTTTGGTGGCATCACCGACATCGGCATCGAAGAGATCTCCGGCGAATCGGCCACGGTGGACAGCACGCTGAAGCTTGCCGACCAGCCGCTGCGGCCGGAATTCGACGTCAGCCTGGCCTTCAACCCGGCGTCGGTGCTGATTCCGGTGGCGCGGCTGGACGGCATCGGCTTCACCGCGCTGGGGGCCAACAGTGGCGGCGGTTTCGTCGCCGGCCAGGGCGGCGTGATGCGGCTGGACGGCAGTGCCGACCCGATCGGGCCGCTGGCGCTGTACATCCGCCTGGGTGCGGCCGGCGCCGAACTCACCGGCAACTCGCGCGCCGCGCAATGGATGCTGCTGGAGCAGATGGTCAGCGAAGCGCGCGGCCGCGTGTCCGCCGATTCCCCGCACGCCCTTCTCACCCCGGCCGGGCGCGCCACCCTGGCTCGCTACCTGGCCGGCCAGGGCCGGCTGGTGGTCCAGGTGGACCGCGCCGCCGACATCCGCCAACTGCTGCGTTGGGCCGCGCGGGAAAAGGTGAAGGTGGCCATCGCCGGCGGCGCCGAAGCCTGGCAACTGGCCCCGCAGCTGGCCCAGGCCAACGTGCCGGTGTTCGTGGATGCGCTGGGCAACCTGCCCAGCAGCTTCGACCAGCTCGGTGCCACCCTGGAGAACGCCGCGCGGCTGCGCGCGGCCGGGGTGCAGGTCAGCTTCGCCCAGCGCGACGATGCCTCGCACAACGCGCGCAAGATGCGCCAGTTGGCCGGCAATGCGGTGGCCAACGGGTTGCCGTGGCAGGACGGCCTGGCCGGGCTGACCCGGGTGCCGGCACAGGTGCTGGGCGTGGGCGACCGCATCGGCAGCATCGAGGTGGGCAAGCTGGCCGACCTGGTGCTGTGGGAAGGCGACCCGCTGGACGTGGGCCACTATGCCCAACAGGTGTGGCTGGGCGGGCGCGCCATGCCGATGCGCTCGCGGCAGACCGAGCTGCGCGACCGCTACCTGGCCCCGGCCAGCACCGAACCGCGCGCATACTCGCGCTGAGCCCTACCCGGCGGCGGGCGCTGCGCCCGCCGCACCGTTCCCTGAGGATTGCCGATGGCGCTGCGCTGGTACTTCGATTTCGTCTCGCCATTTGCCTACCTGCACTGGCAGCAGCTCAAGACCCTGCCGCAGTTCGAGCGGATCACCCCGGTGCCGATCGCCTTTGGTGCGGTGCTGCACCACCTGGGCAACCTGGGCCCGGCCGAGATCCCGGCCAAGCGCCGCTTCACCTACCGCCAGGTGCTGTGGCAGGCGCAGCAGCAGGGCGTGGCGCTGCGCTTTCCGCCCGGCCACCCGTTCAACCCGCTCGCCGCGCTGCGGCTATGCCTGGCCGCCGGCGCTACGCCGGCATCGGTGGACATCCTGTTCAACTGGATCTGGCGGGATGGCCAGGCCGCCGATACCGCCGCCACCCTGGCCCTGCCGGGGGCGATGTTGGACCTGGCCAACGTGGCCGACGCCATCGGCGCGCCGGACGTAAAGGAACAGCTGCGGCGCAATACCGACGCGGCCATCGCCGCCGGCGTATTCGGGGTGCCCACCCTGTCCATCGATGGCGAGCTGTACTGGGGCAATGACTCGCACGCGCTGATGAAGGCAGTGCTGGCCGATCCCAACACCGTTCGTGGCGGCGAGTGGGACCGGCTGGAAACCCTGCCGGTGGCGGTGGAACGCAGCCGCTGAACCGGCCTGCCGCCCCCCGGTCAGGCAGACGGGTCGTTTTTGGGATAGCTTTCACATTTCCGAACCTACAACCTGCCCGGAGGGGGGCTCAGGATGCGCATCGGAATCGTGGTCGACTCTGCCTGCGACTTGCCGCAGGACTTCATTGAACAACACAACATCGTGCTGCTGCCGATCACGGTGCGCATCGGCGAAGCCGTGCTTGCCGACCATCGCGACGAGCAGGCCACGCTGAGTTTCCTGCACGCCCATGTGGCCGAACACGGCGCCGAAGCGGAGACCATTCCATTCAGCGTGACCCAGATCCGCGATCTGTTCCTGGGCAAGCTGGTGATCGACTACGACCATGTGTTCTGCATGACGATCACCAAGACCCGCAGCCCGATCCACGACAACGCGATGCAGGCGAGCTTTGCGATCCTCAACGATTACAAGCCGGTGCGCCAGGCGGCCGGGTTCAATTCGCCGTTCGCCCTGCGGGTGCTGGATACGCAGAACCTGTTTGCCGCCCAGGGCGTGACGGCGGTGGAAGCGGTACGGCTGCGCGACAGCGGGGCCAGCGTGCAGCAGATCCGCGAGCGGCTGGAACTGCTGGCGCTCAACGTGCACGGCTACATGGTCACCCGCGACCTGTACTACATGCGCGCCCGCGCACGGCACAAGGGCGACCGCAGCGTGGGCCTGCTCAGTGCGGCGCTGGGCAGTGCGCTGGACATCAAGCCGGTGCTGCATGGCTACCGCGGCCAGACCGGGCCGGTGGCCAAGATCAAGGGCTTCGACAATGCGGTGCAGAAGCTCTTCGACTTCGTGGGTCAGCGGGTCAAGGCCGGGCTGATGACCCCCACGGTGTGCGTCAGCTACGGTGGCGAACTGGCCGACCTGCAGGCCCTGCCCGGCTACGCCAGCTTGCGCCAGACCTGCCAGGCGCATGCGGTGGAGATGTTCGAGTCGGTGATGAGCCTGACCGGCATGGTCAACGTGGGCAAAGGCGCGGTCACCATCGGTTTTGCCGACGCGCCGCATGTCTTCAGCGCCTGACGCGCGATCTGCACGCCAAATCCACCGCGTTTCTGCCAGCCTTGCAGCCTTCAACGGAGACCACCATGTCAGCGCAGTACCACATCAGCCTGCCGAACCCGTCCCAGGCCCGCGGCAACGATTCGGATCTTTCCTTCCACTCGCAGAGCGCGGCCGGCTTCGCCGAAGAGCTGCAGGATGCCCTGCGTGGCACCGCGCTGTTTGAAAAGTGGCGCGCCAAGCAGTCCGACCCGGACGCGGTCGAGCTGCAGTGGGGCGCGACCGACCCGGGGGCCACCGTGACCGGGTCGCAGGATGATCTGCGCATCAACCTGGTGGTGACCACCGCCATCGACAGCGACGTGTTCAAGCAGCGCCTGCGCCTGCTGGCCGGGCACCATTGGGAACTGCGCGACGTCCGTTGACGGCGGCCGGCCGTTGCCGGCACCGGCCAGGGGTGCCGGCAACTGCCGGCACTACGGGTGCGGGCGCCAGCCACCGCCCAGCACGCGGTACAGATCCACCCGTGCGATGGCGGCGGCGGCCTGGCTGTTGGCCAGCGCGGCCTGGTTGTCCAGCGCGATGCGCTGGGTGCTGAGCACATCCAGCATGTCCACCACGCCGGCCTGGTACTGGCGTTGGGCCGCGCCCAGCGCGCGGTCGCTTTCGTCCACCGCCACCACCAGCTGCACGCCACGCTGCTGTTCGCTGGCGTAGCCGTCAATCGCATCGTCCACCTCATGCCAGGCCTGCAGTACCGTGCGCCGGAACTGCAGCGCCGCCTGTTGGTGCTGCAGGCGGCTCAGGGCCAGGTTGGCGGTGAGCCGGCCGCCCTGGAAGATCGGCAGGCTGATCGATGGCCCGATGCTGAAACGGTGCGCGTTCCAACCGTCCAGATCATCCAGCTGCTTTGACTGGAAACCTGCATCGCCGGTGAGGGTGATGCGCGGCAGGAAGCTGGCCTTGGCCACCCCGATCGACGCGGTCGCCACCTGCAGCGACGCTTCGGCGCGACGGATGTCCGGACGCCGTTCGGCCAGCTCGCTTGGCACGCCGGTGGCCACCGGCGGCAGCGCCGGCCAGTCGCGGCGGCTGCCTGACAGGGTGGCATCCAGCGCCTGCGGGGGCTGCGCCAACAGCAACGCCAGCGCATTGCGCAGTTGCGCCTGGCGATGCCGCAGCGGCGCCAGCCGCGCGTCCAGCGCGGCCACCTGCGCCGCAGCGCTGGCCACGTGCAGGGTGGTGGCCACGCCTTGGCGCTGCCGTGCCTCGGTCAGCCGCTGCACGTCACGCGCAATGCGCAGGTTGTCGTCGGTGATCGCCAGCAGCTGGGTGGTGGCGCGCAGCTGCAGGTAGTTGCGCGCGGTGTCGGCCAGTATCGCCACCTGCACCGCATGCGCATCTTCGTCGGCAATCTGCACGCGCGCGTCGGCCATTTCCACCTGGCGTCGCACCCGGCCCCACAGGTCCAGCTCCCAGCTCACCCCGATGCCGGCCTGGAACAGCCCATAGTCGTGGCGACCCGCGTTGCCGGACGGATCGTTGAGCCCCACTTCGCTGTTGCGTGCGCGCACCCCGCTGGCAGAGGCGGCCACGCCGGGCGCGCGGTCGGCCGCGCTGATGCCGCGCGCCGCGCGGCTCTGCTGCACGCGGTTGGCGGCCAGCTGGATGTCCAGGTTGGCCTGCAACGCCTGGCCCGCCAGCGACACCAGCACCGGGTCCTCGAACCCGGCCCACCATTGGGCATCACTGGAAAACGCATCGGAGGTCACCGCCTCGCCCTGCCACTGCGCCGGCAGTTGCGCGGTGGGGCGGACGAAATCCGGCCCCAGCGTGCACGCCGACAGCGCCACGCACAGTGCGCCGGCCGGCAGCGCGCGCCACTGCACCCGGGCCATCACGCGCCCTCCCCTGCTAGGCCGCGTGGACCGCTGTCCAGGTCCACGCTGGCCTCCACCGACATGCCCGCGCGCAGCTGGCCGATCAGCGCCTGGTCGCGGTCGAGCACGATCTTGACCGGCACCCGCTGCACCACCTTGGTGAAGTTGCCGGTGGCGTTTTCCGGTGCCACCGCCGCAAAGGTCACCCCGGTGGCCGGGGCGATGCTGTCGATGCGGCCGTGCAGCGGTTGCCCGGGGAACACGTCCACGCGCAGGTCCACCGCCTGCCCCGCGCGCATGCGGGTGAGCTGGGTTTCCTGGAAGTTGGCCACCACGAACGCCTGCTGCAGCGGCACCACCGCCAGCACCGGCGTGCCCGGGGTCAGATAGGCCCCCACGCGGATGGCGCGCCGCCCGACCATGCCGTCGATCGGCGCGCGCAACCGGGTGTGCGACAAGTCCAGCTCGGCCCGCGCCTGGGCCGCCTGCGCGCGTTGCACCGCCGCCTCGGCGGCCTGCACGCCGGCGCGCAGGATGTCGGTGCGCTGGCGTGTACCCAGCAGTGCCGCCCGGCCCTGGTGCAGGTGCGCGCTGGCCACGGCCTGGCGCGACTGCGCCTGCTGGGCGTTCTGCACCGTGCCCGCACCGTCGCGGGCCAGCGCCTGGTAGCGCTGCTGGTCAGCCTGGGCCAGGGTCAGCTCGGACTGGCTCACATCCAGCGTGGCGCGCGCCTGGTCGATCAGCGCATCCTGCTGGGCCAGTGCCGCCTGTGCGTTGGCCAACTGCGCGCGTGCATTGGCCAGGTCGGCGTGCGCGGCGGACAAGGCCACCTGGTAATCGCGGTCGTCGATGCGGGCCAGCACATCACCGGCCTTCACCGGCTGGTTGTCGGCCACGTGCACCTCGCTGACGAAGCCGGCCACCTTGGGCGCCACCACGGTGAAATCGGCGGTGACATAGGCATTGTTGGTGCGCTGGTGGCGGCCGTCGCGCAGCAGCAGCCAGCCGCTGGCCGCAAGCATGAGCACGCCCGCGGCGATGATCGCGGGCACGTGTTTTCTGGTATCGGACATGGGGAGTTTCCTGGAATTCAAGCCACGGCACGTGGCGGGAAGATACGGCTGGGCAACCACGGGATGAGCGCGATCAGGGCGATCGCGACCACGGCCACCAGCAGGTAAAGGTCAGCAGAGGTCAGCGCGACCACCTGCGCATGCAGGCGCGCGCCCAGCGATGGCGAGGCGCTGGCATCCAGCCACGGCGCATTGCCCAGCCGGTCCACCAGCGCGGTGGAATGCACGTGGCTGCGCAGCGTGGTCACCGCCTCCAGGACGCCGCCGGCCAACACGGCGGCAAAGCCCTTGACGGTGTTGAACCACGCCGACGCGAACGGGCCATCGGCCGGGGCCAGGCTGCCGGTGGCCAGCATCAGCAACGGCAGCACCGCCATCGGCTGGGCGAAGATCTGCACCATCTGCAGCAGCACGAAGTTGTCGCGGTTCCACTCGGTGGTGAGCTGCGCGCCCAGCCAGCACGCCAGCGCCAGCAACGCCAGCCCGGTGGCCTGTACCCAGCGGCAATCAATGCGACGCTGGTTGAGCAGCGTGGCCACCAGCGGCAAGGCCAGCAGCTGCGGAAGGGCCACCCACAACAACACCGGCGCGGTCTGCAGCGGGCGGTAGCCCTGTACCTTGGCCAGGAAACTGGACGGGATCATGATCACCGCCAGCAGCACGAACAGCACCCCGCCCAGGGTCACCAGCGAATAGGTAAGGTTGCGGTTGGCCAGCAACTGCAGCTTGAAGAACGGCAGCGGGTGCGACCATTCGTTGTAAAGAAACAGCACCAGCAGGCCACTGCCGCCGCCAAGCAGCGTGCAGATCAACGGCGAAGCGAACCAGTCCAGCCGCGGCCCCTGTACCAGGCCCAGCACCAGCATCACCAGCGCCGGCAGGCCCAACGCCAGCCCCAGCCCGTTGAACTGGGCAAAACGCTCCAGCCGCAGCGGGTCCTGCGGCAGGCCCCAGCCGACCATCGCCATCGCCGCGATGCACCACGGCACGATCTGCCAGAACGCCCAGTGCCAGCCCACGTACTCCACCCACAACGCGGCCATAGGCGTGCCCAGGCTGGGCCCGAAGGTGGCAGTGAGGGCATAGCCGGCCAGCCCGTACAGCTTGATGCCCGGCGGCAGGAAACGCAGCGCCACGCTCATCAGCAACGGCGGCAACGCGCCACCGGCCAGGCCCTGCAGCGCCCGCAGGATCAGCAGCGAAGTCAGGTCCGGGGCCAGCGGGCACAGCACGCCCAGCAGCATGAAGGCGCCGATCATGCACAGCGCGAACCGGCGTAGCGAGAAGGTCACCGCGCACCACGGTGCAAAGGCCATCGCACTGACCGACATGGCCGTATACAGCGCCACGATCCAGCTACCGTCGTCGACGCTGACGCCCATCGCGCCGCGGATGTCGGCCAGCGCCACCTTGGTGACGTTTTCATTGATGCCTGAAATCAGCACCGCCAGCAGCACACCGCACAGGCCCACCGCCAAGCGCAGGCCGAACGTGGCCTGCGGCGGTGCCGCAGGTGCAGGGGCGGCCGTGGCCGGCAAGGTCGCGCCCAGCGCGCTCATCGTGCACCGTCCGCGGCGGCGCGGTGCACGGGGTACAACAGGGACATGGCATCCACTCCACAACAGGGAGCGGCAGTCTAGGCAGTGCCGATGCTGCGAAAAATGCTGTGCCGGCCAATCCTCGAATGCATGCAGCGCACGGCCCGACGGTCATGTGCCAGCACCGGCCAACGTGCGCCGGGTCAGGCCAGCGTTGAGGCGGTGTCGCACATGGTCTTGATGCTGCGGCGCAGCCAACGATGCGCCAGATCGCTGTCCAGGCGCGGGTGCCATGCCTGTACGACAATCACGCTGCGCACCGGGATGGGCAGTTCGAACAGCCGCAATGGCACGCCCAGCCGTTCCAGCCGGCCCAGCATCACGCTGGGCATCTGCGGCAGGATCAGGTCTGAATCGGCCGCGGCGAAGATCGCCGAATGAAAGGTGGGCATGATCTGCGCCACCCGCCGTTTCAGACCCAGCGCGGCCAGGTCTTCGTCGATCGGTCCATGCGACAGGCCGCGCCGCGACACCGCAATGTGATCGAACGCGGCAAAGCGCTCGGCGCTGATGTCCTGGCTGAAAAGCGGGTGGTTGTCGCGCGCCGCGCCGAAGAACGACGTGCTGAACAGGTTCTGCACCTTGGTATCGGCACCATGCTTGCCGGCGGTGCTGATGTGCAGGTCGATGCGGCCCTGCTGCATGGCATCGTCGTCGCCATCCCCTTCGGGCACGAAACGCAGCACCGAACAGGGCGCCTGCGACTGGAACAGCTCGCGCATGCGACCGCCGTAGGTGCCCACGAACACATCGTTGGCGCGGATGCTGAAGGTGCGCTCCAGGGTCAGCATGTCGACTTCGCGGCCGGCGTTGAACACCAGGTGCGCCTGCTCGATCACCTCGCGCACCTGTTCGCGCAGCTGCAGCGCGCGCGGCGTGGGCGCCAGCCCGCGCCCGGAGCGGACCAGCACCGGGTCGCCCACCGCCTCGCGGATGCGGCCCAGGGTGCGGCTCATCGCCGGCGCACTCAGGTTCATGCGCCGCGCCGCGCCTACCACGCTGCCTTCCTCGATCAGGACATCCAACGCAAGCAACAGGTTCAGGTCGGGCATGGCAACGGCACAGTCAGGGGTTGGCAGTCACTTTACGGCATGCCAAATCCGCAACGCGTGCACCAGACGCAATCCTTTCCTGCGGCGCACGGCATGGGTGGCCAGCGTGCTTTGCGCGACCATCCCGGCTCCCCCAGCGAGATGCCCCATGTTCACCACCATTCTGGTCGCCATTGATGGCGGCCCCCAGCATGCCAGCGTGCTGGCCCTGGCGGCCTCTCTGGCCACCCCGCGTACCCGCCTGCACCTGGTGTGCGTGCTCGATCCGTCCTATGCGCTGGACGATGACGCCCCGCGCAGCGATCGCACCGAATACCGCGCCGCCGACGCGCAGCGCCACCAGGCGGCACAGCTGCTGGGCGAGGCGCTGGATGCGCTGCGCGAGCGCGGCGTCGATGGCGTGGCCAGCCATCCCGCCGGTGAGCCGGCCCAGGTGCTGTGCGATTACGCGCGACAGCATGGCTGCGACCTGATTGTCATCGGCCACCGGCATCTTTCCCGGATGGAACGGTTGTTCGAGCGCTCCGTTGGCCAGTGGACCATCGACCACGCGCCTTGCCCGGTGCTGGTGGAAGTCCGCGATGGCAACGCATGACGTCGAACCGGCCATGCGTCGGGCATGTCCAAGACCTGAGCGCGGACGACCGTCCGTGGCCGACACACTTTCACCGCGGTCGGATTCTGCGCGGTGCACCGCCGGACCGTGCCGATCCGGGGCCAGACGCTGCACAACGCGCACATGACCCGCCGCGGGTTGCCGTAGCAGCGCGGCCGTCAATGGGGAGGCGGCCCTAGCCGGGTTCGGTCAGCGTGCCTTCCACTACCCGGTTGCGGCCGGCGCGCTTGGCCGCGTACAACGCGGCATCGCTGGCGGCCAGCAGCGCGGCGGGGTCGGGCGAAGTCACGCAGGCCACATGCGCCACGCCGATGCTGATGGTCACGCCAACGTGAGTGGCCGGATCGGTGGCGACCAGGCGCAGCTGCGCCACCGCGTTGCGCAGGGTGTCGGCCAAGGCCAAGGCGCCGTCGCGGGACGTGTCTGCGACCACCACCGCGAATTCTTCACCGCCATAGCGCGCCACCACGTCGCTGCCCCGCGTGGCGCAGCCAGTGAGGGTGGTGGCCACCGCGCGCAGGCAGGCATCGCCGAGCAGGTGACCGAAGCGGTCGTTGAACTGCTTGAAGTGGTCGATATCCACCATCAGCAGCGCCATCCCGTGGCCGCTGCGCCGGGCCCGGGCCCATTCGGTTTTCAGTACCTGATCGAACTGGCGCCGGTTGGCGACGCCGGTCAGTGCGTCCACCCGCGCCAGCACGTCCAGCTGGTCCTGGCCTTCCAGTGCGCGCACCTGCATCACCACCCCGCGCAGGCCCGACCCCAGCGTGGCCAACGCAAAGCCCACCACGGCCAGGTGCGGGTGCGCGCCCACCAGCAGGGCCGATACCACCAGCAACGCCGCCGGCAGGATCAGCGGGCTGCCCGCACGCACCACCAGCGCCAGCCGGCGCGGCGCGTGGTCCACCCGCTCGGTACCCCCCTGCCACGCGGCCACCGCCAGCAACAGGAACGGCAGGTCGATGAGCAGGTCGGCCATGCCGCCATAGCTGGCGTCGGTGGCAACGTGGTTGATATAGGCGGCCACGGCCAGGTAGGCCCACGCATACAGGCTCAGCGCGCGGAAGAACACACGGCGCGCGGCGTTCTCGCTGGCCAGGTAGCGCACCAGTGCGAACACCGCGATGAACAGGTTCTCGATATCGAACATCAGCCGCAGGCTGTTGATACCCGGCGCCGGTGCGTCACTCAGCGTGGCGAACGAGAAGGTGTGCACGAAGAACAGGTAACCCAGCAGCACCGCCAGCGCACCGTCGATGAGCAGCAGATACCACGGCTCCCGCTGCGGGTGCGCCATCGCAAACGTCAGTGGTACCCCGTACAACACGTACAGCAGCATGCTTGCGCCGGGCGTGGCATCGGCATTGCCCGTGCCGATGTCCTGGCACAGGTTCAGCGCCATGCCGGCCGCCCACAGCACCATGCCCACCGCCACGGCCAGCCAGCCTACCCACGCGCCGCTGCGCAGCATGCGCCCGCTGCAGGCCAGGGCGGCCAGCAGGGGCGCGCCGATGAGAAAGCAGAATGACAACAGCGCGGCATGGCCCGGCAGCAGCACCAGGACCAGGCCGTGGCACACCACATACAGCGCCGCCAGCTTTGCCGCCATGCGCCCCCCTTGCCCGGATGCGGTGTTTGGCCACCATAGCGCGTTTGGTGTGCACCGCCGGTATGGCGCGTGATGCGCATCACAGCTTGTACACGGCATCGACCTGGCGTGGCGCACTCAGCTGCGCGTCAGCGTTTTCACAAGGCACGTGCACGCCGCTGCGGCAAGGTGAAGGCGAACCCGTACTGGAGCCATCAATGCCGTTGCGCCCGCCCGCCATTTCGCTTCTTGTGCTCGCCCTGGCCAGCGCTACTCCGGCATTCGCGCAGGCCGCGGCCGCGCTGCCCGCGCCCATTGACGACACCGCCGCACCGTCCAGCGCGCTGCGTTCGGACCTGCATGCCCAGGTGCTGCTGGACCGTGCGCATTTCTCCCCCGGCCAGATCGACGGCTTGCCCGGCTCCAACCAGACGCGCGCGGTGGCCGGCTTCCAGGCCGCGCACGGGCTCAAAGTGACCGGGGAGCTGGATGACGCCACCTGGCAGGCGCTGCAACCGGACGCAACGCCGGTGCTGGCGCGCTACACGCTGACCGCCGAGGACGTGGCCGGCCCGTTCGCGCCGATGCCGAAGAAACCGGCCGAGCAGGCCAAACTGAAGGCACTTGGCTACGCATCGGTGGACGAAGCGCTGGGCGAGCGCTTCCACGCCTCCCCCGAACTGCTGCGCACGCTCAATCCCGGCGTGGACCTGGGCAAGGCCGGCAGCGAGATCCAGGTGCCCAACCTCGCCCCGGCCACACTGCCGAAGGCAGCCAAACTGGTGATCGACAAATCCGATTCCACGCTGCGTCTGTATGACGCGCAAGGCAAGGTGTATGCGCAGTTCCCGGTGTCCTCGGGCAGCCAGCACGATCCCTTGCCGATCGGGACGTGGAAGATCCTCGGCGTCGCGCGCGACCCCACCTTCCACTACAACCCCAAGCTGTTCTGGGATGCCAGCAGGAAGGAGAGCAAGGCATTGCTGCCCCCGGGGCCGAACAATCCGGTTGGGCGGGTCTGGATCGACCTGTCCAAGCCGCATTACGGCCTGCATGGCACGCCCGAGCCGGGCCATGTCGGCAAGACCGAATCGCACGGCTGCGTGCGCATGACCAACTGGGACGCGCTGCAGGTGGCCGACGCGGTGGATGCCTCGGTGCCTGTGGTGATGCAGGAGTGAGCCGATGAACCTGCCCAAGCTGCTCGCCCTGGGACTGGTGATCGGCGTCATCGGCTGGTGGTGGCTGGGCCCCGGCACCCACGCGCCGCCGGCACCCTCCCCGTCCCCCACCGCGCCACCCGCCCCGGCGCGGGTGGCGCCCGGCCGGGCCGTACCGGCCACGGTGGCCACGGCCGCAACGCCGGTGGCGCCGGCCGCCCCCTCCCCCCCGGCCAGCCCGGCGGACGGCAACGCCCTGTTGCTGCCGGTGCAGGGGATCACGGCGGCGCACCTGCAGGACACCTTCACCGACGCACGCAGCGAAGGCCGCGTGCACGACGCCATCGATATCCTGGCCCCGGCCGGAACCCCGGTGCTGGCCGTTGCCGATGGCACCATCGAGAAGCTGTTCGACAGCGACCGCGGCGGGCTGACCGTGTACCAGTTCGAGCCCGGTGGCCGCTATTGCTACTACTACGCGCACCTGCAGCGCTATGCCGAGGGCCTGGCCGAGAAGCAGGCCGTCAAGCGTGGCCAGGTGATCGGCTATGTGGGCAGTACCGGCAATGCCAGCCCGGAGGCGCCGCACCTGCACTTCGAAATCCACGTACTGGGCCCGGAAAAACACTGGTGGAAGGGGAAATCGGTCAACCCTTACCCGGTGCTGCGCGGGGACCAGGGGCTGCCCTGAGCCCGCCCGGGAGGGCCGGCTGAACCGCTGGAACGGGGCGCCGATGGCCGGGCCGCCCCGAAGATGCGAAAATCCCTCCCCCTTTCAGGCTGACGCGTTGGCGACGGCCGCATCCCCGAGATTCCGTGAAGACCCCCCAAGGCTTGCAGGCGCTGATCGACGACGGCGTGATCGATGAAGTGTTGCGCCCGCTCAAGAGCGGCAAGGAAGCGGCTGTGTACGTGGTCCGCAGTGGCGACGATGTGCGCTGCGCCAAGGTCTACAAAGACATGGCCCAGCGCAGTTTCCAGCAGCGCGTGCAGTACCAGGAAGGCCGCAAGGTGCGCGGCAGCCGCGAAGCGCGTGCCGTTGGCAAAGCCAGCAAGTACGGGCGCAAGCAGCAGGAAACGGCCTGGAAGAACACCGAAGTGGATGCGCTGTACCAACTGCGCGACGCCGGCGTGCGCGTGCCTGAGCCGCACGGTTACTACCACGGCGTGCTGGTGATGGAACTGGTGACCGATGCCGACGGCTTCTCCGCTGCCCGCCTGGGCGAAGTGGAGCTGGAGGCCGACCAGGCCCGGCACTTCCACCAGACCCTGGTCCGCCAGGTGGTGCGCATGCTGTGCTGTGGCCTGATCCACGGCGACCTGTCGCCGTACAACGTACTGGTCGGGCCCGATGGCCCGGTGGTGATCGACTTCCCGCAGGTGGTCAGTGCCGGCGGCAACAATGCCGCACGCAGCATGCTGCTGCGCGACGTCAACAACCTCACCGCCTATCTGGGCCGCTTCGCGCCGGAGCTGCTGGACAGCTGGTATGGCGAAGAGATGTGGGCGTTGTTCGAGGCGGGAGACCTGCTGCCCGACAGCCCGCTCACCGGCACCTTCGTGCACGATGAAACCACCATCGACCTGGACAGCGTGCGCCACGCGATCAACGATGCGCGCGAAGAAGCGTTGATCCGCCAGCAGGGCCGCGAGGCCGCGGAAGAAGACGAGGATTGAGGCGGCGGTAGCGGCAGCCGTTGGGGGGCTGCTGGTTGTTCCGGCACCGTGTGCAGCCGACCAACGGTCGGCTCTACGGTCGCATCCTTTCAGCGTGCAGCCGACCAACGGTCGGCTCTACCGTCGCATCCTTTCAGCGTGCAGCCGACCAACGGTCGGCTCTACCGTCGCATCCTTCAGCGTGCAGCCGACCAACGGTCGGCTCTACGGTCGCATCCTTCAGCGTGCAGCCGACCCACGGTCGGCTCTCCCCCCGATCAGGCGTACAGCGCCTTGGCGTGGTGGGCGATGTGGTCGCCGATGAAGCTGCTGATGAAGTAGTAGCTGTGGTCGTACCCCGGCTGCAGGCGCAGCTGCAGCGGGTGGCCGGCGGCGGTGCAGGCGGCCTGCAGCCATTGCGGTTGCAGCTGGGTGTCCAGGAATTCATCGCCACCGCCCTGATCGACCAGCAACGGTAGCTTCTCCTCGGCAGTGGCCACCAGTTCGCTGGCGTCCCACGCCGCCCAGGTGCTGCGGTCCTCGCCCAGGTAAGCGGTGAGGGCCTTCTGCCCCCACGGCACGCGCGTGGGCGCGACGATCGGCGAGAACGCCGACACGCTGCGGTAACGGCCCGGGTTCTTCAGTGCGATCACCAGCGCGCCGTGGCCGCCCATCGAATGCCCACTGATGCTGCGCGCGCCGCTGGCCGGCAGGTGCGCTTCCACCAGCGCCGGCAGCTCGTCCACGATGTAGTCGTACATGCGGTAGTGCGCCGCCCACGGCAGCTCGGTGGCGTTGAGGTAGAACCCCGCGCCCTTGCCCAGGTCGTAGCCATCGGCGTCGGCCACGTCGTCACCACGCGGGCTGGTGTCCGGCACCACCAGGATCACCCCGTGCTCGGCCGCGTAACGCTGCGCGCCGGCCTTGGTGATGAAGTTCTGCTCGGTGCAGGTCAGCCCGCTCAGCCAGTACAGCACCGGCAGTTTCTGCGTGGCGGCCTGCGGCGGCAGGTACACCGCCACCTTCATGTCGCAGCCCAGCACCTGCGAGCGATGCTGGTAAACGTCCTGCCAACCGCCGAAGGCGGCGCGATGTTCGATGCGTTCCATGTAAGTTTCCTCAGGGGCGGCCGCGCGCTGGCGTACCGCCGGTGTTGATGTCGTGGTCCAGCTGCGCCAGCAGGTGCAGCAGCGGCTCGCCGTCTTGCTGGCCATCCAGGTTGCGCCGCGCGGCCACGGCCACCTGGCTGCTTGACGGCCACTGGCGATCGCGGCGCGCCTCGTGCAGACGCGGCAGGAACACCTGCACCAGCCAGTGCTCGAACGGCATTTCATCGATGCCGAAGGCCGAGTCCACGTGGCGTGGCGCGCCCACCGCGCCCTGCAACCAGCCCAGGTCGCGCAGGGCCTGCTCGATCTGGTCAACCAGCGTGTCACGCAGCGGCACGGCGGGTGTCGCAGGGCGTTTCCAGAAATCGGGCAGGCCCATGCGCGCGGCTCAGTAGTGCACCACCGAGCGGATCGACTTGCCTTCGTGCATCAGCGCGAAGGCGTCGTTGATCTGCTCCAGGTCCATCGTGTGGGTAACGAACGGGGCCAGCTCGATATCGCCCTTCATGGCATCTTCGACCATGCCCGGCAGCTGGCTGCGGCCCTTCACCCCGCCAAAGGCGGTGCCCTTCCACGAGCGGCCGGTGACCAGCTGGAACGGACGGGTGGAGATCTCCTGGCCCGAACCGGCCACGCCGATGATCACCGACTGGCCCCAGCCCCGGTGTGCGCATTCCAGCGCCGCCCGCATCACGTTGACGTTGCCGATGCACTCGAAGGTGTGGTCCACGCCCCAGGTGGTCATTTCCACGATCACCTGCTGGATCGGCTTGTCATGATCCTTCGGGTTGACGCAGTCGGTGGCGCCGAACTGCCTGGCCAGCTCGAATTTGGACGGGTTGGTGTCGATGGCGAAGATGCGACCGGCCTTGGCCTGGCGCGCGCCCTGGATTACCGCCAGGCCGATGCCGCCCAGCCCGAACACGGCCACGCTGTCGCCTTCCTGCACCTTGGCGGTGTTGTGCACCGCGCCGATGCCGGTGGTGACACCGCAGCCGAGCAGGCACACCTGCTCCGGGTTCGCGTCCGGGTTGATCTTGGCCAGCGAGACTTCCGCCACCACGGTGTACTCGCTGAAGGTCGAGCAGCCCATGTAGTGGTAGATCGGCTCGCCGTTGTAGCTGAAGCGGGTGGTGCCATCGGGCATCACGCCCTTGCCCTGGGTGGCGCGCACGGCCACGCACAGGTTGGTCTTGCCCGAGGTGCAGAACAGGCATTCACCGCACTCGGCGGTGTACAGCGGGATCACATGGTCGCCCGGGGCGACGCTGGTGACGCCCTCGCCCACTTCCACCACGATGCCGGCGCCTTCGTGGCCCAGCACCGCCGGGAACAGGCCTTCGGGGTCGTCACCGGACAAGGTGAACGCGTCGGTATGGCAGATACCGGTATGGGTGATGCGCACCAGCACTTCGCCTTTCTTCGGTGGCGCCACGTCGATCTCAACGATCTTCAACGGCTGGCCGGGACCAAACGCAACAGCAGCACGGGATTTCATCGGGGACTACTCCAAGGCAAGGAACAAGACAGGATCGCGCGCGGTGGCCCGCACGCTTATTTCAGGTAGGAACGGATCAGTGCGCTCATGTCGCGCACGCGCTCGGCGCGCTGTGCATCAGACTGCGCCGGCTGGCCGAATTCTTCACGCAGATGCGCTTCCATCACTTCGGACATCAGCCCGTTGACGGCGCCGCGGATGGCCGCGATCTGCTGCAGCACCGGGCCACACTCGGCCCCGCCGTCCAGCGCCCGGTCCAGCGCATCGCACTGGCCGCGGATGCGGCGCACGCGGGCCAGGACCTTCTTCTTTTCTTCGGGGGAATGGGGCATGACGGACACGGCCAGAGAACTATACTGGGGGATAGTATACATAACCGGTTGCAGACGTCACTGCGCAGTTGCCTCGGCGCAGGCTATCGGCTAGAACGGTGCTCCCTCCCGTGAACCGCCCGCATGGACCGCCACGCATTCTGGACCCTCATCGAGCAGGCCCGGCAGGACGCCCCCACGCCCGCCGCCATGCCTGCCCTGCTGGCCAACCGCCTGGCAGCACAGGACGCCGACACCATCCTGCGCTGGTGCGGGTATTTCAGCATTTACCATGCGCTGTCGTACAAGAGCGGGGTGTGGGCGGCCGCCTATATCATCCACAACGGCTGCAGCGACGATGGGTTTGATTACTTCCGCGGCTGGCTGATCGGGCAAGGGCAAACGTGCTTCCTGGCCGCACTGCGCGATCCCGATTCGCTGGCCACCCACGGATTGGGTGCCCCCCTGGCAGAAGGGGAACAGATGCTGGCGGCGGGACCGAACGCATGGTTTGCGCGGCTGGGCATCGAGCAGGACTACCCTGCCCTGCACGAGGCCATGAAGGCGCGTGCACCGGGCGCGGCCGACCACGCCGCGCTCATGGCAACCCTCCACTACGCCGACGACATCGATGCCCCGTGGGACGACGATGACGTGGAAGCACGGGTGCCGCGGTTGGCCGCGCGCCTGGGCTGAGCAGGGCGCATCCGACGCCACCCCGCGCCGCCGCTCGGCCCGGCCTTGATGACGACGGGGTGTCGCGCCGGCGGCCTTGCCAGCGCGCCCGGCGGCGGCTTGATCCTTGGGACCGCAACCACGCGCTGACGACAAAGGCTGTCAGCCAGGCCGGCCCAATCGAACGCACCCGCATCGGCCAGCTTGGCCGGTTCATCCACCACGTGCCTCACCTTCGGCCGCAGCTGTCGGGTGGGGGGCCACCGCGCGTGGATCCCCAAGTGGTGCTGCAGGCAGTGGCCCAGGACCTGCTGCAGCGCGCCGGACTGCAGGTGCGCTTTGACCAGGAAGGGCGGCATCTGGCAGATGCCCACGCCGGCAAGGGCCGCCTCGATCACCGCACCGCCATCAGCAACCCCGGGCCGATGATTCCGGCCGATGCGCTGGCGCCTCTGTTTGAACGCTTGTTCCGCGCCGAGCGCTCGCGCAACCGTGGAGATGCCGATGGTGCCGGACTGCGACTGGCCATTACCCGCGCGATCATGCGGGCCCACCACGGCGGCATACGGGTGGATTCCGATGCCGTCGCAACCGTGTTCACGCTGCACTTCCCCGGCCCTGCCGCGCCCCACTGAAGCAGGCCGCGCGGCAACCGCATCAACGCCGCATCAACCCCAACCACGGGTTGTGCACGTCGCCCATCAGGGCGACCACGGCCGGGTCCAGTTGCCCGGCCGCCGCCAACTGCACCACCGGGTGCCCCTGCAGATGCGCCGGCACCGGCGGCGGCAGCCGGCCGGCCTCCAACGCCAGCAGGTAGTTGGCCAGGTGCTGGAAGTCGGTATCGCTCAACGTGGCGGCCGCATCGCACGGATCTGGCATGGCACCGGTCATGCCTGCACGTAGGCGATACGCTCGTCCAGCCGCGCAAAGCCGATCACCTGGGCGATCAACGCCTCTGCCTGCGCCGGGGTAACGCGCCCGGCCTGCATGTCTTCGGTGCGCGCAAACCAGCTGTCCAGCGCCTGCACCTGGTCGGCACGCAACCACGCACGGTGCGTACCCAGCCAGCGCTGCAGATCGTCGGCCAGGTCGACTTCGCCAAGCAGCGCGTACTCCAACTCCAGCACCGACTCGACCATCTTGCGGAACAGAAAATCCTGGTAGTTGGCGGCCAGCAGGTCGGCGCGGTCGTCGTCGTGCCAGACCAGCAGCACCGGCGGTTCGGCAAAGCCCGGCGCGTTGGTCCAGAAGCAATAGGTATCCCCGCCGCCGGTTTCAGCAAACGGCAGCAGCTGCAGGTCGGCGCGCAGGGGGTTGTAGTGGTCAGCAGCGGTCAGCTCGATCCAGGCCTGCAGCAGCCGCTCGCGTTCGATCGGCTCGTATTGGTCAGCGTACAGAAGCACCGGTGGCTCGGCCTGGAGTGTCGGAAAGATCACCTCCGACCAGGCCGGATGCGGGCCGCCGAAGCTGAGCCGGCCATCGGCGTCCAGTTGCCGGTACAGCGGTGGAAAACACTGGCCGGTGGCCTGTTCGATCTCGGAAAGCGTGTGCATGCAGGGTCCATGTTGCAAGAGGGCGTTGCGCTCAGCGCCTTGTAACGATAAATCACGCGGGATGAAAGACGGGCCTGCCCGCGCCCGGGCGCTCAGGGGGTGTCGCGCAGGGTATCCACGAAGGCCCGTAGCGCCGAGGACATCTGCCGCTGGCGCGGGTAATACAGCACGAAGCCGGGGAACGGCGGACTCCAGTCTTCCAGCACCGCCACCAGACGGCCATCGTCCAGGAACGGGCGCGCGGAGTCTTCCAGTACATAGGCCAGGCCCAGGCCGTCGATCACCGCCTGCAGGATGGTGTGCTGGTCACCCAGGGTGAGCCGGCCGGGCACATCCACGTCCAGCGCCTGGCCGTCGCGTTCGAACTGCCACTTGTAGAGGTGCCCACTGGCGAAGCGGAAACGCACACACTCGTGCCGGGCCAGGTCATGCGGATGCTGCGGCACCGTTCGATCACGCAGGTAGGCAGGCGCGGCAACAATCAGGCCGCGCAGGGGCGGCCCCAGCGGCACCGCCACCATGTCTTCGGGCACCGACTCGTGCAGGCGCACACCGGCGTCGAACCCGCTGGCGACGATGTCCACTAGCCCATCGTCCTGGGCCAGCTCGATCCGCACATCAGGGTGATCGCGCAGGAAACGTGCCAGCCGCGGGCCCAACTGGGTCTGCACCGAGGCGCGGGTGGCGTTGATGCGCAGCAGCCCGGCCGGTGCGGCACGGAAGTGGTTCATTTCCTCCAGCGCGTCGTGCACTTGGTCCAAAGCCGGCTGCAGCCGCTCGAGCAGGCGCTGGCCGGCTTCGGTAAGGGCCACGCTGCGGGTAGTGCGATGGAACAGCCCCACCCCCAGCCGTTCTTCCAGCGCGCGGATGGCATAGCTCACCGCCGAGGTGGACAGCGCCAGTTCGGCGCCGGCGCGACGGAAGCTGCGGTGCCGCGCGACGGCGGCGAAGGCGGCCAGGTGGGTGAGATTGTCAGTGGCCACGATTATGCAGTCTGCCTTGATGACCCATGCCGATATATTGACTGTATGCGCACAGGGTGCGGGCGTATTGTAAAGCGCCTTTCTACAAACCTGCCAAGGATCTCCCATGTCCCTCGCCCACGGTTACGCCGTCCACGACCAGACCGCCCCCCTGGTCCCGTTCTCCTTCGAACGCCGCCCGGTTGCCGCCGGCGACGTCCGCATCCAGATCCTGTACAGCGGCATCTGCCATTCGGACCTGCACCAGGCCCGCGACGACTGGGGCAATGCCAAGTTCCCGATGGTGCCCGGTCACGAGATCATCGGCCGGGTGACCGAGGTCGGCGCCAACGTCACCGCCTTCAAGGTCGGCGACTTCGCCGGCGTGGGCTGCATGGTCGACTCGTGCCGTCATTGCGCGGCCTGCGACGAGTCGCTGGAGCAGTACTGCGAAAAGGGGGCGACCTTCACCTACAACAGCACCGAGCGCGACAGCGGCCAGGCCACCTTCGGCGGCTACTCGGACCACATCGTGGTCGAGCAGCGCTTCGTGGTGAAGGTGTCTGAAAAGCTGGACCTGAAGGCCGCCGCGCCGTTGCTGTGTGCCGGCATCACCACCTACTCGCCACTGCGCCACTGGAAGGTCGGCCCCGGCCAGAAGGTGGGCGTGATCGGCCTGGGTGGCCTGGGCCACATGGGCGTGAAGTTCGCCAAGGCGCTGGGCGCACACGTGGTGATGATCACCACCACCCCGGAAAAGGGTGCCGATGCCAAGCGCCTGGGCGCCGATGAAGTGCTGGTCTCACGCGATCCGGCGCAGATGCAGGCCCATGCGGGCAGTTTCGATTTCCTGCTCAACACCATCCCGGTCAGCCACGACACCAACCCGTACATGGGCCTGCTCAAGCGCGATGCGACGATGTGTCTGGTGGGCGTGCTGACCGAGCTGGACCCGCCGCTGATGGGGGCTTCGATGATGTTCGGGCGCAAGCACATCACCGGTTCGGCGATCGGCGGCATGGCTGAAACGCAGGAAATGATGGACTTCTGTGCTGAGCACAACATCGTCAGCGACGTGGAAGTGATCGACATCAAGACCGTCAACGAAGCCTGGGAACGCATGGCGAAGAACGACGTGCGCTACCGCTTCGTGATCGACATGAGCACCCTGGAAACGGCGGCCTGATCCCAGCGCAGGTTCCAATGAAAAACCCCGGCGGCGGCGTAGCGCTGTTCACTTAAGCGGAGCAGCCTTGCAATCCACCGTGTAGCTGGACTTGAGAATCTTCACCGCCCTCGGCGTAATTTGCCGAGGGCGGTGATCCAGGAACAAGGGGCCTGTTCCCGCACGTAATGCCGGCTGCCCGCCAGTAACCCTAGGTTCGCTTGACGCGCCCCGACTGAAATCGCTTCCTGCAGGTCCAGCTTTCCCGGCGCTGAGCGCGTCTCGCTCGACCCGCCCCGGAATGACGCCGTCGACCTCAATACTGCCGTTCAAACCCTGCCCCCCCCCATTCCTGTGCTATCAATGCCAAGCCTTGCTCCAAGGCTCTTTCAGGGATTGGAAGGATGCCCAGATTCAGGGAAGGTGCTGGCAGCAGGTCTACTCGCCGCAGGGGATTGGACAGGTTCTTTCGGAAGCCGAGTGCCGCAGGCGCATGGCTCTACTGTGTGCTGCTGGTCGGCATGGCCCTTGCGCCATCGGCACACGCTCAGACCGTCACCTACATCCATACCGATGCACTCGGTTCGGTCGTGGCCGAATCTGATGCCAATGGCAACCTGACCAAACGCTATGACTACGAGCCCTACG
>JAHREJ010000011.1 GCA_021733645.1 Bacillus subtilis subsp. subtilis | reverse complement strand
CGACAAGTGGAGCCTGCTCCAGTTCGCTTTCGGCCAAGCCGTGCCGAACAGTTGGATGAATTCACGCGTTCCGATCATCGAAGCCCGACAGCAGGCGCTTCGCGAGCTGATTTCGCATGAACTGCCTGAGGTCCGGGCGCTGGTAGCGAAGAAGGTCGCGGACATCGACCTACTAATCGAGCGGGAGCGCAGGCAAGAGGAGTCTGAGCATCACGCGAAGGAGCAGCGGTTCGAATAGTACTCAGCGACTCGCGTGCCTAGAACGAATTGCAGATCCATCAATCTCCGGCGGAGAGCGTTGATTCTCCCTGTCAGCAGCGTGAAATCTCGGGATTTTGAGTAACCGAACCTGCGCAGTACGGTTGCTCCGCAAAGGAGAACCCTCATGCCCATCAAGAGCTTCGGCTTAGCTGTCCATTCAGCTACCCAATCGGTATGTGTCTGCAGCTGCGACAACTCCGAGATCCGTACCATCCTGTGGATGGCCATCGGTCATTTGCCAGTGCGCATCAAGGCAGCGCCGGTGCGCGTTGCCGACAAAGCTAACGGAAATCCGCGCGCCCACCACCCCACCATCACCCCCACCTCTCCAAACCCCCAACTCCGGTTCACCCTATCGTTCGCACCAGCTGCGACCCCCTGCGAGCTTCATCCCACTTCCGCACATCCACCGCACTCCATTTCGCATCATCGCGAATGCTGCGCCTCTGCTCGGTTGACCCTCTGCATACCCGCACGCATGGTGCACGCATGAACACACTCACGCGCATCGCCCTGCTTGGCGACGTGGCCAGCATCCGCCAGGGCCACCCCTTTCGCGGTGCCATCGGCGCCGTACCGGAAGGCCCGGTGCAGGTCATCCAACTGAAGAACATTACCGCCGATGGCCTGCACGAGCGCGACCACCTGCTACGCACCGCGCTGCGCACGCGCAAGCCGCCAGACTGGGTGCAGGATCAGGATGTTCTTATCGCAGCGCGCGGCAACCACCCGCTGGCGATGCTGCTGCACAACCCGCCAGAATCCACGGTGTGCAGTCCGCATATCTACGTGCTGCGCGTGTGCACGCCTGACCTGCTGCCGGCGTTTTTGGCCTGGCAGTTGAACCAACGCACCGCCCAGGCCTACCTGCGCCAGCAGGCCGCCGGCTCGCGCCAGCAAAGCCTGCGCAAGACCGCGGTGGCGCAGCTGCCGGTGCATCTGCCGCCGCTGGTGCAGCAGCGGCGCATTGTGGGCATTGCCAGTGCGGCCCAGGCCGAGCAGCGCTGCCTGGAAGAACTGATCCACCTTCGCCAACAGGAGATCGCCGTGGTAGCCGAGCAGGTGTTGCAGGGGTGCGGGGCATGAACCTGATGGCGGCCTTGCCGGGCGCGCACGCCACCCAGGCCGCGCTGAACGCCGCGCGCGAAACCCTCAACGAGGCCGCCGATGCGGTGGCCGCCACCTACCTGCTGCTGGCCCTGCTGCTCCTGAAGATTGCCAGCGACACCGACGCAGCCGCGCAGGACCCCGATGGCGCCTACGGTGTGCCGCTCGAGTGGCCACCCACCGCACCGGGTGCGCAGCTGCTGGTGGTGCCGGCCGAGGCGCGCTTCGAGCTGCTGTTCCAGCAGCGCTTTGCACCGGGTAACGAGCGCCGCATCACCGCTGCTTTGCAACGCCTCACCCAGGCCAACCGCGCCACCCTGGCGGAGGTGTTCGATGTATTGCGCCTGCACGATGGCTGGCCGCGTGACGCGGATCGCCGCGATGTAGCACTGTCGCGCCTGCTGGGCCGGTTGACGGTGCCAGCGCTGGATTTCCGCAGCCTGCGTGGCACCTACCGGGCCGATATCGGGCAGGCGGTGGACCACCTGCTGGAGCGCAGCCACCCCCGCCGCAGTGCGCTGCCCCTGGCCCACGTGCCCGACGCGTTGGGCTGGCTGATGGCCGGGCTGATGGATCCGCACGAAGACGAAACCATCTGCGATGTGGCCTGTCACAACGGCAGCCTGCTGCTGGCCGCCAGCCGCTGGGCGCGCGCCACCCACGGCGCGCGCCGGCACCAGTTGCTGGGCCAGGAAGAAGACGACATGGCCTGGGCCTGCGCACGCCTGCGCCTGCTGCTGCACGGCGAAGACAATCACGCCGTGCACGCAGGAACGCCACTGCTGCACGACACGCTGGTGGACGCCAACGGGCAGCTGCGCTGCTTTCACGTGCAACTGGCACGCCCGGCGTTTGCACTGGGCTGGTTGCCCGAGCGCGGCATGCGCGACCCGCACCGCCGCTACGTGCACGGCTTGCCACCCCGCCAGTGGGGCCACCTTGCGCTGCTGCAGCACATGCTCAAGGCGATGCACCCACACACGGGGCGTGTGGCCTTGGTGGTACCGCACGGGGTGCTGTTCCGCGATGGCGAAGAGGCGCAGATCCGGCGCAGCCTGCTGGATGCCAACCTGATCGAGGCGGTGATTGGCCTACCAGAGCGGCTGTTCGCCGGCAGCCCGGTTTCTACCGCGCTGTTGGTGCTGCGTGCAGTGCGCAATGATGACGCGGTGTTGTTTGTGGATGCCCGCCGGTTGCAGCCGGCCGCCCGGCGTGGCCCCAAGCTGGACCAGGTGGCCGCCGAGCAGGTATTGGCGCTGTGCCGGCGTCGCCACGGCGTTGCGGGTGTGGCCTGCCTGGCCACGCCGCAGATGCTGGCCCTGCATGGCAGCAGCCTCAGTATTGCCCGCTATGTGCAGCCGGACGCCCCCGCGCCGGTATCTACGCTGGAAGCATTGCGCGAGCAGCGCGCCCAGCTTCGCTCGCGGTTGGGCGCACTGGAACAGGCGTTGGACGGCGATCTGGCCCAGTTGGAGGCGCGGCCCGCCAAGGCCAGTTGAGCACTGCAACGGGACGGCATGCAAGGTAGTGATCGGTGCACGCTATGCGTTTGCAGCGGTGCATTGAAATCGGTTCACCGTACGGTACGGGTGATGTGCAGGAAACGGAATGGTGCACACGGCGGGCCCCGTAGCGGCTGCGCCAGACTCCAGCCATGCCTGATGCCATTCTTCATGTCCCCATGTTTCCGCTGCCCGCGTGCCGTTGCGCGCTGCACGGCGCGCTGTCATGACCCGCACGCCGTCGCGTGGCCCGGTAACCCGCTCTGCGTTGGGCTGGTTGCAGCGGTTGGGCTGGCAGTACCTGGCCCCGAACCGGCGCTGCGCACTGCATGGCACCCGCGGCAGCCCGGTGCTGGAGGGCCGTTTGCGTCAACACCTGCAGCAGGTGCGCGTCGAGGTAGATGGCCAGTACTGGCCGCTGGATGCGGGTGGCATTGCACGGGTGCTGGCCGCCGTTCTGCAGGGCGTGCAGCGGCGCGGCGCGCAGGCGGGCAACGATGCGCTTCTGGCGGTGCTGCGCGATGGGGTCTGCGTGGAGCTGCTGCTGCCCGATGGCCGCACCGTGCAGGCCACGGTGCCGCTGATCGACTGGCACCAGCCGTTGAACAACCTGTGGGACATGGCCGGCGCGCGTGACGAGGGCCAGCCGGCATTGGACGCCGTGCCACGCGTTGACGCCCTGGTGGGCTACGTCAATGGCGTGCCGCTACTGCATCTGCTTTGCGTGGAGCGCGATGGCCAGGGGCGCTGGGGCCGTGACGACACCGCCATTGCCCTGCACCACGGGCAGCCGCGCGCCAGCGGCAATGCGTGCTGCGCACCGATGCTGCTGGCGCTGGACCGGCGCGGTGGGCGCTATGCCGCTAGCGGCGCCCCGGCCAGTGGCTGGATGCGCTGGCGCGAACACGGTTGGACCACCGATACCACCCAGCAACTGCGCCGCACCGAACCCACGCCGAAGACCGGCGCGCGCGACGCCGGCGGCCGCTGTTTGCAGGCCGTGCACGCGCCCTTGCTGGCCGGGGTGGCTGCGCCAGCGCGGCTGCTGGCGCTGCTGCATGGTTTTGTGCACAGCGGCGCCGATGGCCGCCAACGCATTGCGCGGGCTGCACAGTTCTTTGCCGTGCAGGCCGGATTGGAGCGGCTGCGATACATCGATGCGCAGGGCCGCCGTGGCGGCGGGCAACTGCAGCTGGCGGCCGGTACCGGCATGACGCTGGCCCGGCATTGGCTGCTGCAGCACCTGCGGGGTGATCCGTGGCTGCGCCGTTGCCGGGTGTTGCGGGTGCAACAGCGCACTGCCGGCCACGCACCATGCGAGGCCCGCGGCGGCACGGGGCTGTCGCCCGGGCGACAGCTGGCGGCGTTCATGGCCGACGGGCGCGGCACTACCCTGCACACCACGCCGGGTACGTTGCAGGCGTGGCTGCGCCGCCGCGATGCCGGGTACGCGGCCGACGACCTGATCGTGCTGCTGGACGCGCACCTGCAGGCCAACCCGCCGGCGTGGCTGCAGCGCGCGCGCCAGCGGTTGCCGCGTGCTGGCTGGTTGTGGCTGGGTAGCGGCCCGCTACCCACGGCGGCCCCGCTGGCGCAGGGTGATCCGCTGCTGTTTGCCTGCACCAACGCCGATGCCATCGCCGATGGCCTGGTGGTGCCGGTGTACCCGCACGGGCTGGGGTCCACGCGGCTGCGCCGCACGCTGGCCAAACCCGGGGCCAAGGCCGTCATCGGGGCAAGCGCGCCACGCAGCGGCTGCTGGGCGGCGGCCATCGCCCAGCACCTGCGCGACACCCTGCAGTACACCGACCGCCACCTGCGTGCGCTGCTGCTGGTGGCCAATGCCGAGGCGATGCGCCAGTACCAGCGGGCGTTCGCCAAAGACGGAACGGTACACAGCGCGATGGTGGGGCCAGGGGCCGGGCGTGCAAGTGCGGCGCAGCAGCAGGCCCAGCTGTTGATCGCCACCGATCCGCATGCCCTGCCCTACCTGGATGCACGGCTGGCGTTGGTGTACCTGGGCGCCGCCTTGGACGGCCCGGCGCGGGCGCGGGCAGTGGCGCTGGTCAACCGGCCGCACCCGCACAAGCACTGTGCCTGGTTTGTGAACCTGCCCGGCGTAGCGGGCGTGGGGGTGGACGGCACCGCCGATGGGTGGGCGCCACTTTCACTGCAGCAGCTGCAGGCCGGGCTGCCACGCCTGCACCGACGCCTGCGTGCACTGCTGCCGCCCACCGGCTGCGCGGATTTCCACGCCTGCGGCGACCACCTGGGGCCTTGTTGGCACGTGGACGCACGCGGCCAGCAACGTGATCTGCACCGCCTGCGCCGGCGCTGCCTGCACCAGCGCGTGACCGGCTTCGGCCAGCAGCTGCAGGCGGCCATGCTGGCCTTGCCCGGCGATGGCGGCATGGCCGAAGCAGACACCCCGCAGTGGCGCTACCGGTACGACCTGCATTTCTGCTCGCTGTTGCGCGATGCGGCGGGCAAGGAAGCCTGCGAGGAGCACCTGAGCGGGAGCGAAGATGTGCGCATCCGGCATTGGGCGCGCGAACGGGCCCCGGAGGTGCGCGATGGGGAGGTGGAGTACGTGGGTCCGGGCGCAACGCAGCCTGCCAACCCGCGCCGCGAGGCCGATGTACTGCACAGCCAGCTGCGCCACCAGCTGGAAACCAGCACGGCCTGGCGTGCGGCCCACCTGCAGTTGCAACGCCAGTTGCAGGCGTTCCTGGTAACACCGGGCAGTTCGGCCCATCGCCTGCGCCAGTTGCAGGCGCTGCAGGCCGTGCAGCTGCTGCGGGCGCGCGCACTGGCGCTTCCTGTCGCAGGCGGCGCATCGCCACTGCAACTGGCCTGCCGCAGCGCGCTGGTGCATACCCTGGGGACACCGAAGAATGCCGCGCAGCGTCAGTTGCATCACGCGCTGGCCGAGCAGTTGACCAGCGCCATCGGCAGCGCGCATGCGGCACAGCCGTGCGCCACGCACCTGGTGGTGGCCGACCTGCAACGACGGTTGGCACCGGCGCTGGCGTCGCTGCTGTCGCCTGCCCATTGCCAGGCACTGTTGGCGCAGTTGCCCGCACTGCTGGCCGGCAACACCATCTGACCCCGGCACCCAACGGCGAGCGGGCCCTGCCGGGGTGCGGCACCTGCCGTAACGCGGTGCCCTGCCCCGCTGCCGGAGATCCGATGCAGCCGGGCAGCGCCGGGCGCTACGGCGCTTGGGCCGCTATGGCATGACCGGCGGCACGTAGGTCAGGGTCATGCCCAGCAGCCACAGCAGGCCCAGCACCAGCGGAATGTGCACCAGCAGCTGGATGAAGGTGAACCCCACGATGTCGCGCGCCTTCAACCCCAGCACGCCCAGCAACGGCAGCATCCAGAACGGGTTGATCAGGTTGGGCAGCGCCTCGGCGGCGTTGTACACCTGCACGGCCCAGCCCAGATGGGCCTTCAGTTCGTTGGCGGCCTGCATCACATACGGCGCTTCGATGATCCACTTGCCACCGCCGGAGGGCACGAAGAAGCCCAGCACGGCCGAGTACACGCCCATGACCAGGGCGAAGGTGTCGGTGGTGGCGATGTGCACGAACAGGCTGGACAGCCGGTGCGCCAGGGTTTCATCGCCGCTGCCCACTGCGTGGGTGAGGATCATGGCGATGCCGCCGTACAGCGGGAACTGGATCAGTACACCGGTGGTACTGGGCACCGCCTTGGCCACCGCGTTGAGGAAGCTGCGCGGGCGCCAGTGCAGCAGCAGGCCCAGCGAAATGAACAGGAAGTTGTAGGTGTTGAGGTTGGCAATGGCGCTTACCAGCGGCTTGCTGGCAAATTCGCCGAACAGCCAGCCAAAGGCCAGCAGCGAGAGCAGCACGGTCAGCAGCGGGCTGTATTCCAACCATTCTCCCGGTCGGGTGCGCGGTTGCAGCGGCTGCGGTTCGGCCTGGGCGGCGCCGTCGAAATCGCGCGCGGTGCGGGCGGTGGCCGGGCCGGGGGCGGTGAGCCAGGCGATCAGCAGCGACACCAGGATGAGCGCGGTGGTGAGCGCGATGGACTGCCACAGGAAGATGGTTTCGGTGAAGGGCAATACGCCGGTGATCTCCACCAGCCCGGGCGGCATGCTGGCCGGGTTGGCCTGCAGCTGCGCGGCCGACGAGCTCAGGCCCATCGCCCACACCGCGCCAAGGCCCAGGTAGGCCGACGCGCCAGCGGCGCGGTAATCCATGTTCAGGTCTTCGCGGCGGGCCAGCGCGCGCACCAGCAGGCCGCCGAACACCAGCGAGAAGCCCCAGCTGAGCAGCGAGGCCAGCATGCTCACCAGGCCCACGTACACCACCGCGCCGCGACCGGTGCGCGGCACCCGCGCGAGCTGGTCGATGAAGCGCGCCACGATGGGGGCGGTGGCCAGCGCGTAGCCGCCGATGACCACGAAGGCCATCTGCATGGTGAAGGGGATGAGGCTCCAGAAGCCTTCGCCGAAGGCGCTGGCGGTGGCCTGCGGGGTGGCCCCGAAGCCGATGGCCGCGCCGGCCACGATGACCACGCCGAGCACGGCGAACACGTAGGCGTCGGGGAACCACTTTTCTGCCCAGGCGGCCGAGCGCAGGGCTGCGCGCGCCATGAAACCGTCCTGCACCGTTGTCGACGTGGCCATCGGCCCACCCTCCCGGGGAATTCAATGGGGGCAGTGTGTGGGCTGGGGGGCGGGCTGTCAGTCGCCTATTGGTCGTAGGGCCAGGGGACTACCAGCGTGGGGCCGTTGGTTTACCGGCTGCCGAGCGTGGCTCGGCACTACCCGGCCGGTGGCTCTTCAATGGAACGCCAGGGCGGCGGCGATACCGGCGAACAGGGTGGCGCCCACCCAGTTGTTGTGCAGGAAGGCCTTGAAGCAGGCCTCGCGTTCGCGTTTGCGGCACAGCATGAACTCGTAGGCGATGAGCAGTGCGGCCACGCCCACCGATATCCAGTAGGCCGTACCCAGCCCGGCACGCAGGCCCACCAGGCTCATGGTGCCTACGAACAGCGCGTACAGGATGCCCTGGATGACCAGGTCCAGGTCGCCGAACAGGATGGCGGTGGAATGGGAGCCCATCTTCAGGTCGTCGTCGCGGTCGACCATGGCATACCAGGTGTCATAGGCGGTGGACCACAGGATGTTGGCGCCATACAGCAGCCAGCCGATCACCGGCACTTCGCCCTGCACGGCCGCGAAGGCCATCGGGATGCCCCAGCCGAAGGCCATGCCCAGGTACACCTGCGGCAGGTGGGTGTAGCGCTTGAGGTAGGGGTAGCTGGCGGCCAGGAAGATGCCGATGAAGCTCAAGCCGATGGTCAGCCGGTTCAGGGTGAGCACCAGCGCGAAGGCGGCCAGCATCAGCACCGCAAACAGCACCAGCGCCTCGCGCCCCTTTACCCGGCCACTGGCCAGCGGGCGGTCCTGGGTGCGCTTGACGTGCGGGTCCAGCCAGCGGTCGGCGTAGTCGTTGATGACGCAGCCGGCCGACCGTGTCAGCCACACCCCGGCGCTGAACACGAACAGGGTCCACAACGGCGGCAGGCCACCGGTGGCCAGCCACAGCGCCCACCAGGTGGGCCACAGCAGCAGCAGGGTGCCGATCGGGCGATCGGCGCGCATCAGTTTCCAGTACTGGCCCCAGCGCGACGGTGCGCCGCCGGCGGGGACTTCAAAACGTTCGTAAGCCATGCGCAAAGGATACCGCCCCGGCCCGCCGCCGGCGTTGCCGTACGGGGCAATTGCGCGGGGGGCAGACCTGCGCCGCGTTTACCGCTAGAATGCTCCTCCCGCGCCGCCAAGGCGTACGGCGGCCCACACCGGCGCCCGGGACTGCAGGACACAACGCGCTCGTAGCTCAGCCGGATAGAGTAGTGGCTTCCGAAGCCATTGGTCGGGGGTTCGAATCCCTCCGGGCGCACCATCTCCCCATCGTATGTAGTGCCAAGCAGGTCCACCATCCTGCTGGATTACGGTGTGGGCGCCTTTATGCGCCTGCTGGCCGTGTTGAGCCCTATGTCGCGCCAGCGCGCAGCTGCCTGGTGACCGAACGCACGTGACAGGTGTGCGCTGCCAATTCCTTGCCGCCGCCAGACGGCGAACACGCAGACCCACATTCGCGTATTCAGTTACTCATACGCAATCCGTCGCATCATCGCTGCTGGTCTGCAACGGAAGCGAGACATGGCACGGAACTGGATTGTGAAGGGGGACCCGACCTCCAGCGGTGGGCGGATGATCACGGCGTCGAACGAAACCGACATCGACGGCGTTGGCGTCGCGCGTGTCGGTGACAAGGCGACCTGCCCCACGTTGCACAAGGGCGTGTTTCCTATCGTCGAAGGTGATATCACGATCATTGTAGATGGCCAGCCCGTTGCGCTGCATGGGAGCGCGCTGGCATGCGGCTGCCGGGTATTGTCCGCCAAGCAAAGCCATGTGCATGTCATCGATGAGGCAGGCGGAGGTAGCGCCGGCAAGGCGGCAAAGTCGGCAAAGGCGGCAAAGGCGGCAGCCGTGGCGAGCGCAGCTGCGCTGCTCGCCAGCAAGCTTCCCAGCGCCTTCGATCAGGCGCTCCGATTCGTCGGTACGCAAGGAACACCGTTGGCCGACGTGCCGTACACGCTGCATCTGGACGATGGGCGATCCGTCAGCGGCACCACCAATGCAGACGGTGAAACCTCGCGTGTATCGACCGAGCAGAGCCAAGCGATCGTGCGCGCCGAGCTGCGCCCCCCCACGCAACCGGTCGGCTGCTGCGCACGCGTTGCACCAGAAAGCGCCGATGAAGCCGCAGTGTTCGATCTCGATGGCGTGATTACCACCCCCGAGGGCATGGGCACGTCGGTCGTACCGGTGAGTGCGCCCGGCCATGAGCGCAGCCTGTCATCCGGCGAGATCGAGATGGCACGACTGGTGTTCGGCGACGCGGTCGACTACAGCAAGGTGAAGCTTCACAACCACGGGTACTGGATGTTCCTGGGCTTCCAGGACAAAGACACCGCCGTTACGCCCAACGGGCAGATGTACTTCCCGAAGGGCATCTATCGGGAGGACTATTCCGCAGGTGACGTGGACTACCAGCAATTCTTCATCCACGAGATGACACATGTCTGGCAGTACCAACTGGGCTACAACGTCAAGCTGGTAAGAGCGCCGCGTCCCAACATGAGTTACGACTATCTGCTCGACCAGACGCGCCAGCTCCATGATTACAACATGGAGGCGCAGGGTGACATCCTGGCGGACTACTTCCTGGTCGCCTTCCGTGACTCGCAACTGATCGTAAACAACGCCCGTTATCGCACCACGGCCGGGCTCATTGCGCAGCTGCAAAGTACGCTCTCCGCGTTCCTTGCCGACCGCAGCAGCAAAGATAACCTTCCGAGGACGACCCGATGATGCGAGTGCAACTGCCAGTGGCCCTGCTGGGCCTTCTGCTGCCGATGATGGCCAGCTGTGCATCGCCACCGGGGCGCTACCAGCCGGCGACGATCCAGGACCGCGCGGGTTTACCTTGTTTTGGGGTGCCCGACACACGGGAAACACGCACCCACGCGCCGATCATCGCAAGAGTGTCGGTCAAAGAGAGTGGTACCGGAGGCGTGCCGGTGTGGGAGTACACCTTCCTGCGTTCGGGAACGGCCGAACCTGCGCTGCCGCCCAGCCAGTGCCTGGTGTATGGACACGGGGGCGCGTCCGCCCCTGCGTTACGGGCGGGGACGCGCTATGAGGTGGTCATGTCGGGGTATACGCCAGGCACGCCCGGCAACCCGGGGGAGGCACAGAAGCGCGTGTTTGGCAGCTGCTTCGAGGTGGTGGATGTCGCCGGGAAGCATGTGATGACGTCGGCGGTATCGGACTGCGCGGCCGCGCGCGCATCTCGGCCGCCGCCCGCACCCCAGGGTTCCAAGTAGCGCAGCTGGAAACCACGTTTGGGGGTGAGCCGTGCGTGTGTTTTGGAGTTCGGGTAATGCGTTGCCGGCCTCCTGAGCACTGCAACCCAGGATGGTCGGTCTGGTTTCTGGGACACTGCGGCCATGAATCGCTCACATGCATGGCAGCAGCACGGCACCATGTCGCTCTGGTCCTATCGGGACAACCTGCGCAACTTCCCCGGCTGGCATCTGGGTGCCGATGCAGCGGGTGGCGTGTCGTTGCTGGCGTTGCTGGATGCGCTCGGCATAGACGGTGCGGGGGCGACGCGCACGCTGCAGATTACAGCGCCCAGTGCGGCGCAGTTGGCGGTACCCAACAACCGGGATGCGCAGTGGGAGGCGCCGACGACGTGGCGGCTGACCTTCGACGACGGTGTGCCGTTCTGGCAGTGGCAGGTTGAGGAGAGACGCGTGTCGCTGCGGCTGGGGTCCGAAGCGATGGCGGATCTTCGACACGGCGTGCTGGATATCGCCGCGGGGCGTGGCGACCACAGTGTGGGCCACGGTGCGCAGGCGTTGTGGTTCTGGTGGTGGCCACATCGTTGACGCACGTCGCGCGCTGGGCCATGTAAGGGCCGGTGCTGCGCGCCCCCCCCGTGGGGTGGCGCTACACGGGGCGGGTCCGGTCGGGTACCGGACAGACTGCCGGGCGGCCAAGGCGAGGTCTTCCCACCTGCCTGGCGTGGCGGCGAACCGTGCGATGCGCGGTTCACGACGTCCGTGTCGTGGTTCTGTCCGGTGTCCCGGTTGAAACAGTGACGCGTTGCGCTGCGGCTTGCCGGTTTAGAAACCGGCGCTCACTTCCAGCTGGAACACGTCGATGGACTGCGGCGCGCCGGTGACTTCCTTGGCGGCCATCCAGCGCCCGGTGAGCCATACGTTCTTGTCGAACATGTAGGAGCTGCCCAGGTAGTAGCCCTTGGCATTGGTGCCGCCCAGGTGGAAGTTGGAATCGTTGTAGGCGTCGGGCAGCGCGTCGGCTTCCAGGCGCTTGTAGCCCAGCCACACGTTCCAGTCGCCGGCCTGCTTGAGCGCCAGATGGCCGAAGGTGGCCTGCGCCATATAGGCCATGTCGCCACTCTGGATGTCCTGCGGACCGGCCACGCCATTGGCGGCCGCCCCCAGGTTGGTGACGATGCCGCCCTGTGCGCGTTGCCACATGCGGTTGCGGTCGTAGGCCAGGTTCTTGATGCCGTGGCCTTCCAGGCGCAATGCGTAGCCACCGAAGGTGGGGGTTTCCCAGGCCAGGTTGACATCAAGCAGTTCAAATTCCGAGGCCAGGCCCACGTACTGCGGCATCGGGGTGTTGGCCGGGTCCAGCGGGTCGAGTGCGATGTTCCGCAGCAGCATCAGCGTGTTGCCCTTCTGCATGAAGGCCGGGCGCGACCAGTCGCTGCTGCAGTGGTCGGCACCGGCATACAGCGCGCACGGCTGGGAGTATTCGCCGGCGATGTTGCGGAAGTCGAAGTAGCCCACTGCCGCGCGGAGCTTCTGCGCATCACCGAACTGCCAGTCCGCGCCCACCTGCACGCCGTTGAGCCATTTGTTCTCGCTCTTCATCTTGGTCTGGCTGGTATTCGGGAAACCGTCGGAGGAATACTCCAGCGGGGTCAGGCCGAGCGTGGCGAACAGCGACAGCCCTTCGCCGCCCAGCGCGTGCGCGTACTTGAACGCCAGGCCGTCGAAGTTGAGGTCGTTGGAGAACAACGTGTCGGTGGACCAGTACGGGTTGCCGAAGCGGCCGCCGATGATGTCCAGGCCCTGCACGGGCGTGTAGGACAGCCACGCCTGGTCCAGCCACGCGTCCTTCTTGGCCAGGCCGCCGCCCAGGGTCTGGGTGGAGGACACCGGGCCGTTGTCGTTGCCGGTGGCCAGGCGTACGCCGGCGCGGGTGTGTTCGCCCAGTTCGGCCACCACGCCCAGGCGCGCGCGGATGCGCCAGGAGTTGTTGCGGTCTTCGCGGGTGTTGCGCAGCGGCGGCAGGCCCAGGTTGGTATTGCCGTTGACGTCGTAGCCGTTGCCGGCGTTGATGCGCGCCCAGTCCACTTCGATGTCGCTGTTGCGGTCGGAGTACAGCCGGCTTTCGTTGCGCACGCGCACGTCGCCCTGCACGCGCAGGCGCTGGGTCCAGTCGGGCACCTGGTCCGGGGCGGCCCAGCCTTCGGCCTTGGCCTGGGCCATCATGCTGGTCTTGAGTTCGTCGCGGATTTCATCGCGCACGGTCTGGGAAATGTACGGCACGCGCACATCCCCCGGCTGTGCGGCGATGCCAGCGGTGGTGGCCGCGGCCGGGCGGGCCACGGCCGCTTCGCGCTGGGCCTCCAGCAGCAGCGCCTGGCCCGCTTCGGGCTTGAGCGCGCCGCTGTCGATCAGGCCACGGATCAGCTTGATCAGGGTGCTGTCGCCGCTGCCGTCCTGGGCATGGGCGGCACCGCTGGCCAGCACCAGCACGACGCCGGCGGCGAGGGCGGAACGGCGCAGGCCGAGCAGCGCGGCGGAATAGGTTGAACGGGTCATCAGCTTGCTCGCAGAAGAAAGAAAGTCGGGAAGAAGGAAGCGGCGCGGCCTAACCGGCCGGGCGCCGGCCCTGCACCAGCACGCGCGCGGGGAAATCCAGCGATGCTGGTGGGCGTTCGTCGATGCGGCCCACCGCGCGGATGGCCTGCAGCACGCGCTCGTCGGCCTCGGGGTTGCCGCTGCCGCGCAACAGTTCGACACGGGTGACCGCGCCGGCCGCGTCCAGCCAGACGTTGACGGTGAGCTGGAACGACAACCGCCGTACCTGCTCGTCGCGTGCCACGGCCTGCTGCAGCACGTAGCCCAGGTAACGTCCGTAGCTGGCGTTGCCAGCCCCACCGCTGCCGGTGCCACTGCGCCCGCCACCACTGCCGGACTGGATGCCGAAACTGTCGGTGCCGGCCTGGGCGTCGGCGTCCATGGTCACCGGGTCGGCGGTGTCCGGGGTGGGCGCTTCCTCGGTGGGCTTGGGCACTTCGTCCAGCGGCTCCGGTTCGGGCATCACCTCTTCGGGCTTGGGCTCCGGGTCAGGCTCGGGTTCGGGCGGTGGGGGCGGCGGTGGTGGGGGCAACATCACCATCGGCACCTCCACCTGCGGGCGGCGGGTGCTGGCGGTGTCCTTGAACAACAACAGCCACAGCAGCAGCGCCAGCAGCGCGATGCCGCCCAACAGCACGGCCAATGGCCACCCGCGCTGCCAGGTGGCACCACGCGGGGCGCGGGGGTTGAGTGCAGTCACGCCATCACCCCTGTGGTTTGCCGGTGACCAGGCCCACCTGGGTCAGGTCGATCCTGCGCAGCAGGTCGAGCACTTCCACCACGCGTGCGTACTGCACCTGCGCATCGCCACGCACGATCACCGGGAAATCCGGGGTGAGTGCTTTTTCGGTGCGCAGGCGATCTTCCAGTTCGGCCAGGCTTACCGGGTAGGCGTCCAGGAAGATCTGCCCGGCGTTGTCGACGGTGATCGCCTTGGTCTTGGGCTTCTCCAGCGCCATGCTGGAACTGGCCTTGGGCAGGTTGACCTGGATTCCAGGGATGGAGGCGTTGCTGGTAAGGATGAAGATCACCAGCACCACCAGCAGCACGTCCACGAACGGGGTGACGTTGATGCCCTTCTCGCGCTTCTTGATGCCGAACCGTTTTGCCCTGGCCATGAGTGCAGTCCTCAGGCCTGGACCGGGCGCACGACGGCGGCCGGTGCACTGCGGTCGAACTCTTCGGCCAGGCGTGCGGTGAATTCGTCGACGAACACCGACATGTCTGCGGCAATGGCTTCAGCGCGCGAGGCCAGCCAGTTGTAGCCAAACAGCGCGGGGATGGCCACGCCCAGGCCGGCGGCCGTACACAGCAGCGCGGCGGCCATGCCGGGGGCGACGGAGTTGATGTCCACCGCACCGGCCATCGCGGCCACCACGAATACCAGCATGATGCCGATCACCGTGCCGAACAGGCCGATGTAGGGCGCACCTTCGATGGTGGTGGACAGCCAGTTCATGCGCTTGGACATGCGCTCGCTTTCGCGGGTGACTTCGGCGTCCATGGACGCGCGGATGGAGGTGATGGCAGCGGCGGTGAGGCCGTGGTGGTGCGAGCCGCGTCCGTCCATTTCTTCCATCGCGATGCGGTACAGACGCCACAGGGTGGAGTTGTCGCGGATCTGCGGGGCCAGCGTGCCGGTGCGCTCCAGTGCCTGCAGCGAGGCCACCGGTGCACCGGTGACCTTGCGGTACTGCACGGTGAAGGCTTCGTTGGCCTTGGCCACGGTGCCGAAGTAGCGGCTTTTGGTGATCATGATGGCCCACGACAGCAGCAGCATCAGGCCGAGCATGGCCACCACCACCCACGCATCCACCGGCATCGCCTTGAGGATGAAACCGAAGTGGCTGACCCCGGCGGACTGCTCATCTTCGCCAAAGGCGATCAGGCGCGATTCGGCGCCCTGTGCGCTGGCGTCGGCCAACAGCTGGGTGGCCGGGCGCGCGGTCTTGGACACGCGCACTTCGTCGATGTCGCCCAGGAACGGCTGGGCCAAGGCGATGGCGGCGGTGTCATCGGCGGCCGGCGCGCTGTCGGCACCCAGCAGCGCCTCGCCAGACAGCGCCGGCAGGTGGGCCTCGATGCGGGTGGCTTCGCGGCCGCCCACGTACAGCACCACGGTTCCCTCGCTGGCGGTGACGGCCAGGTGTGCCCACTGGCCGGCCACCAGCGCCGGTACCGGCTGGCTGCGCTGCTGGTTGACGCGCACGTAGGGCACGCCGTTGTCCAGGCCGACGATCAGCACGTTACCGCCTTCGCGACGGCTGTAAATGGCCTGGTCCGGGCCGAGCTGGGCCGGCTTGACCCACGCCGACACGGTCATGGCGCCATTGGCAGCGATTGCCAGCGACGGCGAGCCCGGCAGGTGCAGCGGCTGCCCGGACAACTGCGCGCCGCGACCGATGATGGCGCCATCGGCAGCCTTGAACACACCGCTGGGGTGGTTGACGTAGGCCGTGGTGTCGCGCGGCTCGGCGCCTTCGGCGAAGTGATAGACCGCGCTGTAGTCCGGGTCGAACACGCGCTGGCCATTGGCCGCCGCCGGAGCACCGGCATTGCCGTAGTACATCCACAGGGTCTGCGGGGCGGTGCCGCTGATGGCCGGCACATCCACCCAGATCAGCGCCATGCCCAGGCCGGCGTCGTACTGCTCCACCTGGTGGTTGAGCACGGTGTGGCCGTCGGCCCCGATGAAGCGGATGTCACTGCCGCCGTCGGCCACGCCGTCAAAGGCGAAGTTGCCGGTGTGCAGGCGCACCAGCACCGGCGTGCGGCCCAGGTTGCCGCCCAGCGCGGCGCCGTTGGGGCCGGCATCCACGGTGATGGGCTTGCGGTACTTCCAGTCGGCCTGCCACCACGGGGTATCGGCACGGGCGGTGCCGAGCGTGCACAGGCTCAGGCAGAACAACAACAAGGCAAGAAGGCGTTGCATGGGGAACTATCTCCGGGGAAGGCGGTGAGTCGGCTCAGTAACTGGCGCCGACGCTCAGGTGCAGGCGGTGCGCGCCCTTGGTGGTGGTGGGGCCATCGCTGAGGGTGTGGCCGTAGTCCAGGCGCAGGTTGAAGTGGTCGCTGATGCGCAGGCTGCTGCCCAGCCCGATGGCCGACATCACGCTGCTGTCGGCCTGTTCGGGCAGCGGCCGGCGCAGGCCCAGCCAGGCGCCGTCGAGGAAGGCATACACGCGCCAGTCCTGCAGGCCCCACAACCCGAACGGGCGGGTGCGCCATTCCAGCGTGGCCAACGCGCCGTAATCGCCGATGCCTTCGGCCGAGCGGTAGCCGCGCGTGCTGTACATGCCGCCGGCGGCGAACTGCTCGCCGGACACCAGCGGCTGGTCGGTGAGCTGCGCCGACACGCGGGCAAACCACTGCGCACCGCTGTCCAGGGTGTAGGTGTCGCTGAGGTCGAGCTTGACGGCAAAGAAGCTGGAATCGGCGTAGGCGCGCTTCCAGTCGAACTGATCGTCGGTGCTGCCGTAGCCGAGCAGGCTGCGTGCGCCGAACACCGCCTGCAGCGCGATGCTGAGCTGGTGCTTGTCGCCCTGGCGGAAACCGCTGTAGGCCAAGGTCAGCGGGGCGTATTTGAGCGGGGCGAAGTCCGAGGCCTGGCCGACCATCGCCACCGATTCGTCCAGGTCCTTGAAGTCGATGCCGGCCGACAACTGGTGCCACCAGGCGCCGGTCATCGGCAGGCTGTGGTTGAGCTTGACGCCCAGTGCATGGCCCTTGCCGGTGACGTTGGTCTGGCCGCTGGACACCACGTTGCTGTCGGAGCGGTAGCCGGAGAATTCCAGCATCCAGTCCGGGCCGGCCAACGGCAGGCCATAGGACGCCGACAGCACGTTGGCCTGGTCCAGGTCCTGCGGTGCGGCAAAGAAGGTCAGCGAGGCGGTGTGGTCGCGCTGCCACAGGTTGTCGTGGCCGATGCTGAGGATGCTGCGCAGCGGTTCGGTGTCCACGCTGTGGTCGTTGTTGACGCTGGCGCTGAAGCGCCACGGCGATTTGTCGTCGACCTTGAGCTCCACGTCCATGCTGCCGTCGGCACCGGGCTTGACCAGCGGCACCACCTGGCGCTTGCCGCCGCGGTTGAGTTCGGTGAGCTGCGCCTGGGCCTGGGTGAAGTCGGGCACGCTGCCGGCCTGCAGCGCCGGTACGCGTTCGCGCAGGCGCTCGGGGTTGTTGTGCCGCGCGCCCACCACGTTGAGCTGGCCAACCCGGGTTTCGCTTACCTGCAGGATCACCACGCCGCCGCTGACCTGCTGTTCGGGCAGGTCCACATACACCGACTGGTAGCCCTTGCCCTGGTAGACGGCCTGCAGGGCCAGGCGCGCCGCTTCCACATCCTGCAGGGTGCGGTCCGGGCCCAGGTAGGGGCTGACCGCCCGTTCGATGTCACGCGCGTCCAGCACGGTATTGCCGCGCACCACGTATTCGTTGAGGGTGACGCGCGCGGCCGGTGCGGTATCGGCAGCAGGCGGCACCTCGGTGGCCGCCGCCTGCTGCGCGTTCGCCAGCGGTAGCACGCACATCAGGCACAGCGGCAGAGGCGCCCAGGCCAGTGCCTTGGTAGGGAAAGACATCAGTGGCTTCTCAAGACGGAAAATGAAGGGGCGTTGCTGGCGGGGTTGCAGGCGGCACGGTCATTGCCGCCGGGCCGGTGGCGTGGCCATGCGCGCGCGCTGTTCGGCGCTCAGTTCGCCCATGCCCACCACCTGCACCACGCTGTCGGGGTCGTAGCGGTCATCATCGCGGGCGGGGGTGACACTACTGGTGGCCTCACCGAAGCCGAGCACCTGCACGCTGATGGTGGATGGCTGGGCCTGGCGGGTCTGCCGCTTGACCATGTCCTGGGCGGCCTGCACGGCGCTGTTGGCTGCGCTGCTGGCCGAGGTCAACGCGCTGACGTTCACCGCGGCAATCACCGGAATGCCCACTGCCTTGCCCTGCACCTGGATGTTGTCGGCGTTGAGCACCTGCAACGCGGCCAGGTTGACGTTGCCCGACACGCGGATGCCGGCCTCGCCCGCATCGATGGTGCCCAGCGGGGCGATCAGGTCGATGTCGCCCGGCGGCACTTCGGCGATCGGGTTGAGGGTGGCGATGCCCGCGCCGGTGTTGGGCGTGTTCGGCGACAGCGCCACGTTGCCCACGCTGTCGTACACGCGGCGCTGCGGGGTGTACACCACGGTGGTCTTGCTGCCGCGGCCGGCGTTGATGTCGCCCTCGGCCGACCACGCCAGGATGTTGCCGCCGAAGGTGGTGAAGATGCGGCTCTGGCCCAGCAGCAGACTGCCGCGTGCGTAGATGTTGATGTCGCCCTCGCCCTGGGTGAGCACGCCGGAGCCGGCGCCTGGCAGGAACCCGCCATCCACGCCCACCAGCGCGCGCCCACCGGGCACGAGCAGGTGGATGTCGCCGCCGAAATCGGTGTGGATGCCGGCGTCGTTGACGCGGTAGTACGGCACGCCGGTGCTGGGGCGGCCGGCGGCGACCCACTCCGACTCGCTCAGGTAGGTGCGGCCCGGCTTGGGGCGGCGGGTGGCCGCCACTTCCAGCACGCCGTCGTAGTACTGCGCGCTGCTGAACATGGTCAAGTCGCCCTGGTAGGCGATGTCGGCGCCCTTGGCATCCTTGGCCGGCAGCAGCGTGGCGATGGCCTCGCGACCGCGCAGGTAGCTGCCTTCGCGCGGCCCGTCGAGCGCGGTGTACTCGCGACCGGCGGCCTTGAGTTCGGCGTAGTACACGTTGCGCAGGAAGGCGCTCTGCTGTTCGGCCGGCAACGCGGCGAAGAACGCCTGCGCGTCCATGCTGGCCGCATCGAAATGCAGCCCGCGGCCGTTGGCGCCGCCGAAACGGGTGGTCAACCAGTTGACCAGGTGCAGTTGGCTTTCCAGCTTGAACTCACGGGCCAGGTCACGGCTGGCGGCCGTGCCGCCGCTGGCCACGGCGACCGCATGGGCCTGGTTCAATGCCTGCTGCTGTTGGCCCAGGAATGCCGTGGCACCGGCCTCGTCGCCGGCATAGCCGAACTGCGCCTGCAGCCACTGCGCCAGCGTCACCGCGCCGCCATACACGCGCACCACCTTGCCGTTCTGGTCGGCCAGCGGCAGACCGGTATCGGCCAGGTTGGCCGCATCCAGGTAACGCGCGGCGAAGGCCCGCCAATCCGCGCCGTGCTGGCCCAGGCCGGCGGCCACCGCGATGCTGGCACCGCTGCCGCGGTCACCGGGGGTGACGTTGCTGACCGGGCCGAGGCTGCGCAGTTCGCCCTTGTCGGCCATGTACACATCGCGCCCGGCGCTGATGTCCAGCAACCCGGGGCCGGCGATGTAGAACGTACTGAAGCGGATATCGCGCCCGGCCTGTACCACCGACACGTCGTCGGCGCTGGTATGCACGATGAGGTTGCCGCGTGCGGTGCCCTGGCTGATCCCGGTGGGCTTGGGTTCGGCGGCAGGATCACCGCGGTTGATGGTGCCCATCCAGCCCAGCGCGCCATCGGCGTTGCCATAGACCATGCTGACGTTGTCGAAGGCGCCCAGCGGGGTACCCGAGTTGACGATATCGCGGCCGGCGCGAATGGCGACCGCACCACCGCCGTCGTACCAGGTGTTGGTAAAGACGGTATTGAGGCCGTTGTTGAACACGTTGTAGCTGGTGTCGACCACGCTGCCGGTGCGCAGCCCGACCAGGTCGCCGTGCACGGCGTAGTAGCGCGACGGCGCTTGGCCCACATGCACATAGCCGGAGGCGCTGGGCGGGGTGAAGGTGAACAGCGGATAGCGCTGCGCCGATCCGCTGGCATCCTTGCCGGAGAGCAGGACGCTGGGGGCCAGCGCGCTGGCGCTGACGTTGTGCAGGTACTGGCGGCCATACCAGTTGGTGTCGCCCAGGCCGACGAAGCCCGGATTCCACGGATTGGGCAAGGCGGTGGGATCCGCGCCGGAGGTGGCAAAGCCGGTGCCGTTGGCGTAGATCGACCCGGCGGCAAGCAGTTCCAGTTGGCCGTTGCCGGTGGCCGCGAACGGCGCGCTTACCGGCGAGGGAGCCAGCACCACGCCGGCAACGAAGTCTTCGTTGTTGGTGCCGGCCGAGCGTGCCGTGCGCGCTTTGCCGTAGTAGATGCTGCCACTGCCGGCCACCGCGCGCAGGATCGACGGATACACGTGGTTGCCATCGGTGGCCTGGCCGTCGGTGCGGACGGCCCCGTCAAGCATGGCCAGGGTCGGGGTGAGGTTGCCGCCGGCGGCAAACAGATCCACCGCGGTGGACGGCGTCCACAGCGAGAACCAGCTCCAGCCGCCATCGGCGTGGTGCACCCCATTGGCGGTGAACGGCGTCCCGCCATTGAACTGGCTCACCCGGCCCGGGTCGGTGACGGTACCCAGCACCAGGTCGCCGCGCGCATCCAGGCGTGCACCGGCATCGCCGAGCAGCAGCACCGGGCCGCCGGCCGGGGTGGCCGCGGTGGCGGTGTACACGTCGTACGGGCGCGATTCCTTGCCGTCCTGGCGGGCACCGTAACGCAGCTCCACGCCGCCCACGCTGCCGGCCTGCAGGCGCAGCGCGCCGCGCAGGTTGGTGAAGCTGCCGTTGAGCTCCAACCGGTGCAGGTCGTTGGGCGCGATCAGGTTGGCGACCGGCGCGGCATTGCTGCCGCTGAACGAGCGCAGCGCCGGGTCGGCATTGAGGCCACCGCCGATGCGGATGTCCAGGTCGCCGCCGCCGGTCTGGACCAGCGCGCCACCGGCCGTCATCCGCCCGGTGCTGGCCACGGCCAGGTTCAAGCCGGCGCTGCGTGCCAGGAAGTAGCTGCCGCTGTCGCCCCGGCCCTGCAGCATGCCCGCGTCGGCACCGCTTTCCAGCACCAGGTTGCCGCCGCCAAGGGTGCCGAACCCGGTGAAGCCCACCAGCCGCGGCATGTTGACGAAGTTGTCGTAGTAGTTGGACTCGCCGGGTGCGGCCACGTAGGTGCCGAAGTTGATCCACCAGGCGGTGGGAACCGCATCGGCGCCGCTGGCCACGCTGCCGCTGCCCTGCCGCCACAACCAGTTGCCGACCGAGGCAGAGGGCGACACGCGCGGCGTGGCCACGCCCAGCGCTTCGGCACGCAGGGTGCCAGACACGCGGCCCAGGCTGTCGCCGAGGATGCTGCCGCCGGCGCGCAGCAGCAGGTTGCCGCCCGCATCGGGATACCACGCCTGGTACAGGCTCTGGCTGCCGCCATCGACCAGGTGCTCGAACGGCGTACCCGCATCGCCCAAGACACTGTTGCCGATCGGGTTGGTCGGGCTGGGCGCGAGCACGGCACGCGCCTGGTTGTAGGGATCGGTGCTGCCCACGGCCAGGCTGGCCGACGGCGTACCGGCGGTGTACACGCCGAACAGCGAGGTGGTGGCGATGTCGCCGGCCGACACCAGGCGCAGGTCGCCGGTGCCGGTGCGCACCACGCTGGGAAGCTGTTCGCGGCCGGGCAATGTCTTCAACTCGGTCTGCGGCGGCACCGCCGGAACATCGACGGCGGTCAGATCGCCGTAGCCGAGTTCGTTGAGGTTTTCCGGACCGCTGTAGATGAAGCCCCACATCGTGAGCTCGCTGATTTCGTCAGCGGTGAGCGTGGCGCCGGTGACCGGCACGAAGGTCAGGATGTATTCGCCCAGGTAACCCAGCACCATCGCTTCGAACGCGCTCGCATCGCCCCAGCGGTAGATGGCCGGTGAGCCGGTCCCGGGGATCTCCACCACGGCCCCGCCCTGCCCGTAATGCGGGTCGGACAGGCGCACGCTGCCGCTGGCGGCGCGGTTGACGGTCAGCCGGTCGGCGGCCTGCAGGTCCGCGCCAGCCACCAGGCTGATGTCCCACGATTGCGAACCGGCGGCCAGCATCGGCGCCAGCGCCCACATCCGGCCCTGGTTGCCGTCGGCATCCAGCGGGCGCAGGTTCACCGTGGTGGCGCCGCCAGGCAGCTTGACCTCGGTGTCGCTGGGGATGAAGGCGCCCTTGGCCAGGCCGATGTCGGCCGCCAGGGTGACCAGGTTGCTCAACGACGAGGCCGGCAGGGCCACGCCGGCCGGCCAGGTCATCGCAGCGATGCGCGCGGCCAGCGGCAGGCGCAGGCCGGCCGACAAGCGCGCGCCCTGCGGCAGGGTGACCGCATCGGCCAGCACACTGCCGGCGGCATACAGCAGCGCGCCGGCGGCATCGTGCACCGCCGCGCCCAGCACGGTGCCCTTGGCCAGGGTCAGCGGCAACGCAAGACGTGCGTCGGCCGGCAACAAGGTGCCCGCGGCCATCTGCATGTCGCCGATGGGCAGGTCGTAGTTGAGCACCTTGCCCGAATTGAACACGGTGCCGGCGGCCAGCGTGACCAGGCCGCCGTGCGGCACCACCACGTCGCTGCCGAACAGCTGGCGGCCGGCGGTGAGGTACCAGCCGTTGTCATCGAAGGTGCTGCCCAGGCGGCGGCCATCGAAGCCATCGCTGATGCTGCCAAACACCTCCAGGTCGCCCTGCGCGCGCAGAAGCAGCGCGCCGGCTTCACCGGAGCCGTACACGCTGCTGCGCGGGCTGCTGGGGTTCAGGCTGGCATAGCGATGGCTGGACAGGTCCAGGTCACCGTCCACGTGCAGGTTGCCGTCGGCATTCACGCCGAGGTCGGCCACCACTTCCACGCCGGGGCGCAGGTGGAACGCATCGCCATAGCGACGCAGGCCGGCCAGGCGGTTGTCCACCAGCGCGGTATTGCCCAGCGCGGCGTCGATGAAGGCGCTGCTCTGCGTGTGCAGGCGGTCCAGGTAAGCCTGGTCGATCACCTGATAGCTTTCGCCGCGGGTGCTCGTGTCGGTGCCCGCAGCGGCGCTGCTGTCGGTGATGAAGGCGTTGAGCTGGATGGCGCGGGCACCGTCGATGTTGATCGCACCGGCGGCGTCGATGGCCACGTCGTTGCCGCCCACGCGCGGGGCATTCAGTGCGACGGTGCCGAAAGCCTTGGGGCTGCCGGCCACGCGCAGGTCCAGGCGCGCGCCGCTGGCGATGGCCAGCGTGCCGCTGCCCGAATCGATCTCGATGGTGGCCCGGTTGGGCGCATCGATTGCCGCGCCGTAGCTGTCGCGGCGCAGCACGCTGGCGCTGGCATCCAGCACCGCAGTGCTGCCCAGGCTGACGCCGTTGCGCGCGGCCAGGCGGATGCTGCCGGCCTGTTCGCCGCTGGCATCCACGGTGCCGTTGACCGTGAGCTGGCCGTTGTCCAGGGCGATGTTCACCTCACGCGCCACCACTTCGTCGCCCAGCACCAGGTCGCCCTGGCCGATGCGGAAGCTGCGCCCGCCAGTGACGCCGTCACGGGTCAGGCGGGTGTTGAGCGCGCTGAAGTCCTGGATGGTCTGGCCATGCAGGTCGATGCGCCCGGCGCTGTAGGGCACTTCGGTGCCGCCAGCGTCGTAGTGGCCGCTGCTGCTGCCCAGCAGCTGGCCGGCCAGGCCGATGCTGCCGTGGGCGGCGTGCGCGGTGAAGGTGCCGGCGCGGTTGTGCTGCGCGGCCAGGTTGATCGTGGCGCCGGCCGCCTGCTGTACGTTGCCCTGGCGGCTGTCGATCAGCACATCGCCGCCCCAGCTGTACTTGGCGGTGTCGAAGAAATCGATACGGCGGCCGCCCAGGTCCAGCTGCGCGGCATCGGCCAGGCGTATATCGCCCTGCGCGGCCAGGCCCAGCTTGCCGCTGGGCAACAGCACGGCGGTGTCCAGCAGCAGGCTGCCGTTGCGGCTGTCCAACGCGATTTCCGCGCCGAGCGCGGCCGCCAGCGTGGCGTTGTCGGGCGTGGCGCGGGTGCCGTTGCCGGTGACGTGCAGGTTGCCCCCCGCGGTGATCGACGTGACCGACCCGGCCGCGCCGGTCAGCAGCGGGGTGCTGATGAACAGCTCGCCGCCACTGCGCGCGTAGCCTTTGCTGGCCGCGTCCCATGCACCCTGCGTTTCGAACACCGACAGGCTGCCCTTGTGGTTGGCGGTGACCTGCCCGCTGGCATTCAGATGCACGCTGGCAAAGCCCAGCGCAAGGCGATCCTGTGCGCGCACGGTGTCTGGCTGGGTGCGCGGGCCATAACCGAACACGATGTCGCGGGCATCCACCACCAGCTGGCCGTGGCCGCTGCCCGGGCCGCCGGCAATGACGCTGCCGGCTGGTGCAAGCGCCCCACTCCAGATGAGGGTGTCGGTGTGGATGCGGGCCACGGCATCGGCATCGCCCTGCCCATAGATGGCCGGCGTGCCCAGCACCAGCTGCTGCAGCGCCGACTTGCCGGTGACCGCATCGAAGGTGGACAGCGACACGTTGCCGAAGAAGTTGACCGACTCGCGCGCGGTCAGCGACAACGCTTCCAGCGCCGGCGCGCCCACGCTGGTGTCGCCCAGCAGCAGGCGGCTGAGGACGTCCTGGTTGAGGATCATGCCGGCCGGCAGCGTGCCGCGCGCGGCCGCCTCGGCGATCGCATCGGCACTGCCCACGTTGATGCCGCCCACCGCCAGGGCCAGGTTGCGGGTGCCATAGCGCACCGCGTCGCCCAGCACGAAGCGGTTGTCGGTGGCGGTGGCGATGGTGCCTTCCGAATACAGCCGGGTGGTGCCGGCACAGCCGGTGGTGATGGCGCAGGCGCCGATCTCGATCGCGCCGGCGCCGTTGCCCTGGGTGTCCGGCGCTTCGGGGGCCAGCAGGTTGATCTGCCCGTTGGACACGGCCAGCAACGCGTTGCGCCCCGGGGCGTAGATGTAGCCCTGCGTGGCGTCATAGGCGGCCGCGCCCTGGCCCAGGGTGTTGATGGCCGCGCCCTGCTCCAGGGTGATGCCACCGGCCTGGCGGCCGGTCATCAGGAAGACGTCGGCCGCCTGCAGCTGCGCACCGGCGCGCAGCACGATGCTGTTGCTGCCCGCGCCGCCGTCGATGTTGATCACGTTGGCCGACTGCAGCGAACCGGTGACGGGATTGACGTAGCTGCTGCGCAGGCGGCCGCCGATTTCCAGGCGTGCCGCGCCCACGCGGTTGAGCTCGCTGGCGTGCACCGACACGCCGGCGAAATCCGCGCTGGCCTGGGTGCCGTCGGCCAGGATTTCGTAGTGGGTCGCGTTCAACAGGCGCACGACCGAGCCGGTGCCGGCCGTGGCCGGTGCGTCCAGCACGGTGGCATTGAATCGCAATGACGGCAGGTCCACCCCGCCGGCCAGCGCCGGGCTGGTGACCATGAAGTTGACCGCCTTGGCGTCGCGCTCCAGCAACGGGCGTGGCGCGCCTTCACGGGCGGCCTGCTGCAGGGCGAAACTGGCGTAGCTGGTTTCGTTGTATTGCGAATAGCTGCGCAGGGTGTCGGCGGCGGTTACCACCCACTGCGTGGGCAGCACATCGCCGCCGCCGGTGTTGGCGATGCCCTGCCGTGCCGAGGTACTCCACGAGCCGTTGCGCATGGCCTGGGTGGTGCCGAACGCGGCGGCACTGTCGGCCAGGCCATTGCGTTCCACCCGGAACGCACCGGGCAGCAGCGCATAGCTGGAGGGCAGCAGGGTGTAGGTCCCCGCGGGCAGGCCGGGAATGCCCGCGCCAACGGTGATCTGCTGGCCAATGGCCGGATCGCCGGCACCGCGTTCGGCGCCGATGGGCGCCTGCCCGGCCTGCACGCCCGGCACGATGGCATACACCGGGTTGGTGGACAGGCCCGGCAGGGTGAACCCATCACGGCCCATCTGCACCAGCGGGCTCAGGCGCGCATCGGTGGACCCGCCGCGCCCGGACAGGAACGCCGCCCCGGTCAGCTCGCCGCCGCCGGACAGGTCCAGCACCGCGCCGGCCTGGGCGTTCACCGCGTGCGAACGGAACTCCACCCTCGGTTCGCCGCCGACGCCCTGGTAATCGACATCCACGCCGTTGTAGTTGTAAGCCAGCCCGTCGACCGTACCGCCGTAGGGCATCACCAGGCCCTTGGCACTGACCGAGGTGACACTGCCGGGCAACAGGTTGACCACGCTGGTGTAGCCGGTGCCGTCGGCACGGCCCAGGGTGATGTTGCCCAAGGGCGCGCGCAGCACACCGCCCTGGTTGAGCGTGGCGGCGCTGAAGCTCATGTTGCCGAACACGCTGTAAGGCTGCGGCGGCAGCGTGCTGCCGATGCGCTGGATGTCGAGCACGCGGTCCGGGTCGAGTTCGGTGCTCAACGCGCCCCATTCGGTCAGCTTGGTCCGCAGGCCCACGGTGACATTGCCGCTGCCATAGATCTGCGCGGCGGCCAGGGTGGTGTCGGCCGGCGAGAACAGGTCGGCATCGCGCAGGCGCAGGTCGCCCTGGCTTTGGAGGCGCACCGTGCCGAAGGCATCGCGCTGGACCACCAACGGGTCGGCCGCGTTCTGCACGATCTCCCCGTTGGCGCCGAAACCAACCGCGCCCACCACATCCACCAGACTGCCGGCAAAGCTGATGGCGGCCGCGTCAGCCAGCATGGCCACGCCCCGCGCGCCGGCCGCCGGGCCGGTGTTGCGCGAGCCGGTGACCGGGTTGGGCATGATGGTGTTGTCGATCTGGCGGCGGGCCGAACCGGACAGGCGCAGGTAAGGCGCGGCCAGCTGCACCTGGCTGTCGCGTGCAGCTTCGGTGGACAGGCCCAACGCGCTGGCGGTGAGGTACAACGCCTGGCGCATGCTGAGATCCACGCTGCCATCGAAGCTCATCAGGCCGTTGACATACAGCGCGGCCGTGTCGAAACCGCCGGCGTGGATGGCGTCCACCCCGTAGCGTGCCGTGCCGTAAGCCAGGGTGGGATCGAGCTCGCCGGCCACCACGTCCGCGCCAAGGCCACTGCCGCTGTACTGCTGCTGGAGCACCAGCTCGCGCGGTACCCGCACGCCATCGTCCACCTCGGCACCCTTGCCGCTCCAGCGGTCGACCTGGCCGTACACCGGGGTTTCCAGGTTCAGCGCCAGGGTGCCGCCGCGCGCACCACTGCCGCCGGCCGCGGCCTGCAGCGTGCCGTCGACGAACAGGCCGTTGCTGGCGCTCAACGCGATCACGCCGCCGTGGCTGGCCACCGGGGTCTGCCCCACGCCGGGCAGATCCAGCAGCGCCTGCGCACCGGACGCCTGCAGGCGGGCGCCCTCGCGCACCACCACGAACGCATCGATGGCGGCGATGTCACGCGAGGCCAGGTCGTGGCGTGCGCCGATCTCGATGGTGCCGCCGTCCAGCACCTTGCCGTGGCGGTCGCCGTTGGCGTCCAGCGCGGTGTAGGCCACGCCGGAGACATCCAGCAACGCCTGCTCACCGATCCAGATCGAGCGCGCATTCGCCAGGCCATTGGGGCGGTTGAGCAAGGTGCCTTCGCCAAGGTCGCCACCGAGCACCGTGATGTGGCCACCGCGTGCGTGCAGCGTGCCGTCCAGGGTGATCTGGGCATTGCCGGTGAGGGTGATGGCCTGGCCCGGGTCGAGGTTGAGCTGGCTGTTGCGGCCGATACTCAGATCGGCCGCGTTCTGCGCGGTGCCGGCGGTCAACGACAGCCCGGCGCCCTTGCGCAGGGTCACCGTGCCGTGGCGCGGGTCGTCCTGCTGCAGCGGCGGCAGCCAGGCCGTCAGCACGCCGCCGGGGTCGGCGCCGGTGGCCAGCGCGCGGGCGGCGGCCAGGTCGACCTGCAACAGCGGCATGGCCACGTCCAGGCGCGCGCCCTCCACCACGGTGATGCCATCGCGGCCGGTCACGTTGTACTGCTTGAAGCCGGATTGGAACAGGCCGCCATCGAGCGCCAGGAACGACTGCACCGGCACCTCGTGCTGCCACACCGTGCCCACCGGCAGACGCGTGCCGGCGGGCACGGTAATGGCGCTGCTGGCAACGCTGCCGGCGGTGTAGCGCGTGGTCTGCGCCGGAATCGGCAGGCCACCGGGGAACACGTTGGCCGGCACCACATAGCCGGCCGCCAGGTCGGCGATGGTCCACAGCGTGGTGCCGGCCGGCACGATCTGCCCGGCGTACATCACCGGACCGTTGTTGGCCAACTGCACGGTGGTGGGCAGCACCCAGGGGGCCTGGGTGGTGACCGGCTTGCTGCTGCTCACCTCCGGGCGCACCGCAACCGGCATCGGCTTGCCGCCGGCAACATGGGTGACGGTGATGGAGAAGCTGAGTGGAATGACCTCGCCAGGCTGCACGATGACATCGGCGGCCAGCCGTACCGGCAGGGTGCTGGCTTGCCCGGCGGCCAGGTGTTCGACCGCATCGGGTACATCGCCGCCGATGCTCACCAGCGTGCCGTTCTCGATGTTGAGGGTGCCGCCGCCCTTGACCCCATAGGCACCGATGCTGCCGTCCAGGGACAACACGCCGCTGCCCATGTTCTGGCCCGCCGCCAGGGTGACGCTGCCGCCCTTGCCACCGGCCACGTCGCCGTCCACCGCCACGGCCGCGCCCGAGGACACATCGATCCGGCTGCCCTTGCCCAGGGTGACATTGCCGGTGCTGCGCAATGCCACGCTGCCGCCGTCCACATACGGCAGCCCGCCGATGGCCGCCGGCTCCAGGGCCTGGTTGGTCCACAGGCCGCGCGCATCCAGGGTGACGCCGTCACCCACCGCCACCTGGTGCAGCAGCGCGTCGCCGGGGCGCGCACTGATCGGCAGGTCCGCCCACAGGGCGCCACTGCCGGTGCGCTGCACCACCATGTCGCCCAGTGCGATGCTGCCGCCGCGCGCGCGCAGGTCGGCGTTGATGCGCACGTCGCTGGCATGCAGGGCGATGCTGCCGCCGTGCGCCACATCCAGGGCCTGGTCCACGTTGATGCCGGCGTGGGCATACACCTCTACGCCACCGAACGCCTGCGCATTGAGCCACGCCGCATCCAGGCCGATAGTGCCGGTACCGGTTACCGCGTCATTGCCAATGGACACCCGCTCGACCAAGGCGGCGGCACCGAAGCGCTGCTGGCCGCTGTCCTTGTCGTAGTACGGCAGGTAGGTGCCCACCACGAGCTGGCCCTGGCGGGCCACGGCCGTCTGCGCCTGCTGGTAGCTGTCCAGCACCCCATCACGCGCGCGCTGCTGGCGCTCGCCCTGGAAGGTGGTGGTGTCCACCTGGCCCTGCAATTGCGCATCGCGCGTGGCCACGATCAACCGGCCGGCATCACGGCCCACGGTGTAGCCGTTCTCCAGCTTGCGCTGTGGCGCGATGAGCGGGTTGTAGTAGAACTCGGTGTTGCCCCAGCGCGCGTGGGTGTCTTCAAAACCGCGGTACAGGCCACTGTAAAGCAGGTCGCCGGGCGCGGTGGAGGCGTTGTACAACTGGCCGTCGCGGCCTTTCAGGTGGGTCAGGTTGACGTAGCCGGTCTGCACGTCCAGCGCGCCGCCGGACAGGTTGATACGGGAGCCGCGCGCGGTGGCCACGGTGCCGCCGCTGAACTGCACCGTGCCGCCCTGCGCGGACCACTCGCCGATGCCGTGCCCGGTAACGCCCAGGTAACCGCCCACTTCCAGCAGGCCGCCGGCGGTGTACCAGCGGTCGGTGTCATAGCCGTTGGTGCCGGCCGGCACCAGCACCAGGTCGCGGCGGTCCAGCCAGATGTTCTTGCTGTTGAGCGATTTGTCGTCGCGGTTGAGCGGCGCATCGCGCTGCTCGTTGCCCTGCACGTTGATCTGGACGTTGTTGGCTTCCATCGCAATCTTGACGCCCACGTGGCCTGCCACGTCGATGCGCGCGCCGTCGCCCACGGTGCTGCGGCCCGCCGCCTCCACAAACACCTGGCCGCCCGTGGCCAGGGTGAGGCTGCCGGCGGCGAAATCGACAGTGCCGCCACTGTTGATCTGCACCAGCGACTGGTCGCGGCGGTGGGCAATGCCATCGCCGATCTTGTCCGAGTCCTGCACCAGGGTTTCGCGCTGCACGTCCAGCGCGGTGGTGGCGCTGGCATCGAGCACGATGGCGGTGGTGCTGCCGGCGTCCATGCGGACGCTGCCGGTGCTGTCGGCAGGTTCGGTCTGCAGGTGCACGGTGCCACGCGTGTGCACCGAGGTGCTGGACAGCAGCGTGCCTTGTTGGCGCACGTCGTGGCCGGTCAGGGTGATGTCGCCGGTATTGGCCTGGACCAGGCCGGTATTGCTGACCACGCCACTGGCGCTGGCGCTGGCGGCGGCATCGGCCAGCGCCGGGGCGGCGGCCGGGGTGCGCAGGGTGGTGACCACGTTGCCGCGCGTGGTGGCGGTCTGGTTCTGGTCGGTACCCATGCCCTTGCGGATCACGAAGGCATCGCCGGCCGCCAGCGTGGTCTGGCCGTTGGCGGTGGTGATCTGGCCGTGGTTGTGCACCTGGCGGCCGAGCATCAGCACGTAGCCACCGCCCTCGGTGACCGAGCCAGGCACGTGTGTGGTGATCTGCGCGCCACGCTCGACCACCACATCGCCGCTGGCCGCATCATGGCTGAAGGCGTTGGCAGTGGTGGTCAGCCCGTTGCCGAAGGTGGGAATGAACCCATTGCCCTGTGCGTCGCTGTAGAGGCCCTTGCGGAACTGCGCGTCGCTGATGTTGACCGCCGCGGCGGCCAGGTTCTTGACGTTGACCTGGCTGCCGCCATCGAACACCACGCCATTGCGGTTGACCAGCATCACCGTGCCCTGGCCCTGGATGCGGCCGAGGATCTGCGAGGGGCGCGCGGCGGGGTCGTTGATGCGGTTGAGCAACGACCAGCCGGCCTGCTGGTTGAAATCGACCACGGTGTTGCGGCCAACGTTGAAGGTTTCCCAGTTGAGGATGGCCTTGTCTGCGGTCTGCGCGATGCCAACGGTGGTGATGCCGTCCTTGCTGCTCTGCACCGGCGCGCTGGCGTTGAACCAACCGCGGGTCAGTGCGTCGTCGTCGATCTTCAGGCCCCCTTCGCCCAGCCCGTCAGGCACGCTGCCCGTGCGCAGCCGCGCGGCGTCGCGCGCGGTCTGCTGCATGCGCTGCTGCATGGCAATGGCCTGGGCGGCGGTGTTGAGGTTGTCCAGCGAGGTCTTGAGCGTGTCGCGGGCCTTCTGCGCCTGCGCGTCGGTGCGGGCCAGATTGGACGGCATGCCGTTGGGCAGGCGCCCGCTCTGCACGGCGTCCTGCTGCTGCACGCCCTTGCTGGCAAACCACGCCGGGCTGAACGCCTGCTGGGCGGTGGCGCTGGCCACCACGCCGCCGGCCACCAGCATCACCGCGATGGCCTGCGCCAGCGGACGTACCTGCGGGGTACGCACGGGCGCACAAACAACCGAACCGTTCTGCTGCTTCACCATCGCCGTCACCCGTCGCAATATCGTTCGCTATAAGGGCAAGCGCAGGTCACCGCAGTCCGCGGCACGCCGTTCCCTGGCAACAGGAAGCAGCGTGACAGGGCAATGCGTTGCGCTTGTTACGCTGGATAAGACGCAGGCCAGTGGCAACGACTGAACCGTTGCAACAAAAAATTCATGTGCGCATGACGCGATCGCGATCGGTGCGGCGTGCGTCATCGCACCGTCATCGACACATGCTGGAATCACGCGCGCCGGCGCGGGCTCACGCACACTCAGCCGAGCAGCACCACGCCGCCGGGCATGTTGACCACGCGCGCCCCATACACGTTGCGCACCAGGTCAATGAAGGTATCCAGGTCACGCAGCGGCAGGCGCGCCTGCACGCGGCGCGCCTGCAGCGCCGCGCCGGTGATGACGATGCGTCCGGGGCGGTAGCGGTTGACCTCCTCCACCACCTCGCCCAGGGGCTGGTCGTCAACCACCAGCCAGCCCTGGCGCCACGCGTCGATGCGATCGGTGGCTACCTGCGCAACCGAGGCGATGCGGTCGCCCCCAAGGCGCGCCTGCCAGCCCGGCTGCAGGGCAACCGTTCGCGCGCCCCGCACCAGCACCGCCGCACCGGCCAGGCAGGTCACGCGCACATCGGCGCCCACGCAGCGCACGTTGATGCGTGCACCGGCCGCCGGGGTAACCCGGGCGCCGTCGACGTGGATGGCAACGCCGGCGCTGCCGTGCGCAGGGACGCTGAACTGTGCTTCGCCCTGGCCCAGTGCGATGCCGGCACCACCGTCGATGCGGCGCAGGGTCGTGCGCGTGCCCATGGCCACGGCAATGCCGTGTATGTCCAGGTCACGCTGCTCACCGGTGGCGGTGCGGTAATCGGCACCCAGCGCATCCAGTTCCGGCCACATGCCCAACGGCGAGCGCACCACCAGCCAGCCGCCGGCCGCCGCGGCCACCGCCCCGCCCAGGAACGCGCGCCGGGTGAGATTGACCCGGCTGCGCGGGCGCACGTGGCGCACCGAAGCAGGCAGCGGCAACGACGCGGCCGTGGCCGACACCGCCGGCGGGGCGCTGCTGGCCTGCAGTGCCGGCCCCAGCGCGGCCCACAAACCGCGCGCCTGCGCAAAGGCCGCCGCGTGGCGCGGGTCCAGCGCACGCCAGCGGCGGAACGCATCGGCGTCGGCCTGGGTGACCGGCGCGCTCTGCAGGCGCAGCAGCCAGTCGTGCGCCTGCTGCTGCAGGTCGGGCGAAATCGCGGTCGGGGCGAGAGGGTTCATACCAGTCATGACGGTTTTCCGGCGCCGGGACCGAACCGCTGCACCAGCGGCCGGTCCAGCCGTGTGGCGCAGTGCTGCAGCGCCTTTTTGAGGTCTTTGCCGATCATCCGCGAGGACACCCCGTGTTCGGCGGCGATGGCCTCGATGGGGCGTTGCTCCACGCGCGCGGCAATCAGGATGGATCGCTGGCGCTGCGGCAGCTCGCGCAGCGCATCGGCCAGGGCGCTCATTTCCGAGCGGCCAACGGTGACCGTGGCCGGGTCCAGGTGGTCGGTGCCTTCGTCCATCAGCGCCTCCACCTCGCTGCCGGTCAGTACCCGCGCCTGTGCACTGCGCTGGTCGCTGGCGGCGTTGATGGCCATGCGGAACAGGTACGCCACCGGATTGCGCTGCGGCTGGGCGCTGCCCATCCGCTCCACGCGCAGCCAGGTTTCCTGCAGGGCATCCAGGGCCAGGTCGTCCGAACCGAGCCGGCGCCGCAGGCGCTTGCGGAACGCCTCGTAGTGGGCCAGGAACAAGCCGCCCAGGCCGCTCACGGCCGCCCCTTGCAGGGCACCGTGGCGGCGGCGCTGCGTGGCAGCAGCAGCATCGTCACCGGCTGCGGCAGCCCGGCGGGCAGGCCGGGGAGCGCCAGACCACGCAGGCGGGCAACGATGGCGTTGTCGCGCGCGGGGTCGCCGCTGCTTTCCAGCAGTTCCACCCGCGCGATGCTGCGGTCCTCGTCCCACCAGAGTTGCAGTGCGGCCCGGTAGCGACCCGGGCGGGTGGCCCGGTCGCCACACAATGCCTGCTCCAGCGATTGCTGGAGGACCCGCGCGGCGTGTGCCGGTACCGCGCTGGAAGCAGGGGTGGGCAACGCCGTGGACGGTGCGGCGGCACCGGCATCGGCGGGCACCAGGGTGAAGGCAGCGCCGTCGACGAAGCGGGGGACCAGTCCGGTGCCCTGCAACAGCGTCTGCAGCGCCGCCAAGGGTGCCTGGGTGCCCTTGACCGGCGTCGAGCGCAGCCCGCCCAGCAAATGGGCATCGATCAGTACCGCCACCCCGGTGGTCTCCCCATACAACTGCAACGCCTGTGGCAACGGTTGTGCCGGTATGTCGAAGTGGCGCGTGGCCGTGGTGTCACCGGCGTCGGCCGCCGCCACCGATGGCAGCACGTGGCCCAGCACCGCAATGAGCGCCGCGATCAGCGCCCCCCACAGCCGCGCTTGCGGGCGGGCCTGCGCCCCGGTGTCATCAAACTGCATGCAAGACACGCCAGCATCAGAACGCCAAGCCGGTCACGTTAGAGCGGCATCATTGCAATGCGGTGACAGACATGCGGCATGCACGTAGGAGCGATGGGTGGGCGGTGCTGGCCTGTACGGCAGTGTGGCTGGGCCTGGGGGCACCGCCGGCGCACGCCGACGCGGGGCTGCCCGCGCCGGGCTGCATCGAGTTGGAGGTCAATGGCGAACGGGTGCCCGATTACACCTGCATCAGCCGCCTGCTCGCGCCCGCCGCACCGTTGCCGCGCGCGGCAACGGTGACCGATGCGGAACGGCTGCCACGGCAATCGCCCAGTGCGCTGGGCCTGGCCAACCGGGCCGCCACCCAGCAGCGGATGGGCAGCAGTTTCGGGGTATCCACCCAACCGCAACGCCCTGCGCCGCCGCCGGTACGGGTGCCGCTACCGGTGCCGGTGCATCCTTGACCTGCTCACGGCGCCATCGCTTCTGCCGCCTGCAGTGACAGCCCCAGGCGCAGCGGCTGGCGCATGCCGGGCGGCGGCGGGCCGGGCAATGCGGCGTGGTCGAGCAGCGCGCGCAGGTCGGCATCAACGTGCGCATCGCCCAGCGAGGCGAACTGGCTGCGGGTGATATGGCCGCGTTCGTCGATCCACAGGCTCACCGCCAGCGTGTCGGCCAGTGCGGTGTCAGGGTGCTGCTGCAGAAACACCTGCAGGCGCGCCACGCGGTCGTCGTCCGTGCGGGCCAGACGTTGCGCCAGCGCCGTGCTGGCGCTGGCGGCGTACGCCAGCCAGGTGTCCGGCACCCCCGGTTCGGCGCTGCCGGCCGTGCCGGCCGCGGCCAGCCCACCCAGCAATGCCCATCCCCGCAGGCAGGCCCAGCCCCGCCATTGCCACACGCCCATCGGCCCTGCTCCATCGTTGTGTCAGGAACCAGGACCGCGCGACGCCGCATGCAGCGGGGGCCCGCCGGCGGCCTGGTGGGCGTGTACTGTGCGCACGCTGCGTGACAGTGCGATGGCGAAAACGCCGGTAGGCACCGAACGTTGGTCGGTGCGCCGTTGCTTCAGTAGGTGCCGTCGAACGCGAAGATCGGCTTGCGCTGCTTCCACAGCCCGGCGGTGAAGTCGGGGAATTCCAGGGTCTGGAAGCGGTTGGCGATGGACTGCTCGGACAACGGGGTGATCGCGCTCCAGGTGATGGCGTCGTAGATGTCGATCGGCATCGGCGCGCGGGCTTTCAGTGCTTCAACGAAGGCGTGGATGACGAACCAGTCCATGCCGCCGTGACCGGCGCTGGCGGCGGTGTCGGCGTGCTGCTTCCACAGCGGGTGCTCGTACTGGTCCTGGTAAGCCTTGAAGTCTTCCCACTGGTGCGGCGGGCTGCGGCCTTCGATATGGATGGACTGGTTGACATCCATCCACAGGCCCTTGGTGCCCTGCACGCGGAAACCCATCGAGTACGGGCGCGGCAGCGAGGTGTCGTGCTGCAGGAGGATCGTTTCGCCGTTCTCGCAGGCCAGCGTGGTGGTCACCACGTCGCCCAGCTTGAACGCCACCTTTGTGCTGGGATGGGTGGTGCCGCCGCTCTTGGCCACGGTGTAGTCGTGCAGGCCGCGCGCCTTGCTGGCGAAGGCATTGATGTGGGTGAAGCGGTTGCCGCGGTTGATGCCGGTGTACATCGCGCACGGGCCGATGCCGTGGCTGGGATACAGCTCGCCGTTGCGTTTGACCGAATGCTCGGTACGCCAGCGCGCTTCGGACCAGCCCTTGGCACCGAATTCCACGCCGCTGTCATAGGGCTGGCTGGGGTCGCCGGAGTTGAACTTCACTCCGCGCAGGTCGTGCTGGTAGCCGCCCTGCAGATGCACCAGCTCGCCGAACAGGCCCTTGCGCACCATCTGCAGCGCGGCCATCACATCGCGCCGGTAGCAGACGTTTTCCAGCAGCATGTACGGGGTGCCGGTGGACAGCTGGGTATTGAGCACGTCCCAGTGGTCCTGCAGGGTGATGCCGGCCACCACCTCGCAGCCCACCGCCACCTTGGCCTGCATCGCACCGATGGCCATCGGTGCGTGGTACTCCCACGGGGTGGCGATGACCACGCCATCCAGGCCGCGCTGTTCCAGCAGGCGCTTCCACGCGTTCACATCGCGGTCCTGGCCGTAGGTCTTCGGCGCCGGCTTGCCGGCCTTGGCCACCATGTCCACGGCACGGCCGAGCATGATCGGCTCGATGTCGCACAGCGCCACCACCTCCACGTCGTCGCGGCGCACCAGTTCCTTGAGCAGTACCTGGCCGCGCATGCCGGTGCCGATCACGCCCAGGCGCACCTTGCGCCCGCGCGCCCAGGCGGGGGTCTGTGGCAGCAGGCTGCTGGCGGCGACGGCGGCGCTGGCCGCGATGAATTCCCTACGTTGCATGGAAAAATCCTCCTCTTGAGACCGCGCCGACGGGGGCCGGCGCGGTGGAACCGTCAGAACTTGTAGCCGACGGTCAGACTGTAACCACGACCGAAGATGGTCGCGTAATCGCTGGAATCGCCCAGGAAGCTGTTCGGATCGTAGAACGGCAGGCGGTCGAACAGGTTCTTGATGGTGAAGCCCACGTTCCAGTGGTCATCCGGGCGCCAGGCCACGCTCAGGTTGGCGGTCCACCACGACGGGGCGCCGTCGCACTTGCTCTGCTCCACCGCCAGGTAGCCGGCGGTGCAGGTCTGCGGGTTGTTGTCTTCCTCGTCAATCTGCTGCAAGGCCCACTTGGTGCCGCCCACGTAGTTGATGAACATGCTGGTGGTGACCTGCTGGTAGGTCCAGTCGGCGTTGAGCGTGGCACGCAGGCGCGGGTTGTTGTAATAGCCCACCAGGTCGCCGTAGTACCAGCCGCTTTCATCGTCCAGGTAGGAGCGGTTGCGGTTGGCGATGGTGGCGGCCACGCCGATGTTCAGGGTGCCCCATTCGCCCAGCCCGAAACGGCTGCGGGCATCGATGTCGAAGCCGTCGATCAGGGTCTTGCCGCGGTTCTTGTACTGGCCCACCACGCTGGCCACGTTGCCGGTGCTGTAGCCGGGCAGCGTGCCGGGGCAGCTCACGCCACTGGCCGGGGCGGCGCACATCGCCGCCAGCGCGGCCACGTTGGCGCGGTCGGCCTCGGTGATCGGCGAGCGGGTGGACGCGATGATGTCTTCGTCGCGGGTGAAGTCCGGTGCGACGATTTCGTTGGTGCGGTAGATGAACCAGTAATCGGCCGACACCGACAGCCACGCGGTGGGCTCGTAGACGAAGCCCAGCGTGGTGATCTTGGCCTTCTCCGGCTTCAGTTCCGGGTTGGGCTGGGTCATGCGCGCCACGGTGCGGCTGCAATCGCTGTTGAGCAGGGTCTTGCCCAGATCCACGTCACCGCCGCGCTGGGATTGCAACAGCAGGTTGGCGATAGCGTTGGTCTCGTTGCAGCGCACCTCGTCGCGGTAGCCGCCGAGCTGGGCGAACACACCGCCGTTGCCGGACTCGGCCAGGCTGGGTGCGCGGAAGCCGGTGGAATAGGTGCCGCGCAGCATCAGCTGGTCGAACATCTGGTATTTCAGGCCCACCTTCGGGGCCAGGTTGGCGCTGAAGTCGGGGTATTTGTCCACGCGCAGGGCCGCGTCCAGTTCCAGCTTCTCGGTGAGCGGGGCCACGGTTTCCGCAAACAACGCGTAGGTGTTGCGCTTGCCGTCGAACCACGAGCCGCCCTGCTGGGTGATCAGGCCGTTGGCCGCGTCCGGGTTGCCGGGGGTGTAGAAGGTTTCGCGGCTGGCGTTGAAGCCGAACGCCGCGCGCACTTCACCAGCAGGCATCTGGAACAGCGGACCTTCGATCTTGCCGTCCAGGGTATGCAGGCGGGTCCAGGACTGGATGTCGAAGGTGGGGAACGCTTGACGGATCAGCGCAGCGTTGGCCTCGCTGAGTTCACCGAATCTGTAGGCCGGATGGTCGGAGATGATCACCCGGCCGGTGCCGGGGTCGATGCTGTACGGACCAAACGCCTTCTCGAAACCGGCCAGGTTGACGTTGGTGGTCTGGTAGGTCACCGAGTGGCTGCCGGCGGTGGCGAAGGCGGTTTCCCAGTTCCAGTCGCCCACGTCGCCGCGCAGGCCGGCCACCACGCGGTAGCTCTGGTCGGTGTTGCGCTGGCCGAAGTGATTGGCACCCACGTCCTGCAGCAGGTACTGCAGGCCGACCACGCCGCCCACCAACGCCTTCAACTCGGGCGAGGCGTGGTTGTATTCGTTGTTCGGCCCCAGGTACGGATACAGGAACTGGTTGACCGTAGTGCCGGTGTTGCGCGAGAACCAGCTGGTGGGGTTGCCGGTGGTGGTGCCGTAGGCGCGTGGGGTGCCGCCGTTGGCAGTGAGGTCGATGTCGGTGTAGGTCGCTTCGGCGAAGGCCTCGGTGCTGTCGCCGATCAGGAAGTGTGCGTTGACATAAGCGGTGTTGCGCTCGGACTTGGCCCCGGCGTCGATCTCGTTGTTCATCCAGGTCTGCCAGATACAGCGCGGCCCGGCGGCTTCGGTGGCGAGCACGGTGGTGCAACCCGGAGCGGCTTCCTGCACGCGCCGGCCGGTGACCGGGTCGAAGGCGAAGTAGCTGCCCGGGTTGAACTCGCCCGGCTTGCTGCCGGTGCCCAGGCGCAGGTTGGGCAGGTAGTTGGGGTTGTTGACGTAGTACTGGCTGGGGCGCTTGTCGTAGAAATCACTCAGCGGGATCGCATCGCGACGGTACAGGTTCACCGAGGCATAGACGTTGTAGCGGTCTTCATCCAGGTCGCCGAAGCCGGCGGTGATGCTGCCCTGGTGTTCGCCGTAGGCGCTGATGCGCGAGGATTTGTCGGTGGTGAGGTTGATCTCCGCGCCCTGGTAGGAACGCTTGGTGATCACGTTGATGACGCCGGCCACCGCATCGGTGCCGTACACCGCCGAGGCGCCGTCGGTGAGCACTTCCATGCGTTCGATGGCCGCGGCGGGAATCGCGTCGATGTTGACGAACTGGGTCTGGAAGCCGGCCGGCGCGCCGTAGTACGACAACCGGCGGCCATTCAACAGCACCAGCGTGCCCTGCGCGCCCAGGCCGCGCAGGTTGGCCTGGGAGGCGCCATCCGAACCGGTGAACAGCGAGCGCGCGTCCTGCTGGCCAGGCCGTGCCGCCGGCAGGTTGTCGAGCACCTGCAGCAGGGTGCGCGCGCCCATGTTTTCGATGTCCTGCTTGCTGATCACCTGCACCGGCGAGGCGGTTTCCACGTCGGTGCGCTTGATGTTGGAGCCGGTCACTTCAATGCGCTGCAGCTCGGTGGCCTTGGCACCGGGCTTGGCCGCGTCCTGCGCGCTGGCATTGCCGGCCACGGCAAGGGCCAGGCCCAGCGCGATGGACAAGGGGGTGGCGGGGATGCAGCGATGGCGATGGCGTTCGGTCAACATCTTTGTCTCCTTGTTCGATCCGCAGCGTGGGGCTGGCGGTGGATGGGTGTTTTTGGGCAAACGTCCCCCGTGCCGCGGCCAACGGGCCGCAGACGGGAAACGGAGAGCGCTGTTTTTCTGAAAGCCTGTTGCGTTGGTTACGGCGACACGATGCTGGCGGTATCGCCCTCCTGGCCGATCAAGGCGGCATTGGCCCAGTTGCCGCAGACCTGCGCGGGGGCAGCGCCCTGCGCGCCCAGCGTGCGCAGGCTCAAGGTGTGCAGGCCGCGCACGTCCAGTTCTGGCTTGACCACGCCCGGTGCCTTCACCAGGCCGCTGTCGTACAGCAGCCGGTTGTCGCCCCAGACCTGGAACTGCATGCCACCGGCGGCGCGGCATTGGTCGTCGATGCCGAGATCGGCACGCAGCAGGTGCCAGTTGCCTCCCAGCTGCAGGTCGATGCGGCTGTCGGCGTTGACGCCCAGGCCGCGGCGGAAGTGCAGGCCGTTCATGCGCAGCGCGGCCTGGCCGCCGAACGCGTGGTCAGCGGCCACCCGGCCCTGCAACGCCGCCGGCAGGGGCAGCGCGGACAGGTACAGCTGCTGTGCGGGTTTTTCCGGCTGCAGGTGTTCAAGCACGTGGAAGCTGGACAGCACGATAGGGCCCACATCGCGCGGCTGCAGTGCATCCACCGCGCGCGCCACGCTGCCCTGCGCCGCACTGACCATCGGGTCGGCGGCACTGGCGCCGTCACCGTCGGGGTTCTGCGTGCTCAGCACGCGGAAGCGCAGCAGGCGGCCGGCCTGGGCGGGGAAATCAATCTGCTGCTTGCCCTGCTGCAGGGTGAGGCGGCCGCGCTTGACCGGTGCGCCCCACTCGCCGTTGCTGTCGGCCAGGTAGATCTCGTAGTCGCGGATCTGGCCGTTCTTCCAGTGTTGGTCGTTGCGCGGGGCCAGTTCGATGCCGTCGATCAGCTTGCGCTCGCCGAAGCCGATCACCCATTCGTGCGCGCCTGTCTTCACCGCCTGGTTGCGCACCGTGCGGAACCAGGTGGCCGGATCGTCGTCGAAGGCCTTTTCCAGTTCGTAGCCCTGTTCCTCGGCCGGGCGGTTGACCACCAGCAGGCTGTCAGAGGGCAGCGCGCGGCCCAGTTCGGGGGCGGCCGGGTACGCGTCGTCGGCCGGTGCGGCCGCCACCGGCAGCGCCAGCTGGATACTCAACGGCTGGCGGATGTCGATGGGCGCGGTACGCACGTGCACGCTGCCGCCACGCTCGCCGGCATCGAAGTACCACCCCTCGTTGGCGGCCTGCCAGGCGGCCTTGTCGGCCAGCATCGGCAGGCTGCGTTCGTCCAGTGTCACCGCCGTGGGCCGCTGGCGGCTGAGCATGCGCACCCCATAGCGGCGCTGTGCCAACTGGCCGGCATACTGCCCCTGCACCGCCTCGATGCGCAGCTGCACCGGGCCACTGCCCTGCGCCGGGGCCTGCATGCGAACCTGCTGGGTGCTGGACTCACCCTGCTCATACCGGCGGGTGTTGCCATCGTCTTCGTACAGGGTGTAGCCGGACGCGCCCTGCGGGTAGAGGTCGAAGGTGACTTCATCCAGCGGCTTCTGCCCGTCGTAGAGCATGTCCGGGTACATCGGGATGATCGCACCGGCCCGCACGAACACCGGGATCGTGGCCAGGTCCACGGCACGGTCCAGGTCGCGCCCGGCTGCGCCGGCCTGCAGCTGGCGGCCATCCCAGTAGTCGATCCAGCGGCCCTGCGGCAGGTGGATGTCGCGACGCCAGCCGCGGCTGGCCGCCTGGCTGCGGTACACCGGGGCGACCAGCAGCTCGCGGCCAAGCAGGAACTGGTACTTGTAGGCCTCGGTGTAGGCCTGCGGGTCCTGCGGGTAATCCCACATCAGCGCGCGCAGCAGCGGTGCGCCGGTCGTGGCCGCCTCGTGCGCCAGCCCGTACATGTACGGGGTCATGCGCATCTTCAACTTCAGGTAATCGCGGTTGACGCTGCGGTAGGGTTCATCGAACCACCACGGGTGCTTGCGCGCGTTGCCCGACCAACCGGACATGCCCATCAGCACCGGGGTGAAGCTTTTCCACTGCAGGTCGCGGGTGAAGGTTTCGGCGCTGCCGCCGAAGATCGCATCCACATCGCCGCTGGCATACGCCATGCCCGACAGGCCCGATCCGACCAGGGTGGGAATGTGCCAGCGGATGTAGTCCCAGCTGCTGCTCTGGTCACCGGTCCAGGCCACTGCGTAGCGCTGGATGCCGGCCCAGCCCATCACTGTCCACAGGAACGGGCGCGAGTCGGAATTGTGCAGGATGCCGTTGAACGCGGACTGGTTGGCGTCCATCGCGAACTGGTAGCCCTTGCCGGTCCAGGCCACGTCCAGCTTCTGCACGCGGCTGCCGGCGGTGCCTACTTCCCAGGCGATCTTGTCCACGCCGTTCTCGGTCCACAGCCCGGTCTTGAAGCCGTACCGGGCCAGGCCCTGCACGGTTTCCGGCAGCTTCGTGTACCCGCAGCCGTAGCCGTCGTTGGGCAGGATCCAGCCGCCGGGCATGTCGTGGTCGCGATACTGCCTGGCCACGCTGTCCACCACGTCCGGGGTGGTACCGGTGGGACCATCGCGCCAGCCGTCGGGCACGCTGCCGGGCTTCTTGATGTTGTCGCCGTCGTTGTAGCAATCGGCATCGCCATAGGAGAACGCCCAGCGCGGCAGCAGGCCGGCACGCCCGGTCAGCGCGGTGTAGCGGTCCAGCAGGGTGTGCAGGCTGGGGCCGACGAAGTAGTACGCATCGAAGCGGTCTTCGCGGTGCAGCAAGGTGGCCTGGTCCGCTTGGCGGAGGTCGTAGTTGCCATCGCTCCAAGTGTTGCGCAGCATGCCCCAGCCACGCGAACTGAGCAGCACCGGCGCCGGGTTGGGACGGTCGCCCTCCTCCCAGCCGCCCGAATAGGACACCTCCAGTTCGCGGCCCTTGAAGGCGAAGCGGCCGTTCTGCTGGCCACCGCCAAAGAAATGTTCGTCGGCATCGCTGGACAGCACCTGCACGCTCTGCTGTGTGTCCAGGTCCAGCGGCTGCAGTTCGCGCCACAGCGGCACCGCGCCGCCCGCCTCGCGACGGTCGAGCGCCAGGCGAAGCGGTTGGCGCTGGATATGCAGGACCAGCGCCGCGGTGCGGATGCGCACTTCGCTGCCGTCTTCTTCCAGCTGGGCGGCCACCTTCGCGGCCGGCTGCGGCACCACGATCGGGGCTGCCTTGTCGCCGGCCCCGCCGAGCGTGCCGTTGCGTCCGGCCTGCACGCGCAGCATGTCCTCGCCCAGCAGGTCCACGCGCAGCACCATGCCGTTGTCGGTACGGATATCCCAGCCCGGGCTGCCGTCCTTGTTGGGGGCGGCGCTGATACGGGCCAGGTTGCCCAGGGGCTCGGCCACGGCCGGTGCCGCCGCCAGCGCGGTGAGCAGTGCGACCATCAAGCCAGTACGTCGAAACCGGGATTCCACCTTGCCCCCAAGCCCGCGGTCAGCGGGAATCTGAAACCAGTGCGGCCGACTCTAGGGCAGGGTCTCGAAAGATGTCAACAAATTGCAAAGAAAAAGGAAGGATATTTTCTCTAAAACGAAAGATATCGGCAGAGCCGCTTTCTATATGGCCGCTGAATACGCGATAGTTGCCGCCTGAAACCTTGCTGCGGTGCGGCATCCGCGGGGAAGGGCAGCGCGGTCTGTCCAACCGATTCGTAAAATGAGTGACCCCCATAGCTTTTCATTATCTTTCGATATTTGACATTTCGAAAGAAAACGAAGAACGTACGGTCGCCCAACAGGAATTGCGAATGGACGCTTCTGTGCTTACCGACTTGCCCGCGTGGCAGCGCCGCGGCGGCGCTTTTACCGCCGAAGAAATTGCCCAGCAGCCGCACATGTGGACGGCCCTGGCTGCCCTGCTGGATGACGCGCAGGCGCGCATCGACGGCTTCCTTGGCCGCGTCCTGCACGATCCCGGGTACCTGGTGATCTTCACCGGCGCCGGCAGCTCGGGCTTCATCGCCGAGATGGTGGCCGACCACCTCAATGCGCAGTGGCCCGCCGAGGTCCGCGCCATCCACACCACCAGCCTGCTCACCCATCCAGCGCTGTATCTGCGCGCCGACCGGCCGACCCTGCTGGTGTCCTTCGGGCGCAGCGGCTCCAGCCCGGAAAGCGTGGCCGCGGTGGACCTGGTGCGCGACCTGGTCGACGACGCGCGCTTCCTGGACATCACCTGCAATGCCAACGGTGAACTGGCCAGGCGCGGCCACGGCCGCCACGACACCCTGTCACTGCTGATGCCACCGGCCAGCTGCGACCGCGCCTTTGCCATGACCAGCAGCCTGAGCTGCATGCTGCTGGCCGCGTTGAGTGTGTTCGACAGCGCGCCGTGGCCGCAGCGCCTGCAGCGCCTGCACGACCTGGCCGCGCATGCCGGGCAGGCATTGCAGGACTGGGATGCCGCGGTGGGCACCCTGGCGCAGGCCGCCTATTCGCGGGTGATCTACCTGGCCAGCGGTCCGCTGGAAGCGCTGGCGCGCGAAGCGGCGTTGAAGGTGCTCGAACTCACCGGCGGCCGCGTGCTGGCGTTGGCCAACACCCCGCTGGGGTTCCGCCACGGGCCCAAGTCCACGCTCAATGGCGACACCCTGGTGGTCATGCTGCGCAGCGCGCAGCCGTTGTCGCGCCGCTACGAGCAGGACCTGCTCAACGAACTGCGGGGCGATGGCATCGCGGCACGGGTGATCTCGGTTGGCCCCGATGGCGAGGACCGCGCCGACGGCGACTTCGTGCTCGCCGCGCCCGCCCTTGCCGACAGCTGGCTGGCCCCGCTGTGGCTGCTGGTGCCGCAGTGCTATGCGCTGCAGCGCTCGGCCGCGCTCGGCATGACCCCGGACAACCCGTTCCCTGACGGCACCGTCAACCGGGTCGTGCAGGGCGTCACCCTCCATCCCCATCGCTGAGCACGGCATACCCATGCAGACCTGGTACGGCATCGACGTTGGCGGGACCAAGATCGAGCTGGTGGCCTACGACGGCCACCTGCACGAACGGCACCGTGAGCGGGTGACCACGCCCACGCAGGACTACGACACCTTCCTGCAGGCCATCACCGGCCTGGTGCACAGCGCCGACCGTGCGCTGGGCGGCGAGGGCTGCGCCATCGGCATCGGCCTGCCCGGCGTGCGCGACCGCGCCACCGGCCGCCAGCTCAGCGCCAACGTGCCCAGCCTTACCGGGCAGCGCGTCGGCGACGACCTGCAGGCCCGGCTGCAACGGCCGCTGGAGTTCGGCAACGACCTGCAGTGCTTCGCCCTGAGCGAAGCGCACGGCGGTGCCGGCCACGGCTACCCCAGCATGTTCGGTGCCATCCTCGGCACCGGCGCCGGGGGCGGCTTCTGCGTGGCCGGCCAGCTGCTGACCGGTGCCAACGGCATCGCTGGCGAGTGGGGCCACTGGAGCATTCCGGCCACCCTGCTGCAACGCCATGCGCTGCCGGTGCTGGCCTGCGCGTGCGGGCTGCGCGGTTGCCTGGAGCGCTATGTGTCCGGCAACGGGCTGGCGCTGATCCACGAAGGCCGCGGCGGCGATGCGCTGGATGCCACCGCCGTGGTGGCGCTGGCCCAGGCCGGCGATGCCATCGCCACCCAGGCGCTGGCGATCCACCGCGACCTGCTCGGCTACAGCGTTGCCAACCTGATCCTGGCCATCGACCCGCACGTGATCGTGCTGGGCGGTGGGCTGTCCAAGCTGGAGCAGTTGTACCGCGACCTGCCCGCGGCCATCACCCCGTACCTGTTCCAGGGCGTGCGCGTGCCGCCGATCCTGCCGCCCACCTTCGGCGACGCCGGCGGCGCGCGCGGCGCGGCCCTGCTCGCACGCCAGCACCACCCTGCGCACTGATCTCCCGCTGTTGCACCGCTGTTTCATGGAGTTGCCATGTCTGTCATCCAATCGCTGATCGCCGCCCATCGCCAGGGCCAACCCGTGGGGCTGTACAGCGTGTGCTGCAGCAACCAACAGGTGCTGCTGGCAGCGATGCAGGTCGCCCAGCGCTACAACACCGTGCTGCTGATCGAGGCCACCTCCAACCAGGTGGACCAGTTTGGTGGCTACACCGGCATGACGCCGCCGCAGTACCGCGACTATGTCCTGCAGCTGGCGCGCGAGGCCGGCTTCCCGGTCGAGCGGCTGGTACTGGGGGGTGACCACCTCGGCCCCAATGCCTGGCAGAAAGGCCCGGCCGAGGTGGCGATGGCCAACGCGTGCACGCTGATCGAGGCGTATGTGGCCGCAGGCTTCCACAAGATCCACCTGGACTGCAGCATGTCCTGCGCCGATGACCCCACCCCGCTGCCGGATGCGGTGGTGGCCGCGCGCTCGGCCGAACTGGCCCGCATCGCCGAGCGCACCGCCGCCGCGCACGGCCTGCCGCCGCCGGTGTATGTGATTGGCACCGAAGTGCCGATCCCCGGTGGTGAAGCCTCGCTGGCCGGCGGCCTGCAGGTCACCACGCCCGCCGCGGCGGCCACCACGCTGGCGATCCACCGCGAGGCGTTCGCCGCCCCGGACCTGTTGCCGGCCTGGGACCGGGTGATTGCGATGGTGGTGCAGCCCGGCGTGGATTTCGACCACAGCAGCGTGCACTACTACGACCCGGCCGCCGCGCGCGAGTTGTCGGCGTTCGTCGAACAACAGCCGCGCATCGTGTTCGAGGCGCATTCCACCGATTACCAGACCGAAGCCGGCCTGCACGCATTGGTCGCCGACCACTTCGCCATCCTGAAAGTGGGCCCGGCGGCCACCTACGCGTTCCGCGAAGCGGTGTTTGCGTTGGCGATGATCGAAGCCGAACTGCTGCCGTCGGCGCAGTGCTCCCACGTCATTGACGTGCTCGACCAATGCATGCGCGACCAACCCGGCAGCTGGCGCAGCTACTACCAGGGTGACCCGCACGAACTGCGCCTGCTGCGCGCCTATTCGCTCAGCGACCGCAGCCGCTACTACTGGGGCGAACCGGCGGTGCAGGCCGCGCTGGACACGCTGGTGGCCAACCTGCGCCGGCACGCCCCGCCGCAGATCCTGCTCAGCCAGTTCCTGCCCAACCAGCAGCGCGCGATCGAGGCCGGCGAGCTGGCCGCCGAGCCGCTGGCACTGATCCAGCACAAGGTGGGCGAGCGCCTGGCCGAATACGCTCGGGCCTGCAATCGCAACCTGGCAGGCGCCCAGAACGAAACTTCCCCGGCCACCGAGCTTTCGGAACGGTAAGCTTCGGCTTTCCCTTCCGAACGGAATCGCCCCCATGCGCAACACACGGCAGCGCCGCCAACAGATCCTGCAGTGGCTGGTGGACCACGGCAACGTGCAGGTCAGCGAGCTGGTCGAACGCTTCGGCGTGTCGGCTGTGACCATCCGCGCCGATCTCACCCACATCGAGTTGCAGGGCCTGGCCACGCGCACCCACGGCGGCGCCACGCTGGTGCGCACGCCCCCGCAGGAACAGGACATCCACGAAAAGGACGCCCTGAACCTGCCGGTGAAGGACAGCATCGGCACGCACGCGGCCGGGCTGGTCAAGGCCGGCGACAACATCATCATCGATTCCGGTTCCACCACCATGACCCTGGCCCGCCACCTGCGAGCGCACCGCGATGTCACGGTGATGACCAACGGGCTGAACATCGCCTGGGAACTGGCCAACGCACCGGGGGTGGAGCTGCTGCTCACCGGCGGGCTGCTGCGCAAGCAGTCGCTGTCGCTGCAGGGCAGCCAGGCCGAGGCCAGCCTCAACACCTACAGCTTCGACACCCTGTTCCTGGGCGTGGACGGCCTGGACCTGCAGTTCGGCCTGACCACCCACCACGAAGCCGAAGCCAGCCTCAACCACCGCATGGTCGAGCGCGCACGTCGCATCGTGGTGCTCACCGACGCCTCCAAGTTCGGCCGGGTGAGCCTGCACCGCATCGCGCGGCTGGACCAGGTCCACACCGTCATCACCGATGCCAGCATCGACGCCGAGTACCTGGAAGGGCTGCAGCGGCTGGGCATTGAAGTGATCATCGCCGAGTCCCCCGCGTGACCCAGACCCGCTCCCTGCACGGCCGCATCCTCACCCCGCTGGGCTGGCGACGCGGCCAGGTCCACTTCGATACCCACGTGCGCCAGCTGCAGGTGGACGACCACAGCGGCGCCGACGACCGGCAGCTGCCGGTGATCCTGCCGGGCTTCGTCGACCTGCACGTGCACGGCGCGGCCGGGGTGGACCTGATGCAGGGCGGCCAGGCGGCGCGCACCATCGCCCGCACCCACGCCCGCTTCGGTACCACCACCCTGCTGGCCACCACCATGACCGCCGGCCTGGACGAGATCGAGCACGCCCTGCAGGGCGTAGCCGCCACCCTGGCCGCGCCCGATGCCGATGCGGCCTGCATTGCCGGCGTACACCTGGAAGGCCCTTTCATCAGCCCGCAGCGGCTGGGCGCGCAGCCCAACCGCACCGTCGAGGCGACGATGGCGCTGGTGCAGCAGCTGCACGCACTGGCCCCGATCCGGGTGATGACGCTCGCACCGGAGATCGGCGCGCACACCGCGCTGATACCCGCGCTGTGCGCACTGGGCATCCGCGTGCAGCTGGGCCATAGCGCCGGCAGCTACGAAGACGGCGTGGCCGCGTTGCAGGCCGGCGCGTCGGGCTTCACTCACTTGTTCAACGGCATGACCGGCGTGGACCACTACCGTCCCGGTATTGCCGCCGCCGCACTGGCGCATGCGCAGTACGCTGAAATCATCCCCGACCTGCACCACATCCACCCCGGTGTCATCCGCCTGGCCGCGCGCGCGATCCCGCGCCTTTACGCGGTCACCGACGCCACCGCCGCCACCGGCATGCCCGATGGCGAGTACGCACTGGGCGAACAGCGCGTGCACAAGTGCGCCGGCTGCGTGCGCCTGGCCAGCGGCTCGCTGGCCGGCAGCGCGCTGACCATGGACCAGGCGCTGCGCAACCTGGTGCAGGTGGGGCTGGAGCTGGCCGATGCCTCGCAGCGGGTGTCCACCTTCCCGGCCGCGTACCTGGGACTGGACGATCGCGGCCGCATCGCCCCCGACGCACGCGCCGACCTGGTGGTGCTGGACGCCGACCTGCGCCTGCAGCAGGTGTTCGTCGCCGGTCACGCCATCGCCCTGTAACGCCGGGCGCCGCCGGCCAGCAGCACAGCAGCGCCCGACCCGGCTGCTGGCACCGCCCCCCCCTTCCCATCTGTCCAGGAACGCGTAGATGACCACCGCCACTGCCCCTGCCGTTCCCACCACCGACGCCCCGCGCTGGCCGATCCGCTACCTGTTGTTCATCGGCGGCATGGGCGGCCTGCTCTACGGCATCGACATCGGCATCATCGCCGGCGCCCTGCCCTACCTGGAGGCCACCGCCACCGCCAGCTGGCACCTCACCAGCCAGCAGCTCGGCTTCGTGGTGGCCGCGGTACTGCTGGGCAGCGTGCTGTCATCGCTGTTTGCCGGCATGGTGGCCGACCTGATCGGCCGACGCGGTGCGATGTTTCTGGCCGGCGTGCTGTTCACCGCCAGCATCCCGATCATGGCGTTGTCCGACGGCTATGCGGCACTGCTGATGGGGCGACTGCTGCAGGGCGTCAGCGGCGGGCTGATCGGCGTGGTGGTGCCGCTGTACCTGGCCGAGGTCCTCAGCCCCGAACGGCGCGGCCGCGGCGCGGCGATGTTCCAGCTGCTGCTGACCATCGGGCTGGTGCTGGCCGCGTTGATCGGCCTGTACCACGCCCATGCGGTGGATGCGGCCACCGAAGCGGTACGCCAGCTGCCGGTGGCCGAGCAGCAGCGCCTGCTGTTCGACGTCAAGGACCATGCCTGGCGCACCATCTTCTGGAGCTGCCTGCTGCCTGGCCTGGTGTTCACCGGTGGCGTGCTGCTCATCAGCGAATCGCCGCGCTGGCTGGTGCGCCGTGGCCGCATCGCGCAGGCGCGCGTGGCCCTGCAGCGCACGGTGGCGGCCAGTGACGTCGAGCCGACCCTGCAGCGCATCCAGGCCCCCGATGACGTGCACGGTGGCGGCAGCGCCAAGCGCGACCCGCTGTTGAGCCGCCGCTATGTGTGGCCGTTCGTGCTGGCCTGCCTGGTGCTGGCCTTCACCCAGGCCACCGGCATCAACTCGGTGCTGGCCTATGCGGTCAACATCCTCAACCAGGCCGGCCTGCCCGGCTCGGTCGCCAACGGCGCCGACGTGGCGATCAAGCTGCTCAACGCGGTGATGACCGTGGTGGCGCTGGTGCTGGTGGACCGCAAGGGCCGCAAATTCCTGCTGATGCTGGGCAGCGGCGGCATCACCGTGGCGCTGCTGGCCGCCGCGCTGCTGTTCGTCAAAAGCGAGCACGGGCGCCTGGATGTGCAGGCGCCGCTGCAGCAGCAGGTGGCCGGCAGCACCCTGTCGCTGCCGTTGGATGCGGCGCAGTGGCAGCGCCTGGACCGCAACGCCGGCGATGCCCCGCAGCAGCTCACCGTATCCTATGCCTACGGCGGCTTCAGCAACGTGCGTTCGCTGCGCAGCGACAACCCCATTGATGCCACCCTGCAGATCCGCCGCGAAGACGCGGTATCGGCCGACAGCGTGATCGGGCGCTTCTTCCGCAACCTGCACCTCAATCCGTTCCCCGATCCGGCGCACGCGGCCAACGCGCCGCTGGTGATCGAACGGGCCATGATCGGCCCGGTGCCCTCGCCCACGCATGGCTGGCTGGTGGCCAGCTGCATCCTGCTGTTCGTGGCGTTCTTCGCGGTAGGCCCGGGTGTATGCGTGTGGCTGGCCCTGTCCGAACTGATGCCCACCCGCATCCGCTCCAACGGCATGAGCATCGCGCTGCTGATCAACCAGTTCGTGTCCACGGTGATTGCGGCGATCTTCCTGCCCACGGTGGGCCACCACGGCTATGCCAGCATGTTCTTCTTCTGGGCCGGCTGCACGTTGCTGTACTTCCTGATCGCCACGTTCTGGCTGCCGGAAACCAAGGGCAAGTCGCTGGAGCAGATCGAGGCTACTTTTCGCTGACCGGTAGTGCCGGCAACGAGGCGCTGAACGCGGTCAGCATGTAGATGCCGTCGTACCCCGGGCGCGCCCCATCGGTGCGGTAGCCGGTGGGCGCGGTGGTGCCCGGCGGCGTGCGTCCGCCGAAGCCGCGCACGCCACACCCGGGCGCGCACACCCAGGCACTGCCGCGGGGTGCCTCCACCCGCACGCTGAGCGGTGTCAGGTCGGCCAGCAGGTAGCCGGCCGGCGTGTAGCCCGGATTGTCCTGGACGCCCTGATGCTGGCTGGCATGGCGGTTGCCCAGCAAGGCGATCACGCGGCCGCCATCGGTCTGCGCCAGGCGGCGGATGTGGGCGGCCATGTCAGCATCGCGCGCTTCATAGCGCACGCTGTCCACGGCCGCCACCGCGACGCGACGGCCCTCGCTGCGCAGCCCACGCAGCTGCTCGATCAGGGCCACCATCGCGGCACTGGAGCGTCCATCCTGCATGCGGCGGGTCCAGAACGGCCCGGCCAGCAGCGCACGCCGGTCCGCTGCGCTGCCCGCCGAGGCCACGTACGCGTCGATCCGCGGCTGCTCACCCGGATCCATCTCCAACGCCACCGTCACCGGCGTGGTGCCCAGGGCGGCGGCGCATGCCAGCATCCCCGCCAGCGCCGGCGCCTCCGCGGTGCCATGCGTTTCGCCGAGCAGCACCACCGGTGCGGTCGGCATTGCGTCGGGCCAGCGGCACGGCCCGCTTGCAGCGGCGCCGCCCGCCATCGCCAGAGACAGCACCACCCCCAGCACGCCACGTGCCGTGGTCAAGTGCCGCAGACGCCTGTCCCGTTGCATTGCGTGGGGAAACCGATGCGCTCAGGGCGCCTTGCCGGTGATCTCGGTGAACATGCGCTGCGCCTCGTCCTGGTCGCACAGCCCGGCCACCTGCATGGCCTTGCCGAACGACCCGCTGACGGTGGCCACCGACAGCACCTTGTCACCGATGCTGAAGGCCACGCGGCGGCCAACGCGCGCTTCGGTGGCGGCTTGAATGCGCGGTGCAGCGGCGTCGGTCATGGTCAGGTTCAATACCGGTTGCTGGTCCTGTGGCGACTGGCCCAAGCCAACCGAGGCGATGTCGGCGGTGGTGATGAACGCCGGTTCCAGTACCGCCAACGGCTTGCCGTCGGGATCCTTGAGCAAGGTGGAACCGGCACGACCGTGCTCGTCCACCTCGCGCATCAGGAGGCGCGCCTGTGGCAAGGGGGCCGCCACGGTGTCCGGGGTGACCAGCTGCGTTGCCGGCCCGCATCCGGTCAGGCCCGCCATGCTGGCCAACAACAGTGCTGCAAGAACATACCTGCGCATACGCCCTCCTCTCCATGTCGGGGTGGCGCCGGGCATCGCCCGGTACCGATCAGCGCAGGCGGCGAAGGCGGAACGCCACCACCACCTGCAACACGCCATAGATGAGGCTGCCAATGCCGATCCACAAGGTGGTCACCGCAACGCCGGCCAGCGGATTGGCTACCAGCAGCGCGCCCAGCACGATGGCCAGCACACCGCTGAGAATCAGCAGCCACTCGCCCTGGATGTGCCTGCGCACGCGCACCGCGAACACGATGCGGTGGATGCCCGCCACGATCAGCCACGCCGCCAGCAGCAGAATCAACACGCTGGCGGTGGCCAGGGGGTTGATCACGGCCACGACGCCAAACCCGATGGAGGCCAGCGCGTACACCGCCAGCCAACCGCGCGATACCCCGCTGTTGCCGCCCAACACGGCCATCAGACTGATCACCCCTTCCACCACGGCCATCACACCGATCGCCCAGGCCAGCGCGGAGGCGGCGGCCAGCGGCTGCGCGATGGCCACTCCGCCAAACACCACGGCCACCACGCCATACAGCAGCAGCACCCACCAGCTACGGCCGATCAGCGACAACACGGGAGAGAGTGGGGTAGTCATCGGCAGCTCCATGCAGAGGTGGGTGATGGGCCCATGCTAGCGCCGGGCAATGAAAACCGCAGTCACACCCGTCCTCAACCGCCATCGGCCTGCAATGCGTCCAGCAACGCCTGTTCGGCGGCGGTACTGAACCGCCAGCCGCCCGGCACCGGCACGATGGCGCCTTCGGCCACCCGGGCGGTCCACCAGTCCTCGACGAAACCCGGCGCGAACCCACCGGTCTTGAAGCCGAAGGGCGCGACCACCAGGTCGAACGGCAGCATCAGTTCGTAGCACGGCGTTGCATAGTCGTTCTGTTCGGCAGGAAGCTTCACGAAATGGGTGAACGAGGTGGCCGTGGTCAACTGCGAGTACAGCCAGAACATCAGGTCGTACATCCGGTGCGAGTCCGGATCGGCATGCACAGCGAAGAACCCTTTCGCTTCGGTGATACGGCGTGCCAGGGCGCGCAGCGCGCGCTCACCATCGGGCAGGACGTCGGCCGATGCCACCAGCGCACGCTGCACGATCGGCGACAGGGTGCCGCGGTCCACGCTGACCAGATCGATCTCCAGCGTTTCGGCAGCGTCATCGAAGACCTCCTCATCGACCAGACCGTGGATGAAGCTGGCGAAGTCCGGGGCCACCAGCGTGATGGCGTAGTCGTCTTCCTGATCGACGTGCACCACCTGCGGTTCGCCCTGCGGGCCGCAGTGGCGGTAGTCGAGCATGATCAGGTCATGCCCGGCGCTGGGGCAGTCAGCGATGACGATGCCGATATCGGGGTAGCCCCACTCGTTCTGCATGAAACGCGTGCCGATCGCACCGCCGAGCGAGTACCGCGTCTGTCGTCCGATGGCATGCAGGCCGGTGACTTCTATGTGGTCGTCAGCCCAACTGGTGGCCTCGTCCATCGGGTGGCAACTGCGCTGCAGCACCCCACCGTTGTGGCGGCGTGCAAGCGCGATGTACGCCGCCGGGAAGCGGTAGCCGAACTCCGCCTGCAGCTCGGTGATGAGCGCATCGCTGGGCGGCGGTTCCTGGTAGTTCTGCTGCGAGTACTCGCAGTCGTCCCAGAAGTCGGTGAAGTCGAACGTGGCGAACGGATCCATCGGTGGCGGTCTTTCCCTGTGGCAGCGCCCGAGTATAGAGCGGCCACTCACGGCACCCGCGCGCAGACCCACACGGCGGCATCGGGCAGGCCCGCACGTTGCAGCGCTTGCACGGCAGCGTCCAGCGTGGCGCCGGTGGTCATCACATCATCCACCACGGTCAGCCGCGCCGGTGGCGGGGCGGTGATTGCAAACGCATCCCGCAGGTTGCGCCGCCGTGCTTCGGCGTCCAGGACCGACTGCGCGGCCGTCAGGCGCTCGCGGTGCAGCCCGCACCACACCGGCTGCCGCAGCGCGCGCGCCAACGGCCGGGTCAGTTCCAGCGCCTGGTCGTAACCGCGCGAGCGCAACCGCTGGCGGTGCAGCGGTACCGGTGCCAGCGGGCCGGTGACGAACCCGGGCACCCGCTGCAGCATCAACTGCGACAGCAGACGCCCGGCCGCCAGGTCCTGGTGGAACTTGAAACGCCGCAGCAACTGGTCCACCGGCGTGGCGTAGCGGAACACGGCGGCGGCGGCAGACTGCCGCGGCGGGTCCTGAAGGCAGGTGCCACAGCGCAGTGCAGGCGCGTCCGCTGGCAGCGGCAGGGCGCACAGCGGGCAGGCGTGGTCGTTCCACGGCAGGGCGGCATGGCAGGCCACGCACAGGTCCAGCCCATCGCGGCCGGGTTCGTCGCACACCAGGCAGCGCAGGGGCAGGGCCTGCTGGCCCAGCCAGACCAACGCAGCAGACAAGCGGGAACGCACGTCGTCGCCCCCTCTGGCGCCTTCGGTGGGACCAGCGTGCGCGTAGGCCTGCCCCGCGTCTGTCAGCCCGACCCGTGGCGGCGCGTCAGGAAACGGCAGATCCCACCGGCTGCGTCGGTCGTTGTCCTGACCGCGGCCGCAATGGCCACTGTAAACTTGCAATCACATAGCTGAGTTGACAGGACGCGCCACCCACCACCACACTTCCGCCCCCGTTCCGCTGTACGCCGAGGGTTGCTCCATGCCAAGCGACATCCGCCACGACTGGCGCAGCGAGGAGCTGCTGGCCCTGTTCGCCCTGCCGCTGCCCACGCTGCTGCACCGCGCCGCCAGCGTGCACCGCGCGCACTTCGATCCCGCCGAGGTGCAGGTTTCCACGTTGCTGTCGGTCAAGACCGGCGGCTGCCCCGAAGACTGCGCGTACTGCCCACAGGCCCAGCGCTACACCACCGGGGTGGACGCGCAGAAACTGATGGCCACCGAGGACGTGGTGGCCAAGGCCCGGCAAGCCAAGGCGGCCGGCGCGTCGCGGTTCTGCATGGGCGCGGCCTGGCGCTCGCCCAAGGAACGCGACATTCCCAAGGTGGCCGCGATGATCCGCGAGGTGAAAGCGCTGGGCCTGGAAACCTGCGCCACCCTGGGCATGCTCAGCGGCGACCAGGCCGTGGCCCTGCGCGAGGCCGGGCTGGACTACTACAACCACAACCTGGATACCGCGCCGGACTACTACGACTCCATCATCCACACCCGCCAGTACCAGGACCGCCTGGACACGCTGGCCCACGTGCGCGATGCCGGGCTGAAGACCTGCTGCGGCGGCATCGTGGGCATGGGCGAAACCCGCACGCACCGCGCCGGTCTGCTGCTGGCGCTGGCCAATCTGCCCGCGCATCCCGACTCGGTGCCCATCAACCGGTTGGTGCAGGTGGCCGGCACGCCCCTGCACGGCACCGCCGAACTGGACCCGTTCGAGTTCGTGCGGATGGTCGCGGTGGCCCGCATCGCCCTGCCGCAGTCGATGGTGCGGCTGTCGGCCGGGCGCGAGGCCATGAGCGATGAACTGCAGGCGCTGTGCTTCCTGGCCGGGGCCAACTCGATCTTCTACGGGGAAAAGCTGCTGACCACCGGCAACCCGGACACCGAACGCGACCTGGCCCTGTTCGAGCGGCTGGGCCTGCGCCCGATGGCGGTGCAGGTGGACGCCGCCGACCACGACCACCCCGGCACGGTGCATGCCGATATCACCGGCGACGCCGGTGGCTGTGGCGGCGGGTGCGAACGCGCCGCCTGAGGCCGGCCCGGCGCCCGCCCCGCCAAGGCAGCGCCGCGCCCGCCAACCGGGTACGCTAACCGCCCATCCATGCCAGCCGACGACCATGGCCCGCCCCGACCTGCACGACCGCATCCAGGCCCAGCGCAAGCTCCGCGACGCGCAGGGCCGCCTCCGCGTGCGCCGCACGGTGACCCGTCGTGATGGCGTGCGGCTGGAGCTGGACGGCCAATGGCTCACCGGCTTCTGCAGCAATGACTACCTGGGGCTGTCGCAACAGTTCGGGGTGGTCAGCGCGCTGCAGGACGCGGCCGCGCGCGAAGGCGCTGGCGCCACCGCCTCGCACCTGATCTGCGGCCACCATGCCCTGCATGAGGCCCTTGAGCAGGAAATGGCCGAGTGGCTCGGCTACCCGCGTGCGCTGCTGTTTGGTAGTGGCTTTGCCGCCAACCTGGCGGTACAGCAGGCGCTGCTCAGCGAAGAAGACGATGTGTGCGTGCAGGACCGGCTCAACCACGCCAGCCTGCTCGATGCCACGCGCCTGGCCGGCTGCCGGCTGCGCCGCTACCCGCACCTGGATACCGAAGGCGCGCTGCGCCAGTTGAAACACGCCCCCGACGGCGCGGCGATGCTGGCCACCGATGGGGTGTTCAGCATGGATGGCGACATCGCCCCGCTGCGCTCGCTGTCGCTGGTGGCGCGCATGCAGGAAGCGCTGCTGTACGTGGACGACGCGCACGGCATCGGCGTGGTTGGCGAACACGGGCGCGGCTGCGTGGCCGACGCCGGGCTGGGCGTGGCCGATGTGCCATTGCAGCTGGCCACGCTCGGCAAGGCGCTGGGCGGCAGTGGTGCGGTGGTGCTGGGCGATGAAGCACTGATCCAGCACCTGGCCGAAACCGCACGCCCGTACATCTACACCACGGCAGTATCGCCGGCGCAGGCGGCCGCCTCCCTGGCCGCGGTGAAACTGGCCCGGCGCGACGACTGGCGCCGCGAAAAACTCGGTGAGTTGATCGCCGTGTTCCGCGCCGGCGCACGCCAGCAAGGACTGGAACTGATGCCCTCCGACACCCCGATCCAGCCGCTGCTGTGCGGTGCCGAATCGACGGTGATGGCGCTGTCGGCCGCGCTGGAAGCCTCCGGTTTCCTGGTCAGCGCGATCCGCCCGCCCACCGTGCCCGAAGGCAAGGCGCGCCTGCGCGTCACTTTGTCTGCGCTGCACACCCCGGCGCAGGTGCGCGCGCTCACCGAGGCGATCGGGCATGCGCGCGATACCGTGCTGCGCCAGCAATCGCTGGATGCGCTGAGCGCGTGAGGCCGGCGCTGTGAGCCTGCATATCGAGGTGGTCGGCGATGGGCCGGCGCTGGTCCTCATCCACGGCTGGGCGCTGCATGGCGGGGTATTCGCCCCGCTGGTCGAGCGCCTGGCCACGCAGTATCAGCTGCACCTGGTTGACCTGCCCGGCCACGGTTTCAGCCACGACGATGGCACGCCCCTGCGGTTGCCGCATGTGGTCAACGCCATCGCCGCCGCCACGCCACCGGCGGTGTGGTGCGGCTGGTCGCTGGGCGGGCTGTTTGCCCTGCATGCGGCCGCCACGTTGCCGCAGGTGCGTGCGCTGGTGATGATCGCCGCGACGCCGCGCTTCGTACGCGGCGATGACTGGCCCCACGCGGTGGAGCCGGCGGTATTCCAACAGTTCGGCCAGGACCTGGCGCAGGACTACCGTGGCACGCTGGAGCACTTCCTGGCGCTGGATGCGATGGGCTCCGAGCATGCCCGGCAGGAGCTGCGCACCCTGCGCGAGATGCTCGTCGCACGCGGCGAGCCGGCCGCGCGTGCGCTGCACGACGGCCTGCGCCTGCTGGAAAACACCGATCTGCGCGGTGCGCTGCCGGGGCTGGGCAAGCCCAGCCTGTGGCTGGCCGGCCAGCGCGACCGGCTGGTGTCGGCCCGCGCCATGCAGGCCGCTGCCGCGCTGGCACCGGGCGCGCAGGCGCACGTGGTGGCGCACGGCGGGCATGCCCCGTTCCTGGGCCACACCGATGCGGTGGCCACCCAGCTGCAACACTTCGTTGCTGGCCTTTGCTGATCCATCCACCCCGCGCATCGCCGATCATGTCCTCCCGTCTTTCACCTCAGGATTAAGCCATGGACCTTGGAATTGCCGGCCGCTGGGCCCTGGTCTGCGCCGCCAGCAAAGGCTTGGGCCTGGGCTGTGCGCGTGCGCTGGTGCGCGAAGGCGTCAACGTGGTGGTGGCCGCGCGCGGTGAAGAGGCACTACAGCGGGCGGTGCTGGAACTGCAGGCACTGCCCGGCGCACGCAAGGTCGTGGGCGTGGTTGCCGACATCACCCACGCCGATGGCCGGCTGGTGGCGCTGGCGGCGTGCCCGCAGGTGGACATCCTGGTCAACAACGCCGGCGGCCCGCCGGCTGGCGATTTCCGCCAGTTCACCCGCGACGACTGGATCGCCGCGCTGGACGCCAACATGCTGGCCCCGATCGAACTGATCGGCGCCACGGTCGATGGCATGATCGAGCGCGGCTTCGGCCGCATTGTCAACATCACTTCCTCCTCGGTGAAGGCGCCCATCGACATCCTTGGCCTGTCCAACGGCGCGCGCTCGGGGCTGACCGGTTTCGTGGCCGGGCTGGCGCGTAAAACGGTGGCCCACAACGTCACCCTCAACAACCTGCTGCCCGGGCAGTTCGACACCGATCGCCTGCGCGGCAACTTCGCCTACCTGGCCCAGCAGCAGGGCATCGATGCCGGGCAGATCGCCGAGCGCAAGCGCACCCACATCCCGGCCGGCCGCTTCGGTACCGCCGACGAATTCGGCGCCGCCTGCGCGTTCCTGTGCAGCGCGCACGCCGGCTACATCACCGGGCAGAACCTGTTGATCGACGGCGGCGCCTACCCGGGCACCTTCTGACCTTTGCACGCATGTTTTCCGTAGTGAGCCTTCCATGACGTCCAGCTTCGACCCCCGCCACGTCCGCCGCGCGTTCTCGCGTGCCGCCAGCAGCTACGATGCCGCCGCCGCGCTGCAGCGAGAGGTTGAAAAACGCCTGCTGGAATCGCTGGACTACCTGGAAGACCGCCAACCGCAGGTGGTGCTGGACGTCGGCAGCGGCACCGGCCATGCCAGTGCGGCAATGAAGAAGCGCTGGCCCAAGGCGCAGGTGATCGCGCTGGACCTGGCCGAACCGATGCTGCGCGAGGCGAAAAAACAGGCCGGCTGGTGGAAGCCGTTCACCCGCGTGTGCGCCGATGCGCAGGCACTGCCGCTGCTGGACCAGAGCGTGGATGTGATCTACAGCAACCTGTGCCTGCAGTGGGTGGAAGACCTGCCGGCGGTGTTTGCCGGGTTCCGCCGCGTGCTCAAGCCGGGCGGGCTGCTGCTGTGTTCCACCTTCGGCCCGGACACCCTGATTGAACTGCGCGAGGCCTTCGCCCAGGCCGACGCGGTGCCACACGTCAGCCGCTTCGCGCCGATCGCCCAGTTCGGCGACGCGCTGATGATGGCCGGCTTCCGCGACCCGGTGCTGGACCGCGACCTGTTCACGCTCACCTATGACGACCTCACCGCGTTGATGCGCGAACTGCAGGCCATCGGCGCCACCAATGCGCGCCACGACCGCCGCCACACGCTCACCGGCCAAGGCCGCTTTGCCGCCGCGCGTGCCGCCTACGAGCCGCTGCGCCGCGAAGACGGCAAGCTGCCCAGCAGCTGGGAAGTGATCTACGCCCATGCATGGGCGCCCGACGCCGGTGCACCGATCCGCGAACAGGGCCATGACGTGGCCAGCGTGCCGGTATCGTCCATCCCGATCCGCCGCCGCACCCCCTGAGCCCATCACGCCGCCCCCGTAGAGCCGACCGTTGGTCGGCTGCCCATATGCCGGCCCGGCGGTAGAGCCGACCGTTGGTCGGCTGCCCGTATGCCGCCTCGGCGGTAGGGCCGACCGTTGGTCGGCTGCCCATATGCCGGCCCGGCGGTAGAGCCGACCGTTGGTGGGCTGCCCATATGCCGGCCCGGCGGTAGAGCCGACCGTTGGTCGGCTGCCCGTATGCCGCCTCGGCAGTTCAGCCGACCAACGGTCGGCTCTACGCCGGGAACAGATCCCGGTGGAAGAAGTAGATTTCCTGCACCAGGAATTTCCAGCTGGTGTGGAAGCTGCGGAAGCGCGTGCTCGGCGTCGATGATGCCAGCGCGTCGATGCCCAGCTCACGCGCCAGGCGCAGCGCGCGCGCCATGTGCAGCGGGTCGCTGACGATGATCACCCGGTGCAGCTTGCGCTGCTGCATCAGCCGGCGTGCCTCGATCAGGTTCTGGCGGGTGGTGCGCGAGGCCGTTTCAATCAGGATCGCGTCATCGGGAATGCCCTGTTTGAGTGCATACCGCCGCGCCACCTGCGACTCGGAGAAGCGCGCGCCGGTCCCCCCATACCCACCGGTGAAGATCAGCAGCGGCGCATACCCGGCCTCGTACAGGTCCAGGCCATGCCGGATGCGTTCTTCAAACACCGGCGAGGGCTTGGCGTCATAGGCGGCCGCGCCCAGCACGATGATCGCATCGGCCTTGGCCGCCTGGTCACGCTCGCCCACCCACACGATCCAGGCAGTCACCCCAAGCAGCCAGGCGATCAGCACGATGCACAACCGCCACAGCCAGCCCAGCCAGCCCACCGGCGCGCGCCGGCTCATGCGCGCGCCCACGGCAAGGCGTCCAGGTCGACATTGCCACCTGACAGCACCACCCCCACCCGCTGCCCGGCAAAACGCGCCGGCGCGGACAGGATGGCGGCCAGGGCGATCGCCGAGGACGGCTCCACCACCTGCTTGAGCACCTGCCAGAGCAGGCGCATGGCCGCCACGGTGGCGTCATCGTCCACCGTGATGACCTCCGCGGCGCCGTACAGCAACGCGAAGTTGGGCACCCCCAGCGTGGTGCGCAGCCCATCGCAGAGCGTGGCCGGGATGAAATCGATGCAACGTTCGCCAGCGGCCAGCGAGCGCGCGGTGTCGGCAGCGCCGGCCGGCTCGGCCAGCACCAGCCGGGTCTGCGGCGCCAGCGCCTGCAGCGCCAACCGCGTCCCGGCCGCCAGCCCACCGCCGCCCACCGGCACCACCACCACGTCGAACGGGCCGTGGCTGCGCAGCAGCTCCAACGCCGCCGTGCCCTGCCCGGCAATCACCCGCGGGTCGGCATAGGGATGCACCAGGCTGGCGCCGGTCTGCGCCTGCACCTGCGCGCACATGGCTTCACGCGCGGCGATGCTGGCCTGGCAACGCCAGATCGTGGCCCCATGACGGGCGATGTTGGCCAACTTGGCCCCCACCGCACCATCGGGGACCACCACGTTGCAGGCAATGCCCCGGGTGCGGGCGGCCAAGGCCAGTGCCGCGCCGTGGTTGCCCGAGGAGTGGGTGACCACCCCGCGCGCCGCCTGCCCCGCCTCCAGCGACCACACCGCGTTGCAGGCGCCGCGGAACTTGAAGGCGCCGCCGCGCTGCAGGTGTTCGGCCTTGAACAGCAGCGACGCCCCCGCCAACCCGTCCAGTGCGCGCGCGTGCAGCACCGGGGTCACGCTGGCATGCGGGGCAATGCGTGCGGCGGCGGCCAGCAGGTCGTCGACACTGGGCAAGGGTGAATCGCTCATGACGCAAGATTAACGTATGGCCCCGGTTCGCACCGCCCCGGCCGAACGTGACACGATGGCAATCATTCAGCGGATCGGGCCGAAGTTAAGGGCCGATTCAATGCGCCGGGCCGAAGCTGGCGCCATACCCTCGGGGGGACCCCAACATGAAAATGCGCCTGATCTTCGCCGGTGGCCTGCTGTTGGCCCTGTCCGGCTGCGCCACCTACGACTATGTTGGCGGCGGCGGTGGCAACGGTTACTACCACGGTGCGCCGTCGGTGGAGTACCGCTACCCGTATGGCTATCCGTCCGGTTATGGCCCTGGCTACTACGGTGGCGGGTACTACGGCGGTGGCTATGGCTACGGCAATCCGTATTACCGCCCGTATCCCAACTATCGCCCGCCGCACAACCACCGCCCGCCACCGCGGCCGGACAATGGCGGCAACCCGCCGGTGCGGCCGGATCGCCCGGATCGCCCCCGCCCGTCCTACAACGGCGGTTCGCCGTGGCGGAACATGGACTCGCTGGGCCCGCGCCAGCAACAGCAACAGCAGCAGCGCCCGTCGCCGCCGCCGCAGGCCCGACCGGCCCAGTCGGCACCGCGACCGGCCCAGCGGATGAACGGTTCCCCGTGGCGGAACATGGACAATTTGAACCAGCGCACAGTTGAGCCCTGATCCATCTTGATTTTCACCACCCGCCGGGTTCACTCTAGGCGGGTAGTGACGGCGTCGGTCGCAAAGTGACAAAAGCGACACGGCGCGTCACATCCAGCTCTATGTCGATATCCGCCGGGATTCTCTGGATCCCCCCTGTTCCGGCCCTGTCGGATGTCGGCACCTACACAGCAGAAGGCCCCGCCAATGGCGGGGCCTTCTGCTTTCTTGAATCGGCGCGGCACGCCCGCCAATAAAAACAGGGCCGACAGTCCCCCGACTGCCGGCCCTTCTGCTTCCCCCGGATGCGCATGGACCGGCCCCTGTTCCAATTCCGGTCCGTAGCACCAACGCGCCTGCCATCCTGGGTGCTATTGGGTTATCTGCAGAAAACGTGCCAACTTGAGGGTTGATTTCAGCGATCGGCGCGATTGGCGCTAAAATCACCCGCCACGCCCTGCCTCCAGGGCCGTTCCGGGCCTCCTGCGCCCCCGAGCCCCATCGAAATGACCGACTCCTTCTACCGTTACGACGTCATCGTCATCGGCGGCGGCCACGCCGGCACCGAAGCTGCCCTGGCGGCCGCGCGCAGTGGTGCGCGCACCCTGCTGCTGACCCACAACGTGGAAACCATCGGTGCCATGAGCTGCAACCCGGCCATCGGCGGGATCGGCAAGGGGCACCTGGTCAAGGAGATCGACGCCCTGGGCGGGGCGATGGGGCATGCCGCCGACCGCGCCGGCATCCAGTGGCGCACCCTCAACGCCTCCAAGGGCCCGGCCGTGCGTGCCACCCGCTGCCAGGCCGACCGCAACCTGTACCGCATGGCGATCCGCCAGATCGTGGAAGCCCAGCCCAACCTGACCGTGTTCCAGGCGGCGGTGGATGACCTGGTCATTGACGGCGACACGGTGCGCGGCGCGGTCACCCAGACCGGGCTGACCTTCCACGCCCCGGCCGTGGTGCTCACCGCCGGCACCTTCCTGGCCGGCAAGATCCACGTCGGCCAGACCCAGTACGCCGCCGGGCGCATGGGCGACCCGCCGGCCACCACCCTGGCCGCGCGCCTGCGCGAGCGCCCGTTCGTGATCGACCGCCTGAAGACCGGCACGCCGCCACGCATCGACGGCCGCTCGCTGGATTACGGCGTGATGGACGAGCAGCCCGGCGACGATCCGCGTCCGGTGATGTCCTTCCTGGGCAGCGTGTCCGAACACCCGGCCCAGGTCAGCTGCTGGATCACCCACACCAGCGAACGCACCCACGACATCATCCGTGGCGCACTGCACCGCTCGCCGTTGTACAGCGGCCAGATCGAAGGCATCGGCCCGCGCTACTGCCCCTCCATCGAAGACAAGGTGGTGCGTTTTGCCGAGAAGGCCAGCCACCAGATCTTCGTCGAGCCCGAAGGGCTGGACGTGGTGGAAATCTATCCCAACGGCATTTCCACCTCGCTGCCGTTCGACGTGCAGCTGGCGCTGGTGCGCAGCATCACCGGCTTTGAGAACGCGCACATCACCCGCCCCGGCTATGCGATCGAGTACGACTTCTTCGACCCGCGCGGGCTGGACAACACCCTGCAGACCAAGAGCGTGGCCGGCCTGTTCTTCGCCGGCCAGATCAACGGCACCACCGGCTACGAAGAAGCCGCCGCGCAGGGCCTGCTGGCCGGCATCAACGCCGCCCGCCACGTGCGTGAGCAGGCCGGCTGGTGCCCGCGTCGCGACGAGGCCTACCTGGGCGTGCTGGTGGATGACCTGATCACCCACGGCACCACCGAGCCGTACCGCATGTTCACCAGCCGCGCCGAGTACCGCCTGCAGCTGCGCGAAGACAATGCAGACGTGCGCCTGACCGGCATCGGCCGCGACCTGGGCCTGGTCGACGAGCGCCGCTGGGCCGCGTTCCAGACCAAGCAGGACGCGGTGGCGGCCGAATCGACGCGCCTGCGCGCCCTGTGGGCTACCCCGGGCAATGCACTCGGCCGTGAAGTGGAGGCCACGCTGGGCGTGGCGGTCAGCCGCGAAACCAACGTACTGGACCTGATCAAGCGCCCGGAGCTGGACTACGCCCTGCTGATGCAGGTGCCCTCGCTGGGCCCGGCCGTGGCCGACCCGAAGGTGGCCGAACAGGTTGAGATCGGGGTCAAGTACGCCGGCTACCTGGACCGCCAGCGCGATGAGATCGCGCGCCAGCAGCGCCACGAGAACACCGCCATCGCCAGCGACTTCGACTACGCCGGCGTGCGCGGGTTGTCGGCCGAGGTACAACAGAAGCTCGAGCGCGTACGCCCGCAGACCATCGGCCAGGCCCAACGCATCCCCGGCATGACCCCGGCGGCGATCTCGCTGCTGCTGGTACACCTGGAACGCGCCCGACGCGCCCGCGTGGCGTAACCCCGTAGCGCCGACCGTTGGTCGGCTGCTCCGGATACCCCGGATGCCGTGCAGCCGACCAACGGTCGGCTCTACCATGGCCCCCAACCCATCGCTTCAGGACGCAGCACGACCGATATGGATATCCACCCGATCGCGCCGGACAAGCGCGCTGCGGTCATGGTCGAATTGGACCGCATCGAACGCGAACACGACGTGCGCGTCCTGATGGCCTGCGAATCGGGCAGTCGCGGCTGGGGGTTCTCCTCGCCCGACAGCGATTACGACGCGCGCTTCATCTACGTGCATCGCCAACCGTGGTACCTGAGCGTCAACGAGGCCACCGGGCCCGGCCAGGCACAGCGTGATGTCATCGCGCGGCCCATCGACGACGAACTGGATGTCAGCGGCTGGGACCTGCGCAAGGCACTGCGGCTGGTGTCCAAATCCAACCCGACCCTGTCTGAATGGCTACGCTCGCCGATCGTGTACCGGCAGGACGATGCAGCGGTGGCCGCGCTGCTGGATGCCGTGCAGCAGTTCCATTCGCCGCAGGGCAGCTGGTGGCATTACTCCAACATGGCCCGCTCCAACTTCCGCGGCTATCTGCGGGGTGAGCGGGTGCGCACCAAGAAGTACCTGTACGTGCTTCGCCCGCTGCTGGCCTGCCGCTGGATCGAGTGCGAGGCCGAACCGCCGCCGATGGCCTTCGAACGGCTGCTGGATCGCCTTCTGCCCCACGGACCCGTGCGCGTGGCGATCGACCAGCTGCTGGCGGTCAAGCGTGCCAGCGCCGAGGTTGCCGATGGACCACGGGTGGGGGTGATCAGCGATTACATCGAGGCCGAACTGGCGGCGATGGGTCATGCCGCCCCGCCGCTGGCATCCGGCGGTGGCGACAGCGGTGTATTGGATGTGCTGTTCCGCCAGATGCTGGCCAGGCACGCGCCCCGGTAGCGCCGGTGGGTTCGGGCCGGCCGGCCAACGGTCGGCGCTACCGGCCCGCGTTATCATCGTGGGCCGGGACAACGCTGCACGCGGCGTCCCTGCCCCTGCGTTGCCGGAGTTCCGCATGTCCCCGATCCGCCCCTTCCTCGACAAGCTTCCCGTCCTTGGCCAGCGCTGCTACATCGACCCGGCCTGCACCCTCATCGGTGACGTGGAACTGGGCGATGACGTGTCGGTGTGGCCGGGCACGGTGATCCGCGGCGACGTCAACCATGTCCGGATCGGCGCGCGCAGCAACATCCAGGACGGCACCATCATCCATGTCAGCCACCACAGCCCGTATAACAAGGGCGGCTATCCCACGCTGATCGGCGAGGGGGTCACGGTGGGCCACGGCACCATCATCCATGCCTGCACGATCGGCGATTACAGCCTGATCGGGATGGGCGCGTGCATCCTGGATGGGGCGCGGGTGGAGAAGCACGGCTTCGTCGGCGCCGGCGCGGTGGTGGGCCCGGGCAAGGTGGTGGGCGAAGGCGAACTGTGGGTGGGCAACCCGGCCCGTCCGTCGCGCCGCCTGAGCGACCAGGAGATCGAATCGCTGCACTACTCGGCCGACCACTACGTCCGGCTCAAGGACAAATACCTGGGCTGATCGCGGTGGCGGCGGTCGCATCCGCCACGGCCCTGCTCCCGGTGCTGGGCATCGGCACGGCCGCACGGTAAAGTCCACAGCCGACCAGGACGCAGTCGAGAACCCGCATGCCCCCGCTGGCAGCAAACCGGAGAGGATTCCGGCATCTATTTTCCGGCCACGTGCGCGCATGAGCGCGGCGATGCTGGACACCTACCGTGAAGTGATCACGCCCGAAGGCGTGCCGCTGCACCTGCCCGCCGCCGGACCGGTGCCGCGCGCACTGGCGTGGACCATCGATTTCGCGATCCGTATCGCCTCGCTGTCGATGCTGAGCATTCCGCTGGCCTTCCTCGGCGAGTTCGGCCAGGGCCTGTACCTGGCGGCGATGTTCCTGCTGATGTGGGCCTACACCATCGTGCAGGAAGCCGTGTGGGGCCGCACCCTGGGCAAGCGCGCGCTGGGCCTGCGCGTGGTGGCACGCGATGGCGCGCCGATCGGCTGGATGGCCGCCATCACCCGCAACCTCCTGCGCACCGTGGACATGCTGCCCTTCGCCTATGCGGTGGGCCTGTTGTCGAGCCTGTTCGACACCCACGGGCGCCGCCTCGGCGACCTGGTCGCCGGTACGGTGGTCATCCATGACAGCGCACCGCCGGTGCAGGGCAGCGTGGCCATCGACACCGTACTGGCCCCACCGCAACCGCTGCAGCCGGCCGAGCAGGCCGCCGTGGTGGCCTTCGCCGAGCGTGCCGCGCGCCTGTCCGCCCCGCGCCAGCAGGAACTGGCGGCCATCGTGGCACCGCTCAGTGGCGGCGGTGGCCAGGTGGGCGTGCTGCGCCTGTATGCGATGGCCAACTGGCTGCTGGGGCGGCGATGAGGCAGGAACAGTTCGTTGCCCGCTACCAGGACGAATGGCAGGCACTGGAGCGCTGGTTGGCCGTGCGCGGCGACAACCCACGGGGCGTGCGCAACCCGGAGTTGGTCGATCTGCTCAACGATGAAGACATTCCGCAGCGCTACCGGCGCCTGTGCCAGCAGCTTGCGCTGGCGCGCCGGCGCGGCTACAGCCCGCAGCTGGTAGCGCGCCTGCAGCGGTTGATGCAGCAGGGCCACAGCCTGCTCTATCGCACCCCGCCGGCGCGCTGGCGGCGGGTGCTGGAGTTCCTGTTCGCCGATTTCCCGCAGCTGGTGCGCAGCCAGGCCCGCAGCATGTGGGTGGCCACCGCGTTGTTCGTGGTGCCGTTGGTGGGGACCTTCGCGCTGGTGCAGTGGTACCCGCAGTTCATCCACCTGCTGATGGACAACACCCAGATCGCCGCGATGGAGCGCATGTACGATCCGGCGGCGCCGCACCTGGGCCGCGACAGCGGCACCGACTGGATGATGTTCGGCTACTACATCATGAACAACATCAGCATTGGCCTGCGCACTTTCGCCAGTGGCCTGCTGGCCGGCGTGGGCACGGTGCTGATCCTGCTGGTGAACGGGCTCACCATCGGTGCAGTGGCCGGCCACCTGCAGCATATCGGCCACGGCGATCCGTTCTGGCGTTTCGTGGTGGGGCATGGTGCATTCGAGCTGACCGGCATCGTGATCGCCGGCGGGGCCGGCCTGCAGCTGGGCATGAAACTGTTGGCACCCGGGCGCCGTCGGCGGGTGGATGCCTTGATCGAAGGCGGCGTGATCGGCGCGCGTCTGTGCCTGGGCGTGGCGGCAATGCTGCTGGTGGCCGCCTTCATCGAGGCGTTCTGGTCTTCCATCGCCGAGATCCCGGCATGGGGCAAGTTCGCCGTCGCCGCAGTGCTGTGGAGCACGGTGTTTGCCTGGCTGTGGCGCGGCGGGCGCGGGAGCGGACATGCGCATTGACCAGCTGGACGTGGTGCTGCGCGCGCGCACCGGCTGGGAAGCGGTGGAACTGGGCACTGCACTGGTCCGCCGCCATGCGCGTGCGATCTGGGCACCAATCCTGCTGCTGGGGCTGCCCTTGTTCGCGCTGGTCAATGCACTGGCGTGGTGGGCCGATGCGTTCGGCTGGGCGTGGCTGCTGATGTGGTGGCTCAAACCGGTGTTCGACCGGTTGGCGCTGTATGTGATGTCGCGCAGCATCTTTGGCGATGAACCCAGCGCGCTGCAGACCCTGCGTGCGCAGCGCCACTGGGGCGGAACCGGTTTCTGGGGCTACCTGGGCTGGCGCCGGTTCAGTCCCCTGCGCGCGCTGCTGATGCCGGTCAACCTGCTGGAAGGCAACCTGCCCGAACATCGCGGTGCGCGCCGCCGCGCGATCGTAGGCGGCGCATTCGGGCATGGGGTGCTGCTCACCTTTACCTGCATGGCATTCGAACTGGTGCTGGTGGCTGGCGCCATCGCGGCGGTCTTCCTGTTCGTGCCGTTGGACCTGCTGTCCGATTCATGGCGCGCGGCCTGGGCGATGGTGCGCCAGGACACCCCGGCCTGGGCGATGCTCGGGCTCAACCTGGTGTTCTGGCTGGCGGCCACGCTGATCGGGCCGTTCTACACCGGTGCCGGGTTCGGGTTGTACCTGAACCGGCGCACCGAGATGGAAGCCTGGGACGTGGAAATTGCCTTCCGGCGCCTGCGCGACCGCCTGCAGCAGGCGGCACCACTGCTGGTGCTTGCCCTGGTACTGGGCTGGCCCGGCGGTGCACTGCAGGCACAGGAAGCCGGGTCTGCACCCGCACCTGCGATGCAGGCGGATGCGGATGCGGATGCCGATGCCGATGCCGATGCCGATGCTGACGAGGACGGCACCCACAACAAGCGGGCGCGGACCTATGACAACGATCCGGACAACACCGCCGCGGCAATCTTCGGTACGGACCCGGTGGACACCGCAGGCTTCCGCCAGGCCGTGCAGCGCGCCTATGAAGACCCGCTGCAGAGTCCCACCCGTGAGGTGAGCCGCTGGGAGCGCACCACGCAGGATGCGGCCGCCAGGAAAAAGAAGCCGGACCCGGCCAGCACCGATCCCACGCGCAAGCGCAAAGGCCCGCTGCTGCCCGCCCAGATCGCCGAATGGTTGCTGTGGGGCCTGGTGGGCGTGCTGCTGGTGGTCCTGGCGGCCACCGCGCCGCGCTGGCTGCGCTGGTTGCGTGGCGATGGCGCACGCCGCCGCGAGACGGTGTCTGTGGTGGTGGAAGATGACATCCGCGTGCCGGAAGACGTCCCCCCCGATGCCGCCGCACGCGCCCGCACGTTGTGGCAGCAGGGACGCCCGCGCCAGGCGCTGGCATTGCTGTACCGGGCCAGCGTGGAATCAATGAGCGAACGGGCGCAGATGACGCTGCCGCCCGGCGCCACCGAGGCACAATGCCTGCGCGTGTCGCGACGCATGCCCGACCCGGACGATCGCAGCCTGTTCGCACGCATCGTGCGGATCTGGCAGTACGCCGCCTATGCCGGGCGGCTGCCTACCGATGACGAATTCGATGCGCTGGCCAGCACCCTGCAGCAGCAGTTCCGGTGGCGCGCATGAGCGTGCGCCTGCGCTGGCTGCTGGTGATGCTGGGCGTGCTGGTGCTCGGCGTGCCGCTGGCGATCGTGTTCCTGCGCTCGCACGAACGGGTGACCGAAACCCAACACCTGCCCCCGCAGGGCGAGGCCAGCTACAACCCGCTGTACGTGCTGGGCCAGGCGTTGCGCGCCGATGGCATCACCGTCCACGCCCAACCGCGCGTGGACCTGACCACGATGGCGCTGCAGCCGCACGACACCCTGGTGCTGCTCCAGGACAGCGCCAGCGTGCCCCCACCCACGGCCCAGGCGCTGCTGGACTGGGTTGCACGCGGTGGGCACCTGATCGTGCGCACGCCACCGCTGACGCCGGCCGACATCGACGGCAACGGCCCACTGCTGGATGCACTGGGCGTGGACAGCGTCGACCACGGCAGCGGCTGCCAACCCTTCCACGTGCGCGATGATCCGCAGCACGTGGAGTTCTGCAACGGCCGACGCTTCAGCGTGGCCCCGCCGGCGGGCATGCGCGTGGCGCGCAGCTGGGGCCAGGGCGACGAAGACAACGAGGGCGACGGCTGGGTGTTCGCGCGCCTGCGCCACGGCCAGGGCAGCGTGGACGTGCTGGCCGACCTGGACTTCATGAAGGGCCGGGGCCGCCCGGCCGTCGATGCCAGCCCCGGCGTCAGACCCGGCGATTACATCGACGGCCTGCATGACAAGGCGCACCGTGACCTCACCCGCTACCTGCTGGCGCCGCGCTATGGGCAGGGCAGCATGTGGCTGGTCTACGGCTCACGCCCGCCGTCGCTGTGGCACCGGATCTTCTACCAGGGCTGGCCGGTGTGGGTGCCGCTGCTGCTGGCCCTGCTCGCCTGGCTGTGGCAACGCGCCCAGCGCATGGGCAGCGTGCTGCCCTCCCCGGCCGTCGAGCGTCGCTCATTGCTGGAACACGTGCGTGCCAGCGGCGACCACCTGCTGCGATATGGCAAAACCACCCTGCTCTACGACGCCGTGCGGCGCGCCTTCCTCGGCCGTCTGCGCCGGCGCGCGCCCACCGCCGCCGCGCTCACCGGCCCGGCCCAGGTGCAGGCCATCGCCACCCTGCTGCAATGGCCGCACAACCGCGTCCAGATCGCCCTTCAAGTACCGGCCTCCAACGACCTGGCCGGCCTGCGCGAACGCATCGCCCTGCTGATCCAGATGAGAAACCTGCTATGACCGAGTCCATCCAGCCACCGCCACTGTCTCCTGCCGACCCGTCCCCGGCCGCGCCGCCGGCCGCCCCGTCCGGCGCCCACGTGGCCGAACAGGTGAATGCCGTGCGCGAGGCGGTCGGCCGCGCCTTCATCGGCCAGGCCGACGTGCTCGACCAGATCCTGATCGCGCTGCTGGCCGGTGGCCACGTGCTGATCGAAGGCGTGCCCGGGCTGGGCAAGACCCTGCTGGTGCGCGCCCTGGCCCAGGCGCTGGCGCTGGACTACGGGCGCGTGCAGTTCACCCCCGACCTGATGCCCAGCGACGTCAGCGGGCATGCGGTGTACGACCCGAAATCGGAGAGCTTCAAGATCCGCCGCGGTCCGGTGTTCACCAACCTGCTGCTGGCCGATGAAATCAATCGCGCCCCGGCCAAGACCCAGTCCGCGCTGCTGGAAGTGATGCAGGAAGGCCAGGTCACCATCGAAGGCAAGGCCTTCGCGCTGACCCCGCCATTCCTGGCGATGGCCACGCAGAATCCGGTGGAGCAGGAAGGCACCTACCCGCTGCCCGAAGCGCAGCTGGACCGTTTCCTGCTCAAGATCCTGATCGACTACCCGCAGCTGGACGATGAGAAGCGCATGGTCGATGCGATCACCACCGGCCGCAGCGCGTCGGACTTCGACCTGTCCCAGGTGCCGCGCGTGCTCACCGCCGCGCAGGTGGTGGCACTGCAGCAGGCCACGGCCGCCATCACGGTCGACCCCGAAGTGATCGACTACGCGGTGCGCATTGTCGCTGCCACCCGCCAGTGGCCGGGCATCGCGCTGGGCGCCGGCCCGCGGGGCAGCATCGCGCTGGTCCGCGCGGCACGCGCGCAGGCGGTGCTGGCCGGGCGCGATTTCGTCACCCCCGATGATGTGCGCGACATTGCCAAGCCGGCCCTGCGCCACCGCATCGCGTTGGCCCCGGAGCTGCAGATCGAAGGGCAAAGCGCCGACGACGCCCTGGATGCGTTGCTGGCCAAGGTGGAAGCGCCGCGCAAATGAGACATCGCCGCGCCGTTGACGCCTGCCGGTCGCGCCGATGAGGCCGGCCCCGCTGCTGCTGGCCCTGCTGTTGGCCTGGAGCCTGCTGGGCGTGCCGGTGGCCTTCGGGCTGTGGCCGCGCTGGACCTGGGCGGCCGGCGGCGCAGTGATGGGCGTGCTGGCCCTGGTGGACCTGGTGCGGCTGTGGCGACAACCCTCACCCAGCATCCAGCGCGAAGTGTCCGAAGCGCTGGCACTGAATGTGGAGCGGCCAGTCACGCTGCGGCTGGAATCCAGCCTGCACCAGCGCGTGGAGGTCATGGACCTGGTGCCGGGCGAATGGACGCTGCAGGGCTTGCCGCGCCAGCTCACGCTGAAGCCGCTGGTGGCCAGCAGTTTCCAATACACGCTGACCCCCACCGCACGTGGCCGCTTCATGTTCGAGGGCGTGCACCTGCGCGTGCATGCCCCGTGGCGGTTGTGGCGGCAGCGCCGCATGCTGCCGCCCGCGCTGGCCGTGCGGGTCTACCCCAACTTCGCGCCACTGACCCGCTTTGCGTTGTTCAGTGCCGAACAGGCCTCGCGGCTGGTCGGCGCGCATCTCAAGCGTCGCCGTGGCGAAGGCACCGACTTCCACCAGATGCGCGAATACCGCATCGGGGACAGCCTGCGCCAGATCGACTGGAAGGCGACCTCGCGCGCGCGCAAGCTGATCTCGCGCGAGTACCAGGACGAGAAGAACCAGCAGCTGATGCTGATGATCGACACCGGCCGGCGCATGATGGCCAGCGAAGGCGGGCTGTCGCATTTCGACCACGTGCTCAACGCATCACTGGTGGTGTCCTACCTGGCGCTGCGCCAGGGTGACGGGGTAGGCCTGTTCGCCAGCGGCGGCGACAGCCGCTGGGTGGCGCCACAGCGCGGCATGGGCGCCATTGATGCCCTGCTGCGCGCCAGCTACGACCTGCAGGCCCGGCCGGTGGCCACCGACTACCTGGCTGCCGCCACCGAACTGAGCCTGCGCCAGCGGCGGCGTTCGCTGGTGATGCTGGTCACCAACGTGCGCGATGAAGATATCGAAGACCTGCTCGCCGCCGTCCGGCTGCTGCAACGCCAGCACCTGGTGTGCGTGGCCAGCCTGCGCGAACGCGAGCTGGATGACGCGCTGGCCCGACCGGTGGACACCTTGCAGGACGCCACCCACGCCGGCGCCATCGCGCGATACCTGCAGCAGCGCAGCGATGCGCATGAAGCACTGCGCAGCCATCGGGTGATGGTGCTGGATGTCACCGCCGATGCGTTGCCGGGCGCGCTGGTGGAACGCTACCTGGCCGTCAAGCGCGACGGACTGCTGTAACCGGCGCGTACCGAGCACCGGTCGGTACGCGCCGGTGTCTGTCAGACGTAGATGCGGGTCGGTGCTTCGTCGATGATCGCGTGCGGCACGAAACGCGCGCTGTCGCGGGTGATGCGGCTGTTGTCTTCGCGGATGCCCAGGCCGCAGGCCTGATCGCCGACCACCCAGCTGCCCACCAGCGGATAACCGCCGTCGAAGCCGGTCAGCGGGTGCGCGGCCTGGCGGATCGCCGGGCCGGTGTAGGGGCCTTCGCTTTCCTGCCAGCTGCCATCGGCCAGGTGCATGGCCACGTTGGCGCCTTCGCGCGAGAACAGCGGCTTGCGCACCCAGCCACGCGGCAACGCGCTGCCATCGTCGAACTCGGCTGCCAACAGGTTGGGATGCCCCCGGTGGCGCTGCCACAACAACGGCAGCACGCCCTTGTTGCTCAGAATCGCCTTCCAGGCCGGTTCCAGCAACTGCACGCCCGAACCCGGCAGGGCCTGGCCGAACGATTCGGTCATCAGGTCTTCCAGCGGGTACAGCTTGAACAGGCTGCCGATCACCGTGTCGTCCATCGCGGTGAAACGACCATCTTCGGACAACCCGATGTCTTCGATGGCGATCGCCTCACCGCGCAGCCCGGCCTGGGCCGCGCAGTCGCGCAGGTAGGCCACCGTGCCCTGGTCCTCCTCCGAACTGCCCACCGCGCTGAAATACAACGGCGGCGGCAACTGGGCCGACAGCTGCGCAAAGCGCTCGACCAGCGCTTCATGGATCGCGTTGAACTGATCGGCATGCGGCGGCAGGCGGTTCTGGTTGCGCTGGTCTTCCAGCCATTGCCACTGGAAGAACGACGCCTCGAACAGCGAGGTGGGCGTGTCGTAATTGAGTTCGTAGAGCTTGGCCGGGCCGGTGCCGTCGTAGGCGAAATCCAGGCGCCCGTACAGGTGCGGTTCGCCACGGCGCCAGCTGTCGGCGATCCAGTCGCGGAACGCCGGCGGAATCGCCAGCTGGTCCATCAACTGTTCGCTGCCCACCACCTCGTCCACCAGCGCCATTGCCATCGCATGCAGCTCGGCGCTGGGGTCTTCGATGTCCTGTTCAATCTGGCGCAGGGTGAAGGCGTAGTACGCCGTTTCATCCCAGTACGGCAGGCCGTCGATGGTGTGGAAGCGGAAGCCGGATTCCTCGGCCCGGGCGCGCCATTGGCTGCGCTCGGCAATTCGCACGCGCTGCATCGATCAACCGCCGACGCTGCTGCGGCCGCTGCTGGTGCTGCCAAAGCCACCGCGGCTGGCGGTGACGGCACGGTTCGGGGTGGCATTGACCGGTGCCAGGCCGGCCTTGCCCGCGCCGATGCCGCTGGCGGTGTTCATGCCGCCGCTGCCGCCCGGCGCCGGACGCGCCCAGCCCTTGGCCTTGTCCTGGTAAGCCGGGCTTGCCGCCGGGGCCTGGGCCAGACCAGCGCCGCGGTTGCTGAGCATCTGCGACATGAAGAAGCCCATCATCATCGGGCCGACGAACGAATGGCCGGTGGAGGTCTTCTGTTCCACGCACTGTTCGGCGTTGTACTCCGCTTCGCATTCCGCGCGCGAGGCGTACTTGGGGGCCGCGTCAGCCGACTGCTTCTGCGCCTCGGCAAAGGCGTTGCGGCAGCTGGAAGGGTCACCGGTCGCCTCGGTACAGGCCTCCACCGAGGTGTACAACCCTTCCTGCACCTGGACGGCGTTGTCCTTCTGGCAAGCGGTGAACAGCAACGGTGCGGCGCTCATCAGCAGCAGCGCGGTGGTCCTGGAACGTTTCATGGCGTCATGCCCCCTTATTCGGTTATCTCCCCAATCATGCCTGATCGGGGCGAACAACCAAAACCGGCAAAGTTGCCCAGCTGAACGCGGTTTCAGGTTTTGCCTTGGGAACGCAGGTTCCGACGGTTGCAAACGCAACCGCAATTTTTCGGCAGAATCGAGCTGAAACGCGCCTCCACGGCCCGCCAGATCCTGCCAGCCACCATGCCTGACTATCGCTCCCGCACCTCCACCGCCGGCCGCAACATGGCCGGCGCCCGCGCCCTGTGGCGTGCCACCGGCATGACCGACGCCGATTTCCACAAGCCGATCATCGCCATCGCCAATTCGTTCACCCAGTTCGTGCCCGGCCACGTGCACCTCAAGGACCTGGGCCAGCTGGTGGCGCGCGAGATCGAACAGGTGGGCGGCGTGGCCAAGGAGTTCAACACCATCGCGGTGGATGACGGCATCGCGATGGGCCACGACGGCATGCTGTATTCGCTGCCCAGCCGCGAGATCATCGCCGACTCGGTGGAGTACATGGTCAACGCGCACTGCGCCGATGCGCTGGTGTGCATCTCCAACTGCGACAAGATCACCCCCGGCATGCTGATGGCCGCGCTGCGCCTGAACATTCCGGTGGTATTCGTGTCCGGTGGGCCGATGGAAGCGGGCAAGACGCGTCTGTCCGAGCACAAGCTGGACCTGGTGGATGCGATGGTGATCGCCGCCGATGAAAGCGCCAGCGACGAAAAGGTGGCCGAGTACGAGCGCAGCGCCTGCCCCACCTGCGGGTCGTGTTCGGGCATGTTCACCGCCAACTCGATGAACTGCCTGACCGAAGCGCTGGGCCTGTCGCTGCCCGGCAACGGGTCCACCCTGGCCACCCATGCCGACCGCGAGCAGCTGTTCCGCCGCGCCGGCCGCCTGATCGTCGAGCTGTGCCATCGCTGGTACGGCGGCGAAGAGGCCAGCGCCCTGCCGCGCAACATCGCCAGCGTGGCCGCGTTCGAGAACGCGATGACCCTGGATATCGCCATGGGCGGGTCCACCAACACCATCCTGCACCTGCTGGCCGCCGCGCAGGAAGCCGAAGTGGACTTCGACCTGCACGCGATCGACGCGCTGTCGCGGCGCGTGCCGCAGCTGTGCAAGGTGGCGCCGAACACGCCCAAATACCACATGGAAGACGTGCACCGTGCCGGCGGCGTCTACGGCATCCTGGGTGAACTGGCGCGCGGCGGGCTGCTGCATACCGACGTGCCCACCGTGCACAGCCGCACGCTGGCCGAGGCGATCGCGCGCTGGGACGTGGCGGTGAGCGCGGATGAAAAGGTGCACGATTTCTTCCGCGCCGGCCCGGCGGGCATTCCCACCCAGGTGGCTTTCAGCCAGGCCACGCGCTGGCCCAGCCTGGATGTGGACCGCGCCGAGGGCTGTATCCGCAGCGTGGCCCACGCCTACTCGGCCGAAGGCGGGCTGGCGGTGCTGCGCGGCAACCTGGCCGTGGACGGCTGCGTGGTCAAGACCGCCGGCGTGGACGAGTCCATCCACGTCTTCGAAGGGCGCGCGCGCGTGTTCGAAAGCCAGGACGCGGCGGTGGCCGGCATCCTCGCCGATGAGGTGGTCGCCGGCGACGTGGTGGTGATCCGCTACGAAGGCCCGAAGGGCGGCCCGGGCATGCAGGAAATGCTGTACCCCACCAGTTACCTGAAATCCAAGGGCCTGGGCAAGCAATGCGCGTTGCTCACCGATGGGCGTTTTTCCGGCGGCACCTCGGGGCTGTCGATCGGCCACGCCTCGCCGGAAGCCGCATCGGGCGGGGTGATCGGGCTGGTGCACGAAGGCGACCGCATCCGCATCGACATCCCGGCGCGCCGCATCGACCTGCTGGTCGATGACGCCACCCTGGCTGCACGCCGTGCCGCGCAGGATGCGCTGGGCTGGAGGCCGCGCGAGGTACGCCCGCGCAAGGTCACCGGTGCGTTGAAGGCGTATGCGTTGCTGGCCACCAGTGCCGACAAGGGTGCCGTGCGCGATCTGTCCAAGCTGTAGCGGTGGTGCCGGGCGCTGGCATGGGCAACGGTGACCGTTGCCCATGCGGGAACGGCACGCAGCCTTCATACTTGGCGTCCTTCACACATGGACGTGACGATGCGGCGGATTCGATGCCTGTTGTTCCTTGCGCTGACCTGCGCGGCCGCGCCTTTGCTGGCAGCCGACTGCACCGTGGCCAACCGCGACGCGGTACTGGCCCTGCCCCTGCAGGTATTCGACGGTGACCGAGACGACGGCTGGCGGGCGCTGGTCCAGCGCCCTGGCTGCACGCTGGAGACCGCCGAACTGATTGCCGACTACCGTGGCCGGCAACCCGCTGCAACCGGCGACCTGCCGCTGATCTGGCGCGAGGCGCACCTGCGCGCGTTGAGCGGGCAACGCGACCCGGCCAGTGCGCTGATGCGGCAGACCTACAAGCCGGCGCAGGCCGATATGGGCGGCTGGAATGCGTATGTGGACGCCACCATTGCCTTCCTCGACGACGACCTGCCAGCGCTGCAGCAGGCGCGTGCGCGGTTGGCCGCGCTGCCACCGCCGCCGGGCCGGGTGGTCCGCGACGGGAAGTTGCAGGTGGGCGCCGAACAGGTGCCGTGGCCGCCGCGCCTGTCGGTGGTGGATGCGTTGGTGCGGTGCATGTACCAGCCGTATGCGCTGGCGTATGAGGCGTGTCCGACCTCGTCGCCCTATTGAGCAGGCGCAGCCGTACCGTACGGTCGCGCCGCACTGGACCCGATACGCATCATCGGCAAACAGGCCGGTGGTGTTACTGCACAAGGAGGTGACCATGCGTACTGTTCGCTGTCTGCTTGCAGGCGCCTTGCTGGCCGCTGCGCTTCCCGCCCTTGCCGACGACTGCGCGGTCGATCGCGCGGCGCTGCTGGCGTTGTCGCCGGATCAGTTCGACCAGGACCTGGCCGGCGGCTGGCGCCCGATGGCGGAGACGCCGGCGTGTCAGCTGCCCGCTGCCGACCTGATTGCCGCCTACCGGGCGCAGCCCAAGGCCGCAGGCAACACCACGTTGATCTGGCATGAAGCGCAGTTGCGCGCGCAGGCCGGGCAGGACGCGCAGGCCGTTGCGCTGATGCGCCGGACCTACAAGCCCGCCCCCGATGCCGGGGGCTGGAATCCCTACGTGGATGCCAGCATCGCGCTCATCGAGAACAACACGCCTGCGCTGGTCGCTGCCCGCGCCGCGCTGGCCGCCGTACCGGCACCACCGGAAGCGAACGTCACCGACGGGTTCTTTTCATTCACCCTGCCCAGCGGCGAGACCATGAAGGTGGCCTGGCCGCCCAACCTCGACGTGGTCGATGCCTTTATCCGCTGCGTCGGCCAGAACTACCGGCAGGCCTATTCCAGCCAGGCCTGCCGCCATCCCGACAACGTGGCCGCGCCGCCGGGCGGCACGCCCTGACCCGGTTGCCGGACTGCGCCTGCCCTATCCGATGACCCGCTTGAACGGCGGCAGCGCGTCGATGATGCGCTTGCCGTAGCGGCGGGTGAGCAGGCGCGAGTCGAGGATGATGACCCGGCCGGTGTCGGTGGAGGTGCGGATCAGGCGCCCGGAGAACTGGGTCAGCGTGCGCAGCGCGTGCGGAATGGCGATCAGATTGAAGGCATTCAGGCCGCGGCTTTCAAACCACTCGCTCAACGTGGAGGTCTGCGGGTCGGTGGGCACCGCGAACGGCACCTGGGTGATCACCACCGTGGTGCAGGCCTCGCCGGGCAGGTCCAGGCCTTCGCCGAACGAGTTCAGCCCGAACAGCACCGAGCCCTCGCCGGCCGAGGTGCGCCGCAGGTGTTCGTCGATCATCTTCTGCTTGGCGCCCTCGCCCTGCACCAGCATCAGCTTGCGCTGCGCGGCGGGCATCAGCTCGGCCACCTTCTCCATCTTCCAGCGCGAGGTGAACAGCACGATGCTGCCCTTGCCCCAGTCCAGCTCCTTGACCAGGTACTTGGCCACTTCCTTGGGATGCCGCTCGCGGTCGTCCGGGGTCACCGGAAACGCGGGCACAATCAGCTGGGCCTGGTTGGGCAGGTCGAACGGCGAGGCCAGCGACACCATCTCGGCCTCGGCGGGAATGCCGTTGTCGATCGCCAGCGACTGGAAATCGCCGCCACCGGTGAGCGTGGCCGACGTCATCACCACCGAATCCACTTCGTCCCACAGCAGCTTGCGCAGCACGTGCGCGGCCGACACCGGCGAGCCGTGCAGGATCAGATCGCCGTCGCGCGACAGGGTGACCCAGCGCGCCATCGGCGGCTGGCCTTCCTTGTCTTCGCGGCGCCAGGCGGTCCACAGGTTGTGCTGGGCCTCGATCATTTCCAGCGCCATGCCCAGGTTGCGCTGCAGGCGTTCACGCGCGGCGTCTTCGGGCTTGCCCTTGGCCACCTGCGCCAGCGCGGCGTGGGCCCAGTTGAACAGGCTGCGGGTGTCATCGGCGATGGCCTCGATGTCGGCCATCCAGATCTCCGGCAGGCGGCCGTTGGGGGCGCGCCACATCGGCTCCTGCGCGGCCGGGTCCGGGCGCCAGCTGCGGTCGATGACATCGCGGAAGGCCTTGAGCTGCTTGCTGACCTTGGCCGCGGCCTCGATGGCCTCGTTGGGCAGCAGGTTGCCCAGCTTGTCCTTGTCCACCGCGCGGTAGGACGCGGCAATCAGCACCTGCAGGCGGCCGGTGCGCTTGGCCATCTCGTCCAGGGCCAGGCTGGCCGCGCCCTGGTCGATGGCCACGCTGCCGATATGGTGGCCCTCGTCGAGCACCAGCAGCATGTCCGAGGGCGGAGCGATCAGCGGCTGGCCGTTGTCGCTTTCACCGATGGACAGCGCCGACAACAGCAGGGCGTGGTTGGTGACCACGATCTGTGCCTCGCGCACGGTATTGCGCGAGCGCAGCACCGCGCATTGCGCCGAGTAGGCGCACTTGCGCCCGGCGCAGCCCGAGGCCGGCGTCGTGATGCGCGAGCGCAGGGTGTTGCTGATGGTGTCCGGGGCGCTGTCCAGGTCGCCATTCCAGCGCCCTTCCAGGAAATCCTTGCTCAGTTTCTGCGCCAGGTCCATTTCAATCGGCGCCAGTGGCCGGTCGAACAGCGGCTGTTCGTCCTCGAACATGCCCTCCTGCGCGCCATCGCCATGCGCTTCGGCGGCGTTGCGCGTGCATAGGTAACGGGTGCGGCCCTTGGCCAGCGCCACGGTGGCCTCGATGCCGGTGGCCTTGAGGAAGTTGGGAATGTCGCGCTCGAACAGCTGCGACTGCAGGGCCACGGTGCCGGTGCTGATCACCAGCTTCTTTTTGGTGGCCAGCGCAATCGGCACCCCGGCAGTGAGGTAACCCAACGACTTGCCCACGCCGGTGGGCGCTTCGACCACGCCCACGCCGCCGCTGTGCGACAGCGCACGCGACACCACGCCGATCATCTGGCTCTGCGAACGCCGGGTGCTGAAGCCGGGGGTATTGGCCTGCAGCTTGGCGTAGGCATCGCGGATGGCGGCCTTCATCTCGTCGTTCAGCGCACGCGGGGCTTCAACTTTTTCGGTCACGCCAAGAGCTACCTGCCTGGATCACGGCGGGTATTTTCTCACGAGCGGCGGCCCGGCACCGGCGCGATTTTCCGCGCCGGTTCAGATCCGGGATGCAGGTCCGGTGTTCAGCCCGCCGCCGGCGCGTTGCGAGCGCGCAGCGCGCGGGTCATCGCCCACACCAGCAGCACCAGCGAAAAGGCATTGAGCAGGCCCAGCACGAAATGGCCCACGCCCAGCCACATCGACAGGCTGCGGATCGACGCATAGTTGCCCTGCTGCACCATCCACATCGGCACCAGGTTCAACACCAGCCCGGCCACGGTGGCCACGGCCAGCAGCACCAGCGACCACAGCGCCACGTCGCGCACGGTGCTGCGCGGGGTGTCGATCACCCACACCACCGAGATGGCCAGCGCAACCAGGATCGGCAGGCGGGTGGCGGTCATGCCCAGTACGGAGACCAGCAGGTCCATGTTCATCGGCTCAGTCCTCGCCGGCCAACGCGTGCTCGGCGCGCAGTTCGGTGTACACCGCATCGGTCTGCGGGCGCACCGCATGCCACTGCAGGAAACTCTCGGCGGCCTGTTCCACCAGCATGCCCAGCCCGTCCACCACGTTGCGGCAGCCGGCCGACCGCGCCCACGCCATGAAGCCGATGGCCGCCTCGCCGTAGTTGAGGTCCACCGCGGTGGTCATGCTGTTGACCAGGCCCAGCGGCAGCTTGAATTCGTTGGCACGGTCGCGCCCGGCCGAGGTGGCATTGACGATCAGCTCGAAGTCACCCAGTTCGCGGATGTCTTCCCAGTAGCGGGTGATGGCGCGCCCGGGCTCGCCCATGGCGTCGATCAGCGCGTCGGCGCGTTCGGGGGTGCGGTTGACCACCACCAGCTCCAGGATGCCGGCATCCAGCAGCGCCGGGGCGACGCTGCGCGCCGAGCCGCCCGCGCCGATCAGCAGCGTGCGGCGGCCGCGCAGGTCCAGGCCGTGGCGATCGGTGAGGTCACGCACCAGGCCGATGCCATCGGTGGTGTCGCCGTGCCAGCGCTCGCCCTTGCGCAGCAGCGTATTGACCGCGCCCGCCCGGCGCGCGCGCGAGGTCAGGGTGGTGCACAGCGCGAAGGCCGCCTCCTTGTGCGGGGCGGTCACGTTGGCGCCCAGCCCGCCATCGGCGGCAAAGGACTCCAGCGCCGCGGCAAAATCTTCCGGGCTGGCCTCGATGGCGCGGTAGTCCAGCGCAATGCCTTCCTGGCGACCGAACGCGGCATGGATGCGCGGCGACTGCGAGTGCGCGATGGGCTGGCCAAATACGGCGTAACGATCGGCGGTCATGGGTGTGTCTGCTCCGGGCCTAGAATGGAACGCAAACCCCCAACGGAAGCGGCTATGCGCACTCCATTGTCATTGCTCGCGCTGTGCGCCAGTTTACTCTCCACGCCGCAGGCGATGGCACTTTCCGAATTCGGCATCGAAGGCATGGGCGTGGTGTCGACCAGGGCCAACGAGGCCCAGGCGACCATCGCCCCGGATGGCCAGCGCATCGTCTGGGCATCGGACCGGGCCGGCGGCACCGGCGGCTGGGACCTGTGGCAGGCGGTGCTGCGCGAGGGCCGCTGGCAGGACCCCACGCCGTTGCCACTGAACACCGCCGGCGATGAGACCGACCCCTACTTCAGCCACGACGGGCGCTGGCTGTACTTTGCCTCCAACCGCCCCGGTGGCCGCGGCGGCTTCGACCTGTACAGCGTGCAGGTACACCCGGACGGCAGCTTCGGGCCGGTCATGGCGTTGCCGGTGACGATCAACACCGCCGCCGACGAGCGCCGCCCGGCACTGCGCCCGGATGGCCAAGCGCTGCTGTTCGCGCGCAATGGCAAGGGCACCCACGGCGGCTTCGACCTGTACCTGGCCACGGTGAAGGACAACGGCTTCGGCACGGTGGCCGCGCTACCGGCCCCGCTCAACAGCAGCGCCGATGAACTGGGCGGCGAATGGCTGGGCAACGACGGGGCGCTGGCGGTCACCCGGGCCAGCGCGGGGCAGTCGCAGGTGTGGCTGGTGGGTTGCGACTACCAGCAGCCGGCCACGCCGCTGGGGCTGTCGTTCAACACCGCCGATGGCCAGACCGGCGCGCCGGTGGTGGACGCGTCCAAGCCGTCCGAACTGGTCGTGGCGGGCATGGCCCGCGCGCCGCGCGCCGGTGGGCTGGATCTGTACCGGATGAAGGCGCCTGCGGCGCCCGGCGGGCGCTGCCGCTGACCGGGGCCGGCGGCGGGAAGACAGCCACGCATGGCGTGGCCCAACCGGACGCGGTCAGCGCGACGCCAACAACGCGGCGCGCTGCTGTTCGTATTCGGCTTCGCTGATATCGCCGTGGTCCTTGCGCTGGTTCAACGCGGCCAACTGCGCCTGCAGTGCCGGCGACAGCTGTGCCTCACGCGCTACGCGGGCGGCGGCCGACGGCTGTTCCGGCGGCCGCCTGGCCGCGCGCAGCACGCCACGGATCACCAGCCCGATCACCACCGCGAACACCAGTACCCCGGTGCCCCAGGTCAGCCATTGCACCCATCCCATCGTCTGCATCTTCGTCGTCCTGTGCGTATGTCGGCGCGTATTGTCAGCGGTCGCGCAACCAGCGCGCCACCTGCGGGGCGAAATAGGTCAGCACGCCATCGGCGCCGGCACGCTTGAAGCCCATCAGCGATTCCAGCACGCAGGCGCGCTCATCCAGCCAGCCGTTGGCGAAGGCGGCCTTCATCATCGCGTACTCGCCACTGACCTGGTAGGCGAAAGTGGGCACGCCGAACTGCTGCTTCACCCGGCGCACCAGGTCCAGGTAAGGCATGCCCGGCTTGACCATCACCATGTCCGCGCCCTCCTCCAGGTCCAGCGCGATCTCGCGCATGGCCTCGTCACCGTTGGCCGGGTCCATCTGGTAGGTCTTCTTGTCGGCCTTGCCGAGGCTGGCCGAGCTGCCCACCGCATCGCGGAACGGGCCGTAGAAGGCCGAGGCATACTTGGCCGAGTAGGCCATGATGCGCACGTTGAGGTGGTTGCCGGCGTCCAGCGCGCGACGGATCGCGCCGATGCGGCCGTCCATCATGTCCGACGGCGAAATGATGTCCACGCCGGCCGCGGCGTGCGACAGCGACTGCTTGACCAGCGCCTCCACGGTGATGTCGTTGAGCACATAGCCTTTGTCGTCGATGATCCCGTCCTGGCCGTGGGTGGTGTACGGGTCCAGCGCCACGTCGGTCATCACCCCCAGCTCGGGGAAGCGCGACTTCAGCGCTCGGATGGCGCGCTGGGCCAGGCCGTTGTCGTCCCACGCGGCGGCCGCATCCAGCGACTTGCCGGCCGGGTCGATCACCGGGAACAGATCGATCACCGGGATGCCCAGTTCCAGCGCTTCCTCGGCCACCGTGAGCAGCTCGTCGATGGACAGCCGCTCCACGCCCGGCATCGAGGCCACCGGCGCGCGCCCGGCCAGGTCGTGCACGAACACCGGGTAGATCAGGTCATCGGTGGTGAGCGTGTTTTCGCGCATGAGGCGGCGCGAGAACTCGTCGTGGCGCATGCGGCGGGGGCGGTAGTCGGGGTGGGCCATGAGGAATGCTCCGTAACAGAATGCGGGGGCGCGGCAGGGTTACTGCAGCAGGTAGCGATGCGGTTGCAGCGGCGCGGGCAGCGGGCTCGCGCCGAGGCTGTCGAGCAGGTCGATTTCGATGGTGCGCACCAGCGCATCCAGCGGCAGGTCGTTGGGCTCCAGCCCGAACGGCTCCTCCATCTCCTCGCCCAGCTGGTCCAGGCCGAAGAAGGCATAGGCCAGCACTGCCGACACCACCGGGGTGGCCCAGCCCAGCGAACTGGCCAGGCCGAACGGCAACAGCACGCAGAACATCCAGGCGCAGCGGTGCAGCAGCAGGGTGTAGGCGAACGGCAGCGGCGTGGACAGGATCCGCTCGCAGCCGGCCTGGATGCTGGACATGGCGTGCAGGCGGGTCTCGAATTGGGCGTACAGGATCGGGTCGAGGCGGCCGGCGCGCAGCGGCTCGGCCAGGTCGGCGGCGATCATCGCCAGCAGCTGGTCGGGCGCGTTGAGGCGCGCGCCGAAGCGGGCGTGGTCCTCTTCGGCCACCCAGGGCAGCGCGGCCAGCGCGGCATCACCCCCGCGCAGCTTGACCGCCAGCGCATGGGCAAACCCGATCCCGAGCCGACAGATGCGCTCGCGGCGCGGCGCGTCGTCGGCCAGCAGCGCACTGCACAGCCGCGCCAGGCTGCGCGATTCATAGACCAGTTGGCCCCACAGCTTGCGACCTTCCCACCACCGCTCGAAACAGGCGTTGTTGCGGAAGCTGAGAAAGATCGACAGGACCAGGCCCAGCAGCGTGAACGGGGCCACCGAGACGCGCTCGATGCCCGGCGGGTGCCAGAGCTCGGCGAAGGTGGCCACGGCGATGGACAGCACCAGGATCGCCAGCACCTTGGGCGCCACCGCCGGAACGATGGAGCCGCGCAGGATGTACAGCAGTTGCCAGCCGTGCGGGCGAGGACGAATGATCATCAGTGCGGGAATGGCGCCCGGGCGGGCGTGGGCCAACGGCAGCGCCGCTGCGGCAGGCGCTGATTGTACGCCTGTGCGCGGCGGCACCCGGTCGCTGCGACCGATGGTCGCAGCGGTGGCCCGTGCGGCACCGCGCCGGTCAGATGATGCCGCCGCCCAGACCCAGGCGGACGATACCCACCACCACCACGATACCGTTGAGCACCAGCCCGGCCCAGGCCCGGCCACGCTTGCTGGGATGGGTGAACAGGATGCCCAGCGCGGCAATCACCCCGCCGACCGCGGCGAAGGGAATCAGGAACCAGTTGCCCCAGCCCAGCAGCGGGATCAGGGCCAGGATCATCCACAACAACGCCAAGATGCCCCACAACAGACTGATCAGACCCATGCCGGGCTCCTTCGAAGATGGTCGGGCCACCATAGCCCAAATCAGCCGGTGCGGCCGCCAACCTGACGCGTTCATCGGCGTACCGGTGCCGGTCATCCGGGTGGTGCCACGGCACTCACCCCGACGGTGCTAGCGTGCAGGTCAGGGCGTTGGCACCGATTCAGTGGCCGACACCGATGATCGCGCCACGGGCCGAAGGTCCCTACCGAACAGGGGTGATGCATGAAAATCCGATCGATTGCCGTACTCGGCATGCTGCTGGCCCTGGCCGGTTGCGCCAGTACGTCCAAGGTGATGCTGGGCCAGGCGCGCGCGCCGGTGGACCCGGCCAGCGTCCAGATCTATTCCACGCCGCCGGCCGGCTCGGTGGAAATTGCCCAGCTGGAATCCTCCAGCGCGGTCGGTTTCGGCACCCAGGGCCAGACCGATGCGGCAGTGCTGCGGCTCAAGCGCGAAGCGGCTGCACTGGGCGCCAATGGCGTGATTCTGATGGGCGTGGGTTCCAGCGGCTCGCCGGTGGGCATGTCGGTGGGGGCGGGCAGTTACGGCTCGCACGTGGGCGGCGGCCTGGGGATCGGCATTCCGACCACCCAGAAGCGCGCCGCAGGCGTGGCGATCTGGGTGCCGAACCCGACCGCGCCGGCACGGCTGCCGACGCAGACGATTACCCCGACACGGTAACGAGCATGGCCTCAGGCACCGACCAACGGTGGGTGCCTGGCCGGTTCAGCGCCGGGTTGCCTGATGCCTGGGCACGAACACTTCGTTGACTGCCTGGGCCAACTGGTCCGGCGGCAACAGGCCCTGGTCAAGCAGGAAGTTGTTGAACGCCAACCTGTCAAAGCGCTTGCCCAGCGCCAGCTCGGTCTGCATGCGCAGTTCCAGGATGCGGGTGTAGCCGTAGAAGTAGCTGCCGGCCTGGCCGGGCATGCGCACCATGTAACGGTCCAGTTCCTGGGTGGCCATCGCCTTGGACAGACCGACCTCGTCGATCAGCACGCGCTCGGCGTTGGCGCGGTCGATCAGGCCCAGGTTGAGCATCGGGTCAAGCATGGCGCGGGCGGCGCGCAGCAGGCGGAACTGCAGGGCGATCAACTGCCCGTCCAGCGGCTCGTAGGGCACCATTTCCGCTTCGGCATACAGCGCCCAGCCTTCGACGTTGACCGAGTTGAATGCAAACATCGTGCGCGCCAGCGAGATGCCGCGTTCGACCATCGCGGTGAACTGCAGCTCGTGGCCGGGGCGGCCTTCATGCGCACTGAGCGTCCACGCCGCCGAGCCGAAGTTGAAGTCGTCGTACTGCGCGGCCTTGTCACCGGCCGCCGGGTTGCCCAACGGCAGCACGAAGGTGCCCTGCTGGCCGGTGTTGCCCACCAGTGGTGCGGGCAGGAAGTGCGGCGCCGGCGAGGCAGCGCTTTCGGCGGCCGAGCCCAGGCGCATCTGCATCGGGCGCTGCGGCACGTCGACGATTTTCTCGCGGCGGATGATCGGGTCGATCGCATCGATCACGCCCCGGTAATGATGCTCCAGCTGGTCGTCGGCGATCTTGTCGCCCTTCAACGCGCGCACCACCGCCACCGGGTCGGTCGGGTCGGTCACTTTCAGGCCCTTGGCCTGCACCACCAGCGGCGACAGACTGCGCATCGCCGAGCGGGTTTCCATGAATTCCAGCTGCGCACGCTGCATCAGTACCGACGGGGCGATGTCGATGCCCACGCGCTTGAGCTGGTAGGCGTACAACGGCGCGGGCAGGCGTGCGTCGGTGCGTGCCTTGGGCAGCACGTCCTTGCGGGTCCAGTCGCGGTACTCGCGCAGCTGGGTGGCGATGGTCTTCAGCGCTTCATCGGCCCCGGCCACCTTGTACTTGCCGAACAACTGCTCGATGCCGGTGATGTAGGTGTCCACATTGGCCAGCGACTGCTCGACCTCGATCCTGGTGGGCTGCAGCAGCGTCTTGTCGCCCAGGCGCTCTTCATAGCGCTGGCGCGACAGCGTGGTGACCGGCTGGCTGCCCGGCACCAGCCCGGCATAGGCCTTCAGGCGGTCCAGCGCCTTGGCGCGGCGTTCGGGCGGGACCTGGTCGGACAGCAGCAGGTTGAGGCCGCTGAACACGGTCTGCGGGGTATCGGTCCACGGCAGCAGGTACTTCTCGTTGAGCTCGCTGCCTTCGATGCTCTGGCTGGCCGCGGCGATCATGATGGCCAGGTCCTGGCGCACGTTGGGGTCGCGCTCGGTGGCCAGCCTGGCCTGCAGGTCGCTGCGCGCCTTGGCCACGGCCGCGCGATAGCGGGCGCCGTTGTCCGGGCCGAAATCGGCCACCTTGTCGTCGTAACCGGGGACGCCGAAGAAGCCGGTTTCCTCCGGCTGGAACGGGCCCTGCGCATCCAGCAGGATCTGCGCCAGCTGGTTGCTGCGGGTCACCCAGGCCGGGCTGGCCGGGGTCTTGGCGGCGGCCGGGGCGGCGGCAAGCGCCGGCGGTGCACGCAGTGCGGCGGGAACGGAAAGGACCAACGCAACGGCAAGGACAAGCGGCTTCATGCAGGACTCCCGGTAACGGATGTCGCTGACCCTACGCACTCGGTGCGCGGGCGGCAATCGGCCGGAGGTCATGCGCGGCGCTCAGACCTCCAGCGGTACGACCGACACCGGGCAATCACCCTGCCCGCGGCAGGCCTCCAGCGCGCATTCCTGTGCCGCTTCGGCATCGTCCAGCGCGGTCAGGTCGATCGGCTCGGCGTCTTTGACCAGCACGTACAGCATGGGATAGTCCCACTGGCCCTGCTCGCGCTGGGCCTGCAGGAACAACCGGCCCTTGCCATGCGGTCCGCGCAGCTGGACCACGAACTGGCTGGAGCCGGTTCCGGTGCTGCTGGATTCCATTCCGCCCATTGGCAGGAACCCGTCCTGAATCGGCTCGCCCAGGTGCGCCACCAGGTCCACGCTGCAGCGCGCGCGGCGCATGGCTTCCTGATAGGGCTCGCTGCCCCGGCTGAATTGCGACCACTGCACCAGCACGAACCAGATCAGGCCGGCAGCGGCCGCAGTGGTCAGCAGTACGGTCAGCGGCAGTGCCCAACGCCAGTGTCGGCGCCACCAACCGGGGCCTGCAGGTCGTGCCCCGGGAAGCGGGGGTGGCTGGTGCATCGGCGTCCTCCTTGTCGTGCCGGTGGTGGAGCAGGCGTGCGCGTTTACGGCGCCAGGCAGCGCCCCAGGAAGTCCTCGGCCAGGCGGTAGCGGTGCAGCGCATTGCTGCCCGACAGACCGTGCTTGGCGCCCGGGTAGGTCATCAGTTCGAACGGCTGGCCACGCTTCTGCAGCGCGCTCATCAGCGAGGTGGAGTTGGTGAACAGCACGTTGTCGTCGGCCATGCCGTGGATCAGCAGCAGGCGCGAACGCAGGCCGTCGATGTGCGCCAGCACGCGGGCGTCTTCATAGCCCTGGGGATTGTTGGCCGGCAGGTTCATGTAGCGCTCGGTGTAGTGGCTGTCGTACAGGCCCCAGTCGGTGACCGGTGCGCCGGCCACGCCGCAGGCGTAGGTGTCCGACGCCTTGGCCAGCAGCATCAGGGTCATGTAGCCGCCGTTGGACCAGCCCTGCACGCCGATGCGCGCCGGGTCCACCCACGGCTGCTGCTTGAGCCAGGCCACGCCGCGCAACTGGTCGGCCACTTCCACAGTGCCCTGCAGGCCGTACAGCGCACCGCCGAAATCACGGCCGCGGCGCGGGGTGCCGCGGTTGTCCAGCGAGAACACCACATAGCCCTGCTGGGCCAGGTACTGGTTGAACAGATGGTCACCGCGGCCAGGCCAGCTGTTGGTGACGGTCTGGCTGGCCGGGCCGCCATACACATACACCGCCACCGGGTAGCGCTTGGCCGGGTCGAAACCGGCCGGCTTGATCAGGCTGTAGTGCAGCTCGGTACGGTTGTCGGCGGCCTTCAGCGTGCCGAACTCGACCGGGCGCTGCGCCTGCAGGTAACGCGCATAGGGATGCTGCGGATCGGCCAGGTTGTTTTCCACCAACGTGGCGATCTTGCTGCCATCGGCGCGGTGCAGCGCGATCTGCGGCGGGGTGGTGGTGTTGGACCAGCTATCCACGTACACGCTGGCGTTGCGCGCGAACTTGGCGCTGTGCATGCCCGGTGCCTGCGACAGGCGCTGCGGCGTGCCCCCCTGCAGGGACACCGCATAGATCTGGCTTTCGCGCGGGGAATCGATGCCGGCGCGGAAGTAGACCTTGCCGGCCGCTTCATCCACGGCCAGCAGTTCGTCCACCGGCCAGGCGCCCTGGGTGAGCGCGGTAACGGTCTTGCCGTCTTCGGAAACACGGTACAGGTGCTCGAACCCGCTGCGCTCGGAGGACCACACGAAGCCGCCCTGGGTGAGGAAATGCAGATTGTTGTGCAGCGGCACCCAGGTCGTGGCGGTTTCGGTGACCAGGGTGTGCTGCCTGCCGCTGGCCAGGTCGGCCTGGACCAGCTCCAGACGCTTCTGGTCGCGCGACTGGCGCTGGAAGGTCAGCCGCTGTGCATCGCGCCAGTCCACGCGTGCCAGGTAGATGTCCGGGTTGCGGCCCAGGTCGATCCAGCGTGGTGCGGCATCGGCGTGCGGGGCGATGACCGCCAGTTTCACGGTGACGTTGTGGTCGCCGGCGGCCGGGTAGCGCTGTTCGATCATTTCAGTGCGGTCGGCGTACATCTCATAGCGCTTCTGCACCGGCACCGGGCTTTCGTCGATGCGGGCGAAGGCGATGGCCGAATCGTCCGGCGCCCACCAGTAACCGGTGTGGCGATCCATCTCTTCGTCAGCCACGAACTCGGCCACGCCGTTGCCGATGGTGTCGCTGCCGTCGCGGGTGAGCTGGATCTGACGGCCGCTGGCCAGGTCGATCACCCACAGGTTGCGCGCCCGCACGAAGCTGACAAACCCGCCCTTGGGCGACAGCTTGGCATCGGTGGCAAAGCCTTCGCCGTGGGTGAGCTGGCGCACCGCGGCGCTGCCCTGCTTGCCCAGGTCGTACAGGTACAGCTCGCCGCCCAGCGGGAACAGCAGGGTGTGTGCGTCGGGCGACCACTGGTAATCGACGATGCCGGTCATCGCGGCGATGCGCTGGCGCTCGCGGCGGGCCTTTTCTTCGTCGCTGAGGGTTTCGGTGCCCGGCAGCACCACCTTGGAATCCACCAGGAGCCGGGTCTGGCCGCTGGCGATATCGAAGCTCCACAGGTCCAGCTGGTTGCGGTCTTCCTGCTTGCCGCGCAGGAAGCTGACCTGCGAGCCATCCGGGGCCACCTTGGGCTTCATCAGGGTCGGGCCGGACAACGGCAGCGGCCCGGTGATGGCCTCCAGGGTCAGTTTTTCAGCGTGGGCCGTGGTGGTCGAAGCGAGCATGAGGGCGAGCGAGGCAAACAGGTGGCGCATGAAGGATTCCGGCAAGCGACAGGTCCGCCCCCTCGTCCAGCAGGGGGCGGTAAGCCCCCATCCTAACCAAGGCGGTGCAGGAAGGCAGCATGTCCGCGTCCCAGGCGAGGCCGCCCGGCCCGGGTAGAGCGGGACGCTGCCCCGCGGCAGGGCGCAGCCGGGCAGAGCCTGGCGCTACGCCGCCCGGGTAGAGCCTGGCGCTACGCCGCCCGGGTAGAGCGGGGCCATGCCCCGCTGCCTCAGCGCTGGCCGAACAGGTGCTTGCGCTCTTCTTCGCTGAGCGGCTTGCCCGCATCCGGGTTGACCTGCTGGCGCAGCGCATAGGCACGCTGGGTAGCCGGACGCGCTGCGATGGCGTCATGCCAGCGCTTGAGGTGCGGGAAGGCGGCAAAGTCCACCGGCAGCTTGTCGTACGCGCCAATCCAGGGGTAGCTGGCCATGTCGGCGATGCTGTAGTCCTGACCACCCAGGTAGGCGCTGTGCGCCAGGCGCTTGTCCATCACCGCGTGCAGGCGCCGCACTTCATTGCCGTAGCGCTCGATCGCATACGGGATCTGTTCGGGTGCATACACGTTGAAGTGGCCCATCTGGCCGCTCATCGGGCCCAGCCCGGCCATCTGCCAGAACAGCCACTCCAGCACCGCCACCCGGCCGCGGCTGTCGGCGGGCAGGAAACGACCGGCCTTCTCGGCCAGGTACAGCAGAATCGCCCCGGACTCGAACACGCTCTGCGGCCCACCGCCATCGGTGGGCTGGTGGTCAACCAGCGCGGGCATCTTGTTGTTGGGCGAGATGGCCAGGAATTCAGGCTTGAACTGGTCGCCAGCGCCGATGTTCACCGGCTTGATCTGGTACGGCAGGCCCAGCTCTTCCAGCAGCAGCGTGACTTTGTGGCCGTTGGGGGTGGGCCAGTAGTACAGATCGATCATGGCGACGCACTCGCGGAGGAGGAACCTGAAGTCTAGTGCGTTGGTTGGGTGGCAGGGTCACGGCGGACCCGTTACGCTGCCGCGTCTCCCGCAACGCAGCATTCCAGCATGAGCTCGACTCCCCGGCCCATCAGCCCCCTGTCTTCCCTGATCTTCGCCTCGCGCTGGCTGCAGCTGCCGCTGTACCTGGGCCTGATCCTGGCCCAATGCGTCTACGTGTTCCTGTTCGGCAAGGAGCTGTGGCACCTGCTGCACAAGGCCAATGACATGGGCGAGCAGGAGATCATGCTGCTGGTGCTGGGCCTGATCGACGTGGTGATGATCTCCAACCTGCTGGTGATGGTGATCGTGGGCGGCTATGAGACCTTCGTCTCGCGCCTGCGCCTGGAAAACCACCCCGACCAGCCGGAGTGGCTCAGTCACGTCAACGCCAGCGTGCTCAAGGTGAAGCTGGCGCTGTCGATCATCGGCATCTCCTCGATCCACCTGCTCAAGACCTTCATCGCCGCCGGCAACCTGGACGGGCTGCCGTCGTGCAACAGTCCGGACTACCTCCTGGCCGTGCAGACCGCCATCGCCAATGTCGGGCCGAGCGCCGAGGCTGCCTTCCGGTGCGCCACGATGACCTCCACCGGCGTGATGTGGCAGACCATCATCCATTTCGCCTTCATCCTGTCGGCGATCGGCATCGCCTACACCGACAAGCTGATGAGCGGCACCCCCAGCAAGACCCTGTCGCACTGACACTTGCCCGGTAGCGCCGGCATCGGTCACGATGCCGGCCTGCCCTCGCCGTCCGGCCCCTGGCCGGCCGGGGTGATGCTAGATTGCACACCTGCAGTACCGCCATGGACGCCGGGAAACGTCCATCGGCCTCGGTCGGCCTGACCGCATCGGGCCTTACGTATCGTCGTATTCAAAGGGGAGTTGGATGTCGCACGTCAACACGATCGCCACGATGCGCCTGCTGGCGCCGCTGGCCCTGCTGGTGGCCCTGGCCGCCTGTTCGGGCAAGGACGAACCGGCGCCGGCCGCGCCGGCCACAACGCCGGCAGCCGCACCGGCGGCCGCACCCGCAGTGTCTGCCAAGGTGCAGTCGATGGGTACCGAGGAGCTGCGCGACCTGGCCAGCAAAGCCCTGCGCGAGAACCGCATGTACGCCCCGGCCGGCGACAACGCCATCGAGTACTACCTGGCGCTGCGCGACAAGACCCCCGATGACGCCTCGGTCAAGAGCGCGCTCACCGACCTGCTGCCCTACACCCTGATCGCCGCCGAGCAGAGCCTGGGCCGCGAGGACTTCGCCGAAGCGCAGCGCCTGGTGGCGTTGATCGAAAAGGTGGACACCACCGCGCCGGCGCTGCCACGCCTGAAACAGGGCATCAGCGGCGGCATGCAGACCGTGCTCAAGCGCACCCAGGAAGAGACCGACAAGGTCAAGAAGGATGCCGAAAGCCGGACCAAGCAGCTGGCCGACCAGCAGCGCCTGGCCCAGCAGCAGGCGACAGAAGCCGAAGCGGCGCGCACCATTGCCGCCCAGCAGGATGCCGCCCGCCGCGACGGCGAGCGCCAGGACGCCGAGCGCCAGGCCACCGCGCGCCGCGAGGCCGAGCAGCGCCAGCAGACTGCTGCCGCCCAGCAGGCCGCCGCCGCCCGCCAGGCAGCCGCGCCCGCCGCCGCTGCACCGAGCCTGCGCCCGGTCAGCACACCGGCCCCGCGCTACCCGGCCGAAGCGCTGCGCTCGGGCACCTCCGGCGAAGTGCTGGTGGAGATCACCGTCGGCACCGATGGCTCGGTCACCAACGCACGCGTGCTGCGCGCCACCCCGTCGCGCGTGTTCGATCGCGAAGCGCTCAACGCGGTGAAACGCTGGAAGTTCGAGCCGGTGGGTGCACCGGTGACCACCCGGCGTACCTTGGCGTTTGCGCCGGGCGGTTGATCGCCAGGCCGGTGGCAACAACGAAACAGCCCGGCGCACGCCGGGCTTTTTTGTGGGTCAGTCCGCCTGTTCGATCAGCCGTTGCAACACCGGATCGCGCGCGGCCAGCACCTCGAACAGGCCGATGGCGCGCAACGCTGGCAGCAACGTCAGCAGGTCCTGCTCGGCCACGGCGCGGGTCGCAGGGTCGGTGTGGTCGTCCTGCAACAGCAAGGCATTGGCCAGGAACGCGCCGACGCTGCCCTTGCGCACGGTGATGCCGTCGCGCTGAACATGGTCCTGGTCATCGGGAAGCAGGTCTTGGGCACGCATGGGAAACTCCTCAACAAAGTCGGTATACCCAGTGTGCAGCGTCTGGTTCGGCTGTTCTGTCGTATAACTGCCAATGCATATGCCAGATCAGACAGACAAGGCGTTGATTGACCCCGCGCTGGCCGACGCCGGCCAAGGGCCGCTGCTGTTCGCAGCGGGCACCGATCCAGGCCTGACCCAGGCCGAACCGCGATGTACCCCGCGGCATCGGCATGCACGTGGCCAGCTGGTTGGTGCACGCCAAGGCCTGTTGCAGATCGAGGTGGGCAGCACGCACTGGCTGCTGCCGGCCGGACACATGGGCTGGATACCGCCCGGCCTGCCGCATGCGCTGCTGGCCCGGCAGCAGTTCGATGGTTGGAGCGTGTATTTCAGTGCGGCGGCCTGTGCGCTGTTGCCGGGCGAACCCCGCATCCTGTCGCCGGGCGCGCTGTTGCAGGCCGCCATCGCCCGCGTGCAGCACTGGCCGGCAGGCGGGTTGGACCCGGCGCAGTATCGCCTGGCCACGGTCATCATCGACGAGATCGCCCGCAGCCCGGCGCTGCCGCTGGCCTTGCCACACCCGCAGGACCGGCGCCTGCAGCGGGTGGCGCGGGCGTTGGCGGCGCAGCCACAGGACACGCAGGACGCGGTGGCATGGGCCGCGCAGGCAGGCATCTCCAGCCGCACACTGGCGCGCCGCTGGCAGGCGGAAACCGGCATGGGGCTGGCGCACTGGCGACAACGGCTGCGGGTGCTGCATGCGTTGCCGCGGTTGCTGTCGGGTGCGTCGGTGACCCATACCGCCTTGAGCCTGGGCTACGACACACCGAGTGCGTTCATCGCCGTGTTCCGGCGCGAACTGGGCACTACGCCGGGGCGGTATGTGCGCGGTGAACGGACGTGAGTGTGTATCCGATCGCCAGATCACACAACGCGATCAAGCGATAAAGGTAGGGGCTGGTCAGCAGCCATCGCCTTCATTCGAATCGTGGTTGCGGACCAAGTCCCCATCCGATGCTAGCTAGGAGCGTGACGAAAACGAGTGAGAACCCTGAGGAAATCATGCACGCGCCGTACAGGTTATCGAGAGCGAAATCCCTGAGTCCATGCGTGAACAGCCACCCCGCCAGTATCCACGCAACCAATTTCCACGCCACCCAGCGCGTGTCAAGCAGCATCGCGCTGTCATGCGCGTTCCACTCCCACAGCCGCTCGCGTGCCTGCTGGCCAATGGCATGGTCGCGGGCAAACTCAGCCATGAAACGGGGCTCCGGCAACGCATGCGGGTCATCGACTGCAATGGTGCATTCGGCCTCGACTTCCTGAGGAAACACCGGTGCCTTGCAACTCTTGAAGACCAACCAGCGACTTGCAGTCAACGCGGCGTACAGCGGGAACATCACCGTGTGGCGCATTGGGAAAAATGGGGTACCCATCATCAGACAGACCATCATCCAGTGGTTGCGCAGCGTTGGCCGGGTAGACAAGCTGATGACACCCTCCGACGGCCTGGCAAAGGCCTGAGCCGGTCCGCTTTGCATGTAGCGACAGATCAGCTCCCACGTCCTGTGAATCTCGGCGTGACCCTTCCAGAAGTGCCCAATGGTGAAGGTGTCCATGACCTGCCTGTTACGGTCAAGCACGTGGCAGCGCAGATCACGCAGGCTTTTTGTCTGCCCGCCATACCCGACATGGAAGAATAACGAGGATGATTCCCAGGGAACTGCGACTACTCCGCCAGGCCCATTGTGGCGAAAGAAGTAAACCATCTGCGTTATCCGGTTGGAATTGGCGATCAGCACGCGCGGTGCGTCCACGTGGGTGCGGAACACGCCCACCGGCTTGCCTGAC
>JAHREJ010000010.1 GCA_021733645.1 Bacillus subtilis subsp. subtilis | reverse complement strand
GCTCAACGCATTGCATGAGGGCCTCAAGCGTGCGTTTCCAACACGAACGGTCACGGTCGACACCTACAATGATGACCTCTCCAAAGTACTGTTCATCACCGACAGCCCCGCCGATTCGCCTGCCTACCACATACTGGTCAACGGCAAGGACGTCGTGGCGCTTGGCAGCGAACAGCCGTGGATAGATCCGGCCCGGATAGGCGAGCAGCGTTGGGTGGTGTACACCGCACGTGATGGGCTGAAGATTCCGGCGGTGCTTGATCTGCCGGCCGGGTGGAAACCCGGCGACGCACCGCTTCCGGCCATCGTCCACCCGCACGGCGGCCCTTGGGCGCGCGATTCAACCGGGTGGGACCACGGCATGATGGTGCCGTTCCTGACAACCCGGGGTTACGCGGTGCTGCGGCCGAACTACCGGGGGTCGACCGGTCTCGGTCGTGCCTTGACGCTGGCTGGCGACCGCGAGTGGGGGCAGAAAATGCAGGACGACAAGGACGACGGCGCAGCGTGGATGGTGTCCCAGGGCATCGCCGCACAAGACCGGATTGCGATTTACGGTTATTCCTATGGCGGATTTGCCGCGGCTGCAGCGGTCGTGCGCAGCCCGTCGCCGTACCAGTGTGCGGTTTCCGGTGCCCCCGTCACCGACTTGGCCAAGTTGAGTCACGCCTGGGGAGATTCGCGGCTGCAGCGGATCGGCCAGGGCAAGACGGTAGCGGGAATGGACCCCATGCGTAACACCGACAAAGCGGCATTGCCGGTGCTGCTGTTTGTGGGCGATCGCGACGTGCGCACTCCCGCCTTCCATGCGCGCAACTTCCACAACGCGGTGAAGGACCGGGTCTCCTCCACCTTCGTACTGATTCCCGACATGCCGCATGGCATGCCGTGGTATCCCCGCCATGTCGAAGAGAGCTTCGGCCTGGTTGAGCGCTTCCTCAAGAATGATTGTGGCCCCGGCGGCTTGTAACGCCTGCTCCCGTACGTCCATTTCGCAGCAGCGCAGAGCAAACGCACCCCACGGTGCGATGGCTTTGCCATGCCTTTCCGTCCTGCAGCCCAGTCATTGGCCGGGCTGGCCACATTCAAGGAGTCGAACGTGATCAACACGCCAAAGCACCGATCCATCCGTTTTCGGACCCTCCCGCTGACCATTGCCGTAATGGCCGCCGTGTACGGCACGCCCGCGTTCGCGCAGACCGTTGATGCAACGCCCAGCGATGCACAGACACCCACCGCTCCTGCGAAAGCGACGACTGCTGCACCCCCCGAGGCGACCCGGCTCGATGCTGTCAGCGTGACAGGGTCCTTGTTGCGGCGCGCGGACTACGCCACCACCTCACCGGTTCAGACCATCAATGTTGCCGACAGCGCGGCCCAGGGTCACGCCAACCTGGCGCAGGTCCTGCAGCAATCTGCGATCGGCGCAGGGTCGACACAGCTCACCAACCAGTTCGGCGGCTTCGTGGTCAATGGTGGCCTTGGTGTGCAGACCATCGGGCTGCGCGGTCTGGGCTCCAACCGGACGCTCGTGCTGTTGAACGGGCAACGGCCCGGTCCGGCCGGAACACGTGGCGCGGTGGGGGCCGTTGACCTGAGCTTGATCCCCAATGCCATCCTGCAAAGTATTGAAATCGTGAAGGATGGCGCTTCGTCCATCTACGGCTCCGACGCGATTGCCGGTGCCGTCAACCTGATCACCCGACGGGACATCGCGCGTCCCGAACTCACCGTGGAAGCACACGTTCCCTTCGATGGCGGCGGGGAAATCTTCAGCGCGTCCGTGCTGAACGGATGGGAGTTTGACAGCGGCAGCATTGTCGCTGCTGCGGATGTGTTTCGCCAGAACAGTCTGACACTCGGTGAGCGACCCTTCCTGAGGTGCAGCCGCCCACTGATCAAGGGTCATGATGGACGTTCCATCGACATCCAGGACCGTTCCGTGCTGGCCGGAACCCCGCTTGCCGGTTGCTACAACCACTACATCAACGCCATCCAGGAGCCAGGCACCAGCAATGCCTATGTTCCCTCGGCGGACGGATCGACGCTGGGTCCCTTCCCCGGGTATCGCCCGGAAAACCTCACCACCTACGCGAACGGGGGAACTGCATCCAGCCAGGCGGTATACAACTACGAACGCTACGGCGAGCAGGACGTCATCACCGAGGCCCAGCGAGCGACACTGTTTGCCAGCGCCGACTTTTCGCTCGGTGGGGTGAACTGGAAGAGTCAATGGCTGCTCAGCCAGCGCGAGTCCAGTTACAACTACTGGCAACAGTTCTTTCCGACGGTAACCGCCCCGGGCACGCGATTCAATCTTGCCCAGCCCGTCGTTCCGATGAACCAGCGCAACAGTGTGGATCTGACCTACTTCTTTACGTCGAACCAGTTCGACGGGCTGATTCCAGGAACCGACTCGTGGGCCTGGGAAGTCAACGCCAACTACAGCCATTCGCGCGGAACGTACACGTCGGAGGGCATTGCAACGGCCAAGACCGGCGACCGGTCACGACCTGGGAGCGGGGTTGCGGCCGCCAACTTCCTGGATCCGGGCTTTCTCAGTGGCGCTCGCGCCGCCGAGCTGCCGGGCTTGATCGGCGCCACGGACAGGGGCAGTACGGACTACACCCAGGCCGTCGTCAGTGGCTTGTTGACCGGAAACCTGTTCGATGTTCCCGCCGGAACGGTCGGGAGTGCGGTGGGCCTGGAGTACAGAAATTACGCCATCGATGATCAACCCGGGCCGCTGTCAAGAAGCGGCGGCCTCTGGGGACAAAGCACCGCACAGGTTACGCGCGGTCGCGACCGTGTCATGGAAGCCTTCACCGAAATCGAAGTGCCGGTGCTCAAGGGAGTTCCAGGCATTGAATCGTTGACGCTCAATGGCTCCGGTCGCGTCTTCAAGTATGACTCGGTGAGCGGCATCGACAATGTATGGAAGCTTGGCTTGAGTTGGCAGCTCAATCCTGTAGTGCGGCTGCGCGGCGGTCTGGGCACCTCGTTCCGCGCACCCGGGTTGTACGAGCTTTATCTGGGGGGGCAAACCGGGTTCGCCGCCCAGCAGAACGTCGACCCGTGCATCCGTTGGGGCCGATCTGACAACGAGTTCCTCCGCGCCAACTGCGCCGCCATGTCGATACCAGAGAACTTTACGGGTGCGGCCGAATCGGCCACCGTCATCTCTGGCGGTGGAGCGGGTGTTCTCGTTCCGGAAAGGTCGCGTGCAAAAAGTGCGGGTATTGTCCTGACGCCAACCTTCGCCGATCTCAATGTTGCCCTGGACTACTTCGACTACGACATTCGTGACGAAATCGCCCTGTTGTCTGCAGGCAACGTGGTGGGTGGCTGCTACGCCGGACGCGTCTTTCCGAACCGCTTCTGCGACGACGTCACCCGTGGTCCGGCAACTGACGGTGTGGACTCCCACGCCATTACCGCGATCCACACCCGCTACCTGAACATCAACCGCAATCGGGTGAGGGGGTATGACATCTCCATCAGCGCCAGCCATGACCTCAGCGTTGGCAGCGTTGGGTTGGAAACCCGGGCGACCTACACCATCAGCAGCCAGGAGCAGTTGTTCGACACTGCCGCCTCTGAAGGGCGAACGATCAACGAACTGGTCGGCAGCATCGGGCGACCGAAGCTGACCGCCACCACAGACGTGTCTTTCCAGCGCGGGGATTGGGAGGCCGTGTGGAGTGCAAGCTACGTCGGGTCGACGGAGAACCTTGAGATTTCCCCCAGCTTCACCTACTTCGGGTATGAGGACGCATGGCGGGATATCGTCGCCGATGCGCGTTGGTACCATTCTGCGTCAGTCACCTACAACCAGTCGGACTGGTCGGTGACGCTGGGCCTGGCCAACGTCTTCAATACGGCACCTCCGTCGGTGTCGAGCGGAGTTGCACAGCGCTATGGCACGGTCCCGGTAGACGCAACCCAGTACAACTACTTGGGGCGTAGCGGGTTCGTTCGGGCGACGTACCGGTTCTGATCCAACCCATCCCCAGCCTGCGCGCATGCCCAGTGCGGCGCGCGGGCCACCGAGGGCATTGAGTGTTGCCCGTTCCAGCACTGCGTCCCGGGCATGCGCCATTGCGCTGTGCACCACGCCGCTGTTCGGCAAACGTGCCTGGAGAGAATCGGATCGATTCACCGCACGCAGGATCGGACCGCGATGAGGGGTGGGCGAGGGTCAAGGTGCGTGCAGCCAGTGTGATCAGGTTGGCGAAACGAGGCGCTTTTCGTCGATGACGACCCTCACTTGGGCGCCGTGCGGCGCGCACCAAGAATGGATGCCAATCATCCCCGCCATGACGTGTAACCGCGCGCACCGCAGCGATCGTTGCTTCGGGGGACAGCGCGGCTGCCAGTACAGGCCAGGGCATCCGGGCATTCCGTCCGGCTCGGGACGCAGGAGCACTGCGTCACTTTCAACGAGAATCCAGCATGAAGATAACTGCACGCGCGATCCCTGCGATACATCCGCTCACCACGGCAATCATCGCCGCAACGCTGGCGGCCGCCGCGCCGGCGATGGCGCAGGAGCCCGGCCCGGGAGTAACGGAACTGGGCAGGGTCAGCGTGACCGGATCGCGCATCAAGCGGACCGACGTGGAAACCTCGCAGCCGGTGTTCTCGATGAGCCGCGAGCAGATCCAGGCCCAGGGCCAGACCTCGATCGGCGACATCATCCAGAACATCAGCACCAACGGCTCCGCGCTCAACACCAACTACAACAACGGCGGCAACGGTGAGACCCGGGTCAACCTGCGCAACCTGGGTTCCAGTCGTACGCTCGTACTGGTCAATGGCCGCCGCTGGGTGGGCGGCACCGGGCTGGGTGGAGCGGTGGATCTGAACACCATTCCCACCGCTGCCGTGGAGCGCATCGATGTACTCAAGGATGGCGCCTCGGTTCTGTACGGGTCCGATGCCATCGCCGGTGTCATCAACGTAGTGCTGCGCAGCGACTTCGATGGAGCCGAGGCGAATGTCTACGCGGGGCAGTACGACCGTGGGGATGGCCGCCGCCAGTCCTATGATGCCCTGCTGGGCAGTGTGGGCGATCGCTACTCGGCGATGGTCGGCGCTGCCTACGTGCAGGAGGATGGTGTCTGGGCAGGCGATCGGGCAATCTCGGCGGTGCCCAACTTCCGTTCGTCCCCCGGCTATGGCGGCAGCTCCAGCACCCCCAACGGCCGATTCGGGCTGGGTGCAAGCGGTGTGTCACAGTGCGTTGATGGCAGCAGCGGCCCGCCGGGTGCCAGCGGCCAGCCCACCGGCTGCTGGTTCACCACGCCAGATGGCGCAGACCGGTGGCGCCCGTACCGCGCCTCGGATGCCTACAACTTCGCACCGGACAACCTGTTGGCCACGCCGCAGGAACGCACCTCGGTGTTCGCCTCTGCCAGCGCCGACCTCAATGATAACGTTCGGGTGAAGGGGCAGCTGGCCTACAACGAGCGTCGTTCGGAGCAGGTCCTGGCGGCCATGCCGGTCACACTGGGGCGGTCGGCGCCTGGAACCAAGGGCGAAGATATCGTGATCAGCGCCCAGAGCATCTACAACCCTTATGGACGCGACGTCACGCGCATCCAGCGCCGCACCACCGAGACCGGCGGGCGCATCTACACTCAGGACGTATCGACCTTCTCCTTCAATGGCGGACTGGAGGGCGACTTCGCAGTGGGCAGCCGGCATTTCTCCTGGGACGCCGGGATGTACTACGGCAAGAACAAGCAGGCCGACGTCACCACCGGTCTGTTCAACGTCATCGCACTGCGCCAGGCACTGGGGCCTTCGTTCGTGGATGCCGGCGGTACACCGCGCTGCGGCACGGCCGGGGCGGCGATTGCCGACTGCGTTCCCTTGAACCTGCTGGGTGGGCAAGGCAGCATCACTGGAGCCATGCAGGACTATGCAGCGTTTGAGGCGCATGATCTGTACGGGTATGAGCAGAAGAGCTACTTCGCCAACGTCAGCGGCGAGCTGTTTGCGTTGCCCGGTGGCACGGCCGCGTTCGCGCTGGGAGTTGAAAGCCGCAAGGAGAGCGGATATGACGCGCCCGATGCACTGGTCAACTCCGGTAACACCACTGGCAATGCGCGCACGGCTACCCGTGGCGGCTATGCCGTGGATGAGGCCTACCTGGAACTGGATCTGCCGCTACTGGCCGAGCTGCCCGGTATCAAGCTACTGGAACTCAACGCGGCCACGCGCGCGTCGCGCTACGACACCTTCGGCAGTACCCGCACCGCCAAGTTCGGCCTGAAGTGGAAGCCTATCGACGACCTGCTTGTGCGGGCAAACTGGAGCGAAGGCTTCCGCGCGCCATCGATCAATGAACTCTACTCCGGGGTCAGCGATACGTTCCTGGATGTGAGCGATCCATGCGCATCCCTGTCGCGCGGCAGTCCCCAGACACCGCCGGCCAGTTGTGCCGGGGTGCCGGCGTACAACCAGTCCAACACGCAGATCCGCACGACAGTGGGCGGCAACGTAGCGTTGGGGCCTGAGCTGTCCACCAGCCGAACCGTGGGGTTCGTCTACAGCCCCGGCTGGCTGCCCGGGCTGGATCTGTCGCTGGACTGGTGGAACATCCAGATCGAGCGCGCCATTCAGACCCAGGATGCGCAGGCTGTATTCAATGATTGCTACTTTGGCAATCAGCAGGGTGCCTGCGGACTGATCCAGCGCACCTCCAGCGGCGAGGTGTCCAACATGCTCGCGGTAAGCCGCAATATCGGCCGTATTGACGCCGAAGGCTTCGACCTGACCGTGAACTACCGTCTGCCGGAAACACGGTTGGGGAGCTTTGGAGCGGTGTTGGACTCCACCTACTACAGCCGTCTGAGCGTCGACCAGAACGGCGATGGCGTGATCACCGAGGATCCGGTGTCGGGTGAGGGTGGCAACCAGGTTGGCGAGTACGGCAGCCGCGTCAACGCCTGGCGCATCCGCTCCAACCTGGCGCTGACCTGGAGCCAGGGCAACATCGGTGCCACGGCCAACCTGCGCTACTACTCGGCCCAGACCGAAAGCTGCTTCAGCGTGCCCGCAGCAGAGCTCAAAAACCTGTGTTCGGATCCGGGCCGGGTCACGTCGTATGGGCCGCGGCCGGAGAACCGGATCCCCAGCGTCACTTACACCGACCTGAGCGGCTATTGGAGCGCGCCTTGGAACGCCCGCATTACCGTGGGGCTCAACAACGCCTTTGACCGCTCTCCGCCGCGCTCGGCCAGCGTAGCGGCCAACAGCTTCGACCCGCAGTACGAACTGCCGGGCCGCTTCTACTACATGCGCTACACCCAAAAGTTCTGATCGAACCCACGCTCGTCTCAATCGATCATTCCACGCCCTTCGGGGCGTGGCTTTTTTTGCTGCTCGACGTTGCCTGGAGGTCATCCCGTGACATATCGCAGTGACCCGCATGGTGCCCTTTGATGAGTAGCGGCGATCCCTCAATCGACACCGCCGTTGGTGCAGATCCACGTGTGCTGGTCGTGGCACACGGGCACACCTGCGCCCCCATTCTGTTCCCCGAGGAACTGGACATCCTGCACGCCGCTACTACGTCGGCGGCGTTTGACATGCTGGCGTGCCACGACCTGGCCGTGGTTATCCTGGACCTTCGCCAGCCGACGCCGGAAGGCGTGCTCCTGGCCGAACTTATCTGCCAGTCGCCGGCTTACGGTGAGCTGCCCATCGTTGTCCTTGGCGGCGCTCATGGCGGACCCTGGGAGGCGTTGAGGCGTGAGCACGCTGGACTGCTCGATGTCCTGCATGCCAGCGCACCATCGGACCATCTTCAGGCCAAGGTCCGGCTTTTCCTGGAACTGCATCGCCAGCGCAGATGGCTGGAGGAAGCTGCACTGTCACTTGCGCAGTCCCGGGACCATCTGATCGCAACGCTCACCCATGACCTGCGTACCCCGCTGTCGTCGGTAATGCTGTGCGCCGAGAAGCTGTCGTTCGACCTGAGAGGCAACGTCCATGTCAGGCGTACCCTGGGGCATCTGCACGCCAGCGCCAACGGGCTGGCGTGTGTGCTGGAGCGGCTTCCGCCTGTCGCCAGCGTAGATGGCCACGCGGCGCCGGTGGGATGGATCGATAGTGCGCCTGCGCCCTGCGACGAGCCCGGGCGGCTGCATTGCGCAGCGCGACGCATGACGCTTCGCCCGCTGGCCGAGCCGCTGCCCTCGCGGCTGGAGGCGTCAGCCGTGGTCGGCATTGCCGCTGATCAAGGCCTGCGTACTGTGCATGTTTCAAGGGTGCCTGCCACACGGCGATGAGCGCCAAACGCTGAGCATGCAACGTCAGCAAGCCACGTCGCAGCGCTCTGAGGCTGCGGCAAGGTTGACGAACATGCTCGCGGGAGTACTGACGGCCGCATCTGCGGTTGTTGGTTACGTTCTGGGCTCGCAAGCCCACGACAGCAGGCCTGCAGTCATCGGAAGTCTGCAGCCAGGAAACACGCCCCGTTCGGCCAGCGCGCCCTCGATCCAGAGCGACACCGTTGGGCGGGGTGTCGCATTACCCCCGATGGCCGGTATTTATCGTCAGCTAGGGCCGAAGGCCTACGAGCTTGCTGGACGCCGGGAGCCGCGATCACCCGGGGACGCGCTTGAGTACATGTTCTTCCTCAAGCACCGGTCGGATGCAGGTGATGCCGAGGCAAGCTATCTGATGGAGCTCACCGTACGTGAGTGCAGGGGCCTGATGGAGAATGATCCGGTGCACTCATTCGACCGGCTGCGCAACGCAGGCCTGAACCCGGACCCCGCCTCTCTGGCCGATAGTGAGCGGCGGCTGGGAGAGTGCACTCGCCTGGTGGCGGCGCCGGCGTTGTTTCACGGAGGTTGGCTGGCCCGATCAGCAGCCCAGGGATCAACCGAAGCGCGGTTGCCGTTCGCCCTTCATCCCGAGGCGGTCATCGGACCTCCTTCCGCTTGGTTGACACGTCCAGAAACCCTGGTGAGGTGGAAAGAGGACGCCATGCGCTACCTGCGCGAGGCGGCCACGACGGGAAGCATCGACGCCGTGGCGCATCTGTCCGGGGCCTACGATAAAGGGATCATTACGCCCTATGACGGAGTGCGCGCCTAAGCTTATGCGCTGACAGCGGCTGGAGTCCGTCCTGCTCACGCATCACCGCGAGATCTCCAGGATCTGGAGGCGAAGCTGAGCCCTGAACAGCGGGGTGCCGCACGTGACTTGGCGGCAAGGTACTACGGCCAGTGCTGCGTGATGCAAGCAACCGCTAACTGACCCGCGCACGTTTGCCTTCAGACACCTGGAATTCGAATGCAGCGCTGCAGCCAGGGGCCTCAGGGTTGGCCACGGCGGGGCCGCCACAGCCCGGCTCTCCTGGGCGCAGAGGCATTGGGTCCGGTTCGCCGTGCTCAAACGCACGGCGAACCGCAATCACCTCGGAATGATCAGTTCCTGGAGACCGGGGTATGCGCCTTGAGCGCGTCAGTCAAGCCGGGAACGCCATCGGAGCCCGTCGGAATGGTGATGCTGGAACCCTTGAATGCATCGCCGATCGGCTCGGCCCGCCCCCCCAGGCACTTGGCAAGGAAGCCCTCGGCCACTGCATTGAACGCCTTGCTGTTCTCCTCACGCCGGAACCCGTGGCCTTCGTCAGGGAAGAGGGCGTAGGTAACGGGAATGGCGCGTGTTTTCATGGCCTCCACGATCTGGCTGCTCTCCGCTTCCACCACACGCGGATCGTTGGCGCCTTGGCCAATCAACAGCGGCTTGCGGATGTTGTCCACATGGGTAAGCGGCGACCGCTCCAGCAGCAGCTGGCGTCCTTGTTCGGTGCGAGGATCGCCGATGCGCCGATACGCCTGTTCCATGAACGCGGTCCAATACGACGGGAAGCTCTCAAGCATTGTGACAAGGTTGGACGGCCCAACGATGTCCACGCCGCACTGGAAAGTCTCCGGCTGCAGCGTCAGCCCTGCCAGGGTGGCATAGCCTCCATAGCTCCCACCCATGATCGCGACCTGCGAGGCGGTGGTCACCTTGTTCTCCACCGCCCAGATCACTGCGTCAACAAGATCGTCCTGCATCCTGCCTCCCCATTCACCGTTACCCTTGTTGAGGAACGCCTTGCCGAACCCGGTCGAGCTGCGGAAGTTCACCTGCAGGACTGCGTAACCACGATTGGCAAGCCATTGGGTATGTGCGTCGAAGCCATAGCTGTCGCGATGCCACGGGCCGCCATGCACCAACAGAACCATCGGAACCGCCTGATCGGGCTTGCCGTCTCCGTTGGGGTCGGCATGCTTGGGCAGCGTAAGGTAGCTGACCATGCTTAGCCCATCGCGCGTATCGATCTGCTGCGGCCACTGTTGCACCAACGGCTTGCGATCCAATGCCGGCCGCGAGGAGAACAGCGCCTTCAGTGCGCCATCTGCGCCGCTGCGGTCGTAGTGGTAGTACTGGGTCGGTGCATCGGCTGCGGCGTAAGCAACGATCCAGGTGCGATCGTCCGTACTGCGTGAGGCAACGGTGAAGTCCCCCGGTCCGATTGCCTTCAATCTTTTCAGGTCTGGTCTCACGCTCTCGTCCAGTGCCGACCACTGCTCGCGCAGGTGCTCCACCGATGCTGCCTGGATCTGGCCATTCAATGGGTTCACCAGGATGCCACCCAGGTCGGCGAGTTCGCTTTCATGCAGCAGGGTGCGGGCGCCTGTCTGCAGATCCATGCTGAACAGCGCTCCGGTATCGCGGTTGCGCGAATCCCTCAGATAGGCCGTGCGGCCGTCATGGGTAAGGCTGATGATGCCCGTGGTGTTGGTGTCTTCGAATGGGATGTGCTCACTGAACGCCCAGCCGCCCGAGCCGGTGCGCGTCAGGATGTCGCTACTTCCATCCGAACGAGAACGCGTGGCAATGCGGGGCGTGAAATCGTCATCGACATGAATGCTGGAAAGCTCGTCATCATTCCGGTAAATGAGCGTTCGCTCCCCGGTGACCAGGTCCACACGGTACGCGTCGTGCCACTTCGGATCGCGATCGTTCATCGACAACAGGACCGAGCCAGGATGGCGGGCGCTGATCTGGCTGATGCCGGCAAGTGTCTTATCGAACGGTGTCAGGTCTCGGCTGGCAGATGTGGTCAGATTGACAGAGAAAACATGGAAGTTCTCGTCGCCGCCAGTGTCCTGGACGTAGAGCAGGGTGTCAGGTAGAGACGTCCATCGATAGCGGCTGATACCCCGCCCGCGGTCCTGTGTAATCGATTTTGCCTGGCCAGGGTCATGCAATGGGGCGACCCACAGGTTGGGTACGCCATCGACGGGCGCAATCCAGCTCAGATACCTGCCATCAGGACTGACCTGTACGTGGCTTCGCTCCGCATTGCCGAACAGCGCCGATCGAGGGATCAGTTCGATGTCCGCAAGACGCATGCCTGCGTCGGAATCGCCGACAGTGATGGTAACTCCCTGTGCGCTGTTCCCGGTGCAGGCACATAGTGCAAGGGCGATGCTCGCAAACAAGAGACAATGGCGCATGAATTCACCGTTACTGAGAAGGCCACAGACTGTAGCGACGCACCGTGTAACTGGGGACGTGCCGGACGTCTGCGCACAGATCCGCCATTAATGTGATCACCGCCTCATTTGTGAAATACCGAAGAAGTCCGGGGCCTTCCGCTCAACATGGCCTGTCGGTCAAATGGGACACCGTTCCGAAACTGAGAGGGTGTCCACGCGACCGTTGTAGCGACCGTCTGTCCGCCGATGGCGGGCAGATTGATTGAATGCCGGCAATACTGGCGAGGAATCCGGGAATTTTCTGACACACACAGTACCGAGCCCGTAGTCAACGATTCGGTTGAATCAACCGCCGCTGTGCGGTGCCGTTTCAATCCCCTTGCTGTCAAAGATTGAATTGCACGCCGGCGTGCCCCCCAATCTCATGGGGACGCGTTGTCGCCCATCGCTGTCAAACCTTCCAGTCCGCGTCATCGCCCGCCGCCACATGCATCAACTGATCCAACTGCCGCAGCGCCCGGTGCAGCGCCTGCCGGTCGGCCGCAGCACCCAGTGAAATCCGCACGGCGTCGTTGATCGCCACGCCCTGTGGCGTGAACGCCGACGACGGTGCGATGCCCAGCCCCTGCAGGCGCGCGGCGTGGGTCAGGCTGGCGTCGGTCCAGTGCGCGGGCAGCCGGCACCACGCGTGTACGCCAGCACAGTGCTGCAGGAACCGGGGCGACAGTGCCGACTGCGCCAGGTAGCGGCGCTGCGCGGCTTCCTCCTGCACCAGCTTGAGCAGGCTGGCGGCTGAACCATCCAGGATCAGCTGGGTCACCAGCGCGTTCATCAGCGGCGGCGCCATCAGGTTGACCGCACGCAGTGCATCGAGCACCGCCTGCCGTGCCACGCGGTCGGGCAGGTACACAAAGCCGGTGTGCAACCCCGGGCTGAGGCACTTGGACAGGGTAGCGATGTAGCAGGTGTGCTGGGGCGCCAGCAGTGCAATCGGGGCAGGGGCATTGTCGACCAGCAGCCAGTACGGGTCGTCTTCGATCAGGCGCAGGTCCTGGCTGCGCAGCACGTCGGCCAGCGCCATCCGGCGTGCCTCGGGCATGGTGCGTGCGGTTGGGTTCTGCGCAGTAGGATTGAGATAGACCACGCGCGCGCCGCTGGCACGGGCGTGGCGGCGCAACGCGCTGGGCAGCATGCCGTGTTCGTCGCACTCCACCACCCGCAGCGTGCGCTGCAGTACGCGGGCGGCGTGCAGCAGGCCCGGGTAGACCAGCGGCTCGCACAGAATGGTATCGCCGGCGCGGGTCAGCGCCAGCAGCAGGGCCGACAGCGCGGCCTGCGCGCCCTCGGTCACCACCAGCCGCTCGGCTTCGCACCTGCCCAGGATCGGCTTCAGCCATTGCTGTGCGGCGAGGTGGTCGGCACGGCTGCCGCCACCCACGTGGTAGGTCATCAGGTTGCTGGCATCGCTGCGGGTCAGCACCGTGGCCAGGCCGCGTTGCAGCAGGTCGGCTACCTGGCCGCCACCGGGGCTGGGCGGCAAGTTCATGCTCAGGTCCACCAGTTGCGCCAGCTCCACCTGCGGCGGGGCGACGAAGGTGCCTTGTGGACCGCGGGCGTCGATCAGGCCGCGCTTGCGGGCTTCGGTAAAGGCGCGGGTGACGGTAGTCAGGTCCACGCCCAGGTCGGCGGCCAACACCCGCTGGGCCGGCAGCCGCTGGCCCGGGCGCAGCGCACCGGACCATATCGCGCGTTCCAGTGCCTGCACGATGCGCAGGTATACCGGCCCGTGGCCGTCGCCGATGAGAGTGCTCCAGTGCATCGGCGCATCTTACGCCGGGGTGCGCAGGGGGCTGCGACAGTGTGTCGCATCATGTATGGATCATGTCGTTGCCTAACGTACGCGGCTGCGGCGGGCACCCCCCATGCATATCGGTCATGCAGGGGGGTGTTCGCCACTTTTCATGATCCGGGCCGCCCGGCCCGGCACTGCGTTGGAAGGGCCGTCCCGCATGAACCCCGCTACACAACCTGCTCGCCGCGCCACTTTGGCCGGTACAGCCCGCGCCGGACGCTGGTTCGGCCTGGCAGCGCTGCTGCCGCTGCTTGCCGGGTGCAAAAACCTGGAACTGTTCAACCCGATGGGCAGCATCGCCGAACAGGAGATGCAGCTGATCCTGGTGTGCACCGGCCTGATGCTGCTGGTGGTGATCCCGGTGATCATCCTTACGCTGTATTTCGCGTGGCGTTATCGCGAATCCAACACCAAGGCCACCTACGCACCCGACTGGTCGCACTCCACCGCCATCGAGGTCGTGATCTGGACCATACCGTGCCTGATCATCGTGGTGCTGGCCGTGCTCATCTGGAAGAGCACCCACGCACTGGATCCTTACAGGCCGATCGCATCGGACAAGGCGCCGTTGCGCGTGGAAGTGGTGTCGTTGAACTGGAAGTGGTTGTTCATCTACCCCGACCACAACGTCGCCACCATCAACGAGCTGGTGATGCCGGTGGACACGCCGGTAGCCTTCAAGCTGACCTCCGAGTCGATGATGAACGCCTTCTTCGTGCCGCAGTTGGGCAGCATGGTCTACACCATGCCGGCCATGCAGACCCGCCTGCACCTGATTGGCCATACCCCGGGCACCTATGCCGGGATGTCCTCGGCCTACAGCGGCGCGGGCTTCTCGGACATGAAGTTTCCTGCCCGCGTGGTGACCGATGCCGACTTTGCGGCCTGGCTGGAACAGGCCCGTCGCAGCGGCGACCACCTCGGCGCGACCCGCCTGGCCGAGCTGGAAGTGCCCACGCATGGCGCGCCGCTGCAGCGCTTCAGCGGCGTGGATACCGGTCTGTTCGACGGCATCGTGGCCCGCTACCACGGCATGGCCGATGACGAAATCTGCCTGCCGGGCGAAGAACCCGGGGCCAAATCCCAGACCCTGAGCCTGGCCGCGCCTGCCAGCCGTACCGCGGAGAACTGATTGTGCTTGGAAAGTTGAACCTCGAAGCGATTCCCTACCACGACCCGATCATCATGTCGGCGCTGGCCGGCTCGGTGCTGCTGGGGCTGGCGATCGTCGCGGCGATTACCTACTACAAGAAGTGGGGCTATATCTGGACCGAGTGGATCACCTCGGTGGACCACAAAAAGATCGGCGTGATGTACATCCTGCTGGCCCTGGTCATGCTGGTGCGCGGCTTTGCCGATGCGCTGATGATGCGCGCCCAGCAGGCCATCGCCGCCAACGACGCGGCCGGCTACCTGCCCCCGGAACACTACGACCAGATCTTCACCGCGCACGGGGTGATCATGATCTTCTTCGTGGCCACCCCGCTGATCGTGGGCCTGATGAACCTGGTGGTGCCGCTGCAGATCGGTGCCCGCGACGTCGCCTTCCCGTTCGTCAACTCGCTCAGTTTCTGGCTGTCGGCGGTGGGTGCGGTGCTGGTGATGCTGTCGATGTTCGTCGGCGACTTCGCCGCCACCGGCTGGGTGGCCTATCCGCCGCTGTCGGGGATCGAGTACAGCCCCACGGTGGGCGTGGACTACTACATCTGGTCGCTGCAGGTGTCAGGTATCGGCACCACGCTGACGGGCCTGAACTTCATCGTCACCATCCTCAAGATGCGTGCGCCGGGCATGGACCTGATGAAGATGCCGGTGTTCACCTGGACCGCGCTGATCACCAACATCCTGATCGTGGCGATCTTCCCGGTGCTGACCGCGACCCTGGCGCTGCTGACGATGGACCGCTACTTCGGCATGCACTTTTTCACCAATGACGCGGGCGGCAACGCCATGATGTACGTCAACCTGATCTGGATCTGGGGCCACCCGGAAGTCTACGTGCTGATCCTGCCGTGCTTCGGTGCGTTCTCGGAGATCATCGCCACGTTCTCGGGCAAGCCGCTGTTTGGTTACCGCTCGATGGTGTACGCCACCTGCTCGATCGGCGTGCTGTCGTTCTTCGTGTGGCTGCACCACTTCTTCACCATGGGCTCGGGCGCCAACGTCAACGCCTTCTTCGGCATCATGACCTCGATCATCTCCATCCCCACCGGGGTGAAGCTGTTCAACTGGCTGTTCACCATGTACCGCGGTCGCATCCGCTACCACTCCTCCACGTTGTGGACGATCGGCTTCATGGTCACCTTCGCGCTGGGCGGCATGACCGGTGTGATGCTGGCCATCCCGGGGGCAGACTTCGTGCTGCACAACAGCCTGTTCCTGATCGCGCACTTCCATAACGTGATCATTGGCGGGGTGGTGTTTGGCTGCCTGGCCGGCATTACCTTCTGGTTCCCGAAGGCGTTCGGCTTCACCCTCAACGAGCGCTGGGGCAAGATCTCGTTCTGGTGCTGGCTGGTGGGCTTCTACCTGGCCTTCATGCCGCTGTACGTGCTCGGCTTCAAGGGCATGACCCGGCGCATGAACCACTACGCGGTGGAAGGCTGGCAGCCTTGGCTGATCGTGGCGGCCATCGGTGCGCTGGTGATTGCGGCAGGGATCGCGGCGATGTTCATCCAGTTCTATGTGAGCGTGCGTGACCGCAAGGCCAACATGGACCTCACCGGCGACCCGTGGAATGCGCGCAGCCTGGAGTGGGCCACCTCGTCGCCGCCGCCGTTCTACAACTTCGCCCAGGTGCCGGTGATCACCTCGCTGGAACAGCATTGGGACGACAAGCAACGCGGCACGGCCGGGCAGCGCCCGGAGCACTATGCGGACATCCACATGCCGCGCAACACCGGCGCTGGCGTGGTGATCTCGCTGTTCAGCCTGGTGCTGTGCTTTGCCCTGGTCTGGCATATGTGGGTGGTGGCGGCAATCGGTCTGGTCGGGGTGATTGCCACCTTCGTGCTGCGTTCCTACGACCGTGACGTGGACTATTACGTGCCCGCCGCCGAGGTGAAGCGCATTGAAGACGCGCACTTCGCGCAGCGGCAAGGAGCCAAGGCATGAGCGGCGATACCCTGGTAGCGGCGGCGCAGCATGCGCCGCTGGAGGCCGGCCACCCCGGCGGCCATGAACACCACGACGACGGCAGCAAGACCGTGGTGGGGTTCTGGATGTACCTGATGGGCGACTGCCTGATCTTCGCGGTGCTGTTTGCCACCTTTGGCGTGCTGCTCAACGGCACCGCCGATGGCCCCACCGGCAAGGAACTGTTCAAGCTGGGTTTCGTGTTGTCTGAAACGGCGGTACTGCTGCTCAGCAGCTTCACCTTCGGCCTGGCGATGCTCGGTCTGCAGGCCGGCAAGCGCAACCAGGTGGTGGGCTGGCTGGCCACCACCGGGGTGCTGGGCGCGGTGTTCATCGGCATGGAGCTGTATGAGTTTGCCGAGCTCATCCACCTGGGGGCAACGCCGGACGTGAGCGCCTACCTGTCGGCGTACTTCACGCTGGTGGCCACCCACGGTCTGCACGTCACCTTCGGCCTGCTGTGGCTGGTCATCATGATCCACCAGGTGCTGAAGTTCGGCCTGGACGGCATCGTGCGCCGCCGCCTGGCCTGCCTGAGCCTGTTCTGGCACTTCCTGGACCTGATCTGGATCTGCGTGTTCACCTTCGTCTACCTGCGGGAGTTCGTATGAGCCCGAGCGCTTCTGAAACCGATCACAGTGGCCACCACGCCACCCTCAAGGGCTACATCGTCGGCTTGCTGCTGTGCGTGGTGCTCACCGGCGCCTCGTTCGGCGTGGTGATGACCGACCTGGTGCCGCAGCCGCTGCGCCTGACCGCCATCGTGGTGTTGTGCGTGGTGCAGTTGGTGGCACAGCTGGTGCTGTTCCTGCACATCGGCGCCGGCCGCAGCCAGCGTGAGAACACCGGCATCTTCCTGTGCACGGCGTTCCTGATCGCCATCGTGGTGGCCGGCTCGCTGTGGGTGATGCACAACGCCACCCTCAACATGATGCCGATGCAGGTATGAGCACACCCATGACCCGATGGGCAACGCACCTGGGCCTGGCGGTGGTGCTGTGGTGCGGGCCTGGCGGCAGCGCCGTCCTGGCCGCGCCGCGCGCACCCACGGCGGTGGTGGCGAGTGAGGCATGGATTCGCCTGCCACCACCGGCGGCCGACGTGGCCGCCGGCTATGTGGAGCTGCACAACGGCGGCCCGCCGGACCGGTTGCTGGCAGCACACGCAGCCGGGTTCGGTCAGGTGCAGATCCACGCGATGCGCATGGACGGTGAGGTCATGCGCATGCAGCCGCTGCCCGATGGACTGGCGTTGCCGGCCGGGAAGATCACCGCGCTGCGCCCGGGCGGCTACCACCTGATGTTGATGATGCCCAAGCGCCCCCTGCAGGAGGGCCAGCACGTGCGGGTCCGCCTGCAGTTGGCCAGCGGCAGCGAGCAGAGCGTCGATTTCGTGGTGCGCGATGGCATGGGTGGGCCGGCGCACGGACCGGGGGCCGGGCGATGAGGCGCGGTGCGCTGGCGGCGCTGCTGGGTGGGGCGCTGCTGGCCGGCTGCAGCAACGCCGACGCCCCGATCATGGGCCAGGCCGCACTGGAATCGGTGGCGTTGCAGGCCAGCGATGGGCGCACGCTGTCGATCAGCAGCCTGCGCGGCAAGCCCACGCTGCTGTTTTTCGGCTTCACCCACTGCCCGGAAGTGTGCCCCCTGAGCCTGGTCAAAGCGGTTCAGCTCAAGCGTCGGCTGGGTCCGCTGGCCGATGACCTGCAGGTCGCGTTTGTCACCGTCGATCCCCGGCGCGATACGCCGGCGCACCTGCGTGCGTACCTGGCCGCGTTCGATCCGGCCTTCATTGGTCTGAGCGGTGACGAGGCCGGCACCCGGGCCATTGCCGAAAGCCTGGGGGTCAGCTATCGCCAGGTTGGCGAGGGCGACATGGCCACCTTTGAACACACCGCGTCGTGGTTCCTGCTGGGTGCCGATGGCAAGTTGCAGGAAGTGCTGGGCTATACGCTCGACGATGAGGCGATGGACGCCAGGCTTCGCGCCCGCCTGGATATGGCCCGGTAGTGGGGCCGGTCACGTGAGCCAGGCCGGGCCACCGCCGCGCACCGGTGCCGTGTTGCTGCTGGGCTCGGCCGGCTGCGCGTTGACCGTGTTGGATACCAACGTGGTGGGTGTTGTACTGCCCACCATCGCACGCGATCTGTCGGCCTCGTTCGCCGACATCGAATGGGTGGTCAGTGCCTACGTGCTGTGCTTTGCCGCGCTGCTGTTGCCCGCCGGCACCCTGGCCGACCGGATCGGCCGGCGGCGGCTGTTCCTGATCGGGCTGCTGGCATTCGCTACCACCTCGGTGGCCTGCGGCATCGCCGCGGACGCCAGCGCGCTGTATCTGGCGCGGGGCGGGCAGGGGGCGGCCGCGGCGTTCATGCTGGCGCCGGCGCTGTCGTTGATTGGCCACGCGCACCAGACCCCCGCGCTGCGGGCGCGGGCCTGGGCGATCTGGGGCGCGATCATGGGCCTGACGATGGTGATGGCGCCATTGATCGGCGGGGCGATCGCCACCTGGCTGGGCTGGCGCTGGGCGTTCCACATCAATCTGCCGCTGTGCCTGTTGCTGGCCGCCTTGAGCGGGCGGCTTGTTCCTGAATCGCGCGATCCGGTGCGGCGTCGCCTCGATGTGGCCGGTGTGCTGCTGTTTGCCGGCAGCATGCTGTCGTGGACCTGGGCGTTGATCTGCGGGCCCGTACAGGGCTGGACCAGCACGGCGGTGCTGCCGTGGTGGCTGGGTGGCGCGGTGCTTGGCCTGGCCTTCGTCCTGGTTGAGCAGCGCCGCGCGCAACCGATGCTGGACGTGACGCTGTTTCGCAGCCCCGCGCTGGTGGGTGCGGTGATTGCGATGTTCGCCTATGCCGGTGCGGTGCAGGTGATGGCCTCGCTGTTGCCGCTGCTGCTGCAGAATGCCCGGGGCGACACCGTGCTGCAGGCCGGCGTGCATATGCTGCCGTTCGCGCTGGCCATGCTGTTGCTGCCCTTCCTGGGGCGGCGCCTGGGCGCGCATTGGCCGTCCGGGCGGATCCTGGCGTTGGGGCTGGGCGTGGCGGTGGTGGGAAACCTGGGGATCGCGCTGTCGTTGTGGCAGCACAGCGACCTGGGGCTGTTGCTGGCGATGGCGGTGCTGGGCAGTGGTGGCGGCCTGCTCAATGGTGAAACGCAGAAGGCGATCATGAGCGTGATGCCGGCCGACCGTGCCGGCATGGCCTCGGGTATCAGCACCACGGCACGCTTCTCCGGCATCCTGATTGGATTTGCGACGTTGGGGGCGGTGCTGTCCAGCCATGTGCGGGCCGCGGCGGCATCACGCCTGGCCGATGCCGGGCAGGCGGTGTCGCCGGCGTTGCTGGAACGGGTGGTGGTGGGTGAGCTGTCAGCCTCGGCCGATGCCATCGGTAGCCTGGCGCGGGCGGCGTATGCGCACGGGGCCGGGTACGCGTTCGTGGCCGCCGCGGCGATGGCGCTGCTGGCAATGCTGGCGACGCTGCGGTTGATGCGCGCGCCAGCGTGTTGAATGACGTGGGTGGAGCAGCCGAGCATGGCTCGGCTCTACCGGGTGGCTTGATGGGGCAGCCGAGCATGGCTCGGCTCTACCGGGTGGCTTGGTGGGGCAGCCGAGCATGGCTCGGCTCTACCGGGGTACTACCGCGCGTAGCGCCCAGCAGGCAGCCACGAAGCGCACGCTGTCGCCTTGCACGAACGGCGCGAAGGCGTGCTCCAATGCCTGCAACACCGCCGCGCGCAGGTCCGGATCAAGCTGCGGATCGCGCAGCATCGCCCCCACCGGCCCCATCAGCGAAACGTAGCTGCGCAGCGCAGTGGTGGGGATCGTGCAGACCTGGTCTACCGCGACCATGTCGATGGCGCTCCAGCCGCTGTCGGCGAGCATGCCGCGCACCCGCGCCGGATCGGCAAAGGCGAACTGCCCGGGTCCGTCGGCGCTGCGGGGTGGCAAGGTCAGCAGCGGGGCAGCAGCCCGTTCGGCGGTGGTCATGAACGGGTTTTCGGCCGGGCTGCGCCAGGCCAACGCGTGCAGGCTGCCGCCGCGGCGGGTAGCGTGGCGCAGCCGGGTGAAGGCCTGCACCGGGTCGTCGAAGAACATCACCCCGAAGCGCGACACGATATGGTCGAACGCGGCGGGGGCGAAGGCATGCCGCTGCGCATCGGCGGCGATGAAATCCACCGCGACCCCGGCAGTGTGTGCACGCGCACGCGCCGCGTCGATCATCGCCGCGGAGATATCCAGCCCGGTGCATCGGCCCGCCGGTCCCAGTCGTGCCGCGATGGCCAGGCTGACCGCCCCGGTCCCGCAGCCCACGTCCAGCACCCGCCTGGGCGCCTGGTGCGGCAGCGTGTTGGCCAGGCGTTCGGCGAAGGGCGCGAACAGGCCATCGAGCATCGGTTGTGCCTGTACCCAGACCTGGCCGGCCGGTCCATTCCACAGGGCGTGTTGTGCGTTGTCGGTCATCCGGGGCTCGCTCTGGCCTTGCCAGCGGGGTAGGCAAGCCTGCACTCTGCCACTTCAAGTGCACTTGAGGTCAAGCCGATGCGGGAACTGGATATCGCCGACGTCGCCCGTCGCACCGGCCTGGCCGCCTCGGCGCTGCGCTACTACGAGGAAAAAGGGCTGATCCAGCCGATCGGCCGGCATGGCCTGCGCCGGGTGTTCGCCGAAAGCGTACTGGAGCGCCTGGCGCTGATCGCGCTGGGGCGGGCCGCAGGTCTGTCGCTGGCCGACATCGCGGCGATGCTGGCCGTTGACGGCGGCTCCGGCATCGACCGTGCACGCTTGGCGGCCAAGGCTGACGAACTGGACCGTAGCATCCAGCGCATGACGGCCATGCGTGACGGCCTGCGTCATGCCGCCGCGTGCCGTGCGGCCAGCCATCTGCAGTGCTCGCGCTTTCGCGCGTTGATGCGGGTGGCCACGCGCACGGCGTGATTGCGCCGAACCCGCACGTGCGGTGGGGAGGCAAGCCGTCCCCACCGCACGTGTGATCCGCTTAGAACCGGTACTTGGCGCCCAGCGACACGAACGTGCCGCGCAGGTTGTACTGGGTGATGTCAAACCCGTTGGAACCCCCGGCCGGATCGAACGGCGGATCCTTGTCGGTCAGGTTCTGCACCGACAGCGACAACGTGGTCTTCGGCAGCCCGGTGTAGGCCACGTACAGATCCAGCTGGTGGTAGGCCTTGATGCGATCGGCCAGCCCCGGATTGCTGGTGGGGGTGGCCACCCGCTGGTCGTAGCCGGCCACGTACTGCAGGCTCAACGTGCTCTGCCAATCGCCCAGCGCCCAGTTCAACGAGGTAGTGCCACGCGTGCGCGGCAGCGCGCCCAGCCGGTTGTTGCCGGCCCCTTCGTAGGCCGCCTGGCCGGCCACCAGCGGCTGTTTGAAGCTGAGCAGGTGGCTCCAGCTGCCGGCCAGGGTCAGCGCGCCCCAGCCATCGGTGCGGAAGGTGCGGCTGAGGTCCAGATCGATGCCCGAGGTGGTCAGCTCGCCCTGGTTGGCGTACTGGTTGGTGATGATCTGGATGCGGCCCTGCGCATCGCGCTGTACCCGGCCCGGGAACAGGTCCGGGTTGTTGACGATGAACTGCGCGTTGTCCGGCTTGATCAGGTTGTCCTGCTCGATCCGGTACACATCCACCCCGATGCTGGTATCGGCATCGGGCGCCCAGACCGCGCCGATGTTGACGTTCTTCGAACGTTCCGCTTGCAGGTTCGGGTTGCCGGTGCGCAGGTTGGTCACGCCACGGCTGCCACCGGGCGCCAGCGGATCGAACGGATCCACCACCGAGCCGTAGCTGATGGTCTGGCCCGCCGCGATTTCCGGCAGCGACGGTGCTCGGAACCCGCGTGAGAACGAACCGCGCAGCAGCAGTGAATCCAGCGGCTGCCAGCGCAGCGCGACCTTGGGCGAGAATGCATTGCCGAAATCGTCGTAGTGATCCCCGCGCCCGGCCACCTGCAGTTCCAGGGTGCGGTGCAGCGGCACGCTGAACTCGGCATACGCCGCACTGACCCTGCGTTCGCCGTCCACGATGTTGATCGCCGGGCGCAGCTCGGTGCCCGACAGCACCTGTGCGCTGGTGCGTGCATCCAGCGACTCCCGGCGCACCTCGGCACCCCAGGCAAAGCCGATGGGCCCGGCCGGCAGGTCGAAGAACGCGGTGGAGGCCTTGATGCTGGCCGCATCCAGCTGGTACCAGCCCGGCCGCTTGGTCTGCAGCCGCAGTGCGTCCAGCGCGCCCGGGGTGCTGGCCGGATTGACGAAGTTGTAGCTGCCGTCGCGCAGGATCTGCTCGAACGCGTAGCGGTCGATGAAGTTGTCCACGTACTCGCGCTGCTCGCTCTGCGAGGTTTCCGCCGCCACCTCCCAGTCCCAGCGTGCGGTCTTGCCGCGTGCACCGGCCAACACCCGGTAGAACACCTGGGTGTTGTCCTTCAGGCGCGGGCCGATGTCGAAGAAACTGTACTCGAACGGCAGCGGGGCACCGGTGGTGTTGTTGGGGTGGCCCACCGGCAGTACCGCTGGAATGTCCACCAGCGTTCCGGTGGCCGGGTTGTAGGCACGCAGGCCGGGGCCGACGGTCAGCGGCGCACTGAAGATCTGGTCGGCCTGGTTGTGGCTGTACAGCACGTCGGCGAACAGTTCCAGCGAATCACCGAACCTTCTGGTGGCGCTCAACGAGGCCTGCAGGCGCTCGGCACCCGGCTGCAGCGTCTTGAACGGCTGCGCATTGAACGCGCACGCATTGCCGGGCAGGGTGCTGCCGAAATCGCTGTACGGGCGCAGTTCGCTGCCGGTCGGGCAGGGCGCGAACGGGGTCGGCTGGCGCGGATTGGCCAGCCAGTTGCCACCGGCGGTGGACCAGCCGGCCAGGCGCCCGCCGGCGCGGTCACGGAAATCGCCGCTGCGCGTGTAGCGGCGTTCGTCGGCGTCCAGGCGGTCGCGCTTGAGCAGGTCCAGCCCGAACAGCACGTTCCAGCCGTCGCGCTCCAGGTTGCCCACGCCCAGCAGCAGGTTGGCCTTCTTTTCGTCCAGCCCGCCCTGGGTAGCGGTACCGAACGCGCCGCCGACCTCCACGCCCTCGAAGTTGCGCCGCAGGATGATGTTGATCACCCCGGCGATCGCATCGGAGCCGTACACCGCCGAGGCGCCGTCCTTGAGCACTTCAATGCGTTCCACCGCGCTGATCGGCAGCGCGTTGAGGTCCACGAAGGTGTCCTGGGTGTTCAGCGCGAAACCAAAGTTGGCCACCCGGTAACCGTTGACCAGCACCAGGGTGTTCTTCGGGCTGAGTCCGCGCAGGCCGATCGAGGCCGAGCCGGCGGCGAAACTGCCGGTGTACTGTTCGTCGTAACTGTTGCCGGCATTGGCCGACAGCGAACGCAGCACATCGGTCAGGGTCGACTTGCCGGTCTGTTCGATCTGTTCGCGGGTCACCACCTGCACCGGGTTGGGGCCGGCGGTGTCGGTGCGTTTGATGTTGGAGCCGGTGACCACCACGGTCTGCAGGGTGGTGCTGTCGGGCGCCGGGGCGGTAGCGGCGAAGGCGGGTGTGGCAAATACCAGCGCGATGGCGCTGGTCAAAACACTGAAGCGGAGCATGGGGCAGTCACATCGGATGGGCGGGCCAGTAGTCCATGCGCGCCGCCGGGTGCCCAATGGCCTTACTTCATCCATTCATAACAAATGGAACTGAATGGGCATTTTCGCCCTTCGCAGGCGGTCCGTGTCAGCCCGAGAGCGTGTCCACCAGCAGCTTTACGTTGAGCACCAGGATGATCGCCGCGATCAGCCAGGACAGTGCAATCAGCCAGCGCGGCGCGACCAGTGCGCCCATCTTGGCCTTGTCCGACACAAAGCGCACCAGCGGCACCACCGCAAACGGCAGCTGCATCGACAGCACTACCTGGCTGAGTACCAGCAGGCGGGCGGTACCCTGCTCGCCGTAGAGGGCAGTGACAATCACCACCGGCACGATCGCGATGCCTCGGGTGATCAGTCGCCGCGCCCACGGGGCGATGCGCAGCCGCAGGAACCCTTCCATCACGATCTGCCCGGCCAACGTGGCGGTCACCGTGGAATTGATGCCCGAGGCGAGCAGGGCGACTGCGAACAGGGTCGAGGCCAGGCCAACCCCCAGCATCGGCGACATCAGCTCGTAGGCCTGCTCGATCTCCTGCACGTCGGTGCGCCCGTGCGCATGGAACACCGCTGCGGCCAGGATCAGGATCGACGCATTGATGAACAACGCCAGCATCAGGGCGATGGTGCTGTCGGTGACCGCCCAGCGCAGCGCATTGCGGCGGCCCGGGTCGGTACGCGGGTAGGCGCGGGTCTGCACGATCGACGAATGCAGGTACAGGTTGTGCGGCATCACCGTGGCGCCGATGATGCCGATCGCCAGGTACAACGCATGCGGGTTGGTGACCACCTCGGCCCGCGGAATGAACCCACCCAGCACGGCCTGCAGCGGCGGTGCGGCCAGCGCGATCTGCACCGCAAAGCAGCCGAAGATGACCAGCAGCAACGCGATCACGAAGGCTTCCAGCGCACGGAACCCACGGTGCATGAGCATCAGCACGATCACCACGTCCACGGCGGTGATGATCGCCCCCACCAGCAAGGGAATGCCGAACAGCAGTTTCAGCGCGATCGCCGTGCCGATCACCTCGGCCAGGTCGCAGGCGATGATGGCGATCTCGCACAGCAGCCACAAGCCCAGGTTGACCGGCCTGGAATAGTGGTCGCGGCAGGCTTGGGCCAGGTCGCGTCCGGTGGCGATGCCCAGCCGCGCCGACAGGCCCTGCAGCACGATGGCCATCAGGTTGGAGAGCAGGATCACCGACAGCAGCAGGTAGCCGAACTGCGCGCCGCCGGCAATGTCGGTCGCCCAGTTGCCCGGGTCCATGTATCCCACCGACACCAGGTAGCCGGGCCCCAGGAAGGCCAGCAGACGGAACCACCAATGGCCGCCGTGCGGCACCGCCACGCTGGCGTTCATCTCGCCCAGGCTGGGGCTGTGGCCGGCCGAGGAGGGCCAGGCGGCGGCAGGGTCGGGGCGGCGTTCGATGTCCACGGCCGCAATATAGCAAAGGCTATGTTAGTAAGTGATTGCAAACTCGGGCCGCGCGGTTGCGCATTCCGGCCATGCCGCGACAGCACAGGTGCCACGCCACAGTGCGCTGCACTGCAACTTAACTGGATAACCTCTATCGTCTGCGCTCTTTCGTGACGTAGGTGATGCATGCGCTGGATTGTGTTGTTGGCCGCAATGGCCATGCCGGTGGTGTCCTGGTTCTCGCAGTCCGGCGTGTTCGGTCCGACCAATGGCGCAATCTCCGACCGCTATCCCACCCTGCTGGTCGCGGCCGGCTATGCCTTCGCCATCTGGGGCGTGATCTTCCTGTGGGACGTGGTGTTCGGGCTGTGGCAACTGCGCCGGCGCAAGCCGGACCTGGTCGGCGTGCGGGGTTGGGCGGCCGCCGGTTTCGCGCTGACCGCGGTGTGGATGCCGGTGTTTTCCAACCAGTGGTTCCTGCCGGCCCTGGCCATCATCTGGGCCGCGCTGGTGTGCCTGCTGATGGCTGCCGTGCGCGCGGCACCGCCGGAAGCCAGCGCCGGCCAGCGCGCCTGGGCGGCCTATCCGCTGGCCTTGCACGCCGGCTGGTTGTCGATGGCCGCCTTCCTCAACACCGCCCAGGTGATCGTGGCCTACCAGTGGCTGCCCACGGGCGACATGTTTGGCTGGAGCGTGGTGCTGCTGGCCCTGGCCACCCTGCTGGCATGGTCGGTGAACCAGCGGCTGCGGGGTCACTTCGCCTATCCGGCGGCGGTGGTGTGGGCGCTGGTGGGCGTCTATGTGAAGCAGTCCGGCTGGCGCCTGCCGGGCGCAGACACGGTAGCGGTGCTGGCGCTGGCGGTGGCCGCGTTGCTGGTGCTGCAGACGCTGCTGCTGCGCGCCCGCGCCTGGCGCCATCCCCGCGCGCCGATGGTGGCCGCGCACCGACATCGGCGCTGACGGCGCCCTGTTTCCGCGTAACGCCGGGCCTGCCCGGCACCCCCACGAACTGGCAAGAGGTGAACAGCATGCGCGCAGCGTTGCATGAAAAATTCGGCGATCCCACGGTGGTGCTGCATGGTGGCGAGGCGGCAACGCCCACACCGGGCCCAGGCGAGGTGCGCATCCGCACGGTACTTGCGCCAATCCACAACCATGACCTGTGGACGGTGCGCGGGCAGTACGGCTACAAGCCCACGCTGCCGGCGATTGGCGGCAGTGAAGCCACCGGCGTGATCGACGCATTGGGCCCAGGCGTCCAGGGGCTGGCGGTGGGCCAGCGGGTAAGTGCCGCGTCGGTGCATGGCACCTGGGCGACGACGTTCGTGGCACCGGCGGCCCTGGTGATCCCGATGCCGGATGCCATCGCCGATGAAACCGCCGCGCAGTTGATCGCGATGCCCCTCAGCGCACTGATGCTGCTGGAGTTCCTGCAGGTGCGCAGCGGGCAGTGGATCATCCAGAATGCCGCCAACGGGGCGGTGGGCAAGGCGCTGGCAATGCTGGCCGCGGCCCGTGGCGTGCACTGCGTGAACCTGGTGCGGCGTGATGCCGGCGTAGCGGAGATGGCCGCGCTGGGCATCGAACATACCGTTTCCACCGCGCAGGCCAGTTGGATGGCGCAGGTGCAGGCGGTGATCGGCGACCAGTCGCTTGTGGCGGCGGTGGATTCGGTGGGTGGCCGCGCCAGCAGTGAACTGATGACCCTGCTGGGCGATGGCGGCACGCTGGTGTCGTTCGGGTCGATGACCGGCGAGCCGATGCAGCTCAATTCAGGCGATGTGATTTTCAAGCAGGCCACGGTCAAGGGTTTCTGGGGCAGCAAGGTAAGCCAGGCGATGGCAGCCGACGACAAACGCCGGCTGGTCGGTGAACTGCTGCAGCTGGCTGCCCGGGGCGGACTGTGCCTGCCGGTGGATGCCGTCTTCAGCCTGGACGACGTAGCCGCCGCTGCCAAGGCCAGCCTGGAGCCGGGGCGCAATGGCAAGGTGCTGCTGCGCCCTTGATCCTGGCACTACGCGGGCGCGCGCAGCGCATCGATCACGACGCGCAGCGCGCTCGATGACTGGCGGCGGCTGGGGTAATAGGCGTAGTAGCCATCGAACACGTCGCACCAGTCCTCCATCACCCGCTGCAGGTGCCCGGCCTGCAGATGGGCCAGCACCATGTCTTCGGGCAGGTAGGCCAGCCCGGCCCCTGCCAGGGCGGCGCGCAGCATCGCGCTGCTGCCGTTGAAGGTCCATTGCCCGTTCACCCGCACGTTGATCTCCCGGTCGGCCTTCTGCAGGTCCCAGACCATGAGCCCGCCGTGGGTGGGCAGGCGCAGGCCGATGCAGTTGTGGGTGGCAAGATCGGCCGGGGTCTGGGGGGCGACGTGGTGGGTGAAATAGCCGGGGCTGGCGACGATCGCCATGCGCTGCGGGCCGCTGATCGGCACGGCGATCATGTCCTTGGCCACGCGCCCGCCCAGGCGGATACCGATGTCATAGCGCTCGGCCACGATGTCGGCCAGGCCGTAATCGACGGTGAGTTCCACGCGGATGTCCGGATAGTGCGCAAGCACCTTGCTCAGGCGCGGCCACACCAGGCTGTTGGCCGCGTGCTCGGCCGTGGTGATGCGCACCAGGCCGGCCGGACGATCGCGGAACGCGGTGAGGGCCACCAGTTCGGCTTCGATCTCCTGCATGCGCGGTGCCACCGTGTCATACAGGCGTTCGCCCGCCTCGGTCATCGACACGCTGCGCGTGGTGCGGGTCAGCAGGCGCACTCCCAGCCGCTCTTCCAGCCCGCGCACGGTATGGCTCAATGCAGACTGCGAAACGCCCAGCTGGGCCGCGGCGCGGGTGAAGCTGCGTTCGCGCGCCACGGTCACAAAGACCTGCAGGTCGTTGAAATTCTCACGGGCCATTGCGGGCGGCTCCACGCGCATGCCAACCATGCCAGGCCATGATGAGTGCCTGCCACTAGTGAGCACAAGACCGGTGTTGTGTTGGATTGATGAGCATGCTTCATGGCGGCATGCGGCGCCGGGCGGGGACTGAAGGGCAGGGACAGGGCTACAGTGGGCATGGGCGATACCGAACGTGCGCCCGTCGCCGCCCCCCCCTTCTTCAGCCAGGTCCCCTGCCATGAACCCCATCCAGATTGCCCGCGCCGGCAGCACTGCTTCGGCCGTCGGTCCCGCCGCGTACTTCACCGGCACCGTGCGTATCGATGCGCCTTTCCAGCGCCCGGCGCCGGCGCGTGTGGGCGGCGCCACCGTCACCTTCGAGCCAGGCGCACGTACCGCCTGGCATACCCATCCGCTTGGGCAGACGCTGATCGTCACCGCCGGGGTGGGCAGCGTGCAGGAATGGGGCCAGCCGGTGCAGGAGATCCGCCCCGGCGACATCGTATGGATTGCCCCGGGGGTAAAGCACTGGCATGGCGCCAAGGCAGACGCGGCGATGACCCACATCGCCATCGCCGAGGCGCTGGACGGCTCGCCGGTGACGTGGCTGGAGCAGGTCAGTGAGGCGCAGTACCGCAACGGCTGACAACGGGGGCGAGGCGATGTAATGTAACTTCTAAAGTTACATTAAGGAGCCCCAGGTGGATGCCTATACCGACCCCGATGCCGTCGCCCGCTATGCCGAGAACCCGCCACGGCTGGTGCCTGGCTTTGCGGACCTGCAGCGCATGTGCACGCAACTGCTCGCTGAGGCGGCCCCGCCGGACGCGCGCGTGCTGGTGCTAGGCGCCGGCGGCGGACTGGAGATGCGCGCGTTCGCCCAGGCGCATCCGCAATGGCGCTTCGATGGAGTGGACCCTTCCGCGCCGATGCTGGCGCTGGCACGGCGCACATTGGGGGACGCGGCCGCGCGCGCCACGCTGCATCATGGCCTGATCGACATCGCGCCGGCCGGGCCGTTCGATGCCGCCGCCTGCCTGCTGACCCTGCACTTCGTGCCGTCGCAGCAGCGCCTACCAACCCTGCGCGCCATCCACCAGCGCCTGCGCCCCGGCGCGCCGCTGGTGGTGGCGCACATGAGCTTCGACCAGCACGACGGCGCGCGCGACCGATGGCTGGCGCGCTACGCGCACTTTGCGATGGCGTCGGGCATCGCCCCCGCCCAGGCCGAAAACGGGCGGGCGGCGGTGGCCCGGCAGCTGCACATCCTGCCGCCGGCCCAGGACCATGCCGGGCTGGTGGAGGCCGGTTTCACGCAGGTGGAAAGCTTCTATCAGGGGCTGGGCTTCCGTGGGTGGATCGCCCTGGCCTGAGCCGCGCAGCCTTCGGCCCGATCACGCACAAGCCGGCTGCGCCCAGCTGGTAAAATCGCCGGCCCGACACTGCAGCACGGACGAGTACGCCATGAACAACGCCTCCTTCTATCCGATCGGCACCCCCGGCCAGCCCTGGGGCGCGGACGAGAAGGCGCAATGGCGCGCCCGCCAACTGCCGCAGCGGCGTTACGCCGATGAGGTGCTGCCGCAACTGGAGGCATTGCGCGACGGCTGGGACGTGGTGCAGTACGGCACGCTGCAACATGCCCCGGCTGCGTACCCGCTGTTCGCCGTGCGCAGCCGCCACTGGGACCCGGCGCTGCCCGGGGTGCTGGTCACCGGCGGGGTGCACGGCTATGAAACCAGTGGCGTGCAGGGGGCGCTGCAGTTCCTGGCCACCCGCGCCAGCGACTATGCCGGGCGCGCCAACGTGTTGGTGGCGCCGTGTGTCAGCCCGTGGGGCTATGAGCGGGTGCAGCGCTGGAATGCCGATGCGATCGACCCCAACCGGTCGTTCGTGGCCAACAGCCCGGCACCGGAGTCGGCCGCGTTGATGGCGCTGGTGGCACCGTTGCACGGGACCATCGTGATGCACATCGACCTGCACGAAACCACCGACAGCGATGAAAGCGAGTTCCGCCCGGCATTGGCCGCACGGGATGGCAAGCCGTTCGAGCCGGGTCTGATCCCGGATGGCTTCTACCTGGTGGACGACAGCGAGAACCCGCAGCCTGCGTTTCAGACCGCGGTCAACGCAGCGGTCGAGCAGGTGACCCACATCGCGCCGGCCGACGCCAAGGGCGAGATCATCGGCTCGCCCGTGGTGGCCCCGGGCGTGATCGAGTACCCGCTGAAGACGCTGGGCCTGTGCGCGAGCATGACCGGTGCCCGCTACACCACCACCACCGAGGTCTACCCGGACAGCCCGCGCGCCACCCCGCAGCAGTGCAACGACGCCCAGGTGGCCGCGATCTGCGCGGCCATCGAGTACGCGCTGGCGCATTGACCGGGGCGAGGCGACGGCGCGCGGCCCATTGAACGATGTTGCTGGCGGTGGAGGGGGCGTCCGCGCGCCGGTGGGCGCCATACTGAACGCAGTAGCGGATTGACCGGTGCGACGCAGCACATTGCAAATAGTTGCATGGGCATCTTTGGCGTAACCGGCCACGCTTGAAAGCGAATCGGGTCACAGTCCTTTTGTGACGTCACGCGTCTATCACCCCCCCGCTGCCATGAATTCACATCCCTGAGTTGCGACCCAGGCTGGCAACGAGACGCGCGATGTGGCCCCCACTGCTTCACTGCCCAGAGAGGTTGCCGTGTTCTTATCCTGTCCCCCTGCTTCCCCGCGACGCCCCGTGATGCTGCCAACGGCGTTGGCCAGTGCACTGATGCTGTCGATGGCCGTTCCGGCCCATGCCGGCGTCGTCAACAACGGGGCCAGCTATACCGTGGTTGCCGGTGACGCACGGGATTTCTGGACCGTGTTGGGCAGCTCGACGCTGACCGTCGCACCAGGCGCGGTGACCGATACCATCGACGTGAGTGGCCAGAGCCGCCTCTTCATGAACGGCGCGGTGACAACCGGCGATGACGGCGTTGCACTCCGCAACGCCAGCGCAGTGATTGCCGGAGGCAGCCAGATCACCGCTGCGTTTGGCCCTGGCCTTCAGATGGGCGTGCTGTTGAACGATCCGTCGCTGCCGCCGCCCACTGCGCTGGTGGAAGACTCACGCATCATCGGGTCGAATTACTCCGGCGCCACGGTCAACGGCTATGGATCGCTGGTGCTGCGGCGAAGCCAGCTGCAGGGCGCTGCCTTTGGTGGGCTTGAGATATTCGCCGGGCAGGCTTCCATCGAAGAGGGCAGTGTCGTACTGGGAGGCGACCACGGTGTCATCGTCTCCTCGGACCAACTGGCAGGATTCACCCATACCCCGTCGGTGCTGACGGTCGATGCGTCCCGGGTGGAAGGAACGACCGGGAACGCCATTGCCGTCAATGGGGACTACAACAACGATGTGGATGTCGACATCATCCTGCGCAATGGGGCCGAGCTGGTAGCGGGTAACGGCGTGCTCATCAACGTACAGTCCTCGGCCACGCCGGGGTTTGCCACCCATGCCGACATCGACGTCGCCAGCAGCAGCCTGGTGGGTGACATCGTGGCAGGCGCCGGCACGACCGCCAGCCTCACCCTTGCCGACAACGCCCGCCTGCAGGGCGGGGTTACCGGCGCGGTGGCGCTGTCGGTGGCGCAGGGTGGCCAGTGGCAACTGGCCAAGGACAGCAGCGTGGCCAGCCTGGCCTTGGGCAGTGGCGGCACTGTCGCGCTCGGCGACGGTTCGGCGTTTCACACGCTGACGGTCGCCGGCGACCTGGACGCTACCGGTGGAACCCTCCTCTTCAACACGGTGCTGGCCGGCGACAGCGGCGCCAGCGACCGCCTGCATGTCACTGGCAACACCTCCGGCACCGGTCTGATCGCCGTCAACAACGTCGGCGGGGCCGGCGCGCAGACCGTGGAGGGCATCCGCCTGATCCAGGTCGACGGCACGTCGGCGGCGCAGTTCAGCCTGGCCGGGCGCGCGGTTGGCGGCCAGTACGAGTATTTCCTGCATCAGGGCGCGGTCAGCGCGCCAGGCGATGGCGGCTGGTATCTCCGTTCCCGGTTGCCGGCCGTGGTGGACCCGTGCGTGGCCGACCCGACGTTGCCGCAGTGCGATCCCGGCCCTGGCCCGGGACCCGGCCCCGATCCCGATCCCGATCCGGTACTGCGCCCTGAGCCGGGCGCGTACCTGGCCAACCAGGCCGCAGCGGTACGGATGTTCCAGCAACGGCGGCATGATCGTGGCGAGCCGGCCTTCGAGCACGACCGCGTCGGGGCCTGGGTACGTGTCTCCCGCGACCAACTGCAGGCCACCGTTGCCGGCCAGGTCGACGCACGCAGCCAGACCAGCGCCTTGCAGGTCGGCAGTGATGTGTGGCGCTGGGGCCAGGACGGCCGCGGGCAACTCGGTGTGATGCTGGCCACCGGCGAAGCGACCACCCAGGCGACCTCGCGCCTGACCGACTACGGCACCCGCGGCCGGGTCAAGGGCAACGCGGTGGGGGTGTACGGTACCTGGCTGCAGCAGCCCGGCGACAGCACCGGCTGGTATGTCGATGGGTGGCTGCAGTACGGCCGTTACGACAGTCACGTGCAGGGCGATGGTCTGGCGCGCGAGACCTACGACGCCACCACGCGGGCGGCATCGCTGGAAGCGGGATACGGATTGGCCCTCATCAGCGGTGAGCGCAGCACGATCTACCTGCAGCCGCAGGTGCAGGTCACCTATACCGACTACAGGGGCGACACCCTGCAGGAGGTCAACGGCACCGTCGTACAGGACGGTAGCGCGGGGGGGCTGGAGTCGCGGGTGGGCGTGCGTCTGTTTGGCCACGACACGGCGGCGGGCAACCGTGTGCAGCCGTTCGCCGGGTTGAACTGGCTTTACAACGCGCGTGGCGACAGCATGCGATTCGACGGACAGACCCTTGACGCCAGGTTGCCGACCAACCGCTACGAAGCGCAGGCCGGTGTGCAGTTGCGGCTGGGTCAGCGGTGGTCGGCGTGGGGGGATCTGCGCGTGCAGCGCGGCGATGGCGGCTACCAGGATGCGGGCGCGCAGCTGGGTGTGCGCCGCGCCTGGTGATCTGCTGGCCGGTGCAGGACAGGAGGGCGCCTTGAGGGCGTCCTCCTGCTGTCTGCGCCAGTCTGCACGGCGCAGGCCGCGCCTGTTTCAGCCCCGATGGGCAGCTTGCAGGAACTGGTCCAGCAGCCATAGTGCGGCGGGCCCCAGTGCGGTGTCGTTGCGCCACACCGCGTCACTGGCCACCAGCCTGGGCCAACCGGGCAGGGGCAGCTCCACCAGCAGGCCGCGGCCGTAACGCGCCACCAGGTCGCGCGGCAGTTCGGCCCAGCCGAACCCGTCTTCGGCCATCTCCAGCACCATCAGGTAGTCCGAGGCCAACCAACTGTGCCCGCGTGCCGGGCCACTGCGTTGCGCATCGCCACTGAGGCAGATCCGGCGGTGGCGGGCCAGGTGCGCATCGTCCGCACCGGCGCTCTGCGCCAGCGGATGCTCGCGCGCCACGAATACCGCCATCTCCGCACGCAGCGGCAAAGTGCGCACGGCCAGTTCGGAGGGGTAGTGCGGCTGCTGCGGTAGCAGCCCCAGATGCGCGCGGCCGCGTTGCACCACCTCCAGCACGTCATCGCCTTCGGCATCCAGCCATTCCAGCTCGATGTCGGGAAAGCGCTGCTCGAAGCGGCGCAGCAGGTGCTGGTCCGGATTGAGCTGGTAGATGTCCGACACCACCAGGCACAGCCGCGGTTCCACGGCATCGGCCAGGCGGATGCTGAGTTGCTCCAGCCGCTCGGCCGCGGCCAGGATCTCCTGCACGTGGCCCAGCACTTTGCGGCCATCTTCGGTCAGCACGGGATAGCGACCGCTGCGGTCGAACAGGGTGAGGCCCAGGTCGGCCTCCAGCGTGGCAACGGCCGTGCTGATGGTGGACTGGGTCTTCTTCAGCCGCCGCGCGGCCGCCGAGAACGACCCCAGGGCGGCGGCTTCGACGAAGGCATGCAGGGATTCCGGGCCGTAGCGCATGGATGTATCGCCTTTTTCGATGGTATCCATCTTTGATCTGATGGAAATGACGATGATAATCAGCGCGTCGCCCAGGCGCCAGCGCCCGACATCCGGGTGCCGACCCCCGGCCGGCGCCTCCCTTGCGCCTTCCTCGCGGAGACGCCCGGGCCCCGGCATTCCGCCGATGGTCGCCGGACAGATATCAAGGAGCTTCCCATGCACGCACCGGTGCATTCGCAATTGCGTGCCCACGGCGGTCTGATCGCCTGGGCCTGCCTGGCCGTGGCGATCGTCGCCGAAGTGGTCGGTACCTCGTTCATGGCCGATGCGGCCCGCCACGGCGGCTACACCGGCTACGCGGTCATGGCCGTTGCCTTGGCCATTTCCTACTATTTCCTGGCGCTGTCGGTACGCGGCATCGCGGTCGGCGTGGCCTATGCGGTGTGGGAAGGACTCGGCCTGACGCTGCTGACCCTGGTCGGGGTGTTCGTGTTCAAGGACACCTTGTCGACACAACAGGTGATCGGCCTGCTGATGGCGGCCGCCGGCATCGTCTGCGTCACGCTGGGCGAGGCCCACGCACCATGAACCTTTCGGCCTTCCTTTTCGTAACCTGCTCGGCGCTGATCGATATCGCCGCCAACATGATGGTGGCCAAGTCCGACGGCTTTCGTAAGCGCGGTTGGGGCATCGCGGCCATCGGGCTGGTATGGGTAGCGTTCGCGCTGCTGGGCCAGGCGGTCAAGACGATGGATCTGGCCACCGCCTATGCAATGTGGGGCGCCATCGGCGTGATCGGCACGGCGATCTGCGGCCGGCTGCTGTTCGGCAACCGGCTGCGCCCGATCGGCTGGGTCGGCATCGCGCTGGTCACCGGCGCGGTGGTGGTGCTGTCCAGCCATTGACGGCGCTAAGACTGGCTTGTACGACCATTGGTTCGATAGACATCTTCGGCGACGTTGTAGACGGCATGGCCGCGTGCGGCGAGGCGTACCCACACCTTGTCGGCGTTTGGCCACCGGTAGTTCGCGTACGGGTCGCCGGCAGGGCCGGCGTGTGAGCGCACGGTCTTGCCGAGATGACGACTGGCGTACAGCAGGGCGGCGTCAGGAACCCCTTTTCGAGCGTAGAAAACCTCGCCGTCATGGGTCATCGCTTCCACAAGCGCCTCAGCGCCACTGTTGTCCAGTACCAACCGGAACGGCGTGGCGCTGGGATAGTCGCTGTGGACGACGTAGAACGTGACCAGATCGGGTGTAGGTTCCGGCAATGAAATCAGAAAAGGATGCTGCTCGCCATCCTGGCCGATGCAAACAAGTAGGTCCGTCATTGTGGGGTGCTTCCTGCTGTGTAAAGTGACTTGATTTTGTTGTATCTGCGCCTGCCGTTCAATGGGGCACAGCGCATCTTCGGACTCTTCCGATCTAGCCGAACAACTGGTTCAACACCGCGCCCGGGGCCGCATCGGCAAAGCCGTCGAAGCGCCCCTGTTCGGCCAGCAACTGCGACGCGCGCATCATGCCGCCCCAGGCGCTGCGTGCCATTGCACCGCCGACGCTGACCCGGCGCACGCCCATCGCGGCGATGTCCTGCAGGGTGAAGGGCAACGCGCTGCCGACCAGCAGGTTGACCGGTTTGGGGGCCACGGCGGCCACCACCGCCTGGATCTGCTCGCGGCTGCTGATGCCGGGCGCGTACAGGCAGTCTGCGCCGGCGTCGGCATAGGCGCGCAGGCGGGTGATGGCATCGTCCAGGTCCGGGCGGCCCACGAAGAAATTCTCGGCGCGACCCACCAGCAGTACGTCCTGGCCGCTGCGGTCGATGGCACGGCGCGCCGCACGCAGCCGTGCCACGGCCTCCTGCAGGGGGCGCAGTGGCTGGTCCGGGTTGCTGCTGGCGTCTTCAATGGACACCCCGGCCACGCCGGTGGCGATGGCCCGTGCAACCGCGTCTTCCACGCCGGCCACATCGCTGCCGAAGCCATCGCCGAAGTCGGCGTTCACCGGCAGCGGCGTGGCCGCGGCCAGGTCGCGCAGATGGGCCAGGGTGGCGTCCAGGGTCAGCGCGCCATCCGGTTTGCCCTGGCTCCAGGCTACGCCCGAGCTGGTACTGGCCAGGGCGTGGAAGCCCAGGCTGTGCAGGTAGCGCGCACTGCCCACGTCCCACGGGTTGGGCAGCACGAAGCAACCTTCTGCGTGCAGGTCGGCGAACGCGCGACGGCGGGGGCGGGGGTCGAACGAAATATCGGGCATGGCAGGGCGTCCCTCAGGGCGTGCAGCGAGACCCGATGGTAAGCCCTGCCGCGGGCCTTGCGTCGACCTGGCGCGGGCGGACTGGAATGGGTCCATCGCGAATGAGAGGCTGGGCCTGCGCCGAGATGGGCGCGCCGCAGGAGGGCGTCCTGACCCTTCCCGGCCCAGCGGCCTGGACAGGCCGGGAGACCCGCATGTTCGAGGCAATCGATCTGGTGTTGGGGCCGTTGTTCCGGGTCAATCCGATCCGTTACCTGCGTGATCCCGCCTATCGGCAGCAGCTGCGCAGCGCAGGGGGCAGGCGTACCGGTTACCGCTTGGCTTATGCGTTGCTGTTTGTGCTGGGGGTGATGGCCCTGCTGGCGCTGGTGATCCTGGCCGCGCTGGATATCTGAGCGCTGGGACGCGCTCAGGCGCGCACCCAGCGGGCGCCCACCCCGACCAGCAACAGCGTGATCGCCACGGCTGTGAACGCCACCACCAGGCTGGTGGCCTGGGCGGCAAACCCGATCAATGCCGGACCCGCCAGTACCCCGGCGTAGCCCAGGGTGGTGATGGCCGGAATGGCCAGGCTCTCCGGCATGGAGGTCTGGTTGCCGGCCATCGAGAACAGCGCCGGCACGATGTTGGCGCAGCCCAGCCCGATCAGTGCATACCCGCACAACGCCAGCGGCAAGTGCGCGGCGAAGGTGATCAGGCCAAAGCCGGCGGCCGCCACCAGGCTGCCCAGCAGGATGGCGCGATGCCGTCCCAGCCAGGCCACCACGCGGTCACCCACCAGGCGGGTCACTGTCATGGCAATGGCGAAGGTCATGAAGCCCAGCCCGGCATGCGAGGCTGGCACCTGCTGCACGTCGTGCAGGAACACCGCGCTCCAGTCCAGCATTGCGCCTTCGGCCAGGAAGGCCACAAAGCACAGCACGCCGATGCCCAGCACCACGCCACGCGGCATGGCAAACAGCGGCGCGCCGGACGGCGCCTTGTCGCGGCGCCAGAACGGCAGCGACAGCGCCAGCAACGCAGCCATCACCGCCGAGCCCAGCAGGCACACCAGCCAAGGCGGCAGCTGCAACGCCAGCAAGGCGGTCATCGCCGCCGCACCCACCGCCCCACCGATACTGTAGAAGGCGTGGAAGCCGGACATCATCGGGCGCCCGCTGTCGCGCTCGACCATCACCGCCTGGATGTTCATGGTGCAATCGCAGGCGCCCACGCCGGCACCGAACACGAACAGGGCCAGGCCAAGGGTCCAGGGGGTCGGCGCGATGGCCAGCAGCGGCAGGCTGGCCATCACCATCAGCAGCGTGGCAATCATCACCGCGCGGCAGCCGTGGCGCGCGGCAAACATGCCCGCCAACGGCATCGACAGCAGCGAGCCTGCGCCCAGGCAGAGCAGTACCAGGCCAAGCGAGCCTTCATCCAGGCCGGTGCGGGCCTTGGCGAACGGTACCAGGGGTGCCCAGGCGGCGGTGGCGAAACCAGGCAGGAAAAACGCTGCGCGGGTGGCGTGCTGTTCGGTACGGGGGGTGGGGGAGGGCATGGGGGTTCCGGGGCGGGCGACAACGGGAATCGACACAGGGATCAGTCGTGTGCGGCGTGCTGGATGTCCACGCCGCGGCGCGCGAAAGCGGCCACCTGGGCGGGAGGGGCATCGGCCGCCAGTACCAGCACATCGATCTGCTCCACGCTGCCGATACGGTGCGCGGCCTGCGCGCCCAGCTTGTCGTTGCCCGCCACCACCACGCAGCGGCTGCTTGCCGCCAGCATGGCGCGCTTGAGCGCGGCTTCTTCGCCGTCCTCGGCCCAGATCCCGCCTTGCGCATCGACCGCGCAGGTGCCGATGAAATACACCTGGACGCGCAGTGCTGCGACCGCCTCAACGGCCTGTGCGCCCACCGCCGCGCCGATGCGCGGGTCCAGCCGGCCGCCGATCAGGCTCACCTCGATCCCGCTGCGTGCCATCAACAGCAGGGCGATGTCCGGTGCGTTGGTCACCACGGTGATGCCGTGCCCGGCGGGCAGGCAGGCCGCGATGGCACTGTTGGTGGACCCGGCATCCAGCAGCACCCGCTCGCCCGGCCGGACCTGCGCGGCCGCGGCGCGGGCCAGGGCCTGCTTCTGTTCGCGTTGCACCGCATGGCGGTCGGCCAGGGGCGGAAACGCCGGCGTGGCCGGCAGGGCGCCGCCATAGACCTTGCGGCACAGCCCCTGGCTGGCCAGGTCGCGCAGGTCACGGCGGATCGAGTCTTCCGACACGGCCATCTGCACCGCCAACTGGGCCGAAACCACGCGTCCCTGCTCACGCAGCAGGCGCAGGATGGTCTGTTGGCGTTCGCCAGGAAGAGGTTCGGAGGTCATCAGCAGCTCGACAGAGAGGGGCAACGAGGAGGTTTCGCCAAAACATGCGAAAACGCGCACGCATTTGGACGATGGTTGCCGCAACTATACACAAGTACGCCCTCATGTGTGCACGTTTGCACGTCAAAGTGTGCATAAACGTGCAACCGGCTGCGGACGTTCAGGCCGCCTGCAGCAGCGCCGGCTGAAGGATCGAGGCGACCCAGTCCATGAACGCGGTCACCCGCTGCGGCAGATGCCGGCGCTGGGCATACAGCAGCGTCACCGGCATCGGCTCGGCGGCCAGCTGCGGCAGCACTTCCACCAGGCTGCCGGCCGCCAAGGCCGCGCGCACCCCCAGCCGTGGCACCTGGATGATGCCCAGCCCGGCCAGCGCGGCGGCGGTGTAGCCCTCGCCACTGTTGACGGTGACTGCGCCGCGCATCGGCAGGCTGCGGTAGCCCGGCCCCTCCGGATACTCGAACCCCGGAGAGCGCTGGCCCAGCGTGCCCACGTAATGCACCAGCGCATGCCCGGCCAGGTCGGCAAGCTGGCGCGGGGTGCCGTGCGCGGCCAGGTAGGCCGGGCTGGCGCAGTTGACGATCTGCATCTGCCCCAGCGGCCGCGCCACCAGGGTGTTGTCATCCAGCCCTCCCACCCGCAGCACGCAGTCGAAGCCTTCGCGGACCAGATCAACGCGGCGGTCGGTGCCGCTCAACTCGATCTCCAGCCCCGGGTGCAGCGCCAGGAAGCCGGGCAGTTGCGGAATCACCAGTTGCCGGGCCAGGCCGCTGGACATGTCCACGCGCAGCCGGCCCTTGAGCTGGCTGGTATCGCGGCGGAACATGCCTTGCAGCTCCTCCATGTCATCGAGCAGGTCGCGGGCGCGCTGCTGGAACTGCAGGCCATCGGCACTGAGCCGGACCCGGCGGGTGGTCCGGTGCAGCAGTTGCACGCCCACTTCGGCCTCCAGCCGTTGCACCGCCAGCGACACACTGGCTTTGGGCAGGCCAAGGCTGTCGGCAGCGCCGGTGAACGAGCCCAGCTCGGCGACACGCAGGAAGCTGCGCAGTTGGTCCAGGCGGTCCATGAATTGGTCGTCCGTTGTGAACAGTCAAATCAGAATCACGCAGTTTATGCGATCAAGCAAGATCAATAGTCTGTGCCCACACCCTACCGCTGGAGAAACGACATGAGCAGCTCCCCCCGTATCGTCCTGGTCACTGGTGGCAGCCGCGGGCTGGGCCGCAATGCCGCCCTCGCGCTGGCCGCCGATGGCGCCGATATCGTGATCACCTACCGCAGCCAGGCCGACGCGGCCGGTCAGGTGGTCGCGCAGATCCAGGCGCTCGGCCGCCGTGCCGCCGCCTTGCCGCTCGACGTGGCCGACAGCGGCAGCTTTGCCGCCTTTGCCGACCGGCTGCGGCAGACCCTGCAAGGGTTGAATGCCACCCACCTGCAGGGCCTGCTCAACAACGCTGGCGAAGGCCTGTACGCGAGCATTGCCGAGACCACGCCCGAACAGTTCGACCACGCCGTGGCGGTGCACCTGAAGGGCCCGTATTTCCTTACCCAGGCGCTGCTGCCGCTGATCGCCGATGGCGGGCGCATCCTCAATGTCTCCAGCGGGCTGGCGCGCTTCTCGCTGCCGGGCAGTTCGGCCTACGCGATGATGAAGGGCGGCATCGAGGTGTTCACCCGCTACCTGGCCAAGGAACTGGGGGCGCGCGGGATCAGTGCCAACACGCTCGCCCCCGGCGCGATCGCCACCGACTTCGGCGGTGGCCGCGTGCGCGACGACGAGCACGTCAACGGCATGGTGGCCTCGATCACCGCACTGGGTCGCGCCGGGCAACCCGACGACATCGGCCCGGTTGCCGCAGCGCTGCTGTCGCCGTCGACGGCCTGGATCAATGCGCAGCGGGTGGAAGCGTCGGGTGGCATGTTCGTCTGAGCAAGGGGGCGTGCGCGGGGGCGCGCACGCCCGTTGATCGCAGCTCGTCTGCAAACGGGTCGCATTCGCGGTTCGCCGTTATCATGGCGATCCTGTTTCCCGCGTGCCGAGCCTGATTTGAACACCCCTCCCGCAATGACCCCCATCGGCCGCGTGTTCGCCACCGTCGCCTTCATCGAAGCACTGACCTGGGCCGGGCTGCTGGTGGGCATGTACTTCAAGTACCACGCCGCCGACCCGACAACGATCGGCGTACGGTTGTTTGGGCCGCTGCACGGTTTTGCATTCATGGCCTACGTGGTGGTCACCGTGCTTGCCGCCGTACGGTTGCGCTGGCCGTGGTGGGTGGCGGGCCTGGCCCTGCTCGCGGCCATTCCGCCGCTGGTGACACTGCCGCTGGAAGTGTGGTTCAAGCGCCGTGGCTGGCTGGCGCGCAAGGGCTGAACCCGGGTCCACCTGCGGCCCACGGCCGTCGCCTGGAACCGGGCCTACCGCGCCCCGGTTGCCGCCACGGCGTCGCCGATCTGGCGCGGCGACTGGAAGCCGGCCAGGCGTGCCACTTCGTGGCCGTCACGGATCAGCAGCAGGGTGGGCGTCTGGCGCAGGCCCAGGCTGCGGAAGAACACCTCGCCCAGGGTTTCCAGCTTCACCTTGAGCACCACCACCCCCACGGCGTGCGGGGACCCGGCGAAGCTGGCCAGTGACATGTCCAGCATGCGGCACCCGGGGCAGTCGTCTTTGTGGAAATCCACCAGCACGGCGGGGTGCTCACGCAGCACGGCATGGTAGTGGTCAGGCGTGGTGGCATGCAGGATCAGCATCAGTGAGGGTCTCGATACGGGCCAACACGGTGTCGGTCCAGAGGTGGATGGCGCGGGTATCGGCCTGGCCATGCGGCATCTGCTCGATCTCCAGCACCGGGTGCGGCGAGCCGAAAAAGCGCGCCAGCCGATGCGCGGCGCCGCAGTAGAACTCCAGGCCCCATTGGGTTTCGCCGGTGCCAAACACCGCCACCCGTGGTGCGGGTGGCACGCCGTGGCGGTCGCGCAGCGTGGCAACGAAACGTTTCATTTCAGCCGGGGTGCGCCCGGCGTTGTCGGTCCAGCTGCCCAGCAGCAGGGCCTCATGCGGCTGGGCCAGCGCATCATCGGCCGCCGCGTCCACGTCCAGCAGCCGCACGGCGTGGCCACCTGCCTGGCCGCGTGCGGCCATCAGGCGGGCAACTTCCCGCGTGTTGCCGCTCAATGAGGCGTAGGCCAGCAGGATTCTCATCGGTCACCTACAGATCGTCGAAGCCGTTGTCTGCGTTGGTCTTCTTGTAACTGGCATTGCGCATCTCGAAGAAGTCGGTCTTGGTTTCGGTGAAGTTGTCGGCGTAGGCCTTGATCCACGGCATCACGTTGACGTGGGTGTCGCTGTAGAGTTTTTCGATACCGAGCATGCCGGCCATCTTGTTGGCGCGGTATTTCACGTAGCGGATCATTTCGTCCACGTCGATGCCGTCGATGCCGTCCAGCACTTCACTGGTCCAGCGGGTTTCCAGCGCGATGGCATGCTCGAAGGCCCCATGCACGTAAGTGGTGAGCTGGTCGCCCTGCAACTGCTGGTTTTCGCCGACGATGGCGCGGATCAACTCGCTGATGAACTTGGTATGCGCCAGCTCGTCGCGGTTGATGAAGCTGATGATCTTGCCGGTGCCGGTCATGCGGTTCTGGCGCACCAGGTTGTAGAAGAACGCAAAGCCGGAGTAGAAATTGATGCCCTCCAGAATGGAGGACTGGATCAGCGAGCGGATCAGGGTCTCGGCGGTCTTCTCGCGCAGGAAGTCGTCGTAGGACTGCATGATCGGCTGGTTGCGGGCCAGGATGGTGGGGTGGGTGCGGGCCAGTTCGAATACGCGGTTCTGGTCGGCCAACCCGGCGATGGAAGCCAGCACGTAGCTGTAGCTCTCGTTGTGGATCACTTCCTGCTGCCCGATGATCGCCGCGTTGGCGTGCGCGGCCGGGTCGGTGATGTATTCGGCCACGTTGTAGATGTAGCGGGTCTGCGGCGAATCCAGGGTGGCAAGCAGGCCGATGATGGAGTCGTAGGCATTCTTTTCGCGCGCGTTGAGCTCGGCGTACTGGCGCGCGTCGCCCTTCATGTCCACTTCGTCAGGAATCCAGAAGTTGGTCGACAGTTCCTTGTAGGCCCGATAGAAGGACGGGTAGGGGATGTCGTTCCAGTTCAGGATGCCGCTGGTGCGCCCGTTGATGATGCCGGTGGAGCGGTTGGGGTGGCGCGGTTCGAGGATCTTGATGCGTTCCAGCGGTGTTGCCATGAGGGTGTCCTGGGAGGGAAGACGGTGACGACCAACGGGCGTCATCGCCCGGGGGGTATCCGGAGGGCTGCCCGCTGCGTCAGGGGCGGCCGCGACGCGGCGAGGGCATGGGAGCTGCTGACACGGGCGTTGGCGCGCAGGCGATGACGCTTACCCGCCACACCATTCGCACTCGGTGATGTCGATGTCGTTGGAGCGCACGTAGTAGGTGGTCTTCAGGCCCTCGCGCCAGGCGGTCATGTGCAGGGCAAGCAGGGTGCTGGCGCGGATGGTGCTGGGCACGTACAGGTTGAAGCTGATCGACTGGTCCACGTGGCGCTGGCGGCGCGCGTTCTGGCGGATGCTGGCGAACTGATCCAGGCGGTAGGCGCCTTTTTCGTAGTACGGGTAGGTCTCCAGCGATAGTCCGGGCGCGGCCACGGGGCGCCGGAAGTCTTTCTTCTCTTCGTAATAGAACGCACCGTAGACCGGGTCGATGGATGCGCTGGACCCGGCGATCTGTGCAGTGCTCATGTTCGGCGCTACCGCCAGCAGCCAACCGTTGCGCAACCCGTGCACGCTCACCTGCGCGGCCAGTTCCTGCCAGGCCGGGCTGTCGTAGCCGCGTGCGCGGAAGTACTCGCCGGTCTGCCAGTCGCTGCCCACGAAGGTGCTGTAGCGACCCTTCTCCTCGGCCAGGCGCATGCTGGCCTGGATGGCCAGGTAGTTGATGCGTTCGTACAGGGTATCGGCGTAGTCCTCGGCCTGGGGGTGGTTCCACTCGATCTGCCTGAGCGCCAGCAGGTGGTGCCAGCCGAAGGTGCCCAGCCCGATCGCCCGGTATTTGCGGTTGGTGATGGTGGCCTGCGGCACGGGCAGCTGGTTGAGGTCGATGACGTTGTCGAGCATGCGCACCTGGATCGGCACCAGCCGCTCCAGCACGTCGCTGGAGAGCAGGTCCGGTGCCGCGGTGACTGCACGCCCCAGGTTGATCGAGGACAGGTTGCACACCACGAAATCGCCGGCCTGGCGGGTGGTGACGATCTGGTCGCCGCTGATCATTTCCTGCATCAGCCGGGTCGGGCTCATGTTCTGCAGGATCTCGGTGCACAGGTTGCTGGAGTAGACCTTGCCGGCATGCTTGTTGGGGTTCATCCGGTTCACTTCGTCCCGGTAGAACATGAAGGGATTGCCGGTTTCCAGCTGGCTGACCATGATGCGCTTGAACAGGTCGATGGCCTTGAGCGTGCGGCGGCTGATGCGCTCGTCGGCCACCACCTCGGCATAGCGCTCGCGGAAACTGCCCTGGCCACGCTGTTCGTCGTGGAAGTCCTGCAGGTACCAGCCCTTGATCCGCTTCACTTCGTGGGGATCGAACAGATACCAGTCGCCGCGCCGCTCCACCGCTTCCATGAACAGGTCGGGCAGGCACACCGAGGTGAATACATCGTGCGCGCGCAGGCGCTGGTCGCCGTTGTTCAGGCGCAGGTCCAGGAATGCTTCGATGTCGCGGTGCCACACATCCAGGTATACCGCGATGGCGCCCTTGCGCTGGCCGAGCTGGTCCACGCTGACGGCGGTGTTGTTGAGCTGCTTGATCCACGGCACCACGCCGCCGGAGGAATTGGCGACGCCACGGATCGAGGACCCGGCCGAGCGCACGTAGCCCAGGTAGGCGCCCACGCCGCCGCCATGCTTGGACACCCGCGCCACGTCGGTATTGGAGTCATAGATGCCCTGCAGGCTGTCATCCACGGTGTCGATGAAACACGAGGACAACTGACCGCCGGTCTTGCCGGCATTGGCCAGGGTGGGCGTGGCCACGGTCATGTACAGGCTGGACAGTGCCCAATAGGCCTCGCGGACCAGGCGCATGCGCCGGGCGCGGGTGCGGTCGCCGCTGAGGTGCTCGTTCTGCATCAGGTACAGGGCGATGGTCAGCCAGCGTTCCTGCGGCAGTTCGTACACCGCGCGGGAGTGGTCGGTGGCCAGGTAGCGGGTGGCCAGCAGGTACAGGCCGTTGTAGGCGAACAACTGGTCGCGCTCGGGTTCGATCATGCGCCCGGCGTCTTCAAGCTCTTCCTTGGAATAGGCTTTGAGGATGTCGATGGAGTAGACGTTGCGGTCGGCCAGGCTTTCCTGCAGGCCCACGTAGGAGCCGTACTTCAGGCTGGCGTCGTAGAAGCGGTTTTTGCTGGCACGCTTGTACAACCGGCGCAGGTACAGGCGTGCTGCGACGTGCTCCCAATCCGGGGCCACCAGGTCGATCCGCGATTCGGCTTCGCGGATGAGCAGGTCGACCAGTTCGTCGGCGCTGATCTGCTCGCGGCGGTGCACCAGTGCCAGTACCGCGCGCTGGTAACCGTCCAGGTCCAAATGCGGGAATTCGGCATGCACGGTCTGGATCGAGTGCAACAGGCGGGCGGGGTCGAACGGCATGCGCCGGTTGCCGCCTTCCTTGCTGATCCACAGCGCCGGCGGGCTGCCTGCAGCGGCGGTCTGGTGATCGGGCAGGGTGTCGGTGAGGTGGGTATCGTCGTTGATCATCGGTGGTCCATGCGGTGCGCAGATGTCGCGTCGCGATGCAGGCATCGCAACGACCGGGCGGGCAGCAGGGAGGCAGGGGGATCAGCCCCGGAAAGATCCGGGCAACACACTCGCTTCCAGGCGCCGTTCGGAGGGTCAAGCCAGGTGGCCAAAACGGCCGACCGGGGCGTGACACGTAACCGGGCCTGGCGGAAGCGGGGAGCCGATGAACACAACATAGTGTGGGTCTGCCTCATCGTCAACATCATATGTTGTGTTGAAGCGGTCAAAGGCGTGACCAAACGCCGCAGCCGTTCGGCCTGCGCGGGTTACCGCACGCCTGGCCCCGTAGCGGCCGGCAGGCCCCAGGGCAAAGTAAAGGAGGAGACTGTCGCCGCAGGCGGCGGTCGGGGGACATTTGCCCAGGGGCCTGCCGGCCGCTACGGGGCCAGGCGTGCGGTAACCCGGGCGTTTCTGAGGGACAACAAGGGTCGCGGCCCAGCGCTCGCCCACCAGCCGCCGCGCGCTTTACCAATACCCCAACAGTTTCCACCACGCGCCACCGACCAGTGCGAACACCAGCAGCTCGAACACGCACATCACAAACCCCACCCGCCACCAGGTGCCGAGGCTGACGTACCCGCTGCCGAAGATGATCGGCGAGGTGCCGGTGGCGTAATGGGTAAGCGTCATCATGATGGCCGAGCCGGCGGTCATCATCAGCATGAAAGGCACCACATAATCGGCCGGGATCAGCAGCGCGCCCACGCCCAGGAACGCCAGCAGCATCGCGCTGATATGTGCCGTGGTGCTGGCAAACAGGTAGTGGGAAAACACGAAGGCCAGCACCAGTACCGCGGCGGTGGCTTCCCAGCCCATGCCACTGGCCACGATGGCCGCCTTCATGCCTTCGGAGAACCAGCCGATCACGCCCAGCTTGTTCAACTGCTCGGCCATCATCACCAGTGCACCGAACCAGACCAGGGTGTCCCAGGCGCTTTTTTCCGACAGCACGTCGTCCCAGTTGATGGTGCCGGTGATGATCAGCACGAACAGCCCCAGGAACGCGACCACGGTGGGGTCCAGTGTCCAGGCTGCACCCCACAGCATCGCCGGCACGTTGGCCCACAGCACCAGCAGCAGGCCGAAGGTTCCCATCATCACCTTCTCCTTGGGTGCCAGCGGACCCATCCTGGCCAGTTCGTCGCGCGCATAGGCCACCGCATTGGGCGTGGCCTTGAGCTGCGGCGGCGACAGCAGGTAGATCACCAGCGGCATCAGCAGCAGGCACACCAGCCCGGGCACCAGCATGCACAGCGCCCAGGTGGTCCAGCTCAGATGGAACTGCTGGCCGGTGGCCTTGGCCACGTAGTCCACCACCAGCGGATTGGGCGCGGTGGCCGTGAGGAACATTGCCGAGGTGATCGGATTGGCGTGGTAGTTGACCAGCGCAAGATAGGTGCCGACCTTGCCTTCAGTGCCTTTGGCCGGGTCTGAATCGAAGGCGTTGGCGATCGAGCGCATCACCGGATGCACGATGCCACCCCCGCGCGCCGTGTTGCTGGGGGTGAACGGGGCCAGCACCAGCTCGCACACCGCCAGCCCATAGCCCACGCCGAGCGTGCGCTTGCCCAGCAGCGCAATGAACATCAACCCGATGCGGCTGCCCAGGCCGGTCTTTTTCAGTCCGCGCGAGATCAGGATGGCCACCACGATCAGCCAGATCAGCGGGCTGGAAAAGCTGCTCAACGCGTCGGTGATGGCGCCCTTCGACGAGGTCGAGGTGACCTGGGACAACGACACGATGACGATCGCCATCATGGCCATCACCCCGATCGGCATCACCTTGAGGATGATGGCCACGATGGTGGTCAGGAAGATCGCCACCAGGCCCCAGGCCTTGGGCGTGAGCCCGGCCGGGCAGGGCAGCAGCAACAGCGCGACCAGCACGGCGGTGGCGATGAGCGCCGGCCCCAGCCGGAACGGCACCACGCCGTTGAAGTAGCGGAACAGGTCCTGCAGTCGCTTGAACATCGCGGAATCCTTGCGGGTGTGGTGGGTTACCTGGCCGGCAGCGAGCGCAACTGCTGCAGGCGCTGCAGCGCAAGTTCGGCGTGGACCTTGGCGTTGTCGGGGTCGGTCAGTTCGGCAGCCATCGGTGACAACGCGGCATCGCGCGCGGCGCGTGCACGCGCGTCGTCCAGGTTCTCGCTGCGCAGGCCCAGGTCGGCCAGCACGATCACCCGCCCGGGCTGCACTTCGACGTGGCCACCGGACACATACACGTGCAGCGGCGGCTCGGCCCCCACCGGAAATACCGACACCATGCCCTCGCGCAGCGTGGCCAGCAGCGGCGCATGCTGGGCCAGCACGCCGAAGCGGCCCTCGCTGCCGGGCAGGCTGATCTCGCGCACGTCGCCGCTCCAGATCTCACCGGTGAGGCTGATGATCTGCACGGGCAGGCCGAGCGCCACCTCGGCGACGATGCCGGGAAGACTGGAGATGGGAGGAAGTGACGCCATTGCGTGATGCCGGGGTGGGGTGCTCCCAGCTTAGTCGGCAGGATGTATGCAGGGGTTGATCGACATCAATACCGTCGTCCTCGCCCCGTTGAGGTGCCGGATGAACGACACCGTCGCCCTCACCGGAAATCGCGAATGCGACCTGTTATCATTTGAATGGATAGCCACGGCGATCCTCGAATCGTCGAAGCCGATCAATCCGACGCGCCGCGCTGCTGCGCCGCGCGCCCCATTCTTCGATTGGCAGTGGTGTTGCATGCAAACGCGTTCGGTAATTCCCGGCTTGCCGGCCCTGGTTTTCGCGGCCCTGACCGGCACCATGGCGATGATGGCGTTCGTGGCCGTGATCGGGCCGGTGGTACGTCTGCTCGGCCTGGCCGAATGGCACGCGGGGCTGTCGGTGACCGCTGCCGGCGTGCTGTGGATGCTGTCGGCGCGCCGATGGGGTTCGCTCAGCGACCGTATCGGGCGCAAGCGCGTGCTGCTGATCGCCCTGGCCGCCTATGTGCTGATCTACGTGGTCATGGCAGTGTTCGTCGACACCGCCCTGGCCCGACCGCCCGCACTGTGGCTGTCGGTGCTGGTGCTGGTGGGAACGCGGGCACTGGTGGGGCTGTTCTATGCCGCCGTGCCGCCCACGGCGGCCGCGTTGGTCGCCGATGGCGCCGCGCCGGGGCAGCGTGCGTCGGCGATGGCCAAGCTGGGCAGCGCCAATGCGCTGGGCATGGTGGTCGGGCCCGCCGCCGCCGGCTGGATCGCCTTCCATCAGTTGTCGCTCACCCTGTATGTGGCGGCGGTGCTGCCGCTGCTGGCACTGGCGGTGATCGCCTGGCGGTTGCCGGCCGATGCCCCCGTTGCCACCGCGTCGTCGGGACCGCGGGCGCGATTGGGCTGGACCGATCCGCGCCTGCGCCTGCCGATCCTGGCCGTGTTCGCGGCCATGATCTCGGTCACCATCGCCCAGGTCACGGTGGGTTTCTTTGCCATTGATCGGCTGCAGTTGTCGCCGGCCGATGGCGCGCGCGCCGCGGGGCTGGCGCTGACCGCCGTAGGCGTGGGCCTGATCCTGGCCCAGGTCCTGGTGATGAAGCTGGGCGGCGTGCCGCCACGCCGCTGGATCACCGTTGGTGCGCTGGTGTCGGGGATGGGCTTTGCCTCGGTGGCGTTGGTGGACACCCGCTGGGAACTGCTGGCCGCGTATGCGGTGGCGGCGTTCGGCATGGGCTTTGTATTTCCCTCGTTCCAGGCATTGGCAGCCGATTCGGTGCAGGCCCACGAGCAGGGCGCGGCGGCGGGTACGGTCGCCTCGGTGCAGGGATTGGGCATGGTGATCGGGCCGATGCTGGGGACGCTGCTGTACCAGTGGCGGCCCAGTGCGCCCTACCTGCTGGTAGGCGCGCTGCTGCTGGCGCTGTCGGTTGCTGCCGCGCGTCACCGCAGCGGGGCGGCCGCATGAACGAGGCCGCACAGGTGCGCCCGGCGCACGAGGACGCCATGCCGTGCACCACGGAATCCACGCCGTCGATGCCGTTCCTGCTGCATGCGCCGCTGCGTTCGCTGGAGGCGCGCGGGTGCCGCGCACGCCTGCCCAGCGGTGGCACCGCAACGCTGGCCGCGCGGGTGAGCGCGTTCTTCGCCGCACCGCGCACTGGATTGCCGCTGCTGGTCGGCGCGTTGCCCTTCGATCCTGATGCCGGCGATGCGCTGCACCAGCCCGAACGGCTCCAGGACACCTTTCTGGCAGCGCCGGTTGCACCGCCCCGGTTCGACGGCACGGTGGTGGCCGACCCCAGCGCGGCCGATTACGCCGCCGCGGTCGCACAGGCCCTGGCCCAGTTGCAGCAGCCGGCGCCGGCGCTGCACAAGGTGGTGTTGGCGCGCAGCCTGCACCTGCACAGCCACCAGCCGATCGATGCGCGTGAGCTGGCCGCGCGGCTGGGCCGCGATGCGAGCGTGGCCACCTACCTGGTGCCGCTGCCGGTGGGCGCGCAGGAGGTGCCCGCACTGCTGGTGGGGGCAACCCCGGAGCTGCTGGTATCGCGCCGCGGCAGCCGGGTGCTGTCGCACCCGTTGGCCGGTTCGGCGCGCCGCAGTACAGACCCGGCCGTCGATGCACGCATCGCCCAGGCGCTGTTGGCGTCGGCCAAAGACCACGACGAACACCGCCACGTGGTGGAGGCGATCGTGGCCGCCTTGATCCCTTGGTGCAGCCACATCGATGCCGAACCACGTCCGTCGCTGCACGCCACCGCGAGCATGTGGCACCTGGGGACACGGATCCAGGCCACGCTTGCCGATCCCGCCACCCCGGTGGCCGCGCTGGTGGCCGCGCTGCATCCCACCCCGGCGGTGTGTGGCACGCCGCGCCGGTTGGCTTTGGACACCATCACCCAACTGGAGCCGGTGCCGCGCGGCTTTTACGCCGGTGCGGTGGGCTGGACCGACGCCGACGGCGACGGTGACTGGTATGTGGCCATCCGCTGCGCGCGCGTGCAGGGCCGGCAGGTGCGCGTGTATGCCGGCGCTGGCATCGTGGCCGACTCGCAGCCGGCGCTGGAAGTGGCCGAGACCGGGGCGAAGTTCGCCGCGTTGTTGAATGCGCTTGGCGTCGATGAACCCCTTCTGTTTGAGTGACTGGAATTGCTGATGGACACTGCCGCCGAAACCCCGCTCGCACCGTTGCGCCAGACCTGGCCACCGGCCCTGGTGGCGCGCTACCGGGCCGCCGGGTACTGGCGTGGCGAAACCTTCCCGGGCTTCCTGCGCGCGCGCGCCGAGCACTTCGGCGATGACATCGCCGTGGTGGCCGGCGAGCTGCGCCTGAGCTATGCCGGGCTGTGGCAGGCCGCCGGCCGGGTAGGTGCCGGCCTGCTCGCGCGGGGGCTGCGGCCGGGCGACCGGGTGGTGGTGCAGCTTGGCAACATCGCCGAGTTTGTCAGCGTGGTCTGCGGGCTGTTCCGCGCCGGGTTGATTCCGGTGTACGCCTTGCCCGCCCACCGGATCACCGAAGTGCGTCATTTCGTGCAGCAGGCACAGGCGTGTGCATATATCGGCGCGTCCCAGCAGGACGGCTTCGACTACCGCACGCTCGCGCGTGAGTTGCAGGCGGCGGTGCCAGCGCTACAGCACGTGCTGATCGTGGGGGACGCGGCCGAGTTCACGGCGGTCGCCTCGCTGGACGGGGATGCCGCCAGCCTGCCAGCCGATCCGGATCCGCAGTCGGTGGCGTTCCTGCAACTGTCCGGCGGCAGCACCGGCTTGTCCAAGCTGATTCCACGCACCCACGACGACTACATCTATTCGTTCCGCGCCAGCAATGACATCTGCGGCATCGACCGCAGCAGCGTCTACCTGGTGGCCCTGCCGGCCGCGCACAACTTCCCGATGAGTTCGCCCGGCTTCTTTGGCGCGCTGTATGCCGGCGCACGGGTGGTGCTGAGTCCGGGCCCCGGGCCGGACGCCGCGTTCCCGTTGATCGCACGCGAAGGCGTCACCTGCGTGGGCCTGGTGCCGCCGCTGGCGCTGCTGTGGGCGCAGGCCGCTGCCAGCACCGCGCATGACCTGTCCAGCCTGCAGGTGCTGCAGGTGGGCGGTGCCAAGCTGGTTCCCGAAGCGGCACGGCGGGTGATCGACGGGTTGGGCTGCCAGTTGCAGCAGGTGTTCGGCATGGCCGAGGGGCTGGTCAACTACACCCGCCTGCATGATTCGCCCGCGTTGGTGGTGGAAACGCAGGGCCGGCCGATCTCCCCCGACGACGAGGTGCTGGTGGTCGACGACCACGGCCACCCGGTCGCCGACGGCGGCATCGGCCATCTGCTCACCCGTGGTCCGTACACGATCCGTGCGTATCACAACGATCCGGCGGCCAACGCACGATCATTCACCGAAGATGGCTATTACCGCACCGGCGACATGGTGCAGCGGCTGGCCGGAGGCTACCTGGTGGTGCAGGGCCGGGCCGGTGACCACATCAACCGTGCCGGCGAAAAGATCTCGGCCGAGGAAATCGAAGACCACCTGCTGGCCCATGCCGGGGTCTTCGATGCCGCGGTGGTGTCCATGCCCGATGCCTACCTGGGCGAGCGCAGCTGCGCGTTCGTGATTGCTCGCGGTACCCCGCCCACTGCCGCTGCGCTCAAAGCCTGGGTGCGCGGGCGTGGCCTGGCCGCCTTCAAGGTGCCCGACCAGGTGGTGTTCGTCGATGCCTTCGGCACTACGGCGGTCGGCAAGATCAGCCGCCGCGAACTGCGCGCGCAACTGCGTGCGCGCTATATCGAACAGACAGGAGAACCGCGCTGATGGCGCTGCCGAAGATTTCCCCCTATCCGCTGCCGCTGGCCAGCGAACTGCCGGCACCGCGCGGCCCGTGGCTGCCCCGCAGCGAGCGCATGGCACTGCTGGTGCACGACATGCAGCAGTATTTCCTATCCGCTTTCGACCCCGATCAGGCCCCGCTGGCGCCGGCCGTGGCCAACATCGCGCGGCTGCTGCAGCAGTGCCGCGCACGCGGCATCCCGGTGTTCTATACCGCCCAGCGTGGCGCCCAGGACCGCCGCGACCGCGGCCTGCAGGCCGACCTGTGGGGACCGGGCATGCAGGCCACCCCGGCACATGAATCCATCCTCGACGCCCTGGCGCCGGCCGCCGGCGACCACGTGCTGGTCAAACACCGCTACAGCGCCTTCCAGCGCAGCAACCTGGAAACCCTGATGCGCGCGCGTGGCCGCGACCAGTTGCTGGTGACCGGGGTGTACGCGCACATCGGCTGCACAGCCACTGTCAGCGAGGCTTTCCAGCGCGATATCGAAGCCTTCATCGCCGCCGATGCGGTGGCTGATTTCTCCCGCGCCGACCACGACCTGGCGTTGCACCTGATTGCACGCACCTGCGGCGTTGCACTGACCACCGGGCAACTGCTGGAGGCCCTGGCATGACCACCGACACCACCGCCGTTGCCCTGGACCTGGCGCGCATGCGCGCCGATGTGGCCGAGATGCTGGGGGAGGCGCCGGACGCGATCGGCGACGATGACAACCTGATCGACCTCGGCCTGGATTCCATGCGCGTGCTGGGGTTGGTGCTGGCCTGGGGCAACACCGGGATCGCGCTGGAGTTCAGCCATCTGGCCGAGCACGCCACGCTGGCCGGCTGGTGGGCCACCGTACAACGCCTGCAGGGCAGCGCCCCGCACGCATGAACGCGCCTGTGGCTACCGATCCACCCGCGCTGGCAATGCCGGCGCACAGCGTGACCGAGGCCCAGGCCGGGCTCTGGTATGCGCAGCAGCTGGCGTCGGCACCGGCGGCATTCAATACCGCGCACGCGGTATGGATCGACGGTGCATTGAATGTGCCGGCGTTCGTCGCCGCCGCCGACGCCGCCGCCGGCGAAGCGCACGCCCTGGCACTGCGGTTCGCCGTCGACGGAGGCGGGAACCCCCTGCAGTGGTGCGATCCGGCGCATGTGCCGGCCCTGATGCCGGTAGACCTTTCCATGCACGCCGATCCGGCCGCTGCCGCCCGTGCAGCGATGGACCAGGACCGCCTGTGCGCGGTGGATCCGACGCGCGACCGGCTGGCGCAACAGCGCCTGTTCCTGCTGGGGGCCAACCGGTACGTCTGGTACCTGCGCGTGCACCACCTGGCCACCGATGGCTACGGGATGGCGCTGTTCAGCGAGCGTGTCTGCCGCCTGTATGCCGCCCAGGACAGCGACGAAGCGGCGCTGGCGCCATTGCATCCGGTGCTGGCCGAGGATGTGGCTTACCGCAGCAGCGAGCGCCGCGGTGATGATGCCCGCTATTGGCGGCAGTACCTGGCCGGTGCCCCGGCGGCAGAGGGACTGGCCGGCACCAGTGCCGCTGCAGCCGACGATGCGCGGCGGTGGGTGTGCGAGGTGCCGGCGGCGCTGCGCGGCCGGCTGCAGGCCGCGGCGCTGCAGATCGGCCAGCCGTGGCCGGACCTGCTCAGCGCGCTGGCGGGCGAGTATTGCCGCCGCTTCAGCGGGCTGGACGAGGTGGTGCTGGGCGTGCCGTTCATGGGCCGGCTTGGCAGCGCGTCGGCACGGGTGCCGGCAATGGTGATGAACGTACTGCCGCTGCGCGTGGCGGCCACCGATGACAGCGTTGCCGGATTCGTGCGCACCGTCGCCCGCGACCTGCTGCGTGCGCGCCGGCACGGCCGTTACCGCGGCGAGCAGCTGCGCCGCGACCTGGGCCTGATCGGCGGCCAGCGCCGCCTGCACGGGCCGATGATCAACGTGCAACCGCTTTACCGCCCCTTGCCGCTGGCAGGCGTGCAGGCCCGGCTGGAGGTGCTGGGTACCGGGCCGGTGGAGGACATCAGCGTCGGCTTCCGCGGCGATGGCACTGCGCTGCTGGACCTGGAGATCGAAGCCAATCCGGCCCTGTACGACGCCGCCTCGCTGCACACGCATGCCGACCGCCTGCTGCATTTCATCGGCGCGGCGCTGGACGTGCACGCACGTGACGGGCGCCTCCAGGACATCGCCCTGGCGACCCCGGCCGAGGCGCAGCGCTATCTGTATGCGGTCAACGCTACCGCGCACACGCTGCCGGAGGTGTCACTGAGCGCACTGCTGCTGCAGGCGATGCAGGCCACGCCGACTGCCATCGCGGTGGAATTTGGTGACGCGCGGCTGACCTATGCGGCACTGGAACAACGCAGCCGGGCGCTGGCGCATCAACTGCAGGCGATGGGAGTAGGGCGCGAGTGCCGGGTGGTGGTGGCACTGCCGCGCTCGCTGGAGCTGGTGGTCGCGCTGGTGGCGGTGTTGCGGGCGGGCGCGGCGTATCTGCCGATCGACCTGGCCCACCCCGACGCGCGGCTGGCACGCATCCTGGATTCGGCCGGCCCGACGTGCGTGCTGGCCACCACTGCCGATGCCGCACGCTTCAACGGGCAGCGCGTGCTGCCGCCGCCGCAGTGGGCGCAGAGCACGACCGCCGCGTTGGCCGACCATGTACAGCCGCAGGATGCGGCCTATGTGATCTATACCTCCGGCTCTACCGGCGAACCCAAGGGCGTGCTGATCGAGCATCGCGCCATCGTCAATCGCCTGCAATGGATGCGCTCCCATTACGGATTCGGCAGCGATGAGCGCATCCTGCAGAAGACCCCGGCTACCTTCGATGTGTCGGTGTGGGAGTTCTTCCTGCCGCTGCTGTGCGGGGCCACGCTGGTGGTGGCCGCGCCGGACGTGCACCGCGACCCGTTGGCATTGGCCGCGCTGATCCGCCGCCAGGGCATCACCACCGTGCATTTCGTGCCTTCGATGCTGGATGCGTTGTTGGCCGTGCCGGCGGCGCACCGGCTGCGCCTGCGCCGGGTATTCACCAGTGGTGAAGCACTGGAACCGTCGCTGCGCGATCGCTTCCATGCCACCGTGGATGCCGAGCTGCACAACCTGTACGGCCCCACCGAGGCGGCCGTGGATGTGAGCTGGTGGCCGGCCGACGCCGCTGACCGCTCGCACCCGGTGCCGATCGGGTATCCGGTCTGGAACACCCGGCTGTACGTGCTCGACGCGCAGCTGCGGCCGCTGCCCCCGGGCGTGGCCGGTGACCTGTTCCTGGGCGGGGTGCAGTTGGCGCGGGGTTACCTGGGCCGCGACGACCTCACCGCCGCGCGCTTCCTCGCCGATCCCTACGTGCCTGGCGGGCGCCTGTACCGCAGTGGCGATATCGCCCGTTGGCGCACCGATGGCGCGGTGGAGTACCTGGGGCGCAGCGACAACCAGGTCAAGCTGCGCGGTCTGCGCATCGAGCTGGGCGAGATCGAGGCCGCGCTGCGTGCGCAGGACGGCGTGGTGCGTGCCGAAGTACTGCTGCGCGACGGCCGGCCCGGCGAGCGCAGCCTGGTGGGCTACGTTGCCGGCACCGCGCTGGATGTGCCGCGCCTGCGCGCCGGTATTGCCGCGTGCCTGCCCGATTACATGGTGCCGGCCGCGCTGGTGGTGGTCGATACCTGGCCGGTCACGGCCAACGGCAAGCTGGATCGCAGCGCACTGCCGGCACCGGTCATCGCAGCGCCGGTCGGGCGCCCGCCGGCCAGCCGGAGCGAACGCGCGTTGGCCCGGCTGTTCGCCCAGGTGCTGGGCCTGGACGGATCGGTCAGCGCCGATGCCGACTTCTTCAGCCTGGGCGGCGATTCGTTGTCGGCCGTGCACCTGCTGCTGGCCATCCAGCAGCATTGGCAGCACGATCCCGGGTTGGGTGCGGTGTTTGCGCACCCGTCGGTGGCCGCCCTGGCTGCGCTGCTGGATGCACCGGCACGCGCTGCCGACGATGGGCTCACCCCGCTGATCCAGCTGGCCAGTGGACCGCCGGGCAGGGCACCGCTGTTCGTGGTGCATCCGGCCGGCGGCATCGCCTGGAACTACCGTGACCTGGCACGCGCCCTGCAGCCGCAACGCGATGTGCATGGCCTGCAGTCACCGGCACTGGATGCCGCCCAGCCACTGCCTGCGAGCATCGATGCGCTGGCCGCCGGGTATGTGGAACGGGTGATCGGCATGCAGCCCGAAGGTGCGGTGCACCTGCTGGGCTGGTCGGTGGGGGGCATCATCGCCCAGGCCGTGGCCGTGCGCCTGCAGGCGCTGGGCCGTGAGGTCGGCGAACTGGTACTGCTGGATGCCTATCCCAGCGAGTGCTGGCGCGCCGAGCCGGAACCCGATCCGGTCGCCGCGCTGCGTGCCCTGCTTGCCATTGCCGGGCACGATCCCGATGCCCACCCCGAACTGGACAGCCGCGCGCGCATCATTGCGTTCCTGCGCCGCGGCGACAGTGCGCTGGGCAATCTGCCCGATGCGGTGCTGGATGGGGTGGTACGTGCCGTCACCGGCACCAACCGACTGATCCGCGCGCACTTCCACCGTCCTTACCAGGGCGTCCTGCAGCACGTGCGCGCCGGCCATGACCACGCCACGCGGCCACACCTGCAGGCGTCATTGTGGGCCGCGCACGCCACCCGCGTTGACGCCCTCGAACTGCCGTTCCTGCATGCCGAACTGACCGGCCGTGACGCGGTGGCGCAGATCGCCCCGTGGTTGTCGGCCAGGCTCGGCCGCTGGGACACCCCTATCCAGGAACACCTTGAATGAAACTGACCGGATTCGACCGCACCCTGGCCCTGGTCACCGGCGCGGCTGGCGGTATCGGCCATGCGCTGGTCCGGCTGCTGCTGGACAGCGGCAGCGTGGTGGTGGCCACCGATGTGCACGCACCGGCGCTGCCCGTGCACCCCCGGCTGCATGCGTATGCGCTGGATGTGAGCGACGCGGCGGCGGTGGATGCGCTGGTCGCCACCGTTGAAACGCAGCACGGCCCGCTCGGCTTCGGCATTCATGTGGCCGGCGTGCTGCAGGTGGGTACGGTCGATCAGATCGACGATGCGCAATGGCGGCGCGTATTCGCGGTCAATACCGACGGCGTGTTCCACGTTTCGCGCGCCCTGGCGCGGGTGATGACCCCGCGCCGGCGTGGTGCGATCGTCACTGTCAGCTCCAATGCGGCCGGCGTGCCGCGCCACGGCATGGCCGCCTACGCCGCCTCCAAGGCCGCGGCCACCATGTTTACCCGTTGCCTGGGGCTGGAGCTGGCCCCGCATGGGATCCGCTGCAACATCGTGGCGCCCGGCTCGACGCTGACCCCCATGCAGACCGGCATGTGGGCCGATGCCGAGGGCGCGCAACGGGTCATCGATGGCAGCCCGGAGACCTACAAGGCGGGCATTCCGCTGCGCAAGTTGGCCCGCCCGGACGACATCGCCCAGGCCATCATGTTCCTGCTCTCCGACCAGGCCGGCCATATCGCGATGAGCGACCTGTACGTGGACGGCGGAGCCACGCTACGCGGCTGATTGCCCGCACGCGCCACGCTGCATTGGGCATGCGCAGAGCTTGAGGCCGTTCAGCCCTTCAGCCAACGGCTGCACGCTGCGCCAGCGTCCGCGCCCGGGGCGGCCTTCGCACAGGACTCGCCCATCCGTGCCTGCAGGCGGCCCAGCGTGGCCTTGCCGTGGTGCTGCCCGCTCCACGCCTGCAAGGTGCCGGCCAGGCGCTCGAAACGTTGCCGGGTGCGCTGGTGGTACCCCGCCGGCTGCGCATCCAGCTCGGCGATGACCTGTGCAGTGGCCCGCTCGATCGCCTCGCCGTCGCCCGGTTGCAGGCGCACCAGCCCCTCCACGTACAGCACGCCCCATTGCACCCGCGTCGCCGGCCCCTGCGCGCCGTCGTAGGCCTTGCGCAGCCATTCCAGGGCAGCGGCGGTGTCGCCGCGGGCCTCGGCCAGCTCGGCCAGTTCGGGCATGTAGTAGTACGGGGTCTGGCTGCGCTCCAGCTCGGCCAACAGCAGCTGCTCGGCCGCGCCGGCATCGTCGATTTCGCGCAGCACATGGACCGCGCTGCTGATGGTGGCCTGGCGCTCGTGCGGCGTCCTGGCCGCCGCATCTGCCGCGGCGACCCGTGCGTGCGCCTTTTCGAGCAGTGCCGCCGGCACCGGGGTCTGTGGATGTTCCTGCTTGAACAGCGTCAACTCGGTGATCACGCTCGACAAACGCGCATCGGCGGCGTTGTCCTGGGTGGCATCGGCACGCTCCAATGCCGCCAGCAACTGCGCGCCCAGTGCATCGGCCTGTGCCGGCGTGGCCGCTGCACGCGCCACCAGCGCCGGCCCCTGGTAGCCGAGCAGGTCGCGGTTGGCCCGCACCTCGGCCGGCGCCGCCAGCACGGCCACCAGCAGCTCGCGGGTGCGATCACGCGCCTGCGCGGTGGGCACGGCCGTACTGCGGGCATCGGCGCCCAGCGCGAGCAGGCCGAAGCGTCGCTGCAGGGCAGGGTCCGGCGCGGCCGTGGCCAACTGCTGCAGCAACGTGGCGGGATCGCGCAGCCCGGACAGGCGGCTGGCGTCCACCTCCCAACCGTAGTCGCCCAACACCCGCCAATCGTCTTCGGACACCCGCTCCGGCGAGACCACCGCTACCCGCAGTACATCGGCCACGGCGGTACGGCGCTTGGCCGCCAGGGTGAGTGCGCGGGTCAGCTCGGCACTGTCGTTGCCGCCGGCCAGGCGGGTGATCTCGCGGCGCTGCGGGTCCAGCACGATGAGGGTGGGATAGCCGCGCACCCCGAACTGTTCGCCCAGCGCCTGCGCGCCTTCCTGGTCGCCATCCAGGTAGACCGGCACGTACTGACGGGTGAGGGCGATGAAAGCCGGGTCACGGAACAGCGTGGCCTTGAGCTTGTTGCACGGCGGGCACCACACCGCGCCCCAGTACAGCAGCACGGGCTTGCCGCTCTGCTGCGCATCGGCAAAGGCATCTTCCACATCGCCATGCCGCCAGGCGATTTCCTCGGCCGCCGGCGCAGCCTGTGCGGTGGCCACCGGGTTGGCCGACGGGGCTTGTTGGCACGCTGCCAGCGCGGCGCACAGGGCAAGCAGGGTGAAGGGCAGGGCAGCGCGCATCGATGACATCCACGGCAGGAAGGGAGGCGGGCAGCCGCAGCGGCCTTGGCGCATTCTAGGAAGTGCCAGCCGTGGCGCCGCACCGGCGCTGATGCCGATTGCTTATCTGTGTCTTCCCGGCGGGCATCACGCCCGCGGCGGCGGGGTCAGCCGGCGCCCAGCCGGTCGTAAATGCGCACCAGGTCCACCAGGGTGCGCGCCTGCATCTTGCGCATCACGTTGGCGCGGCGGACCTTCACCGTGATTTCGCTGACCCCCAGTTCGGCGGCGATCTGCTTGTTGAGACGGCCCCGCACCACCCCGTCCACCACGTCGCGCTCGCCGCTGGTGAGCGCCGCCCAGCGTTGCCGCAGTACCTCCACCACTTCTTCATCGCGGCGGCGCAGGCGATCACGCTCGATGCCGACGTGGATGGCATCCAACAGTTCCTGGTCGCGGAACGGCTTGGTCAGGAACTCGATGGCGCCTTCCTTCATGGCCGCCACGCCCATCGCGATATCGCCGTGCCCGGTGATGAACACCACCGGCAGGTGCAGGCCGTGGCTGGCCATCTGCCGGTGGAATTCCAGCCCGCTCTGGCCGGGCATGCGCACATCCAGGACCAGGCAGGCCGGCGCTGCCGGGCGGGGATGCTGCAGGAACGCGGCGATGGAGTCGAAGGCTCGCACCTGCAGGCCCATCGAGGCCAGCAGGTCTTCCAGCGCGGCACGCACGGAATGATCGTCGTCAACCACGTAGACGATGGGGGAAGGTTCGGCGGCGGGAGTCGGGGGCCTAGCCATGCGCGGCCTCGTCGTGGACCGGCAGCTCAAACACGAAACGCGCACCACCGCCCTCGGCCGGTTCGGCGCGGATGCAGCCGCCGTGCGCTTCCAGGATGCTGCGGCTCAGGCTCAGGCCCAGCCCCAGGCCGCCGGACTTGGTGGTCCAGAACGCATCGAACACGCGCTCGGGCGCGTCCAGCGGCAGTCCGCCGCCGTGGTCGCGCACGCTCAATACCACCCGCGTGGCATCCAGCCGGGCGCTGTGCAGCACCAGCCGACGCTCGCCGGCGGGCACGCTGGCCATCGCATCCACCGCGTTGAGGATCAGGTTGCCCAGCACCTGCTGCACCTGCACGCGGTCGCCGGACACCGGCGGCAGCGCGTCGTCGAACTGGGTGGTCACCTGCACCGCATGCTGTTCCAGCTCGCTGCGCGACAGCGCCAGCATTTCCAGCGCCGCCTGGTTGAGATCGAAGCCGCGCCGTTCCGGGCTGGCACCCTGGGTGAGCCCGCGAATACGCGCGATCACATCGCTGGCGCGGTGCGCATCGGCAAGGATGCGGGCCAGGGTCTGGCGGGCCTTGTCCACGTTCGGCGGGTCCTGGGCCAGCCAGCGCTGGCTGGCTTCGGCGCTGCTGGCGATCGCCGCCAGCGGTTGGTTGACCTCGTGGGCGATCGACGTGGTCAACTCGCCCACGGTGGAGGCGCGCGCGACCCGCAACAGACGTGCCTGGGCCTCCTGCACGGCGGCCTTGGCCGCTTCCATCTTCAGTGCCAGATAGGTGGTGATACCGATCACCAGCATGCCGATGGCCGAATTGACCAGGCCGATCCGGTAGGTGCCGAAGCGGGTCAGGAAGAAGCTCACGGCAGTCAGCGCGATGCAGATGGCTGCCAGCAGCACCAGCCCACGCGCGGGCAGGATGCGCGAGGCCGCCAGGATCACCGCCGCGTAGAAGCAGGCGGCGGCCACGGCGTAATCGGTCAGCGTATCGGCGGCGAAGATCGCGGCCATCACCGCGCCCAGCACGATCAGGGCAAAGGTACGGCGCGAAGGCAACGGTGACATCGGAACGGCTCCCAGCATTACGTGGACCCCTGCCGCGGGTAGGGACGCGGCCGAGCATAGCACCGGCACCGCGGCCGGCTGCGGTCAGTCTTCCAGGGTGGCATTCCAGAAGGCCTGCAGCACGCCGGGCGTCGTCGACAGGCTGGCCAGAACGGCATCCAGTTCATCGGCATCCACGGCGGTGGCATACAACACCGCTTCGATCTCGACATCGCGGTCGCCGAACGGGCGCGGCTCCACCGCGCGCACCGGGTAATGCGCCTGTTCCAGCCGCATCAGCAGCCGGTCCAGCACGTCGGCCTGATGGTCGCGCAGGCAGACCACCGTGACCGCATAGGTGGCCTCGCTGAAGGCTTCCTGGATCGGCTGGCGCTGGATCCGGTTGACCACCGGGCGCAACAGGGTATTGGCGGCCAGCACGAACAACGCGGCCAGCAGGGCCTCGGGCAGCAGCTTGATGCCGGCGCAGGCACCCACCGCAGCGGACCCCCACAGCGTGGCCGCGGTGTTCAGGCCCGATACCTGCGCGCCGTCTTTCATGATGACGCCGGCACCCAGGAAGCCCACCCCGGAAATCACGTAGGCCACCACATGCAGCGGCGATGGGGGCCCGCCGTACAGATCGTGGAAGCGGACGGCCAGGTCGACGAACACCGCCGCGCCCACGGCCACCAGCGTGTTGGTGCGCAGCCCGGCCGTGCGCTGGCGGAGCTGCCGCTCCAGGCCGATCGCCGCGCCCAGCACGAACGCGGTGCTCAGGCTGATCAACGTACTGATCGTAGCGCCGGCGTTGAAGGCCGGCAGGTGCGGGTTGAAGTCCATGCGATGCTCCGTGTGCGCGCCCGTGGGCGTTTACTGCCAGCCGTAGCGGCGGATGTAGACCTTCTTCAACAACGTGGTCAGCACCGCGTAGCCGAACAGAATGGCCACCAGGAACGGCCAGTAGCCCGGCGGCAGCGCCTGCAGCTTGAAGTAGCCTGCCAGCGGACTCATCGGCAGGACAACGCCCACTGTCATGATCAGCCCGGTCATCACCAGCAGCGGCGGCGCGGCGATGCTCTGCACGAACGGCACCTTCGGGGTGCGGATCATGTGCACGATCAGGGTCTGGGTCAGCAGGCCCACCACGAACCAACCCGATTGGAACAGGCTCTGGTCGGCCACGGTGCGCGCATCGAACACGTACCACATCAGTGCAAAGCAGCTCAGGTCGAAAATCGAACTGATCGGCCCGAAGAACACCATGAAGCGGCCAATGTCGGCCGGGTTCCACTTCAGCGGCCGGCGCACCAGTTCCTCGTCCACGTTGTCGAAGGGAATGGCAATCTGCGAGATGTCGTACAGCAGGTTCTGCACCAGCAGCTGCAGCGGCAGCATCGGCAGGAACGGCAGGAATGCCGAGGCCACCAGCACCGAAAACACATTGCCGAAGTTGGAGCTGGCGGTCATGCGGATGTACTTGAGCATGTTGCTGAAGGTGCGCCGGCCCTGGATGACGCCTTCTTCAAGCACCATCAGGCTCTTCTCCAGCAGGATGATGTCAGCCGCTTCCTTGGCGATATCCACCGCGCTGTCCACGCTGATGCCGATGTCGGCCGCGCGCAGCGCCGGTGCGTCGTTGATGCCATCGCCCAGGAAACCCACCACCTTGCCCTGTGCACGCAGCGCCCGCACCAGCCGCTCCTTGTGCAACGGGGTCAGCCGGGCGAACACCCGGTGCCGGGTGAGCGCGTCGGCCACCGCGGCATCGTCCATGCGTTCGATCTGCGGCCCGGTCACGATGGTGTCGGCCTGCAGCCCCACCTGCGCACAGACCCGCGCGGTGACCAGCTCGTTGTCGCCGGTGAACACCTTGACCTCCACCCCAAGCCCGGCCAGTGCCTGCAGGGCCTGTGCCGTCGATTCCTTGGGCGGGTCGAGGAAAGCCACATAGCCAAGCAGGGTCAAGCCATGCTCGTCGGCCTGGGAATACACCTGCTGGGTGGCCGGGGTCTCCTTCATGGCCACCGCAACCACGCGCAGCCCCTGTTCGTTGAGTTCCTCGGTGGTCTGGCGCACGCGGGCCAGCCGCTGCGGATCCAGCAGCAGGTCGTGGCCGTCTTCGCGCACCCGGGTGCACACCGCCAGCATTTCTTCCACGGCCCCTTTGCAGATCAGCTCATGGTGGTCGCCGCGCTCGGAGACCACCACGGACATGCGGCGACGCTCGAAATCGAACGGAATCTCATCGACCTTGTGGTAATCCTGGGCCAGGCGCAGTTCGGTCTGCAGCTCCACGTGTTCCAGCACGGCGCGATCGAGCAGGTTGGTCAGCCCGGTCTGGAAGTGGCTGTTGAGGTAGGCGAAGGCCAGCACGTCCTGCGAGTCGTTGCCGTACACATCGGTATGCCGCTCCAGCGCGATGCGGTCCTGGGTGAGCGTGCCGGTCTTGTCGGTGCACAGCACCTCCATCGCGCCGAAGTTCTGGATGGCATCCAGCCGCTTGACGATCACCTTGCGCCGCGACAACAACACCGCGCCCTTGGCCAGGGTGGAGGTGACGATCATCGGCAGCATCTCCGGCGTCAGCCCGACCGCCACCGACAACGCGAACAGGAAGGCCTCGGTCCAGTCGCCCTTGGTCATGCCATTGATCAGCAGCACGAACGGCACCATCACCAGCGCGAAGCGGATCAGCAACCAGCTCACGCTGTTGACCCCGGCCTGGAAGGCGGTGGGGGCACGTTCGGTGGCAGTGCTGCGCTGGGCGATGGTGCCAAAGCAGGTGCGGTTGCCGGTGGCCAGCACCACGGCAGTGGCGGTGCCGGACACCACATTGGTGCCCATGAACAGCAGATTGGGCTGCTCCAGCAGGTTGGCCTGGCGCGGATCAGGCTCGGCGAACTTTTCCAGCGGCAGCGATTCGCCGGTCATCGCGGCCTGCGCCACGAACAGGTCCTTGGCGCCGAGCACGCGGCAATCGGCCGGAATCATGTCGCCTGCCGACAGCACGATGTGGTCGCCCGGCACCAGCTCGCGGATCGGCAGCGAGCGCTGCTGGGCCGGCCGGCGGCTGTGCAGGTGCGCGCCGAAGTACAGGTCGGCCACGTCGGCCGCTTCGCTGCCCGGGGCGCGGCGCAGCACCCGCGCGTTGTTGCCCACCAGTGCCTTGAGCCGCTCGGCGGCACGGTTGGAGCGGCCCTCCTGGATGAAACGGATCAGCGTGGACAGCACCACCATGGTGCCGATCACCACGGTGGCCTTCAGGTCGTCGGTGAACCAGGACACCGCCGCCAGCAGACTGAGCAGCAGATTGAACGAGTTGCGATAGCACTGCCACAGGTGGCGCCACCACGGCAGCGGCTTTTCGTGATCGATTTCATTGGGGCCCAGCCGCTGCAGCCGTTCGCTGGCTTCGTGCGCACTGAGCCCGTCGGGATGCGAATCGAGTGCGGCCAGCGCAGCGCCCAGCGGCACGTGCGCCAACCGCAGCAGCGCAGCGCTGAAGTCCACCGGCACCGCCGTTGCGGCGCCGCGGCCAATGCCGGCCTCGGGCAGGGCGCGGCGACGGAACAGGCTGGCGGCACGGCGGCTGCGCAGGAAGGCATCGAACCATGCGTTGAGCAGGGTCATGGGCAACTCCTTGGAATGACGATCGGTGCCGCGTGCGGCGGCAGCGACGGGGAGGTAGACATGGACAGGCCAGGTGCAGACGCGGCGGCACCAGCTGGGTCAGGCGTGGTGGGCGCGGGCCGCTGGCAGCGACCAGGCCGGGGGCTGGCAGCGGGGGCCGTTGTGCTGGCACAGCGGCTTCATCGCCTCGCGGAGGGTGGCGGGCAGATGACGCAGCACGCTGATGCGCTCGGCGATGGGCAGCAGGCTCAACGCATCGGCGATGACCCGCTCCGACCCCAGCGCGAGTGCACGGGCAAACAGGGGGGCGCCGTGCTGCAGCAACTGGCTGCGCAGGGCGGCCACGTCGCGCTCGCCAATCAGGCGGCGCAGGGTGATGTAGAGGATTTTGTAGTGCATCGGAAAGCCTCCGGGCAGGCAGCGCCCGCCGGCTCCCCGGGACTCAGTCGCGCGGACGCCGCCGGCCGGACGCCGGGGTGGAACAGGGCAGGGGTGCGGTGCGGCGCGCGTGGCGCCCGGCAGGATCGGGGTCCATCGTCATATCCGGTAGCGGAACATCAGGCCGGTACGACGCGTTGCGCCGAACCGATGCGCGCATTGTCCCTGCATCGCGCGCGCCGTCCTAGATGCCCGTGGGTTAGCGCCGCTATACCTTGGTATAGCCCTGCATGGCCGGGCGCGCCGCAGCGCCGGGCTCAACTCCTGGCCGGGCGGGTCCGACGCGGCTTGGCGATGCGCCCCACATCCTTGGCCGGCGCAGTAGCGCGCGGCTGCAGCTGCTCCAGCCAGGACAGGTTGTCCAGATAGGCCAGGCAGTGTTTCAGGTAGCCAGGCGACACCTCACCCATGAACGACATGGCCCGGTGCACCAGCACCGCAGAATTGAGGGGGCCACCGTCGCTGGGCGTGGCGGCCAGCGATTGGCGCACCTGGCCGCGGCTGCGCACGCTGGCCCACAGGGCGCGGAACTCGCCCAGGGCAGAAAGGGAGGGGTAGGCGGCCAGTATCTGCGAGGTGTCGCCGTCGCCGTCGCCGCCGGCAACGCGTCGTGCAGGCGGGCGCTGGGCCAGTTCGGCCACCAGCGTGGCCAATGGCGTCACGCAACGGGAAGCCGGGTCTGGATCGGTTGTGCGCGCACGCGGCAGCCGGCTGCCGTAGGCCGCCATGCGCGCTGCCAGGCGCTGCTCCAGCACCTGGCGTGCCGGTCCTTCGTAGTGCGCGGCGCGTGCCTGCAGCGCTTCCATGACGGCAAAGGCAACCGGGTCATGGCGATCCAGCTGGCGTTTGCGCCAGTCGGCCAGGCGTGCAGCGGGATCGGCCGGCTTACGGGGCATCGCTGGCCCTGGCCGGTTTGGGGCGCGGAATCGGCGCCATTTCGACACGGCGGTTGCGTGCACGGCCGTCTTCATCGGCATTGGAGCCGACCGGCTGCTCGGCCCCGAAGGCGGCGGCGAAGACCGCCGAGGCCGGCACGCCTTCGGCGATCAATGCCCGGGTTACGGTGAGCGCGCGTTCGGCCGACAGCGCCCAGTTGTCGGCAAACTGGCGGTTGCCTTCGCGCACCTGACGGTCATCGGTGAATCCACTGACCATCAGGATTTCCTCGCGCGAAGAAAGATACTCGGCCAACGGGGCAGCCAGGCTTTTGAGCAGTTCGCGACCCTCGGGCTGCAACTGGTCGGAGTTGAGCGCGAACAGCACGCTGCCACGGATGCCGATGCGGCCATCCACCAGCGTCACCCGGCCAGCCGCCAGCGGCACCGCCAGTGCCTGCTCCAGGGTCTTGCGCCGTGCCGCTTCGGCCTGGCGCTGCTTGACCTCGTGGTCCAGCCGCGTGGACAGTTCCAGCTGCAACGCCACCACGCCAACCAGGATGAGCACGAACGCGCCCAGCAGCACCGACATCAGGTCGCCGAAGGCGGCCCAGATCGGGGCGCCGGATTCGCCGTCGACCTCGATCTCGTCGCTCATGCGCCGGCGGCCTTGCCCGCGCCGCGGCGTGCACCCAACTGCTGCAGCTCTTCGATGATCTGCTGCTGCGACAGCACGCTCAGGTCGATCACTTCACGCGCCTGGGCCACGTAGTAGGCCAGCTGCTCATCGCTGCGCGCCAGAGAGGCGTCCAGCGCGGTGCCGATCTGCTCCAGGCGCTCGCCGAGGCCGGCGCTGGCCGTACCAAACACCTGCATGGCGCCGCCGAACGCGTCGGCCAGGCTGGCCACTTCCACCGCGCTGCCGGTGACCTGCGCGGCCACCTCGCCCAGCTTGCCGGTTTCGGCAGCCAGGTGGTCGGTGAAGCGGGTGCCCACCCGCTCGAGCAGGTCCGCCGAGGTGGTGACCAGTGCGTCCACAGCGGTGCGCTGCTCGGTGGAGGCGTGGTTGACCGCATCCAGCAGGGTTTCCAGCGTGGCCAACAGGCGGCTGCGCTCGTCCAGCATCGCGGTGTCGCGGACCATGCTGTCGGAGAGCTTCTGGCGCAGTTCGGCGACCACGTCGGCGGCGGCCTTGGGCGCTTCGGAGGCGACCTGCACCAGCCGCGAGATCTCGGCGATGGTGTCGCTGGCGTGGGCCTGGGTGTGCGCGCTGATGTCCTGTGCGGTGCGCGCCAGGGCGTCACAGATCTGCTGCTGGCGCTGCGCGGCCTGCGTGCTGGTCTGCGACCATTGCTCGCCCAGCGTGGTGGTGAGCGCTTCAAACGCACCACTCCAGTTGGCCAGGCGCTGTGCGTCGCGGGCTTCCAGCGCGTCCTGCAGGGCGTGCTGCGATTGCTGCAGGGCCTGCACCAGCGCGCCGGCCTGCTGCTCGAAGCCTGCGGTGGTGGCCGACAATGCCGACTGATGGCGCTCGGCCAGGGCGGTGCTGGCCGACTGCTGCGCCTCGAGCGCGGTCTGCCAGGCGGCGGCGTTGTGGTCGGCGCTGTGCTGCAGGCGCGTGGCCAGCGCATCGGCCAGCGCGCTGGCCTGGCGGGCGTGTGCCTCGGTGAACTGCGCCAGGCTGCCGCGCAGCTCATCGGTGAGCGTCTGCTGGGCAGCGTGCTGGGCGCTCTGGGCGGTGCTCCAGTGCTGCACATTGGTGTCCATGCGTGCAGCCAGCGCAGCGAGCAGATCGGTGGCACGCTGGTCGTGACGGGCAGTCAACTGCTCCAGTCCTGTGCCCAGTGCGGCGCCCAGTTGCTGGTGGGTCTGCTGCTGCGCGGCCAATGCGTCGCGCCAGGTGGCCGCATTGGCGGCATGGTTGGCCTCCAGTCCTGCGCGCAGATCGTCCAGCTGCCTGGAGGCAGCATCGCCCACCCGCTCATGCAGGGCGCGGGTATCGCTGGCGATGGCCGTCATGGTGGCGTGCATGATGGGCTGCAGTGCGTCGCCCACGGCACGCGCACTGGCAGCCACGCTGTCCTTCAGGGCGGTTTCAACCGCCAAGGCCAACCGCAGGTGCTCGGCGTCGGCCTTGGCGTGGAAGTGCGCCTGGCTCTCCAGCAACTGCTGGTGGGTCTGTTCGCTGCGCGCCTCGATGGCCAGCGACATCGCGTGCAGCCGCTCCACCAGTGCCGGCATCAGGTCGGCCTGTGCCTGCGCCATGCGCAGGGCTTCGCCGCGCTGCCAGCCCTGCGAATGCAGATGCAGCGTGGTGGCGATCTGTGCATCCAGCACCTGCACCGTCTGCAGGCGCTCACGCCGGCACAGGGCGGCCAGCAGGCCCAGCATCGCCGAGGTAGCCACGCCGGCAATCGACGTCCCAAAGGCCACCGCCAACCCTTCGACCGGCGCGCCGAGCGAGCCGCGGATAGCCTGCAGGTCGGTAGCGCTCTCCAGCGCCAGTCCGGTGCCACGCAGGGTGGCCATCATGCCGAGCAGGGTGCCCAGCATGCCCAGCAACACCAGCAGCCCCACCAGATAGGGGGTCAGCACCGGGGCGGGCAGGGCGACGCGCTCACCGTGCACCCGCAGCCGCACCGCGTTGCGCAGCCCGGCCGGCACCCGCTGCAGCCACGCGCCCAGGTCGCCCGGGGCTGCGCGGGTGTCGGCCACGGCATGGGCCAGCCCCACGGTGGCCTGGCGATAGCGCAGCAGTTCCACGCCGCCGGCGCAGTAGCAGGCCACGATCACCGCAGCCACCGCAGCGCCCACCGGATTGCTGCCCAGGTAACCGGCACCGATCCAGCATGCCGCCAGCAAGCCAGCAAGGAAGACAACGACGTAAAGACTGGTTCTGAGCATGATGTTCCAGTTATCGGGGGGCAAGCGCTGCAAGCAGGCCGTCGATCGGTTGAAAACGGACGTCCAGCTCGGCCAGCAGCACGGTGTGCATATCGTGGTGGAACCGCGCCAGCCAGCCCGCCGGGGATCGGCCGGGCAGTTCCTGCCCGGTATCGCCATCGGCCGGCGCTGGCACTGCCGCCAGGCGCAGGCGCTCGAAGTGCTGGCCCAGCAGGGCCGGCACCGTGGCCAGCAGGCTGTGTTCGCGCGGGCTCAGGGTCAGCTCCAGCACCGCATCCACCTCGGCCAGGCGCGCCTGTTCCGGCGACTGCTGGCACAGCATGTCGCGCAACCGGCCACGCAGGCGCCCGGTGGCGGCCTGCATCGAACGCTGCAGGGTCATGCAGCGCTGCCGGTGCGGCGCGTAATCGTCCGGCGATACCGAGGCGCGTGGTGGCGCGACCGGCGCGCCGATGCTCTCGGCCAGCGCCGCCCGCACCCGCACGCACTCCGCCCGTTCGGCGGCGTTGAAACGCGGCGCATCCTCGGCCACGGCAGGCAGCCGTCCGTCGAGTGCGCGCGACAACGCAACCGCCCGGTTCCAATCCACCCATTGGCTGAGGCGGTCTGGAATATCCGGGCTGGTGGCAGGCAACGGTCCTTCGGCAAACCCCGCCAACAGGCGGATGAAGGCCGGGCCGGGCACAGGCGGTCGGTAGGGGGCTTTCGCCATGATTCCGGTTAAAACGGCGAATTTTACACCGGAATGACGATTTACCTGTCTGAACGGGTTTTCCCGGGGCGCGGGTTGCAAGCTGGCCGAACGCCAGGCCAGCGTCCGTGGAGCGGGCTAGCGGCGCCCCCTTGCCGACACATGCCGATGCCCGCGCACATGCCAGCGCCAGGGAAACGCCACCGCCTTGGTGATGCCGATGCGTGGCCCCACCACCGGATCGTCCGGCGGCAGCATGCCGTCGCACACCATGCGCACGCCGCGGTCGTTGCAGACCAGGTCGGCACCGTCCAGCGCCTTGTTGATCCCCATTGCCTGCGACAGCCGGCCGGGGCCGCTGGCCAGGTCATGCGCGTGGCGGATCGCTGGCCGTGCCTGGCCGATCAGGTCCAGCCCGTATACCGGCTCCAGTGCCCGCAGCAGCACGCCCCAGCCTTGGCCGACCTCACCACACACCGCATTGGCACCCCAATGCATGCCATAGCTGAGGTACACATACAGGTGGCCCGCTTCGCCGAACATGGTGGTGGTGCGCGGGGTCATGCCGCGGTACGAATGCGCCGCCGGATCCTCGCTGCCCGCGTAGGCCTCGACCTCGACGATGCGACCGGCACGGCCGTCGTCGCGGACCAGCAGCTTGTTCAACAACGCCGGCGCCACCTGCGTGGGATGGCGCTGATAGAACGCGCGCGGCAGGGTGATCCACTCGTTCATGCGGCCGGCTCCGGTGTCAGCGCAGCGGCAGCTGCCAGGAATGCTTGATGCGCTGCAGGGGAATGTCGGACTTCACGCTCTGGATGCCGGGCGTGCGGTTGAGATGGTCGACCTGGAAACGCCGATACGCATCCAGGTCCTTGACCACCACGCGCAGCAGGAAATCGCAGTCACCGGCCATCAGGTGGCATTCCAGCACTTCGGGAAAACACGTCACTGCATCGATGAACGTACGGGTGGTTTCCTCATCCTGGCCCTTGAGCCACACCCGGGCAAATACGGTGAAGCCAGCCCCCACCTTGGCCGCGTTCAATACCGCCGTATAGCGCTCGATCACCCCGGCGTCCTCCAGCAGGCGTACCCGCCGCAGGCAAGGGGAGGGCGACAATCCCACCCGTTTGGCCAGCTCGATGTTCTGCAGGCGCCCGTCCTCCTGCAGGGCTTGGAGAATGCGCCGATCAATGGCATCGAGCAGAATTGGCATGGCGTTGCGCACATTCATTGAAGTTCTCGCATCGATGCCAATCCGGCTGGGAAGATTGGCATAAACGCAACCTGCTGCCAACGCCGATCGGCTACGCTTTTCTGCCCGCGCTATCGCAAGGCCCGTCCATCCATGCATCCATCGCCCCCTGCTTCGGCAACCGTACCCGCGCCCGCGCTGCCCGCCCGTCCGGCCTTCCAGCGCGGCCTGATCGACGCTCTGCCGGTGATGGTCGGGTTTGTGCCGTTCTCACTCGTGCTGGGCGCCCAGGCCAGCCAGAAGGGTCTGAGTGCGGTGGAAGTGCCGCTGATGACCGGGCTGAACTTTGCCGGTGGCTCGGAGTTTGCCGCGGTGGCGCTGTGGACCTTTCCGCCGCACGTCTTCCTGATCGTGGCCATGACCGTGCTGGTCAACAGCCGCCACCTGCTGATGGGCGCGGTGCTGGCGCCGTACCTGTCCGCGTTGCCCCGGCGCAAGGTGCTGCCGGCCTTGTTCTTCATGTGCGATGAAAGCTGGGCGATGGGCCTGGCCGATGCCCGCCGGCGCGCCGCGCAGGTCGACCTGCGCTACTACATGGGCGTCTCGATCGGCCTGCACCTGACCTGGGTGGTGTTTACCGCAGTGGGCGCACTGATCGGCCCGATGATCGGCGACATCGAGCAGTGGGGCTTCCACATGGCCTTCCCGGCGGTGTTCCTGGTGCTGCTCAAGGGCATGTGGACCGGGCTGCGCGCGGCGTTGCCGTGGCTGGCCAGCCTGGTGGTGGCCGCGCTCACCCATCTGCTGCTGCCGGGCGCCTGGTACGTGGTTACCGGTGCAGTCACCGGGCTGCTGGTCGCAGGGTGGTGGGCGGGGGTGCGGCATGATCGATAAGCTGACCTTGCTGACCATCGTGTTGATGGCTGCGGCCACCTACCTGACCCGTATTGCCGGCTATCTGGCGCTGCGCAACCGCACGCTGTCGCCGCGCCTGGTCACGGTGATGGAAGCGGCACCGGGCTGCGTGCTGATCTCGGTGATCGCCCCGCATTTCGTGGCCGAACGCCCGGCCGATCTGATCGCGCTGGCCGTGACCCTGCTGGCCGCCAGCCGCTTCTCGATGCTGCCCACGGTGTTGATCGGCGTGGGATGCGCGGCGTTGTTGCGCCACTTGATGGGGTGAGCCGAACGCGCGCTCGACGCAGCGAAGCGCAGGGCAACGGACATGCCCCCGCTCAGTTGCTCCAGCGCACCGCGGCAAGCATGGCCGCCAGGCGCTGGTTCGCCTGGTCCTGGGTGAACGGCGGTGCGCGCGGCGGGTCGTACACCTCCGGGCGGGTGCCGGCAATGATCAGGTCGATGGCGTAGCACGCACCTCGATGTACCGCCCGGTAGCTCTGCGCCGACAGGTAATGACTCATTGCCGCATCGCCTACGCTGAAGCGCGTAAAACCAACCCCGCCGATCTCGGCGTGCCCGGCGGCACCGATGGCCTCGGCGGGCGCGCGGGTGCAGGCCTGGATATCGGCGGCGCTGCCGCTTCGGCCGATGCGCATCTCGGCGGAGGTCACTGCGTTGGAGCCGTCCATCACCAGCGCAACCAGGGGCTGCCCGATGCTCCCCGGGTCCGGATACAGCGTCCAGCTGTCCAATGCCAGGTAGCTGCGTTTGAAATCGCGGGTCACATGGGTCTGGGCAACCCGGTTCACCACGATGCCGCCCGCCGGCTCGGCGAACGCAGGAACGTCCGCGCCGGCCGCGTCGTTCCCTGCGGTGCTGGCGACGGGCGGCGGGGTGGCCTGCGCCACCGGTGCAGCGCCCGACGCGGTTGCGGTGGTGGCGGGTTGCTGGCTGCACGCGGCCAGCAGGGCCACCATCGCAGCGCCCAACCCTGTATATCGAGTCGCTTGTTTCATGCCGGTACCTCCACCTTCATCCAACCTGCCGCCAGCGTGCGCCGTGCGGTGTCAACGCGGCGCCATCATCGCTTTCGCTTTCGCTGACGGTAACCGTGGCGAGGGTGGCGACCCGGCTCAAGCCTGGGCGGGATGCGCGCCCAGGCGGTCGGCAAACGCATCGGTGGCACGCACCAGCGCATCGACGGCGGCCGGTTCAGTCGCCGCGTGGCCGGACAGCACCATTTCCAGCGCAGCCTCCGGCCAGGCGCACGCCAGGTCCCAGGCGCTGCGCGGTGGGCAGATGATGTCGTAGCGTCCCTGCACGATCACCCCGGGCAGGTGGCGGATGCGATCGATGTCACGCAGCAGTTGACCATGTTCGAGGAAGGCGTTGTGACGGAAGTAGTGTGCCTCGATGCGCGCCTTGGCCAGCGTGTCCAGCGGGTCAGCCGCGGACACGGCCGCCACGTCATGCACCAGCGTGGCCGCATTGTCCTCCCAGCCCAGCCACGCCTGGGCAGCGGCGATGCGCGTAGGCGGATCGGCACTGTCCAGCCGCTTCCAGTAGGCGGCAATCATCTCGCCACGTTCCTGTTCTGGAATCAGCGCGACATAGCGCGCCCAGCGCTCGGGAAACACCCAGCGTGCCCCGCCATCGGCCTCGTTGAACCAGCGGTTTTCTTCAGCCCGTCCCAGGTACACGCCACGGACGATGACCCCGGTGGCGCGCTCCGGATGCGCCTGCGCATAGGCCAGCGCCAGGGTGGACCCCCAGGAGCCGCCGAATACCAGCCAGCGGTCGATGCCCAGATACGCGCGCACCGCCTCGATGTCGGCCACCAGGTGCGCGGTGGTGTTCTCACGCAGTTCCCCGAACGGGGTGGAACGGCCGCTGCCGCGCTGGTCGATCAGGATGATGCGATAGCGTGCGGGGTCGAAGAACCGGCGATGGGTGGGCGACACGCCCGCACCTGGCCCGCCGTGCAGGAACACCACCGCAATGCCTTGCGGTGAACCGCATTCCTCCACGTAGAGGGTATGCAGCCCGTCCACGGGAAGGCGGTGTTCACGGTAGGGTTCGATGGTCGGATACAGCGTGCGCATGGCGATGCTCGTGGACGGAGACGCCCAGCATAGCCAGCCACCGCCGAAAGCGCAGCGTGGCGTCACGCCGGGGTTGCCCGGGCAGGACCGCCGATCGGCGGCCCTGCCTGCTGGGTCCGGACAGCGGCCGCCCGCGGCGGCCGCGTGGCTCAGGGCACTACCAGAACGGCCGCGTCGAGCACCGGGAACACTTCGGCGGCCTGGCCACTGGAAGCCACCAGCCGGAACTCCAGCGCGGTACCGCCGGTGGCATTGGCCGCTCCGGCACGGAGCAGGTTGAGCCGTTGCGGCAATGGCACGGCGAACGTGGTGGGATGGGAATGATCCATGCCGGACATCGGAGGGCCGAAGAACGACACGGTGCCGGCGTAGTAAGGGCTGTCTGCGTCCACCGCATCAACACCGGCCGGCGCGTTCACCAACACGTCGAACTCCCGCGTATTGTGCAGGCCACGAGGCCGCTCCACCGTGACTTCGGCAATCAACGCCGCCGGCGCCGCTGCCCCCAATTGCGCGGTGGTCGCGCCGGGCAACGCCACCGACACGGCCGCGCCGCGGCGGGTGCCACGTACCAGCCTGGCCGCGCCCGTGGCGCGCACCGGCAGGGCCGCGCTTTCCTGCGCGCCGGACAGCCCACTCACATAATCGTAGTTGAAGGCCTGGGTGCTGAAGAAATCCGCGGCCCGCTTGAGTCCGGCAAACTGACCACTGGCCTCGACGAAGAACCGGAACGGTTCGCTCATGAACGCATCGCGGGCTGACCCGGCCGGCGGCATGATCTGCAGCCCCTGCGCCAGCTGTTTGCGTGTCCATACCTCCCACAGGCGGTCCATGTTGGCATGGTGCAGGTAGAAGATGGGATCCAGTGGCGACAGGAAGTTGGTCATGTTGCCGTACGGGCCCGGATCAACCGCCCCGACCCCGCCGATGCAGTTGTGCACCTTGTTGTGCGGGAAGCCCTCCAGCACCGAAAACTGGGTGTTTCCATCGGGTGACACCACATGCGAGGAAGTGCGCGAACTGGTGAAACTGCGACTGATGTCAGCGTTGTAGAAGTCCACCGGCGACAAGCCTGCGCGGATCGTATCGGGCGATACGGCCGAGGCGGTCTTGGCGTCGAAGCCGGGGTTCTGCCGCCACAGGTAGCGCGCGCCACAGGTGATGGCATAGGCCGCATTGCCGGCGATACCGGTTTTCGCTTGGGCGTTGTACCCGGTGACATCGTTCCACAATGCGCTGAAGTCGCCGTACCCGCGCGCGGCCAGCTGCTGGCGCTGTTCGGTGGCAAGGCTGTTCCAGTAGCGCAGCAGCGCCGGCTGGATGAAGCGGGTGAACACCGCAAGATTGCGTGTATAGGGCGCATAGGCCTGATCGGTCGGCGAAAGCACGCCATCGAACAGGGTGGCCGGGATCTGCGGTTGCGTGGTCCAGTCCCAGTAGGGCATGGCGAACTGCGCATCGCCACTGAGCTTGCGGATGGTCTGCTCGAAATAGCCCACGTAGCCGCGATGCCATACATAGAACCACCAGTTGCCGTGCGGACAGTCCATCAGGTGCACGAACGCATTGCGGAACCAGTTGTGCGGATGCTCCGGCGGAAGTGCCAGCATCGCCTGGATGCCACGTGCGTAACTGGCCAGCATGCGCTGGCCCTGCGGCGTATTGACGTTATAGCGGTGGAAGCCGGCAGCGGCGGCCGTCCCGGTGCCGGTGGCCCCACCGGCCAAGGCAGTGCTGGATGCCCACGTGGCGACCGATGCACTGGCGGCGGTGGCAAGGAAATCACGGCGTGTGTAGCGCATGGTGTTACTCCCTGGTGATCGATAGAACCGCATGGGTTACGAATCACTGCGCAGGCATGCCACTACACCCAGCCATGCCTGACGGGACCTCCAGGCCCCGCGCCAGCACGCGCCACGGGTCGGGAAACCCGACCCCGGGCCCGGGATGGCGGGGCAGTAGTAGCACGCTGCGCACGCCGGAAGCGGGGAAACGGCCCGCCGGCGAGGGTGTCAATCTTCGGTTATGGGAAGCGCAGCACATATCCTTGTGAAAAGGCCGCGCTTCACCGTGCGGCCGTCAGCCTGTGTCGCGTTGGACCCGTGCCCGGTACGCCCCGACATTGTTGCCGGCGATGCGGGTGGTCTGCGTGCCGGTGATGGTGTCAACCTTGCGGTCGGTGCCGGTCACCGGCTTGGCCTCGACCGCCGTCTCGCGCTCGAAGGCATGCGACTTGTCGGTGTTGCGGTAGTACCGGTACAGCGCCCAGTACAGCGCTGACGCGCCGGCGGGTCCGGCGGCCAGCAGCCACAGTCCACTGTCATCGCTCATGAGGAGGCTACCAGGAAGAGAAGCACGAGGACTTCGATGAAGGTACCGGTGGTCAGCGCGGCCAGCAGCATCTTCCACTGCTGCACCGGCACGCTGCCCATGGTTTCGCCGGTGCGGCCATTCACCGCGATGTAATGCAGCATGCCGCCGTTCTTGCCGGGTTGGTGGTAGGAATACAGCCACACCGGCAGGTACATCGACACCCAGCGCGTGCCGTGCACGTCCAGGCGTTCCTGCTCCCAGCGTACGCCCCGGTTGTAACGGCGTACCGAGCCTTCAACTTCGGCGCGGGCGATGGACAACAGCTGGTCCTCCAGCCGTGGCCGCAGCTTCTCGACGTCGAGGTTGCGCTTTTCCGAGGTGAAACCGGTCAGGAACGAGGCATTCCACTGCAGCGCGTTCTTGGTGTCGAAGGGCAGGATGGTATTGATGATGTTGTTGGTGTTGGCCCGCGCATCCAGGTTGCCACGCTCGGCAGAAGATTCCAGCGGCAGGTCATCCACGGTGAAATCCACGTGCCGCTCCACCTGGTAGACGTCGGCATCGTAGTAGGTCTGCTTCTTGTCGCCGGTACCGCGGGTGTACTCGCGCGTCTTGATCTCGCCCTTGCCGGCCACGCTGGCGCTGACGTTGCTGTCCACGATCATGTAGGGCAGGTAGACGCCCACGACATTTTCGGGGGTGAACTGATCCTTGAACGCCTTCAGCGCAAACAGCCGCCGCTTGTCCACGAACTGGCGGATGCGGGCAACCGCGTCTTCCTTGCCGATACGGAAGGGCAGCACCGCATCGGGCACCGCGCCGTTGGCGACCTGCTCATTGACCCCGAACACGTGCCGGCACCAATGACAGCGCGCCGTCATCGTGCTCTCGGTGTTGACCGTGACCTCGGCACCGCAGCCGGTGCACTTGAAACTCATCAGGCTGGCAGTATCGGCCTGGATATCGCGGGCGCCGGAGGCAATGACCGTGCCGCGCAGCTGGTCGATACCGTCGCCAAGCCCGAAGGTCTCCTCGGCCCGGGTGCCATGCCATTCGTTGCGGCAGTACTGGCAGACCAGCACGTCGGTGCCCAGCTTGAGCCTGACCTCGGTACTGCCGCACTTGGGACAGCGGTTGATGCCGTCCTTGAGCTCGGTAGCCGACGTATCCAGGGCAATCGGGTCGGGCGCCTCCAGCTCGTCACGGATCGCGTCCGGCAGCGTGGCCGGATCGATCGGGACGCTGCCGGGCAGGGGCGGGACGTCCTGCGGCGAGCCGGGGCCGGTGGCCGGCAACGGCGGCGGCACCGACGGCACCGGCGGTGGGGTTCGGGAATCGGACATGATCGCGCGCCTTGGGTCTTACAGCCCCAGTGCCTTGGCCTTGAGCGCGTTGTAATCGTCCTGGGTGATCAGGCCCAGGTCCAGCATCTCCTTGGCCTTCTTCAACTTGGCCACCGGATCCTCAGCGGCCGGCGCGGCCGGTGCAACCGGCTGCTGCAGGTTGCCGGCACCGAACATGCCCGATGCCATGCCAACGCCGACCAGGCCGGCGGCCCCACCGTTCTCGCCTGCCGACTGGATGCCCTGGGCAACGCTGGCCTGCAGATTGGAGTTCCCACGCGCACCGGCCAGCGCATCGGCGCGCTGCACGGTCTTGAGCAGTTCCCGGGTATTGGCGTCGTACTCGATGGAGACGATGGCGGTCTTGACGATGGCCAGGCCGCGATCGGACTTCCACTGGTAGGCCTGTTCCACGGCATCGGACAGGCTCTTGGCAAAGCCCAGCGAATCCTGCTGCAGCTTGGTGATGCGATTGCCCTTGCCCGGGTCGTTGGTATACAGGCTGAAGGCCGGCGCCAGCGAGCCCACCACCTCATTGAACAGCTGGCTGGCCGCCGCGTTGTCCAGGTCGGTGAAGTCGAACACCTGGCCGGGCTGCAGGAAACTGGCCGGCACGAAATTCTTCACGAACAGGATCGGGTCAACGATCTTCAGCGTGTAGGAGCCGCGCGTTACCGCGCCCACCTGCGTGCCGAGGAAGCCGTCGTCCCAGTAGATTTCCGACTGGGTACCGAAGCGGTTGTCGGGCAGCTCCTTCAACGATACGAAGAACGCGGCCTGCTGCGACCCCGGCTGGCCACCGAACTTGAACCGCTCCCAGCTCTGCTTGATGAAGGTGCTGACCACGCCGTCGCCGGCGAAAATCGATTGCGAATTCAGGTCGTCCGAGCGCCATTCGTAGCCACCCGGCTCGGCGACGAAAGCGGTGATCGCCCCGTCCTGGAGCAGCAGCAGCCCGTAGCCTTCGGGAACGACGATCTTCGAGCCGTTGGTGATGATGTTGGACGAGGCGCTCGTGTTGGACCCACGCCCGGCATTGGTGCCATGCGCGACCGCCGCAAACAGCGCTGCCGTGGACGGCAGGCCGGTGGGCACGGTGTAGAAGTCCTTCCACTGGTCCGCCAGAACGCCGCCGACTGCACCCTTCACCGCCTGTACCAGACCCATGACCAACTCCGTGTAATTCGAGGACGGGCAGGGTGCCCATCGTGCCGGGCCGACTATATCAGCAGCCGGGCAGCGCACTCCATCGGCCTTCCTGCAGCAAGGCAGGAGGGAACCCCTGCAGGCATCCCAACATTTTCCTAACACTGCGCGGGCATGCTGGAATTCCCGCACCCGGCCCACCCCGGTCTCTCCTATGCGCCTGCTGCTGGTTGAAGATGATTCCATGCTGTCCGCCGCCACGCATGCCGGCTTGTCCCAGCTGGGCTGGGAGGTCGATTGCGTGGGCAGCGCCAGCAGCGCCCGCGCGGCGCTGGTCGAGCATACCTATGCCGCCGTTCTGCTGGACCTGGGATTGCCGGGCGCCTCGGGTCTGACCGTGATCGCCTTCCTGCGTGAGCGATACGACGACACCCCGGTCATCGTCTTGACTGCCCGGGGCCAGCTCAGTGACCGCATTCGCGGCCTGGACGCCGGCGCCGACGACTACCTGGTGAAGCCCTTCCAGCTGGAGGAGTTGATGGCACGGGTTCGGGCGATCGCCCGCCGCAGCCAGGGCCGGGTAGTGCCCCTGCTTCAGCACGGCGATGTGCAGCTGGACCCGGCCGCACGCCTTGTCACCCGCGCCGGCCAGGTGGTGGCGCTCAGTCCCCATGAGTACACCCTGTTGCTTGCGCTGCTCGAACGCCGGGGCCGCGCCGTATCGCGGGAGACGCTCGAGTCGCTGGTCTACGGCGCCGACGGCGACCCCTCCCGCAGCGCGATCACGGTGTTCATCCACCAGCTTCGGCGCAAGCTCGGCGATGACCTGATCGCCACCGTCCACGGCCACGGCTACACCATCGCAGGCACGACGCCATGACATCCATCAAGCGCCGCCTGTGGACCTCCCTGGCGGCGGCCACCCTGCTGATCTGGTGCATCTTTTTTGCCATGCTGGCCGCTTACTGGCAGCAGGGCCGGGACAATCCCTGGAAGAACGGCCTGGCAGAGCTGGGCGACCACCTGTTGTTGGCACTGCCTGATGCGTTTGCCAACGCGCTGGTCGCCGCCGCGCCCGGGCCGGCGGCATCCGGAGCGGGGCCATCGGCGCAGCCTGCGGTGAATACCGGTGAACCGGGCAACATCCTCACCGCGCTGGCCCTCAATACGCTCCAGTTGCTGGCCATCGGGTTCCTGCTGGGTGGGTCGGTGGTGGTTTCGCTACGGCCCTTGAAGCGCCTGTCTGCCGAGGTGGCAGGACGATTGCCGTCTGAGACCACGCCGATACCGCAGGACGACGTCCCCAGTGAGATCGCCCCGTTGATCGGGGCGTTCAATACCTTGCTGGCGCGGGTGGATCACGCCCTTCGGTCCGAACGCGACTTCATTGCCCAGGCAGCGCACGAGCTGCGCACCCCCATGTCCGCGCTGCATACCTATGCGGAGGCGGCGTTGATGCAGCAGGATCCGGTGGCAAGGGATGCGCTGTTGCGGCAGTTGATCGCAGCCTGCCTGCGAACAAGCCGGCTTGCCGATCAGCTCCTGGACCAGGCGCGCCTGGAAGCGGGCCCGCAGCCTGGCCAGTGGGTGGAGGTGGATGCCCCGCAGTTGGTGAGGCATTTGTTGGGCGAGTTCAGCGTGCAGGCCAACCTGCAGTTGATCAGCCTCTATCCGCGCCTGTCGCCCTGCCGCATCCGATGTGATGTCGATGCCATCGGCATTCTCCTGAGAAACCTGGTCGACAACGCCATGCGTCATGGCGGAGTCCAGGGCATCGTTGAGGTCAGCACGGGCTATCAGGGCCGCGGCGAAGCACTTCAGCCTTATCTTGAGGTGCTCGATGACGGCCCCGGCATTGCCGAGAGCGAACGCAGCCGGGTGTTCGAGCGCTTCTACCGTACCCCGGGCACCGCGGCGCAGGGGAGTGGCATTGGCCTGTCGCTGGTTGCGACGATTGCCGCCCAGCACGGCGCGGAGATCACCTGCGGTGCCGGCGCAAACGGCCGCGGGGTGCGTGTCCGGGTGGTGTTTCCGGCCGTGCCGGCGCGGTCCTGAGCGCCCCGTCCATCGGAATGGCGTTGCCAGGTGGGGGATCCCTGGCGTTCAAATAATTCCCTAATAACCGATCTCCAGGATGCGTACCCGAGGGCCTGCGAACAGGCCTTCGCTCCCGTCCCGCGGAACTGCGCCATGCCTTCCACTCCTGCACACCACGGCCAGGCACGCCGCAGCGGGCGTCGCCACCACGATGCCTGGCGTGACCTGCCCGAGCTGCCCCGGCCGGGCGCACGCCGGCGGTGTCCACGTCGCTGGATCCTGTCTGTCATCGCGGTCGCAACGCTGTCTTCGCTGCTGGTCGTTCTGATGCTGCATCTCTTCTCGGGGCGCTAGCGCCCCCAACACTTCCTGGAGTTCCCCCATGTCACCTTCCCTGCGTCTCCTCCTTGCAGTCACCGCCACGGCCATGCTGGGTGCCTGTGCCAGCGCTCCGCGCGTCTCGTACTCCGGCCTTCCTTCGTCCACCTACCTGAAGCGGCATGACGACAGCCGAGGCGATCGCCGGCCGTATGCCTACCAATCCCAGGTGCGTTGGAGCGACTACAACCGCTTCATGCTTGAACCAGTCGAGATCTACACGCAGCCGGAGGCACAGTTTGACAAGATCTCCGGCGCGGACCAGCGGCAGATCAGCGACCACATGTATCGCGTGTTCGGCGACGCGTTGGCAAACCGGTATGAGCCGGTCAGCCAGCCCGGCCCCCGAACCCTGCGTGTGCAGCTGGTGCTGACCGGCGCCAAGCCGACGACGCGATTCATCAGTACCGCCATGAAGTTCGACCTGGCGGGCGCCCCGTACAACGCGATCCAGTCGGCACGCGGCAAGCCCGGCGCGTTGTCTGGCTGGATCGCCTATTCGGTGGAAATCTACGACGCCCAGACCAACGTGCTGCTGGCCGCCTACCTTGAAACCCAGTATCCCAATGCCATGAACGTCAAAGCGAGCAGTGGGCGGTTGAGTGCTGCGATGGCCGGTGCCGACAAGGGCGCCAAGGCATTGGTCGACAGCCTCAACTGACGTGCGGCATCGCCGCAGGCTGACGCTGCCACCTTGGGTGGTCGCAGCGTTGGCCCAACGCTCTCCACTGACACCATCGACGCGCCTCTCACGCAGGGTCGCCGCGTCAGACCGCCGCAGAGGCGCGCCGCACAAGCGGTCTGAAATTGCATGACGGCTTGCCGAATTGGTGTATCGGCGGCCTAGCGCTCCACCTAGTCTGCAGTCAAGAGCGGGCGGGCGATTTCTTGATGGCGCACACGCGCAAAGCGTGACGCGCAGCACGAAAAGTTGACGCCGCACATTATGTGACGTTATCGTTAACTCATAGGCATGCCAGCGGATGGCGCGTCGCGCCAGGTAGTGGGAAGAACAACCGCAGTGCGGTTGCCCAATGCTACGGCCCGGTGTTTTTCAGTCCCCTGGCATGGGTTGGTTGACCGCGATCCGCGGTCACGCCGTTGAAGGGGGCACTCCATGATGCAGTCGATGACGTCGCGCGAAAGCGCAGGCGGTGTACGCGTTCGCCTTGATTCCAGGCGTCTTGTTGCCAGTTCGCGCTGGTGGGCGTTGTGCCTGGTGTGGATGCTGGCCGCCGCAGCGCTGCCTGCCACGGTGCATGCCGCCGCGTATGCCACCGGCGGTTCCAGCCCTTATCGCAATACCGTGCTGTGGCTCACCTGGGGCGGGGGCGTCAACGGCTCGCCGAACCAGCCGCTGGCCAACGGTTCCTCGTCCAGCGCCAGCATGTCCGTGGCCGGTGGCGTCCAGCTGCAGGTGAGTTGCAGCCTGGCCGCCGTCAACGGCGCACTGCAGAGCTACCGACCCGGCAGCTTCTCCGGCGACAGCCTGGATGACCTGTACAACATCGGTGGTACCGGCGGCAGCAACCAGCTCATTGCCGGCATCTCGCGTGCATCGGGCACGTCCACTTTCACCGTCAACTGTCTGTCCACGCTCGGCGGCGTGCCGTACCGCCTGCGTGGCGTGGTGATGGCTGATGCTGAATCGATCAACGGCAGCGGCGAGTACGTCCAGGCCAGCGCGATCGGTGAGTGGAACGTGGTGGAAATGCGCAAGAACCTTGGTGCCGGGCCGTACAACGCGCTCAAGAGCACCAATGGCGCGCAGAACACGGTCCGCTTTGGTCCCGGCAACGACAACAACACCGCCGCGGTGACCTTCCTCAGCTTCGACGATGCGGCCTACCAGGCGGGGAACCTGGCGGTCAGCATGGACTTTGCGATCAACGGCGGCGGCACGACCGCCATCGCCATCGGCCTGCTGGTGCCGTACGCCGACTTCGGCGATGCGCCGGCCAGCTACGGCGATGCCATGCACGTGGTGGACGACCTGCAGTTCCGCAACGACAACCTGCCGATCAACAATACCGCAACCGACATCAACACCGCCGCCTACACCCCCGGCGGCCTTGCGCCACCGCTGTCGGACTTCCTGGGCACGCATGGTCCAGACACCGAGCAGCGCAGCAGCTACAGCATCGATGCCAAGGGCGATGACAATTTCCCAGCGGGCAACGCCGCCGAAGAGAATGCCTGGCCGTCCAGCTTCACGCTGTCGGTGATGCAGGCCAACACCACCATCACCCAGCCAGTGGCCTGCAACGGCTCGGGCACGGTGGCTGGCTGGATCGACTTCAACCGCAGCGGCGCCTTCGATCCGGGCGAGCGTACCCAGGCACCGTGCTCGGGCGGCAGCGCCACCCTGGTGTGGACCGTGCCGGCCGATGTGGCCGCCGGCACCACCTACGTGCGGCTGCGCTATGCCACCAACGTCGCCCAGATCCTGCTGCCGGCCGGGATCGCCGACGACGGTGAAGTGGAAGACCATCTGGTCACGATCGTGGCGCCCGCGCTGGCAATCAGCAAGACCAACAACAGTGGCGATGGAATCTGGAACTACGGTGAAACCGGCACCGTCTACAGCCTCACCGTACGCAACACCAGCAGCGTGGCCACCGGCAGCCCGCCGACGGTCTCGGCCGGCCCGATCACCGTGCTGGATCAGCTGCCCGATGGCATCGTGCCGAACTGGACCGGCACCCTCAGCACCGCCGGCTGGTCGTGTACGGCAGCCGGGCAACGCGTCACCTGCATCACCAGCCAGATTCTCGGTGCGAGCGGAAGCCCGACCGCGTCTTCGACCCTGGTATTGCCGGTAACGGTGACCGCCACGGCAGTGGGGGCCAAGGTCAACCATGCCAGCGTCGGCGGTGGACACGACCCCTTCAACAACAGCGTGGCACCCGAACCAGGCACCCCCTGTACCGATGCCACCCACTGCGCCAGCAGCCCGGTGACCGTTCCAACGCCCACCATCACCTACGCCAAGACTGCGTCGCCTGGCGGGCCGCTGTCGGTCGGGCAGGCGTTGTCGTATGAGGTGATCGTGACCGTGGCCAATGGCAATACGCGCGACGTGCTCACCCTCACCGACACGCTGGGCACCGGCCTGGATATCGGCAGCGTCACCAATGCCGGCGCGTTCACCTGCACCGTGGCCAATCCGCTGGTATGCACCTTGCCGGCCAACACCGTGCCTGGCACCTACCCGCTGGCGTATTCCGCAACGATCAATGCACAGGCCAGCGGCCAGGTGGTCAACACCGTGGTGGGCAGTGGCGGCGACACCCCCACCTGCAGTGCCGACTGCACCACCAGCACGCCGATCACCGTGCCGCAGGTGGGCTACAGCAAGTCCAGCGGTACCGCCGGGCCGGTTGTGCTTGGGCAGAGCATCACCTACACCCTGACCACCGTGGTCAGCGGTTCGCGCACTACCGCCGCGGTGACTTTGACCGACACCCTCGGCACCGGCCTGGATTTCGACAGCGTCAGCAGCGTTGGCGCATACAGCTGCAACGCGGCCAGTCCGCTGATATGCACCTTGCCGGCCGGCACCGTGCCGGGCAGTTATCCCATCAGCTACACGGCCACCGTCAATGCACAGGCCAGCGGCCAGGTGACCAACGCGGTGCTCGGCAGTGGTGGCGACAATCCCGGCTGCGTGGGCAGCTGCACTACCACCACGCCTGTGATTCTGCCGCAGATCACCTATGTCAAGACCACCACGGCGGCAGGGCCGGTGAAAGTGGGCGACACGCTCACCTACACCTTGACAGCCACCGTGGCCAATACGCTGACCACCTCGGTGTTCACGCTGACCGATACGCCGGGGCCGGGCCTTGATTTTGGCGCGGTGAGCAGCGCCGGTGCGTTCACCTGCAACGGCAGCCATCCACTGGTGTGCGTGCTGCCCGCCGGGACCGCACCGGGCAGCTACCCGGTGACCTACACCACCGTGGTCAACGCACAGGCCAAGGGCAGCGTCACCAATGCGGTGGTGGGCAGCGGCACTGGCATCACCACCTGCACGCAGAACTGCGACACCACCACGCCGCTGCTGGCATCAACGGTGAGCTATCGCAAGACCTCGGCCACCAGCGGCCCGCTCAACGTCGGCGACCTGGTGGACTACAGCGTCACCGTCGAGGTGGCCAATTCGCAGACCCTCGATGCCGTCACCCTGACCGATACGCTGGGCACCGGCCTGGATCTGGTCAGCGTCACCAACACCGGGGCATTCAGCTGCAACACTGCCAATCCGCTGGTGTGCACCTTGCCCGCCGGCACGGTGCCGGGCAGCTACCCGCTGGCGTACCGGGCGAAGGTCAATGGCCAGGCTACCGGCACGGTACGCAATGCCGTGCTGGGCAGTGGCGGCGACAACCCGACGTGCAGTGCCAACTGCAGCACCGAACACGTGGTGAATCCGCCGCAGATCCAGGTGGCCAAAAGCGCCGTGCCAGCCCCGGGCAGCAGTGTGCGTCCCGGCGAAACCATCACCTATACGCTCACGGCGGTGATTGGGCAGTCCGCGTTGAACCAGCCGGTGACGCTGGTCGACACCCTGGGGGCCGGCCTGCGTTTCGGCGCGGTGGCCAATGCCGGCGTGTTCTCCTGCAGCGGGCAGCTGGAATGCGTACTGCCTGCCGGCACCACGCCGGGCAGCTACGCAGTGGTGTACACCGCCGTCGTCGAGGACGCCGCCACGGGCCAGGTGGGCAACCAGGTCACCGCCACCAATCCACGCGGCGGCGATCCGGACCCGGGCTGCAGCAGTTGCGCCACCACCCACGAAATTCCGCAGGCGGTGGTCACCGTCAGCAAGGCGTCGCTGCCTGCCGCCGGCACCACGGTGCGCGCCGGTGACACCATCAGCTACACGCTCACGGTGGTCATCGCCACCTCGGCCATTACCCAGCCAGTGGTGCTCAACGACACCCTTGGCGCTGGCCTGCAGTTCGATTCGGTCAGCGCCGCCGGTGCGTTTGCCTGCTCGGCCAACCTGGTCTGCACGCTGCCGGCCGGCACCCTGCCGGGCAGCTACAGCGTGACCTACCTGACCCACGTGGCGGCCAATGCCAGTGGGCCGGTGGGCAACGTGGTGGTGGGCGAGGGCGGCGGTGGTGGCACCCCGTCGTGCACCACCTGCAGCACCGAGCATCCGCTGGCCGAACCGCGCGTGGTGCTGGACAAGACCGCCGACCCGACCAGCGGCACCCAGGTGCGCCCGGGCGACCGCCTGCGCTACACACTGGCGGCCACTGTCGAAAACGCCGCCCTGCGCCAGCCGCTGCGCCTGCTGGATACGCCAGACAGCGGGCTCACCATCGACACCCTCCCGCAGGGCTGCGAGCGCGCCGGCAGCGAGGTGGCCTGCACGCTGCCCGCCGGCACGCTGCCGGGCCGGCATCTGTTCGAGTACGTGGCCACCGTCAACGCCAGTGCGCGCCTGACGGTGAGCAACCGCCTGCGCGGCGAGTACCCCGACGGGGGCACGCCGCCGGTCTGCGGCAACTGCGCCACCACCCATCCGGTGGTGTCCGACTTCGCCCTGCGCATCACCAAGACCGCCACCCCGCGCAGGGTCAAGGTGGGCGACCTGGTGAGCTACCGGCTGGTGATCGAGAACGTGGGCGGCAGCAACTGGCAGGACGGCATCGTGCTCGACACGCCGCCGCCGGGCTTTACCTTCGTGGCCGGCTCCCTGCAGGTAGCCGACGATGACGGCAGCTTCGTGCTGGGTGCCGCGCAGTCGCCGCTGCGGATCGGGGCGGTGGACATCGCGGTCGGCCGCACGGCCACGGTGACCTACCTGTTGCGGGTAGGGGCGGGCGTGCGCGCCGGCAACCACGTCAACCAGGCCGTGGCAGTCGCCGGCGACGGGTCGCCGCTGTCCAATGAAGCTACCGCCGAAGTGCAGCTCGATGCCGATCCCCTGCTGGAAGACAGCCTGGTATTTGGCACGGTGTTCGATGATCGCGATGGCGACGGCTGGCAGGACAGCGCCGCGCTGACCGGCGTGCGGGTGCAGGGTGGTTTCGCACCGGCCGCTTACATTCCCGGCAGCACCACGCTGGATCGCGGACAGGGGCCCGAGCCCCTCGCCGACGCCAGCGCACCGCTGTTGCATGGCGTGCTGGTGGGCAACCTGGACGGCCGCGGCTCCATCGCAGATTCCGCGCAGGACCACCAGGTAGTGCTGCGCCAGCGACTGCGCGAACTGGCCTTCACCGATGACTTCACCCTGGCCAGCGACCAGGGCGCGGGGTTGCGCATGGATGCACAGGGCGGCACCACCGCGCAGCGCAGCGGTGAGGCGGCCAAGGGCCTCAATGCGGCGGCACCGAGCGTGCAGCGACAGGTCTCGCGCGTGGACGATGGATTTGAAGTGGCCTACGTGATCGGCAATACCGGCATCCACGAGCAGGGCATTCCCGGCGTGCGGCTGGTGTCGGTGGAGGGCTTGATCGTGGAAACCGACCAGTTCGGTCGCTACCACCTGGTCGACGTGCACGGCGGCGACGCCCGCCTGGGGCGCAACTTCATCCTGAAGCTGGATCCGGCAACGCTGCCCGATGGCGCCCGCCTGACCACCGAGAACCCGCTGCTGCGGCGGGTCACACAGGGCGTGCCGACGCGCTTCAGCTTCGGCGTCCGCCTGCCCGATGCGCCAGCGGCCGCACCGTCACGGGCGGAACTGGTGTTGGGCGAGGTGCTGTTCGCCCCCGGCAGCAGCGAGGTGCGCGCGGCATACAAGCCGGCGATCACCACGATGGCCGAGGTGGTCGACCGCTATCAGGGCGGCGACGTAGTGATCAGTGCCGACGGCGAAAGCGCCGCATTGGCCTTCGCCCGCGCCGCGGCGGTCCGCGATGCCTTGACCGATGCCGTCGCCGCGACGTCGCGCACAGGCCTGGTGGTGGAACTGCGCACGCAGGTGAACGACCCGCATTCGCTGCTGGCCGGGGTCACCGCGTCGGGTGCGCTGCTGGGCACCGTGCTGTTTGATACCGACACATCGGTGGTGCGTCCGGCCTTCCTGCCGATGCTCAAGCAGATCGCCGCGCGTCTGGACGCCCAGGGCGGCGGGGTGATCAGCATCGTCGGGCACACCGATGTGCGCGGTTCGCACGCTTATAACCGGGCGCTCGGCCTGCGTCGTGCCAGCGCGGTGTTCGATGCGCTGCGCGGCCAGCTCAGTCCGGCGGCCCAGAAAAAAACCAGGGTGATCGCAGAGGAGCGCCCCCGCGATGGGGCTACTCCCGCGCAGCAGGAGGCACGCCCATGAGCAAGCACATCCACAGCACTTCAACGCGCGGCCTGCGCCGCCACGCCCTGCACCGTGCCTTGTGGGCCGGCCTGTACGGGCTCCTGGCGCCGGTCGCCGGCCTGCACGCGCAGCAGCCGTCTCCGGCACTGGACTGCGATGGTCAGCAATGCAGCGTGGACGGCGAGCTGGTCTTCAAGCTGGGCACGCGCAGCTATGACGAACCGGTCAGCAGCGACACCTCGGCACAGTCGTCCTCGCAGGCGCTGCAGCCGGACCGCCGGGTGACGGTGGCCACCGAAGCGCCCGGCAAGGCCACCGCACTGGGGCGGTTCATGGTGCGGCTGCCCGAGGGCGGCGCGATCTGGGCCACCGAAGACCCCGCACTGGGCCAGGCCGAGCTGTCGATCTCGGCACCGGCACTGGCAGCCTTCGACGGCGGCCGGATCCTGGCGCCGGTAATCTTCTTCGTGCGCGGCAACTACACCGGCTTCATCGATCGGATGGAGATCTCGGTCTACCGCGCCAGCGATACCGATCGGGTGGCGCCGTTGGCCACAGTGCCGGTCGCGGTGGCTGCCGTCGGGCAGACCCAATGGGATGGCGCGTTCACCACGCCGGTGCCACTGCGTACCGGCGACCGCCTACAGTACGTACTGCGGGCCTACGACAGCCAGGGTCATGTTGACGAAACCGCCCCGCAAAGCCTGCAGCTGGCCACCGCCAGCGAGGTGGAACGCGGCAACCAGCAATTGCGCGATGCCGCCGAGCAGCGCCGTGGCATTGCCGTGGATGCCAGCCAGGCCACCGCGCTGTCGCTGCTGGACCAGGTGTTCGACCGTAATGGGCTGCGCCAGCAGAACATCCCGATCCAGGGCTCGCGTGTACGCATCCGTGGTCGTGACCTGCCGGCAGGAGCATCGCTGAAGATCAACGGCGAGGCATATCCGCTCGACCAGGAACGCAAGTTCGCCGCCGAGTACCTGATGCCGATCGGCCACCACGACTTCGACCTCCGCGTCGAACGCGCCGATGCGGCGCCGGTGCAGCGCACGCTGTCGGTCGATGTCAGTGGCCAGTACCTGTTCGGCGTCGGCCTGGCCGACATCACCGTGTACCAGAGCAAGGCCAGCGGGGCAGGGCGCGACCTGGCCGTTGCCGAACGCGACAGCGATGTACTCAGCGATGGTCGGCTGGCGTTCTACCTGAAGGCCAAGACCGGCGGCCGCTACCTGCTGACCGCGCAGGCCGACACGCAGAACCGGCCACTGAAGGATCTGTTCACCGGTTTCACCCAGGCCGATCCCACCGACCTGTTCCGCAGCCTCGATCCGGATCTGTACTACCCCACCTACGGCGACGATTCGCTCACCTATCGTGACGTGGACAGCATGGGCCGCTTCTACCTCCGCCTGGACTGGGACCGCAGCCAGGCATTGTGGGGCAACTACAACACCGGCCTGAGCGGTACCGAGTATGCGCAGTACGTGCGCTCGCTCTACGGGGCGGCGCTGAACTGGCGCTCGCGCGGCACCAATGCCTGGGGCGATGCGCGCAGCGAACTGCGCATGTTCGGCTCGCAGGCCGAAACCGCACCGGGCCACAGCGAATTCGTCGGGACCGGCGGCAGCCTGTACTACCTGCGGCATGCCAGCATCCTGCGTGGCTCGGACCAGGTGGTGCTGGAGATCCGTGACCGCACCACCGGCCGGGTGGAACAACGGGTCAGCCTGGTGCGGGGAGCCGATTACGAGATCGACGCGCTGCAGGGCCGGATCCTGCTGACCCGGCCGTTGCAGCAGGTCACCCGCGAGAACCTGCGCCGGTTGACCCGCGACGTGCCCGTGGACGGCTACGAACAGCGCCTCATCGTGGACTACGAATGGGTGCCGACCGGCTTCGACGCCGATGACATCACCGCCGGCGTTCGCGCCAAGCAGTGGCTGGGCGATCATGTCGCGGTAGGCGGCACATACGTTGACGAACGCCGTTCCGGGCAGGACTACACGCTGCAGGGTGCCGATATCACCCTGCAGGCCGGGCGCGGCACCTACCTCAAGCTGGAACACAGCCGCACCGAAGCCACCAGTACGCCGGTGTTCTTCTCCGACAACGGCGGCCTGAGCTTCAGCCAGCTCAATCCGGTTGGCCCGCGCGATGGTGAGGCAACGGCGGTGGAGGGACGTGTCAACCTGCGCGAGCTGGGCTGGACCGAGCAGGATTGGAGCGCGGGTGCCTGGTGGCGTCAGGTCGATGCGGGCTATTCGGTGGGCCGCTTTGATACCGGCGCGCGCATCCAGGAGCACGGCGCCGAGGTACTGGGTTACTTCACCCCGGATCTCAATCTGTACGCGCGTTACAGCGAGGCCAAGCGGGGCGATGAATCACTGATCCAGGCCCAGGCCACGCTGGAATGGCGGGTCGGCGACAACGACCGGCTTGCCGGTGAGCTGCGCCGTGTGCAGGAAAAGCGCGGTGGCACCGATGTGGCCGGGCTGCTGGCCGCCGCCCGGTACACCCACCGTTTCGGCAACGCGCTGGACCTGTATGGTGGCGGCCAGCTGACCGTGGATGATGACGGCGGCCAGTACCGTGACAACGACGCGGTCACCGTCGGCGGCCTGTACAACTTCGCCAACCTGTCCACGGTGGGCGCAGACTTCACCAGCGGCGATCGCGGCGATGCGGCGCAATTGAATGCCGAGTACCGCTTCACGCCGCAACACAGCTTCTACGGCAGTTTCACCCAATCGACCGACCGCAGCGAGTACGACCCGTTGTTCAGCCCCACCGCGCAGGATGGCTGGACCTTGGGCCAGCGCTGGCGGTTGTCCGACCAGGTCAATGTGTTCAATGAAAGCCAGTTCCTGAAAGGCGCGCAGGAGTCCGGGCTGGCGCATACGTTCGGCATGGACTTCTATCCGGCGGTCGGCTGGAACATGGGCGTCACGTTGGGCGATGGCAAGCTGGACACCCGCGATGGCGGCCAGGTGGATCGCAAGTCCGTGAGCCTGTCCGGTGGCCGCACCTCGCCGGACACGGACTGGCAGAGCAAGCTGGAGTGGCGCCGTGACACCGGGGCCGAGCGGCGCACGCAGTGGGTGAGCACCAACCGGTTGAGCCACAAGATCAACGAGAGCTGGCGCATCGCCGGACGATTCAACTACGCCGATACCGACGACGCACTCAATCCGGTTGCCGGTGCGCGCTTCATCGAAGGCAACCTGGGCTTCGCCTACCGGCCCTGGAACAGCGATCGCTGGGGCGTGTTCGGGCGCTACACCTACCTGTACGACCTCTCCACGATGGGCCAGGTCAACGGCGTGGATTACGACCAGCGCACCCAGGTACTGTCCCTGGAAGGCGTATACCGCATCGACCAGCGCTGGGAAGTGGCGGGCAAGCTGGCCCGTCGCGAAGGCGAGGTGCGGCAGGGGCGCGGCACAGGCGCGTGGTTCGATTCGGCCACCAGCTTCGCCGCCGGTCAAGTGCGCTATGAGCTGCTCTACCAGTGGCACGGCCTGGCCGAGTACCGCTGGCTGGATGTGCGCGACGGTGGCCGCCGGCAAGGTTGGCTGGTCGGCCTGGACCGCGACGTAACCCGCAACATGCGGGTGGGCGTGGGCTACAACTTCACCGAGTTCAGTGACCAGTTGACCAACTTCGATTACGACCACCGTGGCTGGTACTTGAATCTGGTTGGGCGTTACTGATTCCAGCACCCGGTTGCTGCGCTGCTGCACGTCGCACGGGCGTGCAGCAGGGGAGGGGGCGCATGCACGCGCCCCCTCCGCCCTGCTACCCGGGCATCAGCGCACATCCGTGGTTGCGCCGTGGTCATGCAGGCTGCGCAGCTTCTTCTTGTTGATCTTGCCCACGCTGGTGCGTTCGATCGCATCCACGAAATGGACGCGGTCCGGGATCGCGTAGCGCGAGATATCGCCTGATCGACTGCGCGCGGCGACCCGTTCAATGATCTCGGCTTCGGTCACATCGTAGCCGGGATGCCTGACCACCAGGGCCAAGGGTCGCTCGCCCCATTTCGCATCGGTGATGCCGATGACGGCCACTTCGCTGACCGCCGGGTGCATGGCAATGATGTCTTCCAGGGCCAGCGAGGAGATCCACTCCCCGCCCGTCTTGATCACATCCTTGATGCGGTCGGTGACGCGCAGGTAGCCACCGGCATCGATGGTGCCAAGGTCCCCGGTATGCAGGTAGCCACCTGCCCACAAGGCCGTCGAAGCGTCCGGGTCGTGCAGATAGCCCTGGGTAAGCCAGGGCGCGCGCACCACCACTTCACCGGTGGCAATGCCATCGTGGGCCACCTCGTTCATGTCGTCATCCACGATGCGCAGGTCGACCAGCGGCACCGGGATGCCGGCCTTGGTACGCAGCGACAATGCCTCGTCCGAGCCGGCCAGGGCGTCTGCATCGATCTGGGCGAGGGTGAGCAAGGGGCAGGTCTCGGACATGCCGTAGCCGCCGAAAATGTCGATGCCACGCGCCAGTCCCTGTTGCGCCAGTGCACGCGGCAGTGCCGCACCGCCGATGATCACTTTCCAGCCGCGCAGGTCGGTGTCCGCCGCGGCGGGATGGCCCAGCAGCATGTGCAGGATGGTCGGCACGCAGTGCGAGAAGGTCACCTTCTCGCGGGCGATCAAGGCCAGCAGGCGCTCCGGCAGATAGCGACCGGGGTAGACCTGCTTGACGCCCATCAGCGTGGCCAGGTACGGCAGGCCCCACGCGTGGACGTGGAACATCGGGGTGATCGGCATATAGACATCATCGCGGTGCAGGCGTCCCTGGCTGGGCGCGCTGCCCAGGGCGGCCATTGCTGCCAGTGAGTGCAGTACCAGTTGCCGATGGCTGAAGTAGACGCCTTTGGGCAGGCCCGTGGTGCCGGTCGTATAGAACATCGTGGCACGGGTGTTCTCGTCGAAGTCCGGGAAGCGTTTGATGGGCGTGGCCTCACGCAACCCGGCTTCATACTCGGTCACGAACCCCGTCGGCAGCGGGCCGCCGGCATCATCCAGCAGAATCCGCGTGCGCAGATCGGGCAGTTGGCCGCCGATGTCTTCCAGCACCGGCAGGAACTCGCGATTGGCCAGGATCACCCGCGCGCCGCTGTGATTGAGTGTATAGGCGATCTGCTCCGGTGCCAGGCGAATGTTCACCATCATCAGCACCGCACCGATCATCGGTATGGCGAAATAGCTCTCCAGGTAGCGGTTGCTGTCCCAGTCCATCACCGCCACCGTGTCGCCGTGCTTTACCCCCAGCGCGGTCAACAGCCCGGCCAACTGGCCAATACGCGCCTGCAAGGTGCGGTAGTCGAAGCGAACCTTGTCCCCGTAGACGATTTCCTGCGCCGGGCGCACCGCCAGTGGCGTGTGCAGCAACTGTTTGATCAGCAGGGGATAGGCATGGGCCTCGGGGGCGGACGCATTTGCGGCGGCGGTGAGTGACATCGGGTTATCCTGGTGGGCAGCGCGTCAGCGGCTGGGAACGGCGCGGATGGCGGGAATGGACAGTTGCTCGCGCAGCAACGGTGCTTCGGCACGCGGGGTTGGCTGGACCAGGGCATCCTGCGGCAGCGCATGCGCGGGGTCCTCAAGGTGGGCCCACACCTGGTCCATCGCCGCGAACATGTAGGGCAACAGCGGCACGTAGCGCTTTCGGTAGTCCGGGAAGGCCAGCAGCGAGTCGAAGTGCTGTGCGTTGTTGACCCGCCAATAGGCGATCTGTGCCCCGGCATTGCGTGCAAGCGGCACGTAGCGATCGCTGGTCATGCTGATCGGCACCAGCCCGTCGTCGAGACCGTGGATGACCACGATCGGAAGGCCGCGACGCGGGGCGTTGGCGGCAGCGTCGGCGATGCCGGCGCGTACCCGTCGGGTAGCGGCGCTGTCGCCGAGGCCGAGCGCGCGCAGGCAGTTCAGGCCGTGCAGCGGATCTTCCGCCGACCGAGCCGCCTGGCCGTCCACCAGTACCACGCCACTGCCCGGCGGAATGCCACTGCCTTCGCTCCACCAGGTTGAACGCACTTCAGCGGCCGCCGGACCCGGGGTGCCGTCAGCGCCAGCGGCCGAGAAACGGTACGCGCAGGGATGTTCGCCCGCGCCGTAGCGTCCATAGGCCGACGCATAGGTGGCCGCGATGGCGCGCCACAGATCGAATCCGGTCGGAAACGCCCCGGCGCGAAGGGCGCCGGCGCTCAGGCCCGCATCGGCAAGCTGCTGCCGCGCCGACTGTGCCTGTGCCGCGGTGTCATCGCCGTGCACCCGCCCGGCGGACTTCAGCGCGGCGCAGCGCTGGGCCCCTGCCTGTGCCACCTGGGCCTGCGCGGGCGGTTGTGGCAGATCATCCAGTGCCAGCAGCGCGCAGGGCATCAGCAACGCGGCCTGGGTGACGAAGTCGTACAGTGGCGGTGCCCCCGCCACCGAGACGTTGGGTTCGCCGGCCACCATCGCATCGAACCCGTTGCCTTCAAGCTCCGCCGCACGCAGCACCGCGCCACCGCCGTTGGACACCCCCACGCCCAGCGCACGCGTATTGGCCGCCGTGAACGGAGCCGCCTGGGGATAGGCGCGGTCCAGCGCCTGCCAGCCGAACTGCAGCGCCTGCACCAGATGCCGGCCCCAGTCTGCTTCCGGATTGTCGCCCGAATGGGCATGTTTGAAGGCGATGCCGTACGTGGCTGTCGTACCCGTTGGAACGAATGCCAACGCACCCTCGGTGGCGGGCGTGCCGTCTGCCTGCACGCCGATCCTGGCGTCCAGATCGTAGTAATCACTGCCGGCGCCCTTGTCGGTGTAGGCCACGGCACATCCGTGCGCCAGGCCCCAGCTACCGGCCACCGAGATCGCGCCATAGACACCACGCGAGCCGGAGGAGGCGGCCACGACCAGGCAGCGTCGCGAGGCGTCGAAGTTGTCGGGCACCTGCACCAGCACGCGATGCGGGTGGCGGGCACCGGGGACGCGCGCATAGGCCGAGAACTCACGGCCGGGTGCCGCCTCCAGGCTGCCGTAGACATCGCCGAAGCCACCGCCGGGGCTCAGGTCGGCGATGCCACGCCAACTGCTCCAGATCGCGCGGCGCCGGGCCTCGTCGGCCGTCGGCTGCGCAGGCTGGGAGAACGCCGGCGCGGTGGCCGAGCGCAGGGCCTCGATTCCCAGGCCCGCTGTCAGCAGGTCATCGCTGCCGCGATGCCCGGTTTCCCGCCACTGCTCGAACACGGGGGCGGGGCCGGAGAGGCTGGGCGTGGCGGCCTTGGCGACGCAGACGCAGCCCGACAACAGCGGCAGCGCGGCCCAAAGCAGAGTAGCGGGGCGGGAGATGTTCATGGCGCCACACTAGCAATCCAGCGGGCGTGCGCCAGCGTACCTAGGTCCCTGTGCCCAACGGCGGACGATTTGCTAATCTCGGCTGGACATGCCGACCCTGCTGATCGCCGATGACCATCCCTTGTTCCGCGCTGCGCTGCATCGCGCGGCCGAAGAGGCGGTGGCCGACCTGCAGATCAGCGAGGCCGATTCGCTGCACAGCGTGCTGGAAACCCTCGAGAGCCAGCAGATCGACCTGATGCTGCTGGACCTGCACATGCCGGGCAATCACGGGCTTGCCGGGCTGGCGACCATCCGTGCCTTGCAACCGGGCTTGGCGATCATCATCGTCTCGGCCAACGAAGAGCCGCATGTGATCCGCCGGGCCATCGACCTGGGCGCTGCCGGCTATCTGCCCAAGAGTTCGGGGCTGACCGACCTGCAGGCCGCGCTGCAGACCGTGTTGGAGGGTGAGCGCTGGCTGCCGGCCATGCTGCGCGAGCCCGTGGCGCGGGTGGCGCCCTTCAGCAAGGACGCCGACCTTGCCGCGCGCCTGGCCAGCCTGTCAGCGCATCAGTACAAGGTGCTGAGCCTGGTGGCCGAAGGGCTTCTCAACAAGCAGATCGCCGACCGCCTGGGCGTGCAGTTGCGCACGGTCAAGGCGCATATGACCCGCATCATGGGCCGGCTGGGGGTGCGCAACCGTGCGCAGGCCATCCGCGTGCTGCATGAAATGGGTTTGGCCGACCCTTCCCGGCAGATTGAAGCGGTGCACGACGCCTGATCCGCCGCAGCTGCGGGGCGGCCGGGCGCAGTGCCTGCTCAGGATTCTGCCGTGCTGGGCGCTGCCAGCAGATGGTTGATCGCCCAGCGCAGCGCCAACGGCTTGAAGGGCTTGTTCAGCAACGACAGCCCCACCTCGCGCACCGCCTCGCGCGTCACACTGCCGGTATCGGCGCTCAGAATCACCGTCGGCCGCTGCCCATGATCGGCAACAAGGCGCTGCCAAAGCGCAACACCCGTATCGCCATCGTCAAGATGGAAGTCGAACAACCACAATGCCGCCTCGTGTGCCGACGCACCGATCGCACTGGCGTCACGCACTGCGATGACCTCGCAGCCCCACGAAAGCAGCATCTGTCGCATGGCCTCCAACGCATCGGGATCGTTGTCGACCACCAGCACGCGGATGCCCCGGATGGTGCTGTTGGCGCCGGCCGGGGGCACCGTGCGTGAGGTCGGGGGCGGCATTGCCCGCGCCACGGTGATGGAGAAGGCCGAGCCGCGATCGAGCACGCTATGCAGCTCCAGCGGTGCATGCAGCAGGTCGGCAATGCGGTGCGCGATGGTCAGGCCAAGACCCAGGCCCTGGCCATTGCTGCGGTCGCCGCGGTGGAATTCCTCGAACACGATGGCCTGCTGCGCCGGGGCGATGCCGGGGCCGGTGTCATGCACGCCAATGGACAACGTGGAGCCTTGGCGACGCACGCCCAGCACCACGCCGCCACGGCGGGTGTAGCGGATGGCATTGGCCAGGAAGTTCTGCAGCACGCGGCGCAGCAGCAACGGGTCGCTGTGTACCCAGGCATGGGTGTGCACGTAGCGGAACTGCAGGCCGTGCGCGGCTGCCAGCACCGCGAACTCCTGCGCCAGCGGATCCAGCACGCTGGACAGCGCGAACGGGCGCGGATCGGCAACCAGGCCGCCGGCTTCCAGCCGCGAAATATCCAGCAGACCCGACAGCAGGTCATCGGTGGAGTCCAGGGCGCCACGGATCTGGCGCAGGAAACTGTGCAGGAACGCCGATTCGATGTGCTGGGACATGGCATCGGTCAGCAACTGCGCGGCATGCAAGGGCTGGATCAGGTCGTGGCCGACCGCCGTCAGGAAGCGGGTCTTGGCCACGTTGGCCCGTTCGGCCTCGTGCACGGCCTGCTCCAGCCTGGCCGTGCGGTCCTGCACGCGGCGTTCCAGGGTTTCGTTGCTGCGCTTGAGTGCGTCCTCGGCCCGGCGGAATGCGGTGACATCGGTGAACGTGGCCACGTAGCCGCCCCCCGGCATCGGGTTGCCGCGGATTTCGACGATGGTGTCGTCGGGGAACACCCGCTCGGACAGATGCGGGGTGCCGCGCCGCATGTGCACCACGCGGCGCTGCAATGCCTTGTCGGGGGTGTCGCCGGGGCCATCCCCGATCTTCAGTTGTCCCAATGCCCACGCCGTCAGGTGCGCCACCGGCTGCCCCACCTGCAGCAGCGCCGGCGGGAATTTGAACAGCGCGGCATAACGGCTGTTCCAGGCCACCAGCTGCAAGTGGGCGTCGACCACGCTGATGCCCTGGCTCATGTTCTCCAGCGCGGCTTCCAGCAGGCGCTGGTTGAAGCGCAGCACCTGGGTGGCTTCGCCGACGGCGCGGGTGACGGCCTCCAGCGGCGCGGCGCCGCCATCGCGCGCGGCCTCCACCAGCAGCCGCGCCATGCCCGCACCCACCACGGCGGTCAGCTCACGTTCGATGGCAGTGACCCGGTCGTCATCGAGCATCTGTCCGGCGTGTCCGTCCATCAGCTGCCGTGCCCGTTCCTGGCCGAGGAAGCGACCGGCCGTCTTGCGCATCGACGCTGCGGCCACCGCGTCGCGCTGCCGTGGCATCGAGGGACGCACCGCACGCGACACCAGTACAACGGTCACCAGGTTGACCGCCAGGCTGGCCCCCATGCTGATGGCGATATGACCCGGCTGCATGCGCAGCGAGAACATCGCCAACCAGTGCAGCCCATCGGGGCTGGCCAGGGGCCCCGGAGCCGGAATCACCATCGGCAGCAACACCAGCCACAGCCAGACCAGTGACCCGAGCACGATGCCGGCGATGATGGCCGGGGAGGGCGTGCGCGGGCGATACACCGCCAGCAGGACCGCCGGTGCCAGTTGCGATAGCGCGGTGAACGACATCAGGCCGAAATCGCTGAGTGCCTCGGTACCGCTCATCGCACGGCTGTACAGCCACGACATCAAGAAGACGGCGAGGATGCCGGCGCGACGGAATGCGAGCACGCGCGGACGCAGGTCGGCGCCGCTGTCGAAACGGTCGACACCGCCCAGCAGGCGTGAGCCCACACCGTGGTTGCCGAGCATGATCGACAAGGTCAGCCCGGACAGGATCATCATCCCGGTGGCTGCACTCAGGCTGCCCAGGTACGCAAGCAGCCCCAACAAATGGTGGCCGCGTTCCAGCGGCAGGGCCAGCACATACAGGTCCGGCGACACCGAAGCCGGCAGCTGTGCAGCACCGGACAGCGCCATCGGCACCGACGGCAGGCCGATCAACAACAGGTAGAGCGGAAACAGCCAGCGCGCCGTCTTCAGGTCCGACGGCTGGCGCAGTTCGACCACGCCCACGTGGAACTGATGGGGCAGGGTGAACGCGGCCATCGCACCGAGCGCCACCATGGTAAGGAAATCCGGGATGACGGCCGGCGGCGGCAGGTGCGCCATCTTCTCAAGCAGGGGCGTGCCTGCCTGGTGCACCGATACCCCGGCATACAGGCCGATGGCCAGCAGCGCTGCCAGTTTCAACAGCGATTCCAGGCCCAGCGCGACCACGATGCCGCGATTGTGCTCGGTGGCCGATGCCTTGCGCGCACCGAACAGCATGGTGAACGCCGCCATCGTCAGCGCGAACCAGAACGACATGTCCAGCTGCCACCCAACGGGTGCGAACTGATCACCCAGCAATGCGCCCAGGCCCTGGCTGACGGCTTTGAGCTGCAGCGCGATGTAAGGAATGATGCCAAACAGTGCAACCAGGGTGATGGTGGCGCCCAGCCCCTGATCGGTCCGCAGCCGCGCGACCACCAGATCGGCGATGGTGGCGCTGTTGTGCTGCTTGGCCAGTCGTCCAAGCCGGGCCAGGAACGGCAGGCCGCAGGCAAAGATCAGCGCCATGCCGATCAGTGTCGGCGGGATCGGAAAGCCCCACTGCACGCCTTGGGAGGCGGCGCCGTAATAGGTCCATGCCGTGCAGTGCACGCCCAATGACAGCGCGTAGATGGCTGGCCAGACCTTGGACAGGCGATGCCCCTGGCGCTCGCCCCACAGGGCGACGCCGAACAGCAGCACGGTCCACGCGATGCAGGCGAACAGGACGATGGAAGGCGTCAACATCGCTCCAGTGTAGAGAGAACCGCAGCCGGTCGGGCATGCGCTGCGGGGTGGAGCGGCGCTAGGCGGCCGTCACGATAAGCGACAGCTGCTCGGCCACCAGTGCCACCTCGCCACCGGGGATCACTTCCACGGCCTTGTGCTGGGTCAGCAGCCATTGCCCGGGGTGGCGTGCTTCCAGTGACACCAGCCGCGAGCGCACCCGGACCTCGGCACCGCTGGGCACCGGTGCCAGAAAGCGGACCTTGTTCAAGCCGTAGTTCAGCACGTGGGCGATGCCGGGGAACGTGGCCAGGGCTGCCACATCCGCCTCCACGGTAAGGGAGAGCAGCAGGAAACCGTGCGCGATGGTCTGCCCGCCTGGCAACCCGGCCTGGGCCCGGACGGGATCGACGTGGATCCAGTTGTGGTCACCGGTGGCGTCTGCGAAGGCATCAATGCGCGATTGCGCGATGTGGGTGCTGTCGCCAAGCCGCTCGGTCGCCGCCCACTGCCGCAAGCCCTGCAGGGCGGCAGGCAGCTCGGTGATTGTCGTGGCGGTGCTCATCGCACGCGCTCCAGCAGTGCCAGGATCGCGTCACGTGCCGCAGGCTCGGACAAGGTGGGGGCATGACCCACCTCCGGCACTTCGACCAGGCTGGCGCTGGCCGATGTCGCCGCCATCTTCCGTGCAACATCGGCAGGCAGGATGTCCGACAACGCCCCGCGCACCACCAGCACCGGCACCCGTGCGGTCAGCCCGCGCACCGCGCGCCACAGCACCGGGCGCAGCAGCCACAGCACCCACGGCCGGGTGGTGCGGATCACGGCTGGATCGTAGTCCAGTTCCAGCAGCCCGTCGCCGCGCGGGCGGAAGGTACGTGAGGCCATCGCCCGCCAGTCTTCGGCGGTGAAGCGCGGGAACGCGGCCTTGCCGATGGATTCCACATAGGCCGTGGCCTGCGCCTGATCCATCGGTGGGACCGGCTTGCCGGCATACTTGCCTATCCGCGCCAGGGCTTCGCGCGGCACCTTGGGGCCGGCATCGTTGAGCACCGCTGCGGCGATCAGTCCGGGCGCGCGGGAGGCCAGGGTGATGGTGACCAGTACGCCCAGCGAGGTGCCGACGAACACCGCCTTGTCGATGTACTGCGACCGTAGCAGGGCCGCCATGTCGTCGGCATAGGCGCGCGGGTTGTAACCGGACGGGTCCGGCGCACGCGCGGAACCGGCACGCCCGCGCAGGTCGACGGCGATCACCCGCCAGCCAACGGCGGTCAGCGCGTCGGCAAGCGCATCGAAGTCGGCGCCATTGCGGGTCAAGCCCGGGATGCAGACCACCGTGCCGCGGGGCGATTGCCCCGCCGCCGGTGCATGGTCGCGCGCGTGCAGGCGCAGGCCATCGTCACTGTTCCAGTACAGATCATCGTAAGACGGCGTCATGCAGGTGCTTCCTAGAAATCGTAACGGACGCTGAGACTATATTGGCGCGGGGGACCGTAGAAACCAATCAGCGTACCAACCGCCGGAATGTTGTAACCGGTAGTGCGGTACTCCTTGTCGGCCAGGTTGGTGCCCTGCAACGAGAAGGTCCAGGCGTCATCCAGCGCCCAGATCACACCGGCATTGACCAGCCCATAGCCCTCCTGGCGGATCACCGGGCTCAGGTCGGTGGTCGGCCACACTTCGCTCTGGTAGCTGTAGCTCACCCGTGCCGACAGGTTGCCGGCCCTGGCCAGCTCGGTGCGGTACTCCACGTTCAATGCGCCGGAAAACTTCGGTGCGTTGGTGAACTTCATGCGGTCGGCGACGTTGATGCCGCGATCCATGTACTCGTCATACTGGGTGTCCAGCCAGGCCAGGTTGCCGGAGATCAGCCAGTGCTGGGTGGGCAGGTACTGGTACTCGATCTCCAGGCCGTTGACGGTGCCGGAGCCGGCATTGGTGAAGTCGCCGAAGAACGCGTCATCAATGCCATCGCCATTGGTATCAATGCCGGTGAACACCGACAGCTGGATGTCCTTGTACTTGTTGTGGAAGGCCGACAGATTCAGGAACAGGCGTTGGTCGAGGAAGGCCATCTTGCTGCCCACTTCGACGCTGTCGGCCTTCCACAACAAGTACAAGG